>NZ_JARETC010000004.1:0-390503 GCF_029077345.1 Arthrobacter sp. NQ4 | reverse complement strand
AGCTCAGAAGCCGAACGGCAATCCTGCTACCCCGACTTCATCGAGTACTACAATCAGCGCAGGCCACACACTGCACTCAAAGGCGCCTCACCCGCCAGCCGCGTCACCAACCAACCGGGTTAGTACAGCTAGGGCGGCGGTCTGCGCCAACGTGTCCTGCCACCAGTAGACTGGTGCCAACTTTTCGCCGGGGGGCTCAAATGGAACAGCAGCGTGTTTGCCTTGTCGTGGAGGATGACGACGACATCCGGGGCCTGATCTCGGTGGTCCTGTCCCGCGCGGGGTTCAAGGTCACCGCGGTGGGAACAGGTGCGGAGGGCATCGCCGCGGCGTCTGATCCCGCCATCGCCCTGGTCACCCTGGACCTTGGGCTTCCCGACATGGACGGGCACGTGGTGGCCCGCCATCCGCGTCCTCACCACCGCACCCTTGCTCTTCCTGACGGCCCGCTCCGAGGAAGACGACGTGCTGGCCGGCATGGCGTCAGGGGCTGCCGGCTACCTCACCAAACCTTTCCATCCGAAGGAACTGAAGGCCCTTGCCGGGCAGCTGTGCCCGGCGGCGGCTGTTTCACAGGAGCCCCAAATACCGGGCAAATCCCACTGCTGAGCCGGCCGCCGGGAATCGAACCGTAACTCCCGGCAGCCCCCGGCAGCGGTGACGCGTCCGGCGGCGGCCCGTGCCGCCGTCGGACGCGCACTGGCGCTACTTCGACAGGAAGTCCAGCAGGGCCTCGTTGACCTCCGCGGCGTGCGTCCACAGCAGGCCGTGCGGGGCACCCTCGATCTCCACGTACTCAGCGCTGGGCAGCGCCTTGGCGAACAGGCGGCCGGTGGAGTCAATGGGCAGGATGTTGTCCGCGGTGCCGTGCACGATCAGGGCCGGGACATCGATCTTGGGGATGTCCTGGCGGAAGTCCGTGAGCCAGGTGGGTTGGGCGGCAACGGAAGCCGTTGCCCCCGAGCCGACGGCAAGGTTCCAGCCCGCATTCATGACTTCCTGACTCAGGCGCGGGGTGCCCAGGAAGGTGTCGGAGTTGTAGAAATTCTTGAAGAATTCGGTGAAGAAGGCGTAGCGGTCGGCCGTGACTGCTTCCAGAAGGCCGTCGAACACCTCCTGGGGGACGCCGTCGGGATTGTCGTCGGCCTTGAGCAGGTAGGGCTCCAGGGATCCGAGGAACGCTGCCCGGGCCACGCGTGCGGAGCCGTAGGTGCCCAGGTAGCGGCCGACTTCGCCGGTGCCCATGGAGAAGCCCACCAGCACCACGTCGTTCAGGTCCAGGGTGGTCAGCAGGGTGTTGAGGTCCGCCGCGAAGGTGTCGTAGTCGTATCCCCCGGCGGGCTTGCTGGATTTGCCGAAACCGCGGCGGTCATAGGTGATGACACGGTAGCCGGCACCCAGCAGGGCAGCAGCCTGCTTTTCCCAGGATGACCCGTCCAGGGGGTAGCCATGGATCAGCACCACGGGCTGTCCTGAGCCGTGGTCCTCGTAGTAGATCTCGATATCAGTGCTGTTCTCAGTGCCAACGGTGATTAAAGCCATCGGGGATGAATTCCTTTCGAGACTGGCCAGGCGGCAGGCAGAGCGCCGTGCCACGCATCTCCTACTCTAGGGCGGCCGGCTCCGGGCGGGGAGCGTTTTGCGGCGACGGCGGACGTTGCCAAAGTGCGTTGCGGCGGCAGCTGTGACAATATATGCGCATGAATGCAGATAAGAATGCTTGCTCGCTGGGCGCGGACAGCCAATACGTGGAGTTGGCGGTGGAGGTCTTCGCCATGCTGGCCGACGCTACCAGGGTGCGGATTATTTTGGCGCTCCGGGACGGCGAGATGGCGGTGGGCGCCCTGGCGGACGTCGTGGGCAAGTCCCCTGCCGCCGTGTCCCAGCACCTGGCGAAAATGCGCCTGGCCCGGATGGTGTCCACGCGGCAGGACGGGACGCGTGTGCTCTACCGGCTGGAAAACGAGCATGCACGGCAACTGGTGGCGGATGCGATCTTCCAGGCCGAACACGCCCTTGGCGGAGAGCCGGCACACCACCGCATCACCAACCATTCTGCGCAAAGGAGTGCCTCATGAGCGGGCCGCACCAGGAGTCGACACACACGCACAGTCACCCCCATGAGGAGGGGCACGGCGGACACGACCACGGTCATGAGCACCACCACGACCACGGTCACGACCACCCGCACGATCATGACCACGACGGGCACGGCCACCACCACTCCGGCTTCAAGGGCTGGCTGTTCGAACTGTTCGTTCCGCACACGCACGATGCCGCCGATTCCATTGACGACGCCATGGAGGCCAGCAGCGAGGGCATCCGGGCGCTGAAGATCAGCATGTTCGTCCTGCTGGCCACGACCGTGCTGCAATTCCTGGTGGTCCTGTTCAGCAGCTCGGTGGCCCTGCTGGCGGACACCATCCACAACTTTTCCGACGCCCTGACCGCGGTACCCCTGTGGGTTGCCTTCATCCTGGGGCGCAGGGCCGCCAACCGCCGGTACACGTACGGCTACGGAAGGGCGGAGGACCTGGCAGGCCTGTTCATCGTGGCCGTGGTGGCCCTTTCCGCCGTCGTTGCCGGCTGGCAGTCAGTGGACCGGCTGATCCATCCCCAGCCGCTGCAGAACCTGGGCTGGGTCATGGCCGCGGGCCTGATCGGTTTTGCAGGAAACGAAGCCGTGGCCATCTACCGCATCCGGGTGGGCCGCAGGATCGGTTCCGCCGCGCTGGTGGCAGACGGTGTGCACGCCCGGACGGACGGCTTCACCTCGCTGGCCGTGGTGATCGGCGCCGTCGGCGTCATGCTCGGTTTTCCGCTGGCGGACCCGATCGTTGGGCTGATCATCTCCGCAGCCATCATGGTGCTGCTGTGGGGCACCATTCGGAGTATCGGACGGCGGCTTATGGATGGCATCGAACCGGAGCTGGTGTCGCGTGCCCAGTCCGCGCTGGAGGGGACGACGGGCGTCCTCGGCGTCCAGCACCTGCAGCTGCGGTGGTCGGGCCACCGGCTGCAGGGCTCGGCACGCATCGAACTGGCAGACACGGAGCTGTCGCACGCCGAGGAGGTCCTTGACCGCGCCGACCACCGGCTTCGGCAGGCACTGCCCAAGCTGGACCACATGCTCCTGGCTCCCGGCACCCGGCGGTAGCGGGCGCTTAACGCAGAAGTGACCCGGCCTGGCCGGGTCACTTCTGCGTTGCGGGGATTCCGGACCTAGGCGCGGGCAGCCTTTCCAGGCAGCGCGAGCTTGAAGACCTTTGCCCAGGAGGAGCCGACCTGCTTCAGCAGCGGCCCGGTGGTGTACTTCAGGCCGTACCGCTGGCAGATCTCGCGGACCCTGGGCGCCACCTCGGCGTACCGGTTCGAGGGCAGGTCCGGGAAGAGGTGGTGCTCGATCTGGTGTGAGAGGTTGCCCGTCATGAGGTGCATGAACTTCGAGCCCGAGATGTTGGCTGAGCCGATCATCTGGCGGACATACCAGTCACCGCGGGTTTCGCCGTCCACCATCTCTTCCGTGAAGGTGTCGGTTCCCTCCGGGAAGTGGCCGCAGAAGATCACCGCGTGGGCCCAGACGTTGCGGATGGCGTTGGCTGCGATCGTGCCGAAGAGGGCCTGCTTCGCGGACCCGGTGAGCATGGCGACCGCCGGGGTTGCTGCATAGTCCTTGGTGAACTGGGTGACAACCTTCTTGCCGAGCGCCTTGAGGTCCTTGTGCAGGGCCTCCTTGGACTTGGTGCCTTCCTTATACTCGGTCAGCTCAAGGTCGTAGATGGCAATGCCCCACTCGAAGACCGGGGCCAGGATGGCGTTGAACAGCGGGTTGGCCAGGTTGATGGGCTTCCACGGCTGCTGCTCATCCATGCGCAGGAGGTTGTATCCGACGTCGTTGTCCTTGCCCACCACGTTGGTCCAGCGGTGGTGCAGGTCGTTGTGGGTGTGCTGCCAGGAACGCGACGGCGTGACGAAGTCCCATTCCCAGGTGGTGGAGTGGATGTCCGGGTCCCGCATCCAGTCCCACTGGCCGTGCAGGATGTTGTGGCCCAGTTCCATGTTTTCCAGGATCTTGGCCAGGCTCAGCAAGGTGGTACCGGTGACCCAGGCAGCCTTGTTCTTACTGACCAGGAGGGCGGCCCGGCCGGAGATCTCGAGCCCGCGCTGGATCTTGATCATCCGGCGGATGTAGGCAGCATCCTCGGCGCCCCGCTTGGCCAGGACTTCATCCCGGATGGCGTCGAGCTCGCGGCCCAGCTCCGCTACCTGCTCGTCGCTGAGGTGCGCGGCCGCCGGCGGCCGGACGGTGGGGCTGCCCGATTCGGCGAGCTTCCCGGGGCGCGTTCTCGAGCTTCCCGCGGGCGTGACCTTGGTAGGGGTGATTACAGACATTCCGTGGTGCTCCTCAGATTTCGAGGTTTACGGGTCCGGCGGCTGCCGAGACACACGTTTGGATCAGTTGGCCGGGTTCGCCATGGATTTCCCCGGTACGCAGGTCCCGGACCTGCCCGGCAAGCAGCGGTGTGAGGCAGCTGTGGCAGATGCCCATCCGGCAGCCGCTGGGCATCAGCACCCCGGCGTCCTCGCCGACGTCCAGGATGGGGGTGTCGCCGTCGGCCTGCACCTCGCGGTCGGAGGCTTCGAAGGTGACCAGGCCGCCGTCGTGCCCTACGCCCGCGTTGAACGTGGTGTTGAAGCGCTCGATCATCAGGTTGCCGGGGTCGCCCGCCACGGCGACGTCGGAGCCGGGAGCCTTGGCGGTCAGTGCCCGCTTCCAGAGCGCTTCTGCGTCGTCCAGGAAACTGTCCGGACCGCAGGCGTAGGCTGCCCGTTCCTTCCAGTCGGGGCAGATCGCGTCCAGCTCCTTGGTGCTGGAAAAGTCCATGCGGCCCTGCTCGCCGGTGTACCAGTGCGCCAGCCGGAAGTTGGGGAACTGGTCCGCGAGCTCGGCCAGCTCCTCGCGGAACAGGCTGTCATCCGGCGTGCGGGCCGAGTGGACCAGGACGACGTCGGCATCCGGGCGGCGGGGAACGAGGGTACGGATCATGGACATCACCGGGGTGATGCCGCTGCCCGCTGTGACCATGAGCAGGGGGCGCGGGTGCTCAGGGAGCACGAAGTCGCCCTGGGGCGGGGCCAGGAACAGCACGTCCCCGGGCTTCGTGGTGCGCACCAGGGTGCCGGACACGGCGCCGACATCGGTGACCGTGATGGCCGGGTCCTTGCCGGCGGGAGCGCTGAGGGAGTAGGAGCGCCAGTGGCGAACGCCGTCGAGTTCTACGCCGATGCGGGCCCACTGGCCTGCCAGGTGCGCCTTCCAGCCACGGCCCGGGCGGAAGAAGATCGTGGCCGACTGGGCGGTCTCCTGGACCACCCGGGTGACCACGCCGCGCAACTGCCGGGCCGAGTAGACAGGGTTGAACAGCGCCAGGATATCTTCGGGCGCCAAAGGGGTAGTGAGCACTGAGGCCGCCTGGGCCAGCTGTCGTAGCCGGATCATACGGGTAAGCCTAGAGCGGTGCGAGCCATATTTCTCTCTCTCCGTCATATGACCGTTCCGCAGTCACACGCTAGTTGGTGGGCGCGAAGCCCCCACGCCGCACTCTTAAGAGTAACGGTTCGGTCTCACAAAAGGTTCCCGGCGTCCTTTCGGCTCCATCCCAGGGCAGGGGCCACGTATTTTGCGATGTTGCCCAAAAGCTTGGCGTTGAACTCCACGCCCAGCTGGTTAGGAACGGTCAGGAGGAGCGTGTCCGCAGCCTGCACCGCGGTATCGGCGGCGAGCTGCTCCGCCAGGAGGTCCGGCGGCCCCACGTAGCTCTTGCCGAACCTGGCCGTCAACCCGTCAATGACACCCACCTGGTCACGGCCATCGCGGAGCTCGCTTCCGGCAAAGAAGTACTTGTCCTCATCATCCACGATGGGCAGGACACTGCGGCTCACCGAAACCCTCGGCGCATGGGCATGGCCCGCCGCGGCCCACGCCTCCCGGAACAGCTGGATCTGCTCGGCCTGGAGTTCATGGAACGGGACCCCGGTGTCCTCCGTGAGCAGGGTGGAGCTCATCAGGTTCATCCCGAGTTCCGCGGCCCATACGGCGGTCTTCCGGCTGCCGGCACCCCACCAGATCCGTTCCGCCAGCCCCGGGGACTGGGGCTGGACCGGGAGTAGTCCGGTGGCCCCGCCCGCGTAGCGGGGATCGGCCTGGGCCACCCCGGCGCCGGTAATGGCTTTGCGGAAGGTGTCGGTGTGGCGGCGGGCCATGTCCGCATCGGTCTCCCCCGGCTGCGGCCGGTAGCCGAACGCGGACGCGCCCTGCAGGGCGGGCTCGGGTGAACCACGGCTGATGCCAAGCTGCAGCCTGCCGCCGCTGATCAGGTCTGCCGCGGCCGCTTCCTCTGCCATGTACAGCGGGTTTTCGTAGCGCATGTCGATCACACCCGTGCCAATTTCGATGCGGCTGGTGCGGGCCGCGATGGCTGACAGGAGGGGGAAGGGCGATGCCTGCTGCCGGGCGAAGTGGTGGACACGGAAGAACGCGCCGTCCACTCCGAGTTCTTCGGCGGCGACCGCAAGTTCGATGCCCTGGAGAAGGGCATCCGCCGCCGTCCTGGTTTGGGAACCCTGGCCGGGGCCCCAGTGGCCGAATGAAAGGAATCCGATGCGCTCCATACTTCCCCCAACGGTGCTGCCGGCAGCTGCATTCCCGGCTGGGATGATGGCTGGGTGGGTACTCCGGGTGAAACTGTCGCTGTCTTCAAGACCATCGTGCTGTTCGTGCTGGCCGCTGCCGCTGAAATCGGCGGCGCCTGGCTGGTGTGGCAGGCCGTGCGCGAGGGCAGGGACTGGTGGTGGGCGGGGCTCGGCGTGATCGCGCTGGGCGTCTATGGCTTCGTGGCCACGCTCCAGCCGGACGCCCATTTTGGGCGGATCCTGGCGGCCTACGGCGGAGTGTTCGTTGCCGGCTCCCTGGTGTGGGGCATGGCATTTGACGGCTTCCGCCCGGACCGGTGGGACGTCGCCGGATCCCTGGTCTGCCTGCTGGGCGTCGCCGTGATCATGTTTGCACCCCGCAGCGGCGGATAAAGCAGCGGGAGCGTGGCTAAAATCTAGCCACGACGAAAGGCGGGTCCTGTGGAGCGGGTGGACTACTGCGTTATTGGTGGCGGCATCGTAGGCCTTGCAACTGCCTACCAGTTGTTGCAGAGGCAACCGGGAGCCTCCCTGGTCCTGCTCGAGGCCGCGGGTTCCCTGGCTTCGCACCAGACCGGGCACAACAGCGGCGTTATCCATTCCGGCATCTACTACGCCCCGGACAGCCTCAAGGCCCGGTTCAGCAAGGCCGGAGCGCAACAAACCAAGGAGTTCTGCCGGGAGCACGGGATCAGGTTCGCCGAGCCGGGCAAGCTGCTCGTGGCCACCTCGGCCGTGGAGCTGGACCTGCTGGGCCGGCTGGAGGAACGCGCGGCCGTCCATGGGCTGGACTGCGAGCGCCTCGACCAGGCGGAACTCAATAGGCGCGAGCCCAACGTTTCGGGACTGGGCGCGCTGTTCATTCCGAGCACCGGCATCGTGGACTACGGGGAAGTGGCGCGGAAGCTGGCCGACCTCATCTCCGCTGCCGGCGGGCGGGTCATCACCGGAGCCACCGTGGGCTCGATCGTGGAGCATTCGGACCGCGTGGAGGTTGCCACGGGCCAGGCCGCCTACTCGTGCCGCCGCCTGGTGGCGTGTGCGGGCCTGCAGTCGGACCGCGTGGCGGAAATGGCCGGCATGAAGATTGATGTCCAGATCATTCCTTTCCGCGGGGAGTACTTCGAGCTCCCGGAATCCAAGTGGGACTATGTGACCCACCTGATCTACCCCGTACCGGATCCGGACCTGCCCTTCCTGGGGGTGCACCTCACTCCCACCATCAACGGCAGCATCACTGTGGGACCCAATGCGGTCCTGGGCCTGGCCCGGGAGGGCTACCCCAAATTCTCCGTGGACCTCAAGGACGTGGGCCGCTATCTGCGCTTTCCCGGGCTGTGGCACGTGGCAAGGTCCAACGCCGCCACCGCAGTGCGCGAAGTCCGAAACTCGCTGTTCAAGGGCAGCTACCTCCAGGAATGCCGCAAATACGCCCCCGGCCTGTCCAAGGCGGACCTGCTGCCGTACGAGGCAGGCATCCGGGCACAGGCGGTGCGCCGGGACGGAACGCTCCTGCACGATTTCCTGCTGGCGGAGACGGACAGGATGATCCACGTCCTGAACGCCCCCTCCCCGGCCGCAACCGCCGCCCTGCCCATCGGGGAACACCTGGCCGGCAAAGCCGTGCTGCACCCCGCGTCCTGACCGGCAGGGCGGCACCGGCCACGGCTAAACTGGCCCGGTGATCAACAGTGAGCAGCCGCCCCGGCCAACGGTCCCGCCGTCGCGCGGGAGGATGGCGGAACGGCTGCTGCCCGGCGGCGAGGAACCGGACCCGCGCTTCACGCTGGCGAACGAACGCACCTTCCTGGCCTGGATCCGGACGTCGCTTGCGCTGCTGGCGGGTGGCATTGCCATCGAGGCGTTCACTTCGGGCCTTTTCATTGAGCCTGTCCGGAAAGGCCTGGCCGTCCTGCTGCTTCTGCTGGGCATGATGCTCAGTGGCGGCGCCGCCATGCGGTGGCTCCGGGTGGAGCGCAGCATGCGGAACAAGGCGCCGTTGCCGCTGCCGCTCTTTGTGCCCCTGCTGGCCGGGGCAGGCGCGCTGGCTGCCGCCGTCGTACTGGTCTTCATTCTCTGGCGCTGATTCCGTGGCATCCAGCGGCCCCAGCCCCCACGGCGATCCCGGCCTCCAGCCGGAGCGGACGGCCCTCGCCTGGGGCCGGACCATGCTGGCGCTGGTGACGGCCAGCGCCTTCTTCCTGCGCTGGCTTCCCACCTATGGGCCGCCCATCCTGATGCTGCCGGTGATTTCCGGCGGCGCCGCCCTGGCCATTTACCTCACGCAGCGCCGCCGCTACCAGGCGAGGTCGCACGGGCTGGCCGGCGAAAGCATCGAGGCCGACCTGCCCGCTGTGCTCTGGACCGCCTTCGCCGGGCTCGCCCTGGGGTGCCTGGGCATTGTGGTGGTGCTGGTCAGCTAGAACGGTCCCGGCCAGCTGGACCCGTACCGGCCAGCTAGAACATGGGCAGGACGAAGCCGGCCAGCAGGGCCACGGCGCCTATCGCCGTCAGGCACCGGCCCAGGACCGAGGCCGTCCTCCCGGCTTCCTCCGGCCTGGTGGTCTGCCACTGCGTTGGACGCTTGGGGTGGTAATAGATGGGCAGGGTGTCTCCCGCGGCCATGTCCTTGATGTCGTACGGGGACATCGGGGCGTTGTGCACCTGGTGCTTCCGGTCAAACCAGCGGAAGCCAACACCGGTGGAATCGGAGTACACCACGGCCTCGGCCATGTCCCACGGGTGCACGAAGCGGCGGAGGAATCCGGTGTAGAAGAGCAGTCCCAGCCCGGCGGGCAGGCACAACCAGGTGAGCACTTCCAGGATGGGACCTGCCATATCGAGCGCAGTGGGCATGAAGTTGATGGTACAGCTCAGGGGCTGGCTCCTTCAGCACCTGATACGTACGCTGAAGGAGACCGGACCGGAGTAAGGGGAAGCCATGAATGATCAGGACATTTTGACGCACATCCAGGCCCTCGTGGAGGAGGAGCACTCACTGCGTGAGGGCTCGGGGGGCGGGCAGGCCCCGGACCAGGCACGGCTCAAGTATGTGGAAGAAAGCCTGGACCAGTGCTGGGACCTGCTGCGTCAACGGCGGGCCAAGAAGGATTCGGGCGAGAACCCGAACGACGCCGAAGCCCGCCCCATCAGCGAGGTTGAAGGTTACAGGCAGTAGCCGTCGCCGGACCGCCTTGGGTGCCCGGGTCAACCTACCCGGGCACCCCTTTTCCGTTACCCACAGATTGAGTTTCTTCCATGCGTATCGCCGTAGCCCAGATCATCAGCAGTGCCGACACAGCAGCCAACCTTGAGCTGGTGTGGGAGTACGCTGCCCAGGCCAGCAACGCCGGCGCCCAGCTGGTGGTTTTCCCCGAAGCGACGATGCGCGCCTTCGGCCACTCCCTGAAGGACATTGCCGAGCCCGTTGACGGCCCGTGGGCCAGCGAAGTCCGCAGGATGGCGAAGGAGCTGGACCTCACGATCGTGGCCGGCATGTTCACTCCGGGAAAGGACGGCCGGGTCCGTAACACACTGCTGGTCACCGGGCCCGGAGTGGAGGCGTCCTATGACAAGGTCCACCTTTTTGACGCCTTCGGTTTCGCCGAGTCCCGGACCGTCGAGGCCGGGGAGGCACCGGTAACCTTCGAACTGGACGGTACCGTGTTCGGCCTGGCGACCTGCTACGACGTCCGTTTCCCGGGCCTGTTCACCGCCAACGCCAACGCTGGTGCCCAGGTGAACATCGTGTGCGCCTCCTGGGGTGCCGGTGAGGGCAAGGCGGAGCAGTGGGACCTGCTGGTGCGCGCCCGGGCGCTGGACAGCACCACTTTTGTGGTCGCCTGCGGCCAAGGCGACCCCGAAACAGTGGGCGCCGGCCCGGCGGGCACAGCACCCACCGGCATCGGGCACAGCGCCGTGATCACCCCCCTGGGCAAGGCGGTGGTGGCGCTGGGCGGCAAGCCGGAACTCGCCGTCGTCGACATTGATCCCTCAACGGTGGACGACGTCCGCACGAAGCTGCCCGTCCTGGCCAACGCCCGCACGTTCTGATCGCGTGAGGCGCCGTTCATAGCTTCGAAACAGACGGCCGAAAGAGCGGACGACGCCGGGTCTCACCTGGGGCGGGCGGCCTGCGCCCGTGATGGCAGGCATCGGGCGGGGCCGGGGCGTCCGGAGGCCGGCGGCGGAAGAGGCGCCGTTTACATGCCCGAAACATAGCCGATACGTGAACTTCACGCACGGGCGATTTGTGTAACGTGGCCGCAACTTTAAGCGGCATTGGCTGAAACACACACCGCCAAAAATGGAACCCGGGGAAATGCCATGGGGCCAATCGGGCCCCTGCACCACGTTCACGTTGCGAAGGGACCCACCGGTGGAAATCACTGCCCAACACGTCTGGCTGATGATCTCGGCAGCCATGGTCCTGCTGATGACCCCGGGCCTTGGCCTCTTCTACGGCGGCATGACCCGCGCCAAGGCCGCCCTCAACATGATCATGATGAGCTTCATCTCGGCAGGGATTGTTGGCGTTGTCTGGGTTCTGTGGGGCTACTCGATGACCACCGGCGACGGCGTGCTGGGCCTCTTCGGCAATCCCTTCACCAGCTTTGGCCTGCAGAACCTCATGGGTTCACCGGACCTCCTCAAGGCCGGGTACAGCGCAACATTCGCCATCATCACCGTTGCCCTGATCAGCGGCGCCATCGCCGACCGCGCCAAGTTCGGGGCCTGGGCCCTGTTCGTGCCGGTGTGGATCACGGTGATCTACTGCCCGCTCGCGTACATGATCTGGGGCGGCGGGCTGATGAGCGCAGGGGGTGCCGTCACGGAAATCTTCGGCCAGGTCATCGATTTCGCCGGCGGTGCCGTGGTGGAAATCAGTTCGGGAACGGCTGCCCTGGTGCTGGCCGTGATCGTTGGCCAGCGCCACGGGTTCGCGAAGGACCCCAACCACCGCCCCCACAACCTGCCTTTCATCATGCTCGGCGCCGCGATCCTGTGGTTCGGCTGGTTTGGCTTCAATGGGGGGGCCGCCACCAGCGTCGAACAGGCCGGCCTCATTTGGATCAACACCCTGGTGGCACCCGCGGCCGCCATGCTCAGCTGGCTGGTCACGGAGAAGGTCCGCCACGGACACCCCACATCCCTGGGCGCCGCCTCCGGCGTGGTTGCCGGCTTGGTGGCCATCACCCCTTCCTGCGCCAACATCAGCCCCGTGGCCGCTATCGGCCTGGGCCTGGTGGCCGGCGCGGCCTGCTGCGTATTCGTGGACCTCAAATACCGCTTTGGCCTCGACGACTCCCTGGACGTGGTGGGTGTCCACCTGGGCGCCGGCCTCATCGGCACCCTGTCCCTGGGCTTGATCGCCCTTCCCGTGAACGGCCAGGGCGGCGGCCTCTTCTACGGCGGCGGAGTCCAGCAGCTCATTGCCCAGACAGCCGCCGTCATCATCACCCTCCTGTTGTCCGGTGTTGGAACCGCGGTCATTGCCCGGATCATCAACAAGACGGTGGGCTTCCGGGTCAGCCACGAGGCCGAGACCGCCGGCGTGGACCTGTCCGAGCACGCAGAGACTGCCTACGCATTCGGTGAGATCGGAGCAGGATTCAATCCCCTGCGCCACGCCGCGGCCCACATCCCGACCGCAGCTGCCCCGGCTGAACGGCACGCCAAGGAAGACTCCTTCGCGTAGGTCTGCGTTTCTAGTCCGCAAGGATCTTGTAGAGCGCGCGGCGCAATTCGTCCATCTTTTCGACGGCGGCAGCCCGCTGTTCCCCGGTCACTCCGGCGCGGAACTGGTGGATGGCACCCATGAGCTTGGCGATGCTCTGATGGAAGTCCCGGTCCGCGCTGTCCGGTTCAGCGTTCCACGCGTTCTCCATTTCCTCCGCGTGTTCCGCCACGTAAGCGCGGCCTGCATCGGTAAGGGCAAACTCAGTCCCGCGGCCTTCGCTGAGCGCCTCAATCAGGCCCTCGTCCACCAGCTGCTGGAGCGTGGGATAGATGGATCCCGGGCTGGGCCGCCACACGCCGCCGGTCTTGGCGGCAATGGTCTTGATCAGTCCGTAACCATTGGATGGCGCCTCCGCCAGGAGTGACAGGATGGCCGCGCGCACATCACCGCGGCTGGCCCGCCGTCCGCCGCGTCCAAAGCCGGGGCCGAACCCCGGACCAAAACCCGGCCCGAATCCAGGGCCAAAACCAGGCCCGAACCCCGGACCAAAGCCTGGACCGCGGTGCCCATGGGGGCCGCGGTGGCCCCTCCCCCGCTCGAAGCGGCCCCTGCCGAACTCAGGGCCCGGTTGTTTGTCGTCGAATATGCCTTTCATGGTGGCATCGTCCTTTCATACTGTCGTGTTCGCTGTGGATTCAGCGATAGTTAACGATATGTCGGTAACTATCGCTGGTCAATGGTCTGGCGTGACCAAATCCTGACCTTTCCGGCTCTGGCTCGCTCCCCGGCGGGAGCGTATCCTGATCCCACCTTCGAGCGCGGGGGCTGAGGAATGGCAAGGAAGCGGAAGCGCAGGCTCGGTTTTGGGACAGTTCTGGGACGGATCCTGGGGTTCCTCGCAGCGAGTGCCATGTGCGGCGTGCTGGCGGCCAGCCTGGTGGTGCCGGCCGTGGCAGCCGCGGGAATGGGGGTCAGTTCCTCGATCGGATTCTTCGAAAGCCTGCCCGCTGAACTGACCGTGCAGCCGCCATCGCAGGCCACCAAAGTCCTCACTTCCGACGGGCAGCAAATCGCCACCTTTTACGCGGAAAACCGCGTGAAGGTGCCGCTGGACCAGATGTCGCCCTTCATCAAGGAAGGCATTGTCGCCATCGAGGACAGCAGGTTCTACGAGCACGCCGGTGTGGACCCGCAGGGGATACTGCGGGCAGTGGTGTCCAACCTGACCAAGGGCGGCGAGCAGGGCGCGTCCACCATCACGCAGCAGTACGTCACCAACGTCCTGAACGAGGCGCAGCTTTCGCAGGACAGGCCGGACGCGGTGGTGCTGAACGGGCAGAAGAACCTGGGCGACAAACTGCGCGAAATGAAGCTGGCCGTCACGCTGGAGAAGAAGTACACCAAGGACCAAATCCTTGAGGGGTACCTCAATATTGTGTTCTTCAGCAGCAACGCGTACGGGATTGAAGCGGCAGCACGCTACTTCTTCAGCACCACCGCGAAGGACCTTACCCTCCCCCAGGCCGCCTTGCTGGCCGGGGTGGTCAACAGCCCCACCCTCTACAACCCGGCCACCAATCCTGATAAGTCGATCGTGCGCAGGAACCAGGTCCTGTCCGAGATGCTGCGCCTGCGCAAGATCACGCAGGCCCAGTACGATGCCGCCGTAGCCACCCCGATCCAGCTGAAGATCACGCCGCAACAGCAGGGCTGCGCCAACGCTGCCATGGCGCCGTACTTCTGCGACTACATCTCCCATCTGATCCTGAACAATCCCGCCTACGGGCCCACCGAGGCTGACCGCGAACGGAAGCTTTACCGCGGCGGCCTCACCATCACCACCACCCTGGACAGCAGGCTCCAGGCAGCCGCCCAGGCCCAGGTGGACGAAACGGCGGGCGCGAACCCGGACCGGTGGGCGGCCTCGCTGCTGACCCTGCAACCGGGCAGCGGCAAGATCCTGGCCATGGCCCAGAACACGGTCTTCCTCCCGCAACCAGGCAAGTTCGACACCAACCTGAATTTCAACGTGGATGCCAAGGACGCCCAGGGCAACGACCTGAACGGCGCCGGCGGGTTCCAGCCCGGGTCCACCATGAAGCCCTTTACCTTTGCGGAGTGGCTGAACGAGGGAAAGTCGCTCACCGCCGAAGTGGACGCCTCACGGCGGGTCTATCCGCTGGGGTTCCCGTGGAAGGACAGCTGCGGGAAGGTGCTGGGAGCGTACAGCACGGCCCAGGCCAACCCTGCCCTCGGCGCTGCCGATGACCTGCAGAATGCGGAGGACGGCTTCTACCGCCCAATGCCCGTCAATTACGGCCTGTACAACTCGATCAACACGGCCACCTTCGCTTCGGCATCCCAGCTCGACTTTTGCGGCATCCAGAAGATGGTGGACGCCGTAGGGCTGCACAGCGGCCTGGACAGCACCCCGGTCAACATGCATCAGCTGGGCAACCTCCTCGGCGGCACCGGTGTGGCACCCCTCACCCTGGCAAATGCCTTTGCCACCTTCGCCACGGAGGGCCGCTATTGTGCTCCCATCGCCCTGGTTGATGTCGCTGATCCCGCCGGGGCAAAACTGCCCGCCCAGGCACCCGACTGCCACGACGCCGTCAAACCCGACGTGGCCCGCGGCGTCAACTCGGTACTGCAGGACGTGCTGAAGAAGGGTTCCGGCGTCTGGATCAACCCGAAGGTGCAGGACAAGGTTCCGACAGCCGCCAAGACCGGAACCTCGAACAACAACGGGTCCACCTGGGTGGTTGGCTACACCACCGGCCTGGTCACGGCGTCCTTCTTCGGCGATGCCCTGGAAGGCCAAAAACGGGCGGGGCAGAACGTCACCATCAACGGCACGTTCTACCCCCGCCTTGACGGGTACATGATTGCCGGGCCCCAGTGGGCCAACTACATGCTCAAGGTGGCACCCCTCTACCCGGCGGGTCCGTTCGCGCCGCCGCCCGCTTCGATGATTGGGCCCAATCCCAACTACAGGCCGTAGCCCGGCTGGCACTTCCATCCCGGCCAACGCCGCGTCGCAGCAGGTGTGCAGAAGGATTGGCCTGGCCCGCCGGGGCCAGACCGGCAAGTACTACAACGCCTTGTGCGAGCAGTTCGTGAGGGCAAACCCTCCCGCCTAGCCCGTGCCCTTCCAGAGGCGCTTCCACCAGGACCGCTCCGGCTCCGGCTCAGCAGGCGCCTCCACCGCGCGCGCGGTCCGGCGGCTGCGCCAGCCCTCCACTTCCTCCTCCACATCCCGGGTCCTGGTGACCACCGGCGGGCCGCCCTGGAGCTGGCGGCGGGCGTCGATCACCCGCCGGTTGAAATCCTGCAGGATATCCCGGACCTGCTGCTCGGTGTACTGGGCGTCCAGCCTGGCGTCGAGTTCGGCGTCCTCAGTGCGGAGCAGGATGGCCGCCGGGCCCAGGCCGCTGATGTTCTCCCGCTGGATCAGCCCCTTCACCCACCAGTCGGGATCGTACGATTCGCCCAGGCCCGGGATCGGCTTGCCCGCGTACTTCAGGTTGTCGAACTTGCCTTGCGCCATGGCGTCGCGGACCAGGTATTCCGCGCGGGCGGCATCGCTGACTTTCTTGCGCTTCTCCCGCTCCTGCGCGTCGAGGGCGTCCAGCGCGGCTTCCTCCTCGGCGCTGATGCCGGCACCACGGTATGAGCGGACTTCGGCCGCACGCTCCAGGCGCTTGCGAAAATCCCCTGCGCCGCCGCTCATTGCCACCACCGCCTCTCCTCGCTTGGCCCCCCATCTTCCAGTATTCAGCGGTGGGCTTGTGCGTTCAACGCCCAAGGTGGGCGGACGACGGCGGCGCGTCCCGCCGTCGTCCGCCCACCCGGCGCTGTGGCAAAGGGTGGTGGTAGGTGCGCTGTCAGGCGTTGGCGTGCTCGGCGAGGATGCCGTCCATCTGGCCGACCGCCTCCTTGAGTCCTTCCTCCATCCCCATCTGCATCATCTGCTCCAGCTGTTCCTCGGACTCGAAGGTGGACAGCATGGTCATCCGGGTCCGCTCCCCCAGCGGCTCCAGGGTCACCGTGGCGTGGCTGATGCCGAACTCCCCCGTGGGGTTGCCGTCGCTGTCCGCGAACCCGTCGTCGAACTGCAGCTCCCGCGGGGACTCGATGCTGGTGAACTCCCACCAGCCGTGCGCCTTGTCCCCGCCAGGTCCTGTCATGTAGTAGCCGGCCCGGCCGCCGGGAACAAAGTCATGCTTGTAGAAAGTGGCAGGATAGGTGGGCGGTCCCCACCAGCGTTCCAGCCGGCGGGGATCCTCGAAGAGCTGCCAGACCCGCTCCACGCCGGCGTCGAACTCGGCGACGAGGGTGAGGCTCAGGGCCTCCGGGTTCTTATCCGTACTGATGACTGTCATGGCAATGCATTCCTAACCTTCAGCGAGAATGTCGGCCATCCGGGCGGCCCGCTGCCGCCAGATCTGTTCATAGTCATCGAGCAGCCGCCGGGCGTTGTGCAGTCCTTCGTGGTTGCCCCGCACGATCTGCTCCCTTCCGCGCTTTTCCTTGGTGACCAGTGATGCGCGTTCCAGCACCGCCACATGTTTTTGGACGGCGGCGAAACTCATGGCGTAGAGGGCTGCCAGGCCGGACACGGAGTACTCGCCCACGGTGACCCGGCGGACGATGTCCCGCCGGGTGGAGTCGGCGAACGCCTGGAAGAGGCGGTCCAATTCGGCCTCGCTCAGTTTTTCTACAACCATTTGGTTGTACGTTAGTCCCGCCGTGACGGCAGGTCAAGCGTTTTTCCTTCCTCCGGCAGCACGGCAGCGCCGGCCGGTACCTTGGAGCCCATGAGCATTTTCCTTGCCGGGGCCGGCCCGGATCCGCTCGGCTTTCCGGACGTCTTTGACCGGTTCGTGGAGGATATCCGGCGGCATGCCGCGCCGGGCCGGCCTGCCCGGGTCGCCGTTGCCGTGCATCATCACGGCAGAAGCCTGCAGGAGCTGGTGGAGGCCTGCGCAGGCCCGCTCCGGCCCAGGCTTGACTGTGAGGTGGTGGCGGTGCCGCTGGCAGAAGGCAGGACGGCGGATCCGGCTGGGTTCAGCAGTGTGGACGGCGTGGTGGTGGGCGGCGGATTGACGCCGGCGTACTGGAGTGGCCTCCTCCCGGCGGCCACCGCCATCTCCGGGCTGGTGGCAGGGGGCGCCCCCTATCTGGGGTTCTCCGCCGGAGCCATGGTGGCACCAGGACGTGCGCTGATGGGCGGTTGCCGTATCAACGGGGTGGACGTGTGCGGGGAGGAGTGCTCGGAGGGCCTGGACGCAGTGGACGTCCGGAAGGGCCTGGGGCTGGCCCCGTTCGCGGTGGACGTCCACGCCGCCCAGGCCGGGACATTGAGCCGCGCGGTGGGCGCCGTGGCAGCAGGCCTGGTGGAATGGGCGGTTGCCATCGATGAGGGCACGGCAGTGGTGCTGGAATCAGTCGGAGCCAGGGACTACGAGGTCATTGGCAGCGGCAACTGCTGGGACATCCGCACGGCAGAAGGCGGGGCGGCGGTGTCCGTGCGGACCGCCCGTTGACCGGACGGGGACCGCTGGTGGACGGCAGGGAGCCTGGGGCGCCGGCCTAGGCCTCGAAGTGCGTCTGGATGCTGCTTCCGGACAGCTGTTCAATCAGTTCCTTGGCCACGTCCCGCAGCTTCCGGTTGCGGTTGCTGGAGACCTTGGTGAGGATCTCCATCGCTTCTTCCTGGGAACACCGGTTCTGCGCCATGATGACGCCGCAGGCCAGGTTGATGGCGGTCCTGCTCTCCAGGGCAGCTTCGAGGTCGTCTGCCCGGTTCTGCGCGGTGTGGATGCGGACCGAGAGGTGCAATGTGTTGTGGGCGGCGGCGGCGAATCCCGCCGCTTTGTCGTAGACGTCTGCCGTGAACACGCCCGGCTTGGTGGCGAAGAAGTTCAGGGCAGCACTGGCTTCGCTGCTGATTTCCAGTGGCACGCCCAGGGTGCTCTGTACGCCCCGGCCTGCCAGTTCCTGGTTGTACTTGGTCCACCGGGGGTCCCGCGCGACGTCGTCGATCAGCACAGGTGCCATCTCACGCAACGCACGGATACACGGACCGTCCCCCAGCGCCTGCTCGATGAGGTCCAGTTCCAGGGCCCGGGCACTGCTGCCGGCCGCAGTGGTGGGCCGGCGCCGGAGCTTCAGGGTCACCGCGCACTCAATGTCGTCACCGGCAGCCGCGGATACTGCCGCTGCCGCCATTCCCGAGAGTCCGGACAGGAACTCCACGGCATTTTCAGCACCCACCAGGACCTCCTGGAGGTTCTGGACGGTCACATCGTCGGCAGGATTCAGCATGGGGTTCATCTTACGGTCGCCCGGCCCCCGCGCGGCAGCGGAGCGGGCATTTACGGGGGCTTAAGCTGAAGTCTCAGGGATCCGCTTGGACTTACGCACGACGAAAGGCTTCAGCAACTTATGGGGAAGGCACGCCAAACGGGCAGCCCGCTGCAGTCCGCCAGCGCCTCGACGCCTGCCGGGTCGCCGGCAGGCCCGAACTAGGAACCAGCCTGTGGGCTTCGATCCAAACGAGCCGGAACAACGGCGCCGGCTCCGGGCGGCCATGAAAGCCGCCGACATCTCCATTTCGGCGTTGTGGCTGAAGTACTTTGGCTTGTCCGGGGACGCGGGCGAATATGAAGTGGAGGCCTATCTGCAGGGACTTCTCTCGTTGCCGGCAAGCCAGCGCGACCTCCTGGCACTGGCAGCGAATGAACTCATAGAGGACTTGCCGCGCCCCCGCGCCCCGTATTCCGATGACTTCTCCCGCCAACCAGGTGGTTCCCCTGCCGGGCGGTCAGATACGGGCCTGCCAGCAGACACAGGGCAGGCAGAGGATGCCTCCGGCTGGGGAGATGGGGACGGCCGCAGCTTCCTGCCGGACGCAGAACACGACAGTGACGGCGGGGCGGGGCCGGGGACGACGACACCCGGCCAATAGGCGGCCGGGCCGCGCGAAGGCAACCGGCCGCTATACCAGAAGGACCCCCAAGGGCGTAGTGTCAAACGTAGGAGATTTCGGGATGGCACCAGGATCCGGAGGTTGAATGCACGGGCCGAACGCGCCAAGAGCGGGCGGCCGCCAGCCAGGAAAAGCAATATCTGGCGCAATTATGGATCGAGGCCAGATGGCCGGGAACAATGCGCTGACCACCGCCGGGCCATTGGGACCGCAAGGATGAACGCCGACTGGACCGGGGACCCTGACCAACTGCTGGAAGCCGACGAGCAGCGAAGGGACGTGGCCCGGCGTTTCCGCGAGACGCAGCTACCGATGCTGAAACTGTGGACGTACTACTACGGCCTCGGCGGCGACGCTGACGAAATGTCATTCGACGCCTACCTCAACGAAGCGCTCCACCTTCCGGCCTCCCAGGTGGGATTGATTGCCACGGCCATGAGGGAACTGTCAGCGGGCGAGGACCAATGACCGGCAGTGACGGGCAGCCCTTCCCGGACCCCGACGAACTGCCGCTGGAGGCAGCAGAGCTGTCCTTGCAGCAACTGGTGCTGGAAAGCCCGGACATCAAGGCGTTCCTGACTGAACTGGCAATCCTGGCAAGTACGCGGCTGTCCGGCCCCGGGAACACGATCCACAGCGGCGTCACGGTGCTGCGGCACAAGCGGCCCCAGGCCGTAGCGGCAAGTGACGCTGCGGCGCGGGCCCTTGACGAGCTGCAAAACGGATTCGGCCAGGGCCCCTGCCTTACCGCGCTCCGGCAGGGAACCACCCTCCTTGTGCCGGACCTGTCCGCCGAGGACCGCTGGAGACCCTATATCCGGACGGCTGCAGCGCACGGCGTGTCCTCCATCCTCGCCGTCCCGCTGGACCTGGCGGGGGAGGCAGAAGCGGTGCTGAACCTCTACTCGGGCCGCAGCAACGGGTTCTCCGGCGAGGACGTCGCCACCGTGGAGTCGTTCGCGGCCCAGGCGGCCAGTTCCCTGCGGCTGATCCTGCGGATTTCGCAGCTCAGGGAAGCCAGGAATGACCTCACCGCCGCAATGCAGTCACGCACCGTGATCGACATGGCCGTGGGCGCGATCATGGCCCAGAACCGCTGCGACCGGGATACAGCCTTCAGCATCCTCACGCGGGCCTCGAGCACCAGGAACATCAAGCTGCGGGACGTGGCCGCCACGGTCATTACGTCGATTTCAGGGGAAGAGAGGATTACTGCCTACTTCGACGAGTAGCTGTGGCGCCGGTCACACGTGATGAGATTCACTCGCAACAAATGCGTGATTTGGTTGAGCAGGCCCGTCCGCCATGGGCACTATGGATAGGCAGGGCCGGAATATCCGCCCTTGACATCCTGGTGACGCAACGAGGCCCACCGGTGAGCGCAGGCCACCGACCCTCCGAGCGCGGACAGGCCATTGCCGGGGACACAACCGGCTTGACACAGGAAAGTACTGAACAATGACGTTTAACACTGCCGAATCCGTGACGCTGAAGATCTGGGACCGGACTTCCCTCCACGAGACCCTCGATTCCGCGGTCTCCGACCTCTCCGCGCGCCACAACACCACCACCTGCCGCATCGCCGTCACCTGCAGCGGACCTAACACCTTCACCTTAAGCGTCCGCGGGAACGAGCCGGCACTGGCCCTCTAAGCGGCCCGCCCGCACAGGGCGTTGACGACGGCGGGCCCAACCCGCCGTCGTCAACGCCCTTTTTGCTGCCCGGATCCGAAAGTGACGACGATCACACGAAAACCTGCGTGAGGTTTTCCGCTCCCGCTGCGTCTTACTTGTGAGGGCGCACGAGGCGCCCTGGAATCCAGTTCCAGAACAAGAAGGAGCGACGCAATGACCACGCAGACGCAAACCCCCGCAACGGTCCAGCAGAAGAAGACGGCTGCCGCCCCTGCCCATGAACTTTCCTCCGCCGCCGGCCACGACGGACGCGGACGCACCACGGTGGCGGACGGCGTGGTGGCCAAGATCGCCGGCATCGCCATCCAGGAGATTGACGGTGTGCACGCCCTGGGCGGCGGCGCAGCCCGGGCCCTGGGCAACCTTCGCGAAAAGGTTGGCCAGAAGGACCTGACCCAGGGCGTCAATGTCGAGGTGGGCCAGACCCAGGTTGCCGTTGATGTGACCCTCGTGGTGGAGTACCCGCACCCCCTCCAGCAGGTGGCGGACAACGCCCGCGACGCCGTCTACTCCGCCGTGGAGGACCTGGTGGGCATGGAGGTCACCGAAGTCAACATCACCATCACGGACATCCATGTTCCGTCCGATGGTGAGGACTCGGACGACGTCGACCGCGAACCGAGGGTTGCATGACCCCGGTGGTTGCCGGGACGGCCGCCGGAGCCGTCCTGGCGCTGGCCGCCCTGGCCTTCGGATTCTGGGGCTTCCTGCTGACGGCGCTCTTCATGGGAACAGGAGCCGTACTGGGAAGGGCCGCTGAAGGCCGGCTGGACCTCGGCGCCGTGCTGGATGCCCTGCGCGGCCGCCGCTCGTCAACGTGACCACGCAGGCGCACACCCGCCAGGGCCACACCCGGATCGAGCAGGCAGCGCTGCGCCACGCCCTGGAAGCGGTGGCGTCCGGTGCCTTCAGGGTTCGGCCGGAGGACGTGTCAGCCACACTGCAGGACGATGCGGGAAAGCTGGGTGTGGACCTCCTGGTGCGGCTCCCGCCGCCCCCGTTGCCCGGACCGTCCGCACTGCAGGGACCGCCGGGACAGGGACAGCTCCCAGTGCTGGAGCGCGCAAGCATCGCCCGGCTGAGGATTTCCTCCCTGGGCCAGCAGATCACCGGGCTGCAGTGCGGCCGCATCAACATCCGCCTTGGAGCGGGAGGCCGGGCCGTCCGCGAGGACCGGGTGGACCAGCGGGTGGACCAGTCAGACCGTTCAGACCGTTCGGGCCGTTCAGACCGCAGATTGGACAGGAGGAAACCGTGAACCAGGGACGCATCACCAACCGGATCATCCGCCGGGAAACGCACTCATCGCGCGCCGGATTATCCGTCCTTACCGCAGTCCTGCTGCTGGTGGCCTGCCTGTGGCTGGGAACCGAAAGCGTCCTGTCGCTGCTGGGGCAACCTGCGCTGCTGGCATCCCCAGGCCATCTCGCATCGCTCGTGGCAGCTGTTCCAGAGGCCGTCCTGCCCGAGGGCCTGGTGGCCGGCGGAACCGTCGTTGCCCTGGCCGGTGCCGCCCTGCTGCTCGCGGCGGTCAAGGGCGGGCGCCGCGGCCGGCGTGCCATGCTCAGCGGCCGCAGCGCCCTGGTGGTGGACGACGAAACAATCGCTGCCGCCATCTCACGCAAGGTGCGGCTGGCCGCCAACCTGGCCCCCGGGCAGGTGGCCACCACCGTGACCCGCAACCGCGCTCTGGTCCACGTCCACCCGACGTCGGGCATGACCCTGGACCCGGCCGTCCTCACGGCGGCGGCAGCCGAGGAAGTGGCATCCCTGCGCCTTCGCAAAACCATCCCGGCGCAGATCCGGGTTGCCACGAAAGGAGCGGTGGGACGATGAACAGCACCAACAGGGCCATGAACAGGCTCCTCCTGGCCACCGCCGGGCTGGTGCTGCTGGCGGCGGGCCTGCTGTCCGCTGGAGCGGGATTGGTTCCCGCGGTCCGGGAACAGTGGAATGCCGTTGCCACTGGCCTGCTGGAACGGTGGCAGGCCTTGCTTCCCACCGCACCGGCACCGGAGCCCCTGGGCAGTTGGTGGTCCCTCGCCCTGCCCGCGCTGCTGCTCCTGGGTGCGGCGGCAAGCATCTTCTGGTTGACGCGGCAGGGCGGCGGCCGCACCGGCACTGCCGCCAGCGAACAGGATCCGGAGTCCGGGGACACGGCAGTGGACGTCTCCTACCTGGCCGCAGCGGTGGACGAGGCCCTGAAAGGCAACCGGGCCGTCGTCGGAAGCTCCCTGACAGCCTGGCGGGGCCGCACCAAACGGAACACAGCCCCTGCCCTCCGGCTCACGCTGCAGGCCCGCAACGGCGCCTCCCCCCGGGAGGTCGCGGACCTGGCGGAGGACCTGGTCGGCGCGATTGACGCGCTCCTGGGTCATCACCCCACTGTTCTGGTCCGAATAGGAAGTGGAACCAGGACAAAGCTGGCCCGCGCACACCGCGCCGGCTGAGCAGCAACAGGAAACACAACGGAAGGAATCACCATGGGACTCGACGACAAGCTCAACAATGCAGCCACCAACCACCTCGGCGCAGCCAAGGAAGGTGCAGGGAAGCTGACCGGCAACGAGGAACTGCAGCGGGAGGGGCAGCGGGACCAGGCCCAGGCCAAGCTGCAGGAGGCCGGCGAAAAGGTCAAGGACGCCGCCAAGGGCATCGGCAGCAACCTCAGGGACGCGGCGGCCAAGGTCAAAGAGGGCTTCAGCAAAGAGTAGGCAGTCCCCCTGCGGCAGGCCCGCTCCACCTCCGAGGTGGGCGGGCCGTCCTGCCGCCCGCCAGGCGCTCGCGCCGATAGTGAAAGCAGAAACCGGTGACAGGTTTACCCTTGGTGCGGGACCAGTTGGACGTGGTCCCCGATGCCATCCTGGCAGGCAGGGCAGCCGACGGCGACACGGCGGCTTTCGAGTCCCTGGCCCGCCGCTATGGTCCACACATGCGGGCAGCCGCCCGGCGCCTGACGGGTTCGTATGCGGACGCGGATGACGTGGTGCAGGAAGTGCTGGTCCAGGCGTGGCAGCAGCTGGACACACTGCGCGAACCCGCTGCAGTGAAGGGCTGGCTGCTGCGGCTCACCGGCAGCCGCAGCATCGACCTGCTGCGCAGGCGCCGGAACCACGCCAGCCTCACCACGGCGGACGGGGAGGCGCCGGCGGATACTGTGTCCCCGGGCGCAGGGCCGGAGACAGCGGCCGTCGCCGGTGCCGGCATTGACTCCCTGAAGGCTGCCCTGTCTGCGTTGCCCGAAGAGCAGCGGCGCTGCTGGATCCTGAAGGAAATCAACGGCCAAAGCTACGAAGAGATTGCCCGGACCCTGAACATCAGCCCAGACAGTGTCCGGGGGCGGCTCGCCCGGGCCCGGATTACACTGGTCCGCGAAATGGAAGATTGGCGATGAGCATGCCCAACGACACGTTCGAGTGCGGCCACACGCTCGAGGAACTCAGCCTCTACCTGGACACCGGTGAATTCCCCGATCCGCCCCACCTGGAATCCTGCCCGGAGTGCCGCAACGGCCTCGACTCCCTCCGGCGGCTCTCGGCGGCCGGCGACGAACTCTTCGCCAGTGACCTGGCAGCCGCCGGCAGCGGCACCGACGACTGGCTGAAGGACATCCTGGCAAACCTGGCGCTGGAACTGCGGCCGGGACGGAGCATCCCGCTGAGCTCCGACGATCCCGCGGACACCCTGTCCGAAACCGAGGGTTCCATCGTTGCCCTGGTCCGGTCCGTGGCGGACAGCCGGCCGGGAGCAGTGGCCGGCAAGGTCCGGCTGGAGGGAGACGTCACCGTTCCGGGCAGCCCTGTGGCGGTCCGGCTGGACCTTGCGGTCCTGTTCGGCCATGCGCTCATGGCCAGCGCGGCGTCGCTCCGGCAGGATCTGGCCGAGGCGCTGGCCCGCCACACCGAGCTGAACATCTCGGCCATCGACATCACCATTAGCGACGTCATCGACGCACCACGGGAGGAATCGTGACCACCGCTCTGCAGCAGGCCATCATGGCGGTCGACGGCGTCACGGAAGTCTTTCCCGCCCGGACCCTGTGGCAGCGGCTTCCCGGCCAGGCGGCATCCCTGCTGCAGCGGAACAACGCCGACGCCCCTCCGCTGGTCGAGGTCCGGGAAGACGGCGGCCGCACCGAGGCAACTGTCCGGATCGGCGTCAGCCCGGACGCCCGGACGCCGGAAGTGGTCCGCGCCGTGGCTGCCGCCGTTCGAAGCCATTTGGCGCCGGGCAACGTCGCCGTCCAGGTCACGGTGGTACGCATCGCGGCCGGTTCGCCGCCCGCAGGCCGGGAGGGCTGACCTCGTCCAGTCACCAACCGGCGTAGCATTCGTCAGGTACACCCAAACGACGGGAAGGGCATATGGCTGCGCACCGGAAAAGCACCAGGTTCAGGCTCGAGTCGCTGGCGCTGCCCGTCATCCAGGCGCCCATGGCCGGGGGACCGTCCACCCCACAGCTTGCAGCGGCCGTCAGCGGGGCCGGCGGCCTGGGTTTCGTTGCGGCTGGCTACAAGACTGCCGCTGCCATGCGCGCCGAGATCGAGTCCGTCAGGAGCCAAACGGACAAGCCGTTCGGCGTGAACCTCTTCGTACCCCAGGCGTCCGTCATCAGTCCGGCGTCCCTGCAGCAATACGCCGATTCGCTGGCCCCGGATGCTGAGCGCTTCGGCGTGAGCCTCGGCGAGCCCCGGCATGACGATGACGACTGGGACCAAAAGCTCGAGGCCTTGCTGGACCTGGCACCGGCGGTGGTTTCATTCACCTTCGATATTCCAGAAACCAGCGTGGTGGAAGCACTGCAGCACCGCGGGATGTACGTCATCGCCACGGTCACGGACCGTGAAGAAGCGCTGCAGGCGCTCGCGGCAGGCGCCGACGCCTTGTGCGTCCAAGGCCCCGAAGCCGGAGGCCACCGCGGAACGTTCAAACCTGACGCGCCTGCTCCCCTGGTTCCCCTCCACGGGATCCTGGGCGGGCTGTCTGATCTGGAGGTGCCCCTCATCGCGGCGGGTGGCATTGCCTCGTCGGAGCACACCCGGGCTGCGCTGGCCGTCGGGGCGGTTGCGGTCCAGGCCGGCACCGCGTTCCTCCGCGCTGATGAAGCGGGAACCAAGCCCACGCACCGGGCTGCCCTCTCGGCGTCGGACCATTTCACCACCACCGCCGTTACCCGAGCCTTCTCCGGCCGCAACGCGCGCGGCCTCTACAACGGGTTCATGCGCCGCCACGACGGCGACGCCCCGTACGGCTACCCCGAGATCCACCACCTCACCACTCCCCTGCGCGCCGCAGCCGCGGCAGCAGGGGAGCCGGAGTGGCTGAACCTGTGGGCCGGCATCAATTACCGGGACACGAGGGAAGGCTCCGCGGTTTCCATCCTGGAAAGCCTCGCGCCGTAAGGCTTGGGCCGCCGTCGTCCGCTTTTTAAAGCCCGACGGCGGCCCGGCCCCTTGTGGGAGCCGGCCCGCCGCGCGCGCCGTGAAAGCGGGGGTGGTGCTTTAGAAGGTGGCGGTGTCGATCACGAAGCGGTACCGGACATCCGATGCCAGCACGCGCTCGTAGGCGTCGTTGATCTTCTCAGCCGGGATGACTTCGATCTCGGCACCAAGCCCGTGCTCGGCGCAGAAGTTCAGCATCTCCTGGGTCTCGCGGATGCCGCCGATCATGGAACCGGCGAAGGAACGGCGTCCGCCGATCAGCGCGAAGGCGTTGACGGGAAGCGGTTCCGCGGGGGCGCCCACGTTGACCAGGGCGCCGTCGAGCTTCAGCAGGCCCAGGTAGGAGCTGATGTCGATCGAGGCGCTGACCGTGTTGATGATCAGGTCGAAGGAGCCGCCGAGTTCGGAGAAGGTGTTCTCGTCGCTCGTGGCGAAGTAGTGGTCGGCGCCCAGCTTCAGGCCGTCCTCCTGCTTCTTCAGCGACTGTGACAGGACGGTCACCTCGGCTCCCATGGCGTGGGCCAGCTTGACGGCCATGTGGCCCAGGCCGCCGAGGCCGACGACGGCAACGTTCTTGCCGGGACCGGCACCCCAGTGCCGCAGCGGCGAGTAGGTGGTGATGCCGGCGCATAGCAGCGGTGCGGCGACGTCGAGGTCGATGCCCTCGGGAATGGTGACGACGAAGTCTTCGGTGACCACAACGTGGGTGGAGTAGCCACCCTGCGTGATGGTGCCATCGCGGTCAACCGCGCCGTAGGTGCCGGTGTTGCCCTTGAGGCAGTACTGCTCCTCGCCCTTCTGGCAGTTGACGCATTCCCGGCAGGAGTTGACCATGCAGCCAACGCCAACGCGGTCGCCCACTTTGTGCTTGGTCACCTCGGCCCCCACCTCGGTGACGATGCCGGCAATCTCGTGGCCGGGCACCAGCGGGTACTGCTGCGGGCCCCAGTCACCGCGGACGGTGTGGATGTCCGAGTGGCAGATGCCGGCGAACTTAATGTCGATCAGGACGTCGTGAGGGCCCACTTCGCGGCGCTCAATGGTGGTAGCCACCAGGTCCTCCGTGGCGGACGGGGATGCATAAGCCTTGACGGTAGTCATGGTTCTCCTGTGATCTGTTGGGGGACATATAAATGCTACCGGGGTTGTTCGGAGCAAACCGGGAAAAGGGGGCACCAAGGTGGCCCTGTTGTGACTGGTCTTGAGAGTCCTACCCTTTGGGCCCGTGTGGGCCATCGGGGCAAGGATGCGCTAGGGGCGCAGCAGCACCTTGATGGCGCGGCGTTCGTCCATGGCCTTATACGCGTCCGCGGCCTGCTCGAGCGGGAGTTCCAAGTCAAACACTTTTCCGGGATTGATCGTGCCGCCGAGGATCAGGTCGATCAGCTCCGGCAGGTATTGCCGGACCGGAGCAGGGCCGCCGTGCAGGTGCACATGCGAGTAGAACAGGTCCCGCCCGGGCAGCGCCACATCGTGGGAGACTCCCACAAAGCCCACATGGCCGCCTGCCCTGGTGGCGTGGATGGCCTGCAGCATCGATTCCTGCGTGCCCACGGCTTCGAGGACGGAGTGCGCGCCAAGGCCGCCGGTGAGTTCCTTGATCTTCTTCACGCCCTCGTCCCCGCGCTCCTCCACGATGTCAGTGGCGCCAAACTCGCGTGCCAGCGCCTGCCGGTCCGCGTGGCGGGACATGGCGATGATCCGTTCAGCACCCATCTGCTGCGCTGCGAGGACCCCCAAAAGTCCCACGGCGCCGTCGCCCACTACTGCCACTGTCTTGCCCGGGCCCACCTCGGCCGCCTTCGCGGCGAACCATCCTGTCCCCAGGACGTCGGAGGCTGCAAGCAGCGACGGAACCTTGGCGGCGTCGGGCATGCCGGGTGTTGCCACCAGGGTGCCGTCTGCGAGCGGGACGCGCATGTATTCCGCCTGTGCACCGCCCACGCCCTGGCGGTGGACACACGCGCTCTGGTAGCCGGAGCGGCAGATGTCGCAGGTGTTGTCCGAGGCGAAAAATGACCCGACGACGAACTGTCCAGGGCGGACATTCCTGACCCCGGCACCGACTTCCTCGACGATTCCCACGTACTCGTGGCCCATCGGCGCGGGCTTGGAAATTTTGTCAGCGCCGCGGTAGGGCCACAGGTCCGACCCGCAGACGCAGGCGGCAACGAGTTTGATGACCGCATCCGTGGGCTGCCGGACTGCTGGTTTGTCACGATCCTCGACCCGGACGTCTCCGGGCGCGTGCATGATGGTTGCGCGCATGCTGGGTCCTCCACATGGTGAAACGGCTGAAAGGGACAGTCCCATCAAACCCGGCCCCGGCACCGTTGGCGAGGGCCCTGCTGTAACTGGTTCTGGCAGAACCTCCTTAGGGTCCTGCCATCCGTCGTAACGTGTTCCCTATGGATAACCGAGCCGAGGTACGGCAGTTCCTGTCTTCACGCCGTGGGCGGATTACCCCCGAGCAGGCCGGCATCGAACCCTATGGCGGCCGCCGCCGTGTACCGGGGCTCCGGCGCGAGGAAGTGGCGCGGCTGGCCGGAGTCAGCGTGGACTACTACACGCGGCTGGAACGGGGAAACCTGCACGGCGTTTCTGACAGCGTCCTGGATGCCATCGCCGGTGCCCTGGAACTGGACCGCGCAGAGCATGACCACCTCTATGACCTGGCCCGGGCAGCCAACACCTCGGGCCGCAAGCGGGCTGCGGGTACCGGCGGCTCCGCCCCGTCCAAGGTCCGGCCGGAGCTGCAATACCTGCTGGATGCCATCACGGAGGCGCCTGCCTTCATCGGCAACAACCGCCTGGACATCGTGGCCGCCAACACCCTGGGCTATGCCCTGTATTCGGACATGTACCGCACTCCGTCACGGCCGGCCAACCACTCCCGGTTCATCTTCCTGGACCCCCGCGCGCACAACTTCTACACGGACTGGGACCGGGCGGCCAACACCAACGTGGCCATCCTGCGACGGGAGGCCGGCCGCAATCCCCATGACAAGGGCATTGCCGAACTCATTGGTGAACTCTCGATGCGCAGCGACGAATTCCGCACGCTGTGGGCAGCGCACAACGTCCGCCGCCACTACGCGGGCACCAAGTTCTTCCAGCATCCCGTGGTGGGGCTCCTCGAGCTGAACTACCAGGTGCTGGGCCTGGAAGAGGACCCGGGGCATACCCTCACCGTTTATCCCGCCACCCCCGGCAGCCCGTCCGAGGAAGCCCTCAAGCTCCTGGCCTCCTGGGCCGTCACCGAGAACATCGTGGAAACGGTGCAGGCGAAGGTGGGCGGCTAGAAGCCTGCCTGGGGCGGCACCCGCCGCACCATCCGGCGGCCCGGAATCCACGTCCAGTCACATGAACTGCCGTTGCGGTTCCCTTAACGCAGGTTTCGGTTCGTGGCGCAGCATTGCCTGTTTTGTCTCAAGGATGGCGCCATAAGTAGCGCCGTTTCGCCGCGTTTAGCCTGCGTTGCTTGACGCTGGCCAACACCCTCCGGGCCATGTTTAGGTGTTTGCACGGCACCGGCCAGGCCGAACGCAGCATTCAGGAACATCACCCAAACGCAGCTCTTCAAGCACCCTCATCCCGCCGCACGGGCGGACCCATCCACCCCTTTACGCCCGCCCGGGCACCCACCCCGGGCGCCGTCGTCGTACCCGGAAACTTCCCGAAAGGAACACCATGTCCTTCCCAGCATCACCACCCAATCCCGCCCTGGGCATCCCCGCCTTTTCCCGCCGCCGTGCCCTGGGCGCGCTCCTGGCGGTGCCCGCCGTCGGGCTGCTCTCAGCCTGCGGCGGAGCGGCAACGGCCGGCAGTGAGCGGATCAGCCAGGGCGCCCTGGAGCCACTGGCGGCCAGCGTCCCTGCCGGCACCACCATCAAGGTGGGCGACCCCAGCATCAAGGTGGCGCTGGAATTGTCCGGCCTGATCAAGGAACTGGACGGCTTCACCGTGGAGTTCGCCAACATCTCCGGCGGCCCGCAAACCACCGAGGCGTTCCGGGCCAATGCGCTGGACACCGGTTCCGTGGCGGACATCCCGCCCATCCACGCCACCTGGACCGGATTGGACGTCCGCATCATCGCCGCCGGGTACCGGCAGGACGCCGTGGGCCACCCCATCTATGAACTCGGCGTGGCCCCGGGAGCAGGCATCACCCGGCTCGAGGACCTCCGCGGCAGGAAGATTGCCTACAGCCCCGGCCAGGCCCAGGGCGCGTTGGTCCTGCGGATCCTGGACAAGGCCGGGCTCAAGCAGGAGGACGTCAAGCTCGTGGAACTGCCCAGCACCGGGGATGCCTATGCCACGGCGCTGGCCAGCAGGCAGGTGGACGCGGCTCCTCTGGGCGGCGTCCAGATCAAGCGGTACCTGGCCAAGTACAAGGCCGACGGCGGGACCACCATCCGCCACGGGCTGCGGGACGATCCCAGCCTCCTCTACTCCCCCGCCAAAGTCCTGGCGGATCCCGCGAAGGCCGCCGCACTGGCCACCTACGTGAAGGTCTGGGGCAAGGCCCAGCGCTGGATCGAAGACCACCCGGCCGAGTGGCTGGAGGGCTACTACGTCAAGGACCAGGGCCTGTCCCGCGAGGACGGCCAGTACCTGATCGACGCCACCGGCAAGCGGGACATCCCAACGTCCTGGACGGAAGCCATTGCCCGGCACCAGGAAACCATCGATCTCCTGGCCCGTGAACAGAAGAAGCCGCAGCTGACGGCGGCCGACCTCTACGACACCCGCTTCGAAGCCATCGCAGGCACTGCCTTCGCTTCCGCCGGAAAGGGGGGTGCCGCATGAGCGCCGTGCTGGAACGTCCCGTGGCGGCGGCACGCCCGGACCCGGCACTGGCTGAACAGCCCGACGTGCGGCCCACGGGGAAGAGGCTTGGGCCCGGACGACGCCGGCGGCTCGCCTGGGTGGGCCCGCTGGCTCTGCTCCTGCTCTGGACCGCCTCTTCCGCCACGGGGCTGCTTGACCCGCGGATCCTGTCCGAGCCGTGGACCGTGGTGGCCACGGCCGGTGAGCTCATCACGGACGGCCGCCTCCAGGAGAACCTCGCCATCTCGGCCCAGCGCGCAGGCCTGGGGCTGTTCTTCGGAATCGTGGTGGGCGCCGTGCTGGCGCTCCTGTCCGGACTGAGCCGGGTGGGCGAGGCGCTGATCGACGGCCCGGTGCAGATCAAGCGCGCCATACCGGGCCTGGCGTTGATCCCGCTGCTGATCCTTTGGTTCGGCATCGACGAGACCATGAAGGTCCTCACCATCACCCTTGGCGTCTTCGTTCCCGTCTACCTGCAGACACACGCAGGGCTGCGCGGCATCGACCTGCGCTTCGTGGAACTCGCCCAGACCGTAGGGCTAAGCCGGGCCGGCTTCATCCGCAAGGTGGTCCTCCCCGGCGCACTGCCCGGGTTCTTCCTGGGCCTGCGCTTCGCGGTCACCGGCGCCTGGGTGTCCCTGGTGGTGGTGGAGCAGATCAACGCCACCAGCGGCATCGGCTACATGATGGAGCTCGCGCGCACCTACGGCCAGACCAACATCATCGTCCTGGGCCTGGCCGTCTACGGCATCCTGGGCCTCCTCTCCGACGGCATTGTCCGCTTCATCGAACGAAAGGCCCTGTCATGGCAGCGCACCCTGGCGGGCTGACCGCCGCCGCATCTGCACCAGCAGCACCGTCCGCCGTTTCCGTGCGAAAGCTGGTCCGCAGCTTCGGCACCAAGAGTGTCCTGGACGGTGTGGACCTGGACATCGCGCCCGGCGAATTCGTGGCGCTGCTTGGCCCCAGCGGCTGCGGCAAAAGCACCCTGCTGCGGGCCTTGACCGGCCTGGACCACGAGGTCCGCGGCGGCGGCGTGATCAGCGTTCCGGACCGCGTGTCCGTGGTCTTCCAGGATTCCCGGCTGCTGCCGTGGGACACGGTCCTGGGCAACGTCACCCTGGGCGTCCGGGAGCACGACGCCGATGCCCGGGCCCGCAAGGCCCTCGCCGAAGTGGGACTCGCCGGACGTGAAAAGGCGTGGCCGCACCAGCTTTCCGGCGGTGAGCAGCAACGCGTGGCGCTGGCCCGGTCGCTGGTCCGGGAACCGCAGCTGCTGCTGGCCGACGAGCCGTTCGGCGCGCTGGACGCCCTGACCCGGATCAGGATGCACGGGCTGCTCCAGGACCTGGTGGCGGCCCACCGGCCAGCCGTCCTGCTGGTCACCCACGACGTGGACGAGGCCATCGCGCTGGCGGACCGGATCGTGGTCCTGGACCGCGGGCGCATCGCCACCGTCCGCCCGGTGCCACCCGCAATCCGCTCTTCCGCCGATGCCGCGGGGCACGAATCCCTGCGCCGCGACCTCCTCACGGCGCTGGGCGTCGAGGCCGCGCGCACTACTGAACCGGCCGCCGTCGGCCGCTAACCAAACTGCAAGGAGCACGTCATGACATCGAAGTACCCATCCCAGCGCCAACTCCACCTCAACGCCTTCCTCATGAGCACCGGCCACCACGAGGCGTCGTGGCGACTGCCGGAAAGCGATCCCTATGCGGGAACCAAGGTGGAGCATTACCAGCAGCTCGCCCGCACTGCAGAGCGCGGCAAGCTGGACTCCATCTTCTTCGCCGACTCCCCTGTCCTGTTCGGCGAGGTGGGCCGCCGCCCCGCCGGCAAGCTGGAGCCCACGGTGCTGCTCACCGCCATCGCGGGCGCCACCGAGCGCATCGGGTTGATCGCCACGGCCTCAACAACCTACAACGAACCGTTCAACCTGGCCCGCCGCTTCGCCTCGGTGGACTGGGCCAGCGGCGGGCGCGCCGGTTGGAACGTGGTGACCACGGCAGGCCCGGACGCCGCGCGGAACTTCGGCGTCGACGACCAGCCCGCCCACGCCGTCCGCTACGAGCGCGCCGCGGAATTCATCGAAGTGGCCCGGAAGCTGTGGGACAGCTGGCAGGACGACGCCGTACTGGCGGACAAGGCCGGAGGCGTGTGGGGTGATGCGGACAGGATCCGGACTATTGACCATCAGGGCAGGCATTTCAAGGTCCGCGGCCCGCTCAATGTTCCGCGTTCGCCGCAGGGGCACCCGCTGATCGTCCAGGCAGGTTCTTCGGAGGACGGGAAGGACCTCGCCGCCCGGTACGCGGATGCCGTCTTCACCGCGCACCAGACCCTGGCCGACGCGCAGGAGTTCTACCGCGACCTGAAGGCCCGCACCGCGGCTGCCGGCCGGGATCCGGAAACCATCAAGATCCTCCCGGGCATCGTCCCCGTGATCGGTGCCACCGAGGAAGAGGCGCTGGAGCTGGAGCGCGAACTGGACCGGCTGATCAAGCCCGAATACGCCCGGATCCAGCTGGCCCGGACCCTCCGCGTGGACCCCGTGGACCTGCCGCTGGACCGCCAACTGCCGGACAACCTGCCCAGCGAGGACGAAATCGAAGGCGCCAAGAGCCGCTACACCCTGATCGTGCAACTGGCCCGGCGCGAACAGCTCACCGTTCGCCAGCTGATCGGCAGGCTTGGCGGCGGCCGCGGGCACCGCACCTTCACCGGCACGCCCGTGCAGGTGGCGGATGCCATCCAGGAATGGTTCGACGGCGGGGCCGCGGACGGCTTCAACATCATGCCGCCGGTGCTCCCCTCCGGGCTGGAGGCGTTCGTGGACCAGGTGGTGCCCATCCTGCAGGAACGCGGACTGTTCCGCACCGAGTACACCGGACGGACCCTGCGGGAGCACTATGGGTTGGCGCGGCCCGAAACCCGGAACGGCAGGCAACTGGACGCCGCCTCGGTTTGACCGGCGGCGGTGATTGTCAGGGAAAGTTCGGCGGCGGTGCGGGCGGCACGGCGTCCGCACGCCGCCGGCCTGCCAGTTCGCCGAACCGGTCGACGGCATCCTGGGCAGCACGGTACAGGGCCGGATCCGGCCAGGGTGCCCGCGCCCAGGCATCCACGGCCGCGAGTGCCTCGGCCAACAGCCTGGCGGGACGGTCCCCCGGGGACCCTTGGGCCAGGATGGTGTCCCGGCCTGCTTCCAAAGTGTCCGCCATGGTCCGGGTGCTGACCCGCTGCCAGACATCGGCGATGGCATCCACATCGGTCAGCCGCTCCCGGAGCGGCCAGTTACCAATGAAACGGGCCACCCATGCCTGGTGCCGCTGCTTATAGTCCTTGAGGAACTTCCGTCTCTTCCACGTCGGGTAGGCGCCCAGCACGAGGAGGCACGGGACGAGGACGGCCAGCGCTGTCAACACCCAGCCAGCTTGTCCGGCATCCCGGTCCTGGACCGCATCCTTGTAGAGTCCCAGCATCACTCCCGCGGTGATGCACCCCAGGATCCAGGTGGCGCGCACGACAGTGGTCCGGCGTTCTTGTTTCCTGGAAGGGTGGAGGGCCGGTGCCGGTTCCGCGGCCACGGTTGCCTCAGCCTCGGTCAGGCCGGTGTTCAGGAGTCTGCTGGTACCTGCACCGGGCATACCTGATTTATCCGGCACGTCCACATAGACGGGTGGCAGGCCCGTCCGATCCTGTGCAGCCTGCTTGGAAAGCTCGTCCATGTTCCCCCATCAACCCAGTCATGACCCCCCCTGCAGAGTCTACGGTTAGGCGGGCTCCGGGCGGGTAGTCCCTAGACTGGCCAATGGACGTTGTATGCCGGGAATGACGAAGGAGCGAAACGATGAGTGGAGTAGTTGTAGTAGGTGTGGATGCCAGCCCGTCCGCACGGAAGGCCGCAGAAGTGGCGCTGGACCTGGCGGAGTCACTGGGAGCGTCCCTCCATGTGGTGACTGCCTTTGAGATCGAGAACGCCGAAACCTTTGGGGTGGGCTCGGACAAGGTAAGGATCTCCAACGCGGACAGCTCGGAGATGGTGGCAAAATCCTTGGGCGCATCGCGGCCGGGAGTGCAGATCACCCACTTCGCCGCCCGCGGCAAGCCGGCGGATTCGCTGATCAAGGAAGCCATCCGGCTGGATGCCCGGGTGATCGTGGTGGGCAACCGGAGGATGCGCGGCATCGGCCGGCTCCTGGGGAGCGTCGCCAACAGCGTGGCGCACAACGCCCCGTGCGACGTCTACATCGCGAACACCTACGAGGACTAAGCTGCCCCGCAAGGTAGTGGGCGGACGACGGCGGGACTTCCCGCCGTCGTCCGCCCACCGTCGTTAAGGGTTCTTAGGCCCCGTATTCCTCATCGGTGACATGCTGGAGCCAGGTAACCACCTGCCCGCTTTCGTCCGCTTCCTGCATGGCGACGTGGGCCATGAAGCGCTCCGGGGTCGCACCGTGCCAGTGCTCCTCCCCCGGCTCGATGAAGACCACGTCGCCGGGACGGATTTCCTGGACCTGCCCGCCGCGCCGCGCCACCAGCCCGATGCCGTCCGTGACATAGAGGGTCTGGCCCTTGGGGTGGTGGTGCCAGGCGGTGCGGGCACCAGGGGCGAAACGGACATGGGCGCACCCGACCGCTGACTGTTCATCGGGGTTGCGGATGCCGTCAATCTGCACGGTGCCGGTGAACCATTCCTTCGGTCCGGCTCCTGTCTGGCCGCCGCTCTTGGTGTACTTCATGTTCTCCTCCTGTGAGTTCGGTTGACTGGAAAGTTTGTTGTTGGGTCAGGCGCTCCGGCGTGTGACCCGTGCCGTCACGAACGCCAGGACCGACGAGACCGCGAGGACAGCGGCGGCCACCAGGAAGGCGCCGCCGTGGCCGGCGGAGTCGAACAGGACGCCACCCAGCGTTGATCCGACGGCGATCGAGGTCTGGACGACGGCCACCATCAGGCCCCCACCGCCCTCGGCGTCGTGGGGCATGGCCTCTGCGATCCAGCTCCACCAGCCCACCGGGGCGGCCGTGGACAGCAGCCCCCAAACGCCCAGGAGGACCATGACGACGGCGAGCCAGCCGCCGGTGGGGACCAGGGCGGCGGCGATGAGCGCCATAAGGGCCGGGATGGTGACCAGTGTCCGGTACAGGCCCTTCCCCAGGAACCGGCCAATCAGCATGGTGCCGGCAAACCCTGCCACACCCATCACCAGCAGTACGAGCGACACAGTGGCCACCTCCACGCCGGTCACCCGCTCCAGGAACGGACGGACGTAGGTGAACAGGACGAACTGGCCCATGAAGAAGGTGCCGCAGGCGGCCATCCCCCAGGCGACAGCCGGGCTCTTGAAGGCGGCGAAAATTCCGAGGACGTTTCCGGACGCCCGCTTTTCCACCGGCATGGAAGGAAGGCTGATCCACTGCCAGACCAGGGCGAGCACCGCCACGGGAACCAGGCAGAAGAACGCTCCACGCCACCCGATGAATGAGCCCAGGTAGCTGCCCAGCGGCGCAGCCAGCACGGTGGCCAGGGCGTTGCCGCCATTGAAGACCGCCAGGGCGCGCGGCACCTGGTAGGCCGGCACCAGCCGCATGGCGGTGGCTGCGGACATGGACCAGAAACCGCCGATGACCACGCCAATGAGGGCACGGCCCACCATGAAGAGCAGGTAGCCCGGGGCCATGGCGACCAGGGCACCGGAGACAGCCATCACCGTGGTCAGGCCCAGCAGCAGGGTCTTGCGGTTCATGCTGCCGGCCAGCGTGGACACCGACAGGCTGGTGGCGACGGCGAACAGGCCGGAGATCGCGATGCCCTGCCCCACCATCCCCTCGGAAACCCGGAGTTCGGCGGCCATTGGGGTGAGCAGGCTGACCGGCATGAATTCGGAGGCGATCAGGGCGAAGACGCACAGGGACATCGCGAAGACGCCTCCCCAGTGCGCGTGGTGCTGCACGCCTGGTTCTTGGGGCGCACGGGTGCTGGTGACAGTTGTTTCGGGGGCCATGCCTTCCATCAAACCGTGCTCCCGGAGCCCTAGCGAGGGCCCTGCTGAAACCGGTTTTGGCAGACCCCCTTTAGGGCAAGGCTGCCGCGGACCTATGCAGAGGTTCCTTGCCGCTGCATGTTGTGCGGGCTCTTCCGCAGGTCTTTTTCCAGTTCTGCCAGGCAGTAGTCCTTGAACCAGTGCCTGATGCGCAGCGGCAGCATGGGGTAGGCCACCGCAAGGACGCGCCATGTCCGGTCGAAGCGGTGCTGGTGGCGGTCGCTCCATGCGAGGCCGTAGTCCTTCCGCAGTTGCTCCGGGAGGAGCCCGGCGGTGAGGAACCTCGCGGACGGCATGATGGCGCGGTACCAGAGTGCGGTGTGCTTGGGGAACAGCAGGCCGCGCCCCACGCGCACGCCTTCCTCCTCGGCACGGAGGGTTGAAAGCTGCTCATCCCAGTAGCGTCTGAACGCCGCCCGGTCCTTCGGCCACATGTCCGGTGGAAGCTGCAGGGCGGTCCCAATCCGTGCGTAGTCACGGTACATTGCGTCGGCCGCCTCGTCGCCGAGCGGGCCGCGGATCTTCTCGACGATGGTCAGCGCGGTGTCATAGAGCGTTGCTGCCACCCAGAGCTGCAGTGCCGGATCGAAGGCGTTGTAACCGGCGGACGGTTCGGCCGCCGTGCGGCGTACCGGAACGTGCGCGTGGTTCACCCTGCGCCGGACTTCCTTGGCCTGCTCCTCCGTTCCGTACACGATGCCGTAGACGTAGGTGAGAGTGCCCTTGAGACGGTTTACCGGGCGTTGGGTGAACGTGCTGTGCGCCGCCACGCCGCGGCCGATCGCGGGGTTGGCAAGCTGCAGCAGAATGGCCCGTCCTGCCCCGGCGAGCAGGATGCCTTCAGCCCGGAAATCGGCCTCTCCCTGCACCATGTGAACAGGGTACCGGAGGGGCAGGACATCAGGACGGGCCCTTTGGCCCGTTGTGCCCGGGCAGAAGAGGGCCGCAGGACCTGTCCTGCCTCCTCCCCTGCCCGGGTGTGGGCGTTAGCGCTCCAGGAGGGACACGTCCCGGACGGCGCCCTTGTCCGCAGAGGTGGCCATGGCGGCGTAGGCGCGCAGGGCAGCGGAAACCTGGCGGTCCCGGTCCTTGGGCTTGTACCCGCCGTTGACTTCCAGTTTCTCGCGGCGTTCGGCGAGGATTTCGTCAGAGACCTCCAGCTCCATGGAGCGCTGCGAGATGTTGATGCTGACGATGTCGCCGTCCTCCACCAGCGCGATGGTTCCCCCTGACGCAGCCTCCGGGGAGATGTGGCCGATCGACAGGCCGGAGGTACCGCCGGAGAAGCGGCCGTCCGTGATGAGCGCGCACTTCTTGCCCAGGCCGCGGCCCTTGAGGAAGGACGTGGGGTAGAGCATCTCCTGCATGCCCGGACCACCCTTGGGGCCTTCGTAGCGGATCACCACCACGTCGCCTTCCTTGATCTGCTTGTTCAGGATCTTCTCCACGGCTTCGTCCTGGGATTCGCAAACCACAGCCGGCCCGGAAAAGGTCCAGATGGATTCGTCCACGCCGGCGGTCTTCACCACGGCACCGTCCACGGCAATGTTGCCGCGCAGCACGGCCAGGCCGCCGTCCTTGGAGTAGGCGTGCTCCACCGAGCGGATGCAGCCACCTTCAGCGTCGGTGTCCAGGGAGGTCCACTCGTTCGACTGCGAGAACGCGGTGGAGGACCGGACGCCGCCGGGAGCCGCGTGCCACAGGGCCTGCGCCTCGTCGGTGGCCTTGCCGCCGCGGATGTCCCAGTCATCCAGCCAGCCGTCCAGATCGTTGGAGTGCACGGAGTGGACGTCCTTGTGCAGGAGGCCGCCGCGGTTCAGCTCGCCCAGCAGGGCGGGGATGCCGCCGGCACGGTGCACATCCTCCATGTAGTAGGTCTTGTCCTTGGCCACGTTCGGGGCCACCTTGGCCAGGCAGGGCACCTGGCGGGACTTGGCGTCCATCTCGGCCAGGCCGTAGTCCACACCTGCCTCCTGGGCCGCGGCCAGCAGGTGCAGGATGGTGTTGGTGGAGCCGCCCATGGAGATGTCCAGCGCCATGGCGTTATCGAAGGCCTTGGCGGTGGCGATGGAGCGGGGCAGCACGGAGTCGTCGTCGCCGTCGTAATAGCGCTTCACCAGCTCGACGACGGTGGCGCCCGCCTTCTCGTACAGCGCCTTGCGGGCGGTGTGGGTGGCCAGCACGGAGCCGTTGCCCGGCAGGGAGAGGCCGATGGCCTCGGTGAGGCAGTTCATGGAGTTGGCGGTGAACATTCCGGAGCAGGAACCGCAGGTGGGGCAGGCGTTCTCTTCGATGAGGTTGATGTCCGCGTCGGAGATGGACTCATCCACGGCGTCGGCGATCGCGTTGACCAGGTCCAGGGAGCGGACGGAGCCGTCGGTCAGGGTCACGCGGCCGGCTTCCATGGGGCCGCCGGAGACGAAGACTACGGGGATGTTCAGGCGCAGCGCCGCCATGAGCATGCCGGGGGTGATCTTGTCGCAGTTGGAGATGCAGACCAGGGCGTCGGCACAGTGCGCGTTCACCATGTACTCAACGGAGTCGGCGATCAGGTCGCGGGACGGCAGCGAGTAGAGCATGCCGCTGTGGCCCATGGCGATGCCGTCATCCACGGCGATGGTGTTGAACTCGCGCGGCACGGCGCCCGCGGCAAGGATCGCGTCGGAGACAATGCGCCCCACCGGGGCAAGGTGGGTGTGGCCCGGGACGAATTCGGTGAAGGAGTTGGCGACGGCGATGATCGGCTTGCCGATGTCCGAGTTGGCGACGCCGGAAGCGCGCAGCAGTGCGCGGGCGCCGGCCATGTTGCGGCCATGGGTGACTGTTTTAGAGCGGAGTGCAGGCATGCTTACCATCATCTTGCCTGGGCGACGCGGACGGAAGACAGCGCTGCTACTAGTAGTGGGAGTACCAGAGTAATAGTATTTTCCGGTGAGTGATCCCGGGCGGCGAAAAGAACTTGGCCTCTTCCTGAGGGCCCGGCGCGACCAGGCGCTGCGGGCCGACTACGGCCTGCCGCCCGTCGGCCGCAGCCGTGAGCGTGGGCTCCGCCGCGAGGAGGTGGCATTCCTTTCCGGCGTCAGCGTCACCTGGTACACCTGGCTGGAGCAGGGCAGGGACATCAGCCCGTCCCGGCAGGTCCTGGAGGCCATCAGCCGTGCGTTGCATTTGTCCAGCACCGGCCTGGGCTACGTCCTGTCGCTGGGCGGGTATGCCTCCGCAGCTCCCGCCGGGCCGGCAGCCGATACCGCCCCGCCCCACATCCAGCGCCTGCTGGATGCCCTGGACCCCAACCCGTCCTTCGCCCTGTTTCCGGACTGGGGCGTGGCCGGGTGGAACAAGGCCTACGCGGCGCTGTACCCCAACATCGCCACGGTGCCGGCGGCGGACCGGAACCTGCTGTGGCTGGTGTTCACGGACCCCTACGTCCGGAACCTGCTGCCGGACTGGGACACCACCAGCAAGCGGTTCCTTGCGGAGTTCCGGGCCGAAACCGGGCAGCGGCTGGGCGATCCGGACATCCAGTACCAGGTGGAACGGCTCAAGGAAGCAAGCCCGGAGTTCCGGCAGGGCTGGGACCTGTACGACATCCTGGGTTTCGAGTCCCGCGAGCGCCTCTTCCACCATCCGGCCGTGGGGGTGCTGCAACTGGAACACCACCAGGTGTCCCCGTCGGACCGGCCGGACCTGCACCTCGTGGTGTACACACCGGCCCCGGGCAGCGATGCCGCGGCGCAGATGAAGTCCCTGCTGGCGGGGGCCTAACCCGGCTGCGCCGCGAGGTAGGCGAGCGCGGCTGCCGCCTGGGCCCGCGTGGCCACGGCGAGGGTGGGGTGGACGGCGGGAAGGAACGACGGCGAGTGGTTGGCCGGGATGTCGGCGTCCACCGTTCCGTTCGCCACCGCCCGCCGGTAGGTTTCCGGCGGCACGGAGCCCGCCACCCAGTACACGTACGGAATGCCGAAGGCGTCGGGAATGCGGCTGAAATCCTCTGACGCCGTCTGCGGGGTGGTGCGGTAGACAGCGTCCGGGCCGAAGGCCCTGGTGAAGGCTGCAGTGACCCGGGCGTTGGCCTCCGCATCGTTGCTGGTCAGCGGGTACTGGTCGTAATACTCGAACTCCGGTTCCTGCGGCGAGCCGGCGGCTGCGCACTCGCCCCGCACGATCCGCTCGATGGCGGCCATCATGGCGGCCCGTACGGCAAGGTCGTACGTGCGGAGGTTGAGCAGCAGCTCCGCCCGGTCCGGGATGATGTTGGCCGTGGCTCCGGCGCTCACCGAGCCAACAGTCAGCACTGCGAACTCCCCTGGAATCGTTTCGCGGGACACCACAGTCTGCAGGCGGAGGACGATCGAGGCGGCGAGCACCACCGGATCCACGGACTTGTGCGGCATGGAGCCGTGGGCGCCGCGGCCGTGGACGGTAATCCGTACAGAGTCGCCGGCCGAGAGGACCGGGCCCGGCGTGGTGCCGATGGTTCCTGCCTCGGTGGGCATGACGTGCTGGGCCAGCGCGATGTCCGGCCGCGGGATTCCGGCGGCCAGGCCGTCGTCGAGCATTGCCTGCGAGCCTGCGGCCGTCTCCTCTGCCGGCTGGAACAGGGCGGTGTAGGTTCCCCGCCAGGCATCCCGGTGGTCTGCCAGGTACTTTGCCGCGCCCAGCAGCGCCACCACGTGCATGTCGTGAGCGCACGCGTGCATCACCCCCGGGACGGCGGAGGCGTAGCGTGCTCCGGTTGCCTCGGTAACCGGGAGGGCGTCCATGTCGGCCCGGGCCAGGACACCCGGGCCGGGTCCGTTGGCCAGAACGCCCACCACGCCGGTGCCGCCAAAGTGCCGGACGTCGAACCCCCAGGCCGCCAGCTTCGCCGCAACAGCAGCGGAGGTCTGGTGTTCGGCGAGGCCGAGCTCCGGATTCCGGTGGAGCTGTTCGTAGAGCGGGACCTGCCAGGCCAGCTCCTGCTCGATCCCGTCCGCAGCGCTGTTCGCAAAATCCATCGAAGGCTCCTCCCGGCCGGTGGCGCCGGCCTTTCCGGCCACCATAGGCGGCACCAACGGATGGTGTCCATGGGCAACCAAAAGCGGCCGGCGGCGGGAAATCCCGCTGCCGGCCGCTTCTTGCCCACCAACGCTAGGCCAGCACCCCCTGCCGCACTACGGCCGGCTTGAACTGTGCACCCGCGCCCGGGAATACCGGCACCTCGATCCGCGCGTGGGTGTGGACCTCGGTGACCGTGGCCTTGGTGTGCCGGGCAATGTTCTCCATGGTGGTCACCCACATGCCGTCCATTGCCTTCACCCGCTCCATGAGCTGCTCCAGCGCCACGGCCTTGGATGGCCGCCCCGAGATGAACGGGTGGTTGGTGAGGACGAAGCAGCTGCCCTGGGAATGGTGGGCCTCGGCTTCAAGCGTCCACATTTCCAGGACCTTGGCCGGGCTCTCGATCACGCCGCTGCCCGTAACGCCCGGGTAGAAGGCGTACTGCTCCCAGTCGTCCAGGGTCCAGTCCACCGGGATCTCAACGATGTCCCGGGGATCATCGGCGGCGACGGCGAAGCGGTAGGGGGCATCGCCGTCGAGCAGGCTGGAATCGTAAAGGAAGCCGCGGTCCGCCAGCAGGCCCGGGGAGTGCCAGTTCAGCTCCCACCACGGTGCGCGGTAGCCCACGGGTCGGACGCCTGCGACTTTGGCGAGGGCCTCCAGGCCGCGGTCGATGTAGCTGGCCTCGGTGGCGGCGTCGATGCCTTGCATGGGTTCGTGCAGGTAGCCGTGGTGCGCCACTTCGTGGCCGCCGTCAACGATCTGCCGGACCACGTCCGGGTAGGACTCGGCGGTGAAACCGGGGATGAAGAAGGTGGCCTGGATGTCCTGGCGGGCCAGGATGGCGAGCAGCCTTGGAACCGCGATCTTGGGGCCGTAGGACTGGTGGCTCATCAGCGACATGCGCCGGGTGCTGGTGGGATCGTGGGCGATGATGCAGGATTCGGCGTCCACATCGAAGGTGAAGGACGCTGCGGCCTTGAAGCCTTCGGGCCAGGTGATGGGGTGCAGGGGGTCCGCGATGGCGGGCTGGTTCACGGGAAATCCTTTCGGCGGGCGCTGTGGGCGCCCGCCAGGTTCTACGGGATGGTGAGCTTAGAGGGCGGGAAGGGCGGGCGTGCTCTCCGCGCTCCCTGCTTCGGAGGCGGTCGCTCCAGGGGTGGCGTCCACCTTCTGTGCGGCGCGTGGCTCGATGGCCAGGTAGCGGATGTGCTGGCGCGGGCCGAGGATGGCGTACACCCCGGCGCTGGTCAGTCCACCGGCCAGCCAGGACAGGTCCCAGCCGCCCAGGGCCACGGCGATGGGGCCCTGCATGATGGGGATCAGGCCGTACATGAACAGCCACGTGGCGAAGATCCCGGCCAGGAGGGAGATGACGCCGGCGAAGTTGACCACCGGCAGCCGCTTTGTGCCGACGCCGTCGAACAGCCGATCGGTTCCGCCCGGCCAGCGCTTCTCCAGCCAGAAGTAGTGCACCAGCATGATTCCGCCCCAGGCGGCCACCCAGGCCACCAGGCCGATCAGCCAGGCGTCGAGTACTGCGGCGAAGTCCTCCTGGAAGATGAAGAAGACGACGGCGGCGAGCGAGAAGACGCCGACGAACAGGTTCAGCTTGCGGCGGCTGATGGAGATGTCCAGGGCCTGGGTGGCCACGGAGAAGGTGTAGATGTTCAGGATGTTGGTGGCGATGGGGCCGTGGAGCACCATCAGCAGCACTGGCAGCGCCATGGCACCGAAGTTCAGGACGATCAGCTTGCCGGGATCGATCTCACCGCTGTTGGTGGCAAGGCTGGCGCCCAGGACGCCGAGCCACACCACGGGGATGAACTGGCCCAGCACTGAAGCGAGGTAGACCTTCTTCTTGGGGACGCTGGTGCTGACGAACCGGGAGTAGTCCGCGGCGTAGGTGAACCAGGTGATGCCCCAGCCAATGCCGATGGCGGTCATCACCGCGCTCATGGCCGCGATCCGCTCAGAGCCTTCCAGGACGGCGCCAGCGGGACCGGCGTAGCTCCAGTTGATGTCCATGCCGAACCAGGCCACCGCGGACATGACGGCCAGGATGAGGATGGTGGGCGGCACGGTCCATTTCTCGAAGGCGGCGATGGCCTTGTAGCCGAACCAGGCGATGGCAACCTGAAGGGCCATGATGAAGGTGGCGACGCCGATCTTCCAGCCGTAGTTGGGGGCTTCCGGGTCAACCCAGCCAAGGGTTCCGAAGAGCGCCATGACCAGGTCCAGGATGATCCAGGTGTTCACCGCGCACCAGCCGATGACCAGCAGGGCCTGGATGGCGGCCGGCAGGTAGTTGCCGCGCCGTCCGAATGCCGCCCGGGCCAGGACCATGCCGGTGGCTCCGGTCTTCTGGCCCAGGAGGACGAAGCAGCCAAAGAGCAGCATGCCGATCAGGTTGCCCAGCACCAGCACGGTGATGGTGTCCGCGAGTCCGAGTCCCAGCTGGATACCGAGTGCCCCCAGCACCCAGTTGATGGGTGCCAGGTTGGCGCCCGCCCAGATCCAGAACTGGCCGGATACCTTGCGTGTTCGTGCTGATTCGGGGATGGGCTGCAGCCAGGCTTCGTGGTCCACGGCGCTGTGGTCCTGCGTGGCCTGGTCAGGTTGGCCGTGCGTGGCTGTAGAAAGCTTTTCTTGCATGGGGGCCTCCGTGAGGTGGATAAGTACCAACTAGGCTATGTGGCCCCCATCACAAGCAACAAGATACAATGTGTCGAATAAATCCCCCTACTACGTTACGGACTGTCGTGTCAGTGTTTCTTGGCGAAATACTCGCCCACCCCGCCCTCGCCGCCGCCGATCCCGTGGTCCACCCCCAGGGCGTGGTGGCTGATGCGCAGCCGGTCCGCTGGGTCCACTCCAGTGAGGTGCTGGACATCGCCCCCCTGCTCCGTGGCGGTGAACTGCTGCTCTGCGGCGGGATCACGCTGGCCACCGCCACCCCGGCCAGACGCGGGGACTACGTCCGTGAGCTGGCGCAGCGCGGCGTCGCTGCGCTGGCCATCGAGACCGGCGGTGCACTGCCGGAAATTCCTGCGGACATGCTGCAGACGGCTGAGGAATACGGCCTTCCCGTGGTGGAACTGCGCAAGGTGGTCCCGTTCGTCGGCGTCATGCAGGCCATCAACTCCATGCTGGTCAGCGAGTCGGTGGGGCACCTGCAGCAGGCGGATGCCGCCACGCGCGCCATGGCTGCCGAGCTGGCGCATGGCGCTTCACTGGACAAGATCCTGGGCGTGCTGGCAGGCATCACCGGCTCGGCCGTGAAGCTCACCTCCCCGTGGGGAGTGACCATGGGCAGCGCGGCGCCGGAGGGTTGGAGCAACGGGGTGGACGCGGAAGCCGGAGAAGGAACAGCGGACGACGACGGCACCGGGCCAGGCGGCCACGGCGGCTTTTACCCGGTGGCCGGCGGAACGGTCATCACCGTGGACATCCCCGTGCGCGGGGTCCTCATGGGGCGGCTCGAGGTGCACGTGCCGGATGTCGCGGACACGGCGCTGGCCCAGGTGGCGGGCGAGCGCGCAGTGGACATCCTGGGCCTGGCGCTGCTGCAGCACACGCCTCCGGGACTGCACGCCCTGGCCGGCGCTGAACTGATGCGCGCCGTGCTGAATTCCGCACCGGAGTGGCGCCTCGAGCAGCTGGCCCCCGGCGCCGGCTTCCCCACGGACTCCCCCGCCGTGGTGGCCGCGATCCACGCGGCGGCACCGCAGGAGCTGCGCGGCGCCGTCGAAAACTTCCTGAGCTCGCAGCGGATTCCCTGTGCCGCGTACCTGGATGACACCGAGCTGGTGGTGATGATCGGCCTGCCGTGCACCGAGACGGCCGGCGAGCGGCGGCAGCTCCTGGAATCCCTGCAGGGACTGGAGGGGGACCACGATGCCGTGATCGCCGTCGGGCCGCTGGCAGACGGCGTGGCGGAGGCAGCCTGGTCACTGGCGGAAGCCCGGCGCGCCCTGGAGGTACGGCAGATCCGCCGCCGGAATGCGTCCGCGCGCAGGCGGCACCCGTCCCGGGGCCTGGTTGTGGTTGACGCCCAGGACGCCGCCGTGGAAAGCCTCGCTCTGACCTGCCTGGATGCCTCGTCCAGGGAGGCGTTCGTGAGCCGGCAGTTGCGGGCGGTCCTGGAGCATGATGCTCAGCGGCAGTCCCAGCTGCTGGAGACCCTGCAGGTGTGGCTGGACTCCGGCTGCAATACCGCACAGTCGGCGCGCGAACTGCACCTTGAGCGGCAGTCGATGCACCACCGGCTGCAGCGGATTTTCGAGCTCTGCGGAGGGGATCCGCGCGGGACGGGGCGGCTCGCGGCGCTGCACCTGGCGGCGAGGATGGCCGGGCTGCCCTGACCTCCTGCGGGGCCCCTGCTTCCGGACGTATGCTTGCCTGGCATTTCCCTGTGGCCGGGCCCCGGGTCCGGGCAGCTCGGATGGAAAGGGCGCGGCGGATGGCAAAGCGGAATACTTCCTTAGTGGGTGCGCCGTGCTGGGTCGACACCTGGCAACCGGACCCCCAGGGTGCCAAAGAGTTCTATGGCGGACTGTTCGGCTGGACGTTCGACGATCCGATACAGGTGCCGGGATTCGAGGGCGGGTACTGTCTGGCGCGCCTTGACGGCCGCTCCGTAGGCGGCGTGGGGCAGGCCCCGCCGGGATCACCAGCGGGATGGCTGACCCATATCCGGGTGGGCGATGCCGGGAAGGCTTCAGCGCTGGCGGAACAGGCGGGCGGCCGGCAGCTCGGGGCCATCGGCGCCGGGACCCGTTCGCAACTGGTTGCCGATTCCTCCGGCGTGCTGTTCTGCCTGCGGCAGGCGGGCGTCAATGACGGCGTTGAGCTTGCAGACCAGCCCAATAGCTGGGCCATGAGTTCGCTGCACACCCCGGATCTTGGAAAGGCCCAGGAGTTCTACAGGGCATTGTTCAACTGGGAACTGGCGTCGCCGCCGGACGCCCCGTTTTCACTGTGGCTCCTCGAAGACCAACTGGTGGCCGTGGCTACCCCCGCCGACGGCGTGACTGTTCCTCCACATTGGAGTGTGAACTTCGGGGTCACCGATGCAGACAGGACCGCCGACCGGGCCGTTGCCCTGGGCGGCGGCATTGTCATGGCACCCATGGATACCCCCGGGTTCAGGAGTGCCGTGATCAGCGACCCCTGGGGCGGTGTGGTCGCGCGGTCAGCGCGGTCACGGAGCAAACCGGCACCCCGCCGGCACGGGCCTGACCAGGCAGCGTCAGCTTCCCGGGCGGCCACCCAGCCGGGTGGTCACCTTGGCGGCGGCGGCGACGCAGGCCTCCCCCAGACTCTCGAACTGTTCCTTGGACACCCGGAACCGCGGCGCCGGAATCAGGACGGCCGCCACAACGTCGCCGCGGTGGTCGCGGACAGGCGCGGCCACGCCCACCTCGTCCATGGACGATTCGCCGTAGTTCCCCGCCCATCCCCGCTGCGCAACATCCTGGAGCCGGACTTCGTACGCTGCCAGTCCGTCGTCGTCCAGTCCCGGAAAGGTGATGGTTCCGCTGCGCAACAGTTCACGCACCCGTTCGGCCGGCAGCGTGGACAGGAACACCTGGACCGAGGCGCTCATCGCGTCACGGTAGCGGGCGCCCAGGGGGGTGGTGTGCTTGATCTGGTGGTGGCTCGCGATCTGCTCCACGCAGATGGCCTCGTCACCGTTCCACAGCATGAGGGCACTGGTTTCGCCGGTCTGCTCGGTCAGCTGCCGCAGGACGGGGTAGGCAACGCGGCGTTCCTCCATCTCGGCCAGCAGCGGTCCGGCGACGGCGATGAGCCCCAGGCCCAGCCGGAACCGCTTGGTTTCCGGGTCGCGTTCCACCAGGTTTTCCTGCTCGAAGGTGGCCAGGATACGGGACACGCTGGACTTGTGCATGCCCACGCGGTTGGCGATTTCCGTGACGCCCAGCAGGGGTTCGTCCGCCGTGAAGGTGCGCAGGACGGCGATGGCGTTGACGACGACGGAGGCTCCTTTGGCGTCCGTCCCGCCGTTGGTGCCGGTTCCGCTGCCGTTGCTGTCTGGGGTTTTCGCAGGAGTCATGGTGGACACCATCTTTCCCTATGGTCGGGGCTGGACACCGAAAGCGGCGCCGTGGTGCACGGCGCCGCTTCGGCTGTTCAGATGGTTATCCCTGGACGATGTTGTGTTCCGGGCCGAACGGGAACTTGGTGATGTTTTCCACCGTGTTGTCCTCGCCGATCACCAGGATGTCGTGCTCGCGGTAGCCGCCGGCGCCCGGCAGGCCGTCCGCCACCGTGATCATGGGCTCCATGGAAACCACCATGCCCGGCTCGAGGACGGTGTCGATGTCCTCGCGCAGCTCCAGGCCGGCTTCGCGGCCGTAGTAGTGGCTCAGGACGCCGAAGGAGTGGCCGTAACCGAAGGTGCGGTTGGCCAGCAGGCCGTGGCTGATGTAGATCTCGTTGAGCTCGGCGGCGATGTCCTTGCAGACGGCGCCGGGCTTGATCAGTTCCAGGCCGCGCTCGTGCACCTCGACGTTGATGTTCCACAGCTCCAGCGAGCGCTCGTCCGGCTGGCCCAGGAAGAGGGTCCGCTCCAGGGCGGTGTAGTAACCGGAGGTCATGGGGAAGCAGTTGAGCGAGAGGATGTCGCCCTGCTGCAGCTTGCGGGTGGTGGCCCAGTTGTGGGCGCCGTCGGTGTTGATGCCGGACTGGAACCACACCCAGGTGTCGCGGACCTCGCGGTCCGGGAAGGTCCTGGCGATCTCGTGCACCATGGCCTCGGTGCCGATGAGGGCCACTTCGTACTCGGAGATGCCTTCGCGGATGGCGTTGCGGATGGCTTCGCCGCCCAGGTCGCCGATGCGGGCGCCGTGCTTGATGACTTCGATTTCCTCGGCGGACTTGATCATGCGCTGGCGCATGGCGTCCTGGGAGACGTCCAGGAGCTGGGCGCCGGGGAACGCCGCGGCGATCTTTTCGCGGGTCAGGCCCGGGAGAAAGTCGTCCTCGACGCCCAGCCGGGTGGCCTTGACGCCTCGCTGGCGCAGGGCTTCCTGGAGGCCGAAGTAGAAGTTGTCGCGGCGCCAGTCGGTGTAGACGATGTTCTCGCCGTAGGAGGTGCGCCACGGCATGCCGGCGTCGATGTTGGCGGTGACGGTGACGGAGTCGTTGGCGGTGACCACCAGGGCGTAGTTGCGGCCGAACGTGGTGTACAGGAAGTCGGAGTAGTACTTGATGCCGTGGTAGCTGGTGAGGATAACCGCGTCCAGCTCCTTGGCGGCCATGATCTTGCGGAGGCCGCCAAGGCGGCGCTCGAACTCTGCGTCGGAGAACGTGAGCTTGCCCTTGGTGCCGTTGTGCAGGACCTTGAGGCGCTCGAGTTCGGCGATGGAGGAGGCGTTGTCGGCAGTGATAGTCACGGGTGGTGCCTTTCTAGTGGGTGCCAGCTGCTGTTGGTGCAGTTGGTGTTGTTTGCGTAGTGAGGTTGGTCTGTGGACCCGGATGGGTCAGGGGCCTCTGGTTGGTCAGAGGTGCTTGAGGGGCTTCCGCGAGGTTTCGGTGGCGAACAGCACGGCCATGAGCGACACGGCGGATGCGGCCACGAGGTACCAGCCCGGCGCCAGCTTGCTCTGGGTCATGCCGATCAGCAGGGTGGCCATGAACGGGGCCGTGCCGCCGAACAGGGCGTTGGAGAGGTTGAAGCTGACGGCGAAGCCGCTGTACCGGACTTTGGTGGGGAACAGTTCGGCCAGGAAACTGGGCAGCGTTCCGTCGTTCAGCGTAAGCATGCCGCCCAGCAGGATCTGGACCAGGACGATCACCAGGAAGTTGCCCGTGTCCAGCAGCATGAAAGCGGGAACAGTCAGCAGCATGAACAGCACGGACGCGGTGATCAGCATGCGCTTGCGGCCGAACCGGTCCGAGGCGAGGCCGGTCAGGAAGATGAAGCCGATATAGCTGGCCAGGGCGATCGTGGTGGCAAGGAAGGATTCGGTGGGCCCGAAGCCAAGTTCCTCGGACAGGTAGGTGGGCATGTAGCTGAGGATGACGTAGAAACCGACGGCGTTGAGCAGCACGGCACCGCAGGCGATCAGCAGCTGTTTGCGATAGGTCCGGAACATGTCCAGCGCAGGGGCTTTGGGAGCGGATTCCTCCTGGTCGGCCAGTGCGCGGAAAGCGGGGGTGTCCTCCAGCTTGGTGCGGATGTAGCGGCCGATCAGTCCCATGGGGGCGGCCAGCAGGAACGGCAGCCGCCATCCCCATTCGTGCAGTTGGTCGGTGCTGAGTACCGAGCTGAGGAGCGCTGCGATCAGTGAGCCCAGGAGCAGGCCGGCGGCGGTACTGGCGGGCACGACGGCGGCATAGAGGCCACGGCGGTTGGCCGGCGCGTATTCCACCAGGAAGGCTGATGCTCCGGCGTATTCGCCGGCCGCCGAGAAGCCCTGAACCACGCGGACCAGGAGCAGAAGGAGCGGGGCCAGCAGTCCGATGGTTCCGTAGCCCGGGATGAGGGCGATGCAGAACGTGGAGACGGACATGATGACGATGGACAGGGACAGAGCCTTGCGCCGGCCGAGCTTGTCGCCGATGTGACCCCAGAAGAAGCCACCCAGGGGACGGACGAAGAACGAGATGGCAAAGACGGCGAAGGTAGCCAGCAGCGCGGTCTGCCGATCGGCCTCAGGGAAGAACACTGAGGAAATTACTGCGGCCAGATAGCCGTACACCGCGTAGTCGAACCATTCGACAAAGTTGCCGATGAAGCTCGCAGTGACCACCCGGCGTCGAACGTCCTTGCTGGCAACGGCGTTGTCCATGCCGCCACCAGCCCCGGCAGGAGCGTTGGCGTCAGCGGCAACCATCCCTGCCTCGGGTGAGTTTTGTTGGGTACTCATGAAACCACCAATGAAAGTCAGAGTTGCATTGCTTGCAACGTGGTTGTTTCAAGATAGGCCGTGACGCGCAACACAGTCAAGAGGTTTCGCAATGATTAATCCCCGGGATCCGCACATCAAGACGACAAGGCCGACAGCACGGTATCCAATCAGGAACAAAAGCCTCTGTTGCAGCAAAAACAACAGAGTTGTAACACACGCGAATTCTGGCCGTTAACGCAATAGTGGCCGCCAAGCGGTAAGGCTTGGCGGCCACTATTGGGCAAAGGCATGAACGGCTGTTACCGCAACGGAACGGCTTCCCCTGCTATCACCGGATGGTCCCGGTGCAGGTTCCCAACGGCTGATGCACCCTGCGGTGACCCCAGCTCCGAGAAGAACTCCACGTTCGCCACGACGTAGTCCGCCCATTCATCGGGGACGTCGTCGGAAAAGTAGATCGCCTCCACCGGGCACACGGGATCACAGGCACCGCAGTCCACGCATTCCGATGGGTGAATGTAGAGCGAACGTTCGCCCTCGTAGATGCAGTCCACCGGGCACTCCTGGATACAGGCCTTGTCCTTCACATCCACGCAGGGCTGGGCGATCACATAGGTCATGGCAGCTACACACCCGTGTACACGGTCTTGGCCCACGTGAAGAACTCCAGGGCGGACCTGCCCTGTTCGCGGAACGTGTTGGTTGAGGAGTCCTTGACGCCGCCGAACGGCACGTTCAGGTCCAGCCCGGCGGTGGGCCGGTTGACTTTGATCACGCCGGCCTGGGCCCTTGCGGAGAAGTCGGTGGCCAAGGCCAGCGAATCCGTGCAGATGCCGGCGGTCAGGCCGTAGCGGGAGTCATTGATGGCGGCCAGGCCTGCCTCGTAGTCAGCCACCTCCAGGACCGCCACCACGGGACCGAATATCTCCTCGGTCACGGCCTGATCGTCGAAGGCCAGGTCGGTGAGCACGGCGGCGGGGAAGAACAGCGCTTCGGAGGAGTCGCCATCGTGCTTTCCGTGCAGGAGGGTTGCACCGCGTTCGACGGCACCGCGCACCGCTGCTTGGTCCTGCTCGAACTGCTGCGGGCTCACCACCGCACCCATGGCCGACTCCAGGCCGTCGCCCGGCGTGTACTTGGCGGCTTCCGCCACGAGGGCGTCGAGGAAGGCGGCGCGGATACCGGGGGTAACGTACACCCGGGACGTGGCGGTGCAGGCCTGCCCGGTGAGGCCGAAGGCCCCGGCAGCCACCACCTGGGCTGCCTTGCGCGGGTCCGCGTCATCCAGGACCAGGACGCCGTTCTTGCCGCCCATCTCCAGCTGCACGCGGGCGCGCCGGCCGTTGAGGATCTCCTGGAGGCCCAGGCCCACGTTGGTGGAACCGGTGAAGGACATACCGGCAATACGGGGATCCCGGGCCAAAGCATCGCCCACCACGCGGCCCTTGCCGTGCACCACGTTGAATACGCCCGCCGGCAGTCCTGCGTCCTGGAGGGCGCGGGCCAGGTGCGTGGCGGACAACGGAGTGAGCTCCGCGGGCTTGATCACAACGGCATTGCCGCTGATCAGTGCCGGCGCGGCCTTCCAGGCCGGGATGGCGATGGGGAAGTTCCAGGGCGTGATCAAGCCGACGACGCCCAGCGGCTCGCGCCGCGTCGTGATGGTGGTGTCCGGCAGCCCGCTCGGCAGCACTTCGCCGCTGGCGGCCCAGCCGAGTGAACCGAAAAAGCGCAGCACGTCGGAGGCGCGTTTCACTTCGCCCTTGGCTTCGGCCAGGGTTTTGCCTTCCTCCCGGACAAGGTCCTCGGCGATGGTGCCCTGCCGTTCGACCAGCAGGTTTCCGGCGGTGATGAGGATGGCTCCGCGGGAGGGGGCGGGCAGTGCGGCCCAGGCCGGCTGCGCCGCTGCGGCGGCGGTAATGGCGGCGTCAACGTCCGCGGCGGTTCCGCTGGGTGACAGTGCCGCCAGCTCATCCGGCCGGGCGGGGTTCATGCGCCGGGTGTCCGCCTCACCAAGCCATTGGCCGTTGATGAGGTGCTGGGCGGTGAGGTGCGCGTGGGCGGTGGAAGTTTCGGCGGCAAGTGCGGTGGAGGTCATGGTGTTCCTTCAGGATGTTGGGTGTGGCTAGAGGCTGCGGATGAGGCCGCCGTCGCACCGCAGTGCCACGCCGGTGATGTACGACGCCGGGGCGCTGCACAGGAAGGCGGCAGCGGCGCCGAATTCGGCGGGTTCCCCATACCGCCGCGCGGGGATGGTTTTCCGGGACTCGAGCCGGATCTCTTCCAGCGTGGTGCCGCGGCGCTTGGCGGCGGCCTGGTCCAGCTCTGTGACGCGGTCCGTGGCGATCCTTCCCGGCAGGAGGAGGTTCACTGTCACCCCGTCCAGCGCCACCTCGGCGGCGAGCGTCTTGAGGTAGGCAGCAAGCGCGGCGCGCCCGGTGTTGGAGATGGCCAAATTGGGCAGCGGCGCTGCCACGCCGCTTGACCCGACGGCCAGGATCCTCCCCCAGCGCCGCTCGCGCATGCCGGGAAGTGTCAGGGCCACCAGTGCCTGGTGTGGCTTGACCAGGGTGTCGAATGCCGCGGCGATGTCCTCGGAGCCCAGGGTGGCAGCGGCGCCGGGCTTGGGGCCGGGCCCGTTGAGGACCAGGATGTCGATGGGACCCAGGCCGGATTCGGTCTGGGCTACTGCCGCCTCCACTCCGCCCTGAACGGTGAGGTCGGCTTCGACGGCGATGGCCGCGAAACCGGGATTGCCGCCGTATGCTGCCTGCAGCTCGCCCACGATCTCATCGGCCCGGTCCCGCCGCCGGCCCACGATGGCAACTTTGGCCCCTTCCGCAGCCAGCGCCCGAGCCACGGCGAGTCCCAGCCCTCCGGTGGAGGCGGCCACCAGCACTGTCCGTCCGACGATGCCCATGTCCATCAGAGGCTCCCGGCCGTAATGGGGGCACTGGTGAGCTTCAGTGCCGTGGCGGCTTCGCGGAGGTGAGCGGTCATGGCGTGGCGCAGGTTCTCGGGGAAGGCAGCCGCCGGGGCCCGGACGCCTGAGTCCTTGATCCAGCCCCGTTCCCGCAGGCATTCCTTGCGGATGGCCAGTGCCACCTTGGCCTGCTGCTCGAAGTTGATGAGCGGCAGGTAGGGCACCAGTTGGGCCGCGGCAGCCGCGTACCCTTCCCGCCGCCAGGCCCGGACGCAGGCGATGAGCGCCTCGGGGTAGGAGAATCCCGTCATGGCGCCCGCCGCCCCGGCCAGGAGCTCGTCCAGCAGTCCCTGGCCGCCGAGGCCACCGAACACTGAGATTCCTGTAGCAGCACTGAGCGTGCCGATGGCCACGCTGGTGGGCGGCGCCTCGGCCTTGATGGCAACAACGGACGGGCTTGCTTTGACCACTGTAATGAGCGCGTCGGTGGAGATGGTGACGCCGCTGGCGAGGGGATAATCCTGCAGCACCACCTTGACGCCGGTGGCACGGTGGATGGCGTCCAGATGGGCGGCCACCACCTCCGGTTTTGGCGAGTTGGCCTGCACCATGACAGCAGTAAGGCGGTGGCCGGCCACCTGTTGGGCTGCACGGATTTCCTCGATAGCCGGCCGGGTGGCCAGTGCCGTCACTCCCACCACCAGGGGCAGGCTGGTGCATTCGACGGCGATTTCCAGCACCTGCCGCCGCTCCTCCGCAATGAGGGCGGCAGCCTCGCCGAAAACGCCCAGGACGGTCAGGCCGGTGGCGCCGATGGTTTCGTAGCGTTCCACGAGGTCCGAGAGGCTGTCCAGGTCCAGGTCCAGGGTGCTGCCCTGGAACGGGGTGGCAACAACGCCCCACACGCCCGGGGCCAGGGATTCACGGTTTTCAGGCGCGGCGGATTGCGGCATGAGTGGTCCTTCTTTTGTTGGAACTCTTAGTGGGAAACGTGTATTCAGCGGCCCGGCCACACCGGCGGACGTTTTTCCTGGAACGCGCGGACGCCTTCGGCGGAGTCTTCGCTGTCCAGGGCGGCCATGAGGGCGGGCAGCCGGAGACCGCGTGCTTCGGCGGCCGTCAGGTGCGAAGTCCGGGCAGCCATCTGCTTGACCGCCCGGACGGAGGTGGGGGCGCAGGCGAGGATCTGGTCCACCCAGCGCTGCACTGCGTCGTCGAGTTCGTCAGCAGGAACCACTTCGTTGACCAGGCCCATGGCCTGCATTTCGGCGGCGTCGGCTTTCCGGCCGGTGAGCAGCATGCCCATGGCCTGGGTGTAGGGGACGCGGCGCAGCAACTGGTGGATGCCGCCGTCGAGCGCCAAGCGCCCCACCCGGGGCTCCGTCAGCCCGAACTTCGCGCTGTCCACGGCCACCACGATGTCCGCGCCCAGGACGATCTCCATCCCGCCGCCCAGCGCGTAGCCGTTGACCTTGGCGATCACGGGGACGTCCAGTGTGGTGCGCAGGCTCAATCCGCCGAAGCCGTTGGGGTCCAGGCCGGCCCAATACTCCAGGCCGGTCTTATCCACCGCGGACGCGGACATGTCCGCTCCGACGCAGAAGGCACGGGACCCGGCACCGGTGATGACCACGGTCCGCACTGACGGGTCCTGTTCCAGCTGGTCCCAAATCCGGTTGAGCCGGGCCTGCGCGGTACCGTCGACGGCGTTCAGGACATGCTGGCGGTCGATAGTGACGGTTGCGACGCCGTCATTGATCAAGAGGGTGACCTCGTCAACCCGCTCTGCCACTGCCGTCACCGCAGGACTCCCAGCTGCTGAAGCCGGGCAATCGCCTCGGCGTCGAAGCCGTTCTCCAGCAGGACCTCCACGTTGTGCTCCCCCAGGCGGGGGGCGGCGCGGCGGATACTGGGCGGAGTGGCGGAGAGCCGGATGGGCGCGTTGAGCATCTTCACGGTCCCCACCCGCGGGTGTTCAGCCTCCACGATCATGCCGTTCGCCTCGGTCTGGGCATCAGCGAGCGCCTGTTCCAACGTGTGGACGGGAGCGTTGAGCAGTCCCTGTTCCTCCAGTTTCCCGGTCCAGTACTCGGTGGTGTTGGCGGCGAAGTGCTCCCGGAAGATGGCCTGCAGGGCGGGCTTGTTCTTGAACTGCTGCTCCAGGGTAGCGAACCCGGGGCGTTCGGTGAGGTCCTCGTCCAGGCCCAGGGCGTCGGAGATCCTCGCCAGCGGGTCAGGGGTAAAGCCGCCCACCATGCACACGGCACCGTCGGTGGTTTCGAAGACGCCGCTCAGTGGCATGGCGCCCCAGTTGACCTCATAGCCGCGGTTGAGCTGCATGCAGGCCTCCTGCATCTGCAGGTGCAGCATGGAGTCGTACATGGTCACCTCCACTTTCTGCCCCACGCCTGATGCCTGGCGCGTCCGCAGCGCCAGCAGGATGCCCTGCATGAGGTGCATGCCGGTGATGTAGTCGCAGAGCGTGGTGGGGTAGATCGCGGGCTTCTGGTCATCCGATTCGCGCCGCCACATCACACCGGAGTACGCCTGGGCAATCGCATCCTGGCCGCCCTTGTGCGAGTACGGTCCCACCGGGCCGAAACCGGTGCCGGAGGCCCAGATGATGCCGGGGTTATTCGTCTTGAGCTCCTCGTAGCCGAAGCCCATCCGCTCCATGACGCCGGAGCGGAAGTTGCTGACCACCACGTCGGCGTCGGCCAGGAGCCGGTGCAGCACCTCGCGGCCTTCGTCGGTCCGCGTGTCCACGGAGACGCTGCGCTTGTTGCGGTTGATGGACAGGAAGATCGGGTTGTCCTGGCCGTCCTGGTCCGGGAACGAGTTACGGGAGATGTCACCCGCGCCGGGCCGCTCCACCTTGATGATGTCCGCGCCGTAGTCGCCCAGCAGCTGGGTGCAGGACGGGCCCATGAACACCTGGGTGAAGTCGACGATCCGGATGCCCTCCAGCGGAAGGGGCACCGGTGACGCAGCGGCCTTGGCGCCCGCCGCCGTCGTGCGTTCCTCCACCCGCTCTACCGTTGCCGCGCTCACGCCAGGACCGCCACTTCGGCGTCCAGGGTGGCGTTCGACGACGGGACGTCGCCGGGGTCCGCGCCGTGCCGGCGCATCCCCTGCTGGATGTCCGCTGCCGCCACGTCGCGGACCAGCACGCCGGATTCGACGGCGAGAGCGGCGGCGACGCCGACGGCCTGTCCCATGGCCATGCAGGGCGGGATCTCGCGGGACATCTTCTGCGCCTCCGGGGTGGCGGAGTAGTGGCGGCCGGCCACCAGCAACTGGTCCACTTCCTTTGGCAGCAGCGAGCGGTACGGGTAGTAGTAGTCCCGGCCGCGGGCCACGCTGTCCTGGAAGTGGCGGCGGGACGTGACGTCATCCTTGGTCATAACGTACTCGCCCTGCAGCAGGCGGGTCTGTCGGACGCCCATCTGGGAGGCGACGTCCAGCATGTAGCACTTTTCGAATCCGGGGAGGTTGGCCCGGACGTAGTCCACGGCCTCGGAGATCTTGTCCCGGGCGGAGAACTCGGCGGCGGTCATGCCTGCCGGATCCACACCATCAAAACCGGTCATGTGCGGCGCGTTGCACCACACGACGCCGTCGATGGGGGTCTTCAGCCACCACAGCTCCCAGGCCCCGCCCAAGAGGCGCTTGATCTTGCGGTTGATGGCGCGCGCTTCCTTGGGGTTGGCCTGCTCGAAGGCTTCTGCAGCGGCGGTGTCCACGTTGCCCAGCCGGAACACGAGGGTGGTGAGGTAGTTGTCCTTGGCGTAGCTGGCGCCGGCGCGGGAGGCCACGTCGATGTCGCCGGTGGTGTCGATGACCACGTCCGCCATGAAGGCCTGCGGGCCGAGCTTGGTTTCGCAGATGACGCCCTTGATGACGCCGTTGTCCACGATGGGGCGGGAGAACCAGGAGTGCAGCCGCAGGTCCACGCCGGCCTCGCGGACCAGGTCGTTCGAGACGCGCTTCCAGCCGTCAGGGTCGAACGCGGCGGCGTAGCAGATGGGCTTGGGATTGGTGTGGGAGTGGAAGTCGAAGGTGCCGTAGCGGCCCCACTTGTTCCAGAGTTCCTCGGAGGTGCGGCGGTCCTCGGCGGGCGGGACGATGGCCAGGCCCAGTTTCTGCAGGCGTTCCACGTATTCGGACACGATGCCGGTGACGGTGATGTCCTGGCCGTTAATCATGTCATCCAGGACCAGCACCATGCCGCCGGAGGCCAGGCCACCCAGGGAGGAGTAGCGCTCCAGGAGGGTCACCTTGGCGCCGGAGCGGGCGGCGGTGACGGCAGCGGCCACGCCTGCGGGGCCACCACCAACCACAAGGACGTTGGACCGGGAAATCACCGGGGCGGTGAGGTCCGCCGTGGTGGTGGAGAGCTCCAGGGAACCGGTTTTGGGCGCGGCGAAGCTGGGTGTGTTGTTCATGAGGGAAGTCCTTACTTTCCGACGAAGATGCCGTTGGTACGGCGTGCGGCGAGGTAGAAAACGATGCTGAGACTGGAGAGGACGGCTACGTAGACCGGGAAGACCCAGGTGAGGTCAAGGGACTGCAGCCAGACCAGGAGGTAGGAGGCCGTGCCGCCGAAGACGGCCACGCCGATGCCGTAACCCAGGGCCACGCCGGTGCCACGGATGTTCTTGGGCATCAGGGAGGAGCTGACCACGTTGTAGAGGGTCATGTTCAGGACCAGGACGATCGAGCCGCCCAGAAGGACTGCTGCGAATCCGCCGATGCCGGGCTGGACGTACAGGAGCATGAGGAACACGGACGGGATGGCCAGGACGCGGGTCACCAGGAACCAGCGGGACATTGACCGGCCGTCGGCCAGCTTGCCGATGATCCAGCTGCCCACCACGAGGATGACGCCCAGGATGGTGGTTAGGGCGAAGACGGCGGTGGGGTCTTCCTTGAAGCCACTGCGGGCGGCGCTGGGCAAGCCCACGTTCCAGGCGTAGTTGTAGGCCTGGGCGGCGCCCACCACGAAGATGATGGCCAGGACGGAGAGCCAGTGCTTGCCCACACCGGACCACACGGTCTTTGCGGTGTTGGCGGCGCGCTCTTCTTCCTTGAGTGTTTCGGGCAGCGAGCGCCGCAGGTAGAGCACCACGAAGCCGAACAAGGCGCCGATGATGAAAGGGATGCGCCAGCCCCACTCCCCCATGGCGGCGCCACCGATGGTAAGGCTGCAGACGAAGCTGACGAGGGAGGCCAGCAGGATGCCGATGTTGACGTAGAAAGACATGATGCCGGCCACGTAGCCTTCGCGGCCTTCTGGAGCCAGTTCAACGGCGTGGGAGGTGGAGAGCGGGGCTTCGATGCCGGTGGAGATGCCCTGCAGGACGCGGCATGCCACCAGGATGATGCCGGACCAGGCGCCGATGGTGGCGTAGCTGGGGGTTACGGCGATGACCAGGGTGGTGCCGGCCATCAGCATGATGGACAAAAGCATCACACGGCGGCGGCCGATGCGGTCCGCCAGCGTCCCGAGCAGGATGCCGCCCAGTGGCCTGAAAGCGAATCCGACGGCGAACACGGCCAGCGCGTTCAAGGTGGCGGAGAGAGGCTCGGTATTGGGAAAGAAATTCGGGCCGATGAAGGCGGACAGGAGGCCGAAGACCATCCAGTCATACCATTCCAGGGCGTTTCCCAGGCCGAGGCCCAGGAGTCCTTTACGCACCTCGGGGGAGAATTTGTCGCGGTTGCGGGGGGATGGAGTGGTCGAACGGGATGACGGTACGGCATTGTCCGTCGCTTGGATATCGAGCATGGAAGTGTCCTTACGCTGGCGCCGGGGAGGGCGCAGGAGGGTATGACGCAGCGGCGCCTGTTGGAGGAGGCGCAGGATGCGAAGGTGGCAAGGATTGTCCGGGGCCACGGGTTGGGTCCGGACAGCTAGGGGAAAACGCAGGGGCCGGCGGGGACCGGTTGGCCTACCACTTGTGTGGTGCGTTCACCCAGATGGCTACGCATACCTCTTCGTAGCTGTTCTTGTACCAGTGCGGGGTTTCTGCCGGATAGGTGATGGAGTCGCCTTCTTCCAGGCTGTAGCAGACGCCGTCCAAGTAGACGTCCTTGCGGCCCGAGATGATGTAGCAGAACTCTTCCCCGCTGTGGGTAAAGGGTGTTGCGCTGGTGTCGTGCCCGGGGGGCGTCATGATCCATTGCGCTTCGATGGTGCCGTCACGGTCCGGAGTGAGCAGTTCGTGAACTGCCTCGCCCACGGATTCGCGGGTGACGTTTTTCAGGTTCCGCCGTGCGGATCTGCGAACGACGGGTGACTTGGTTTGGTCCTGGCCGATGAAGAACCTTCCCACGGGAATGTCCAGTCCATGGGCCAGCTGGGCAAGGGTTGTGAAGGACGGGTTGGCCATTCCGCGTTCGATCTGGCTGACGATCGCCTGACTGAGCCCCGTGACATCCGAGAGCTTGGCCAGGGTCATGCCCTTTTCCTTGCGCATGGACCGCACCTTGTTACCAACCGTGGCCAGCAGTTCGCTGGTGGCTGGCGGTGCGGTGGTGCTACTCTCGGTGGTCATCGGTTGTCTTTCACTGGGTGAGCTTACTCACATAACTATAGTGAAGATTTTCACTCAAACAACCCTTTTTCCTAATTATCCTGAAGATTCGACGCGGGCACGGCAAAGACGGGCCAAAAGACACGCGTGGATCGCACGCCCCTGCCCCATACTGGCGCCATGGACGAGACTGCCGCCAGGGAGCACACTGCGCGAAGACCGGACCGGATCCTGCTCGCGCTGGTGGGGGTGGTGGTTCTGCTGGTGGTGGTTGCCCTCGCGGTGGTCTTCACCCGCGGCGAGCCGGCTCCCCTCGATGAGGCGAGCCCGGCCGGGGTGGTCCAGCGGTACAGCAAGGCAGTGATCGACGGCGACAGCACCACTGCCCAGTCGTACCTCACCGAGGGTGCCAAGAGCCGGTGTCGGGGCGCCTACGTCAGCGAGCCGGCACCAGCGCGGGTTGTCTTGGTTTCGACGACGGAACGCACCAATTCAGCCACGGTGAAAGTTTCGATCGTCCGATCGTCCCAAGGTGGACCGTTTGGCCCGTCGGAGTACGAAATGGAGGACGCCTTCTCGCTCCTGAAGGTGAACGGCAAATGGCTGATCGACCAGCCACCGTACCCACTGGTGGACTGCACCGTTGTGCCGGTGAAGCCATGACGGCGCCGGCAGCAACCAGCGTCCCTGCCCCGGCGGGCGGGCTGGCAACCCTGCGCCGGCTGATCCTGTACGTCCTGCTGTTTGCCCTGGTGGTAATCTCGGCCTCAGGGCTCCAGGGACTGCTGGAGCGGCTTTTCCGGACGGCATCCACTCTGGTCTCCGGTGATGTGGCCGGCCTGGCGCTGTCCCTGGCCTTCACCCTGATCGGCGGCCCGCTGGCGCTGCTGCTGTGGTGGTTCGTGTGGAGACGCCTTGATGACGAGTCGGAACGCCGGGCGCCCGGGTGGGGCCTCTACCTGACCGGGATGTACGCGGTTTCGCTGATCATCGCCACCACCTCACTGTTGAATCTGGCCACCTCCTTCATTGATACGCAGGAAAGCCAATGGCAGTCCCCGCTGGCCAACGGGATGGTGTGGTCGGCTATCTGGTGGTGGAACCGGTGGATGTGGAAGCATCCCCGCAAACCGTCATCACATCTCGAGGACGTGCGGGCCGTCGTCGGCTCCGTCTTTGGGCTGCTGCTGGGCGCCGGAGCCGCCATCGCCGCGCTGGGCACCCTGCTGGACGTGGCAATCCGCGGTTTCACGGCAGCGGCAGCCTTTGAGCCGTGGTGGTTCCCTGTCCTGCGGTCCCTGGTATGGGCCGCCGGCGGGGCTGTGGTCTGGTGGTGGCACTGGTTCCGGGAGGGCGGCCGGCGGTTCCAGACAGGGCTGGTGGACGTCACCATCATCGCCGTGGGCATCTTCGTCGCCGGCATCACCGCCCTGGGCGGCCTCGGGGTCATCCTGTTCGTCCTCCTGCGGCTGGCGTTCGACCGGAGCGACCCCCTCAACGACCTGCTCGAGCCACTCGCCCCAGCCATCGCGTCCGCTGTCATCGGGGCCCTGGTCTGGCGCTACCACCGCACCACGTCCGTCACCCGTTCCATCAGGACCCGCCGCGCCAGCCTCCTGGTGACGTCCGCTGTAGCCCTCGCTGCGGCAGCTTCCGGCATCGGCGTTGTGGTCAATGCCCTGCTGGCCGCCGCCGTCTCACCCTTGGCCGGCGGCGCCACCCGCACGCTGCTTCTGGGCGGCATCAGTTCGCTGGTGGTGGGGGCACCGGTCTGGTGGCTGGCCTGGAAGCCGAGGCACCAGCCGCGCACCGCTGGGGACATTCCGCCCGGCCGGCGAGTCTACCTGGTGGCATTCTTCGGCGTCAGTGCCGTGGTGGCCCTCATTACGCTGCTGGTCATCGGCTACCGGCTCTTCGAATTCCTGCTGGGCGACGTCACCGGCGGAAGCCTCCTGGACCGCGTCCGCGCACCCCTCGGCCTCCTCGTGGCGGCAGGCCTCGTCGCGGGCTACCACTTCGCGCTCTGGCGGCATGACCGGGCACTGCTTGCCGCCGCGGCGCCCGCGCACAAGCGCGTCGTTGAGCGGGTCACCCTGGTCAGCGGATACCCAGCAGGTTCCGTGGATCCCGAGGCATTGGCCCGCGGCATCGCTGACGGCACCGGCGCCAAGGTGACCATCTGGCTGCGGGCGGACGACGGCGGCCCCGGACTTCCGCCGTCGACTGAGCCTTCACCCGTGGCCGGGGATCTCATCCGGCAGGTGACGGCGGCACTGGAGGGCGCCACAACGCAGCAGATCCTGGTCGTTGCAGGCCCGGGGAACCGGCTGGAGGTCATCCCGTTGGTCGGCGTTGGTGGCGCTGCAGTCCTTGACGGCCGTCCCGCCCTTGATGGCCACGCGACTGGCCGGGTACTACGGCCCTAGCTGGCGCGGAAGCCGGAGCCTAGCGTGATGGCAAAGGAGGCCGGCGATGGCTGTTCGTGGACCGGTGAAGCATGGTGGTGCCACCTCGGGACGGAACAGCAGGAGCGGCCTCGGATGCCTGGCGGCGGTCCTCCTCGCCTTGGCCGCGTGCACACCCGGCGGTACACCCCCGCCAAGCGGCCCATCCGGCAGTTCTGCCTCTCCCGCCTCCGCCTCCCCTTCCATCCCAGGGCCAGCAGTGTCACCGTCCAAGCCCTTCTCGGACGCGGAACTTGCAGCCATCATCAACGGCGTGGGACGGTCGCGCAACCTGCCGCATCCTACGGCCCAGGACTCAACGCGCCTGCGCTCGGGTGCGGCAAGCGGGTCACTCCCGCAAACCCGGACGGAAACCACCCCGGGTGACTGCGCTGCCCTGGTTCCCCAGGACCCGTTCACCCGCTGGGCCGACAAGAACATCAACTTCGCCGAGGGCATCATGCCGCCGGCCGGCGGGCAGTCCGGCCCCACCAGCACCATCATGATCGTGTTGCGGTCTGCGGACCAGGACGTCCTCGCCAAGGCCGATTTCGGTTACGGGGATGACCTCGCGGCCCGCTGCAGCCAGTTCGATCTGGCATACACCGAGTCGGGCAGGACCTCCACCTACGCCCTCCAGTTGTTGGCCGCTCCCCCCATCGCCGACAAGCAGCATGCGTTCACGCAGGTCACCAGCCCGAAGGGCCCAGGAGACTTCGGCATGGCCGGATTGCGTGTCCTGGACGGCGCCCTGTCCATCACGCTTACGCTCTCTGTTGCCACCCTGAACTCTGAAGCCGACGCCAAACCGGCCGTGGATTCGATGGCGGAACTGGCGAAGGAGCTCATCAGCGAAGCGGGCGGCCCCCAAGCACCAGCGGAACCAAGCGCTCCAAACTCAATGACGCCTGAGCAGATGGTGGCGCTGTTCAAGGGCATGACCGCCCCCGGCGGGGAAACGGTGAGCCTGCCGCAGGCGGGGATCATTGGGCCTCCCCAAGGCTCCACGCCCACAGTCCTGACGCCGCCGGCCGACTCCCCCTGCACCTTCGATGACCAGGCGTACACCGCGTCGCTGGCTGGTTCCGTCTCCGGGCAGGGGCAGATCCAGGGTGCGACCAAGATGGACTACACCGACTTCACCGCCGTCAATATGCCGTCGACTGCGCAGCCGCCCTACCCGTTCGACGCCAGAGCGGAACGGCTCCGCAGCTGTACCTCTGTGCAGGAAATCCTGTTCGAGGGCACGGGCCGGACGTGGTCTCCTGTTGCCGCATTGGCCACCGCCATCACCGCTGATTCGAGCTACGCCGTTGCCTATCAGCTCAGCGACGGCACAGGCCAATGGCACGTGCGGTGCGGGGCGCGCCGGGGAACACTGTCCATCGAGGCTGCCAGCGGCACGGCTTCCCAGGCCGAGGCACAGTCCAGGGCCGACGCGCTGGCATCTTTCTTCGACGCTGTTTTCTCCCGTGCAGGAAAGTGAATGTGCCACCGGTCCATCTCCGCTGGCAGCCTTCCTCAAGATTTGCGCAGTTTATCCGGCTGGTGGATTAACCCTCTTCCCTTGGCATTCGGGGGTGCCTAGTGTGGGCACACACGCTTGCAAGGGGGATAAGTGAAAAGCTCAGTCGAAGGTCTTCAGGACGCCACGGACCAGGATGCGCAGCAGGTCGCTGTGGCGGATTCACTGGACGTACAGCAGAAGCTGGCGGAATGGACGTCTGACTGTCTCCTGACGTTGCACAGCCCCGTCAGGTTCACCCGGGCAGACTGGCCCTAGCGTCCGCTTGCCGGGCTGACGGGACGGGCCACCTGGACCACCGGTATGACTCCTCAGAGCCATGCGCCCAACACGGCCAGCGCACTGGCCCAGGTCGTTACCCGCCGTTTCAGGCCCGCCCGGGTGATGTTCAGCTGGAAGCGTCCCGCTCGATTTCCTCGGCGAGGTCATCCACTTCTTCGGGGCGTGCCTCAATGCCCGCTTCCTCGAACCGTTCTTCAAGGACATGGGCTACGTCGTCCTGGACCTGGCCCAGTTGGATGTCGTGGCGGACATCCTCGGCAATGCTCTCAGGCGTCTCGACGTGTCCGCTGCCGCCCACAATCCCGTCGTTGCCGTCAAAGGGATCGTTGGCTCCGCCCGCTCCGGAATCAGTCATACTCCATCGTTACCCTTCTCCGTCCGGCAGTAAACGGGCGGAAGGATCCCAGGGGAAGGGACGACGGCGGCCGCGTCCCGCCGTCGTCCCTTCCCCTGCAACGTCAGGCTGCTTCGGCGAGAAGCCCGTCGATGCGGGTCAGCAGCCCCGGCCAGCCGTTGCCCATGCCTTCGATGGCGTGGCGGCCCATGGGTGTGTCGAGCTGGAAGCCGGCGTGTTCAAAGTGGAGGACGGTGCCGTCCTCGACGGGCTCAAGGCGCCAGGTGATGGTGGTGTCCAGCTGGCCTTCGGAGAACAGGAAGCTGATGGACTTTCCGGGGTCTACGGCAAGGACCTCGCACTGCTGCTGGCCCCAGGCGTCCATGTCCATGGTGAAGCGGTGCCCTGCAACGGGTGCGATGTTGCCTGGCGCCCACCAGCGGGCCAGCAGTTCCGGGGTTGTCAGGGCGGCCCAGACGGCGGCGGCGGGGTGCGGGTAGCGGCGTTCCAGCCTGATCGCGTTGTCGGTCATGTCGGTTTCTCCTCGTCCAGAAGGTCTGCCAGCGCATCCAGCCGCTGGTTCCAGTAGTGCTCGAAGTGCTTCACCCAGGTGCCAACCTCGGCGAGGGGCGCCGGCTGGAGGTGGTACACCCTGTTCCGCCCCTGCCGTTCCTCCCGCACCAGCCCTGCATCCCGGAGCACGGCGAGGTGCTCCGACGCTGCCGGACGGCTGAGGTCCAGCAGGCCGGTGAGTTCACCAGCGGTCCTGGGTCCCTGGCGCAGCTCGTCCAGGATTTTCCGCCGCGCCGGGTTGGATACGGCGGCGAAGATATCGGGAAGCACATTTTCATTATACGTCGGAAATTTCCGACCTATCCGAAAAGGGCAGAAGGCGGCCATGTTCCCCGTATCGCATCAGGGCTACGCTGGGCCGAAACAGGCGTACGCTGTAATTGCATGCAAATGCATGAACTTACCTAACGGACCGAAGGAGAATGCCCCATGAAGGCATGGCAGTTCACCGGCACTAATAACCCCCTCACCCTCAACGAAGTGGCTGAACCCAGTGCCGGTCCGGGCCAGGTAGTAGTCAGCGTCAGAGCCGCCGGGGTGTGCCACTCGGACGTGACCGCCCTCGACGACGCCGGCTGGATGCCGCTGTTCCCGGAACTCCCCCGCACCATGGGCCACGAAAATGCCGGCGTCATCACCGAAGTAGGCCCCGGCATGGAGCACTGGAAGGTGGGCGACCGGGTTGGCCTCTCCCCCGTCATGAAGGACGGCGACGCGCTGGGTTACGGCAAATGGGACGGCGGCTTCGGCCCCAAACTGCTCGCCACCGACGACAACCTGGTGAAACTGCCCGATGAGGTCTCCTTCGAGCTGGGTGCGATGGCCACCGATGCCGGACTTACCGCCTACCACGCCATCATGGCCGTGGGCGGGGCCAAGGCGGGCATGAAGGTAGGCGTGATCGGCCTGGGCGGACTGGGCTACATCGGCGCCCGCGTCGCAGCACTGTCAGGCGCAGAGGTCTATGGCGCCGAGGTGAACCCCGAGACACAGAAGCTCGCGGACGAGATCGGCCTGGCCGGAGTGGCTGACTCCATCACCGAATTCAAGGACAAGAACCTGGACCTGATCGTTGATTACGCCGGGTTCGGCACCACCACCTCCGCGGCACTTGAGACCCTCGCCGAGTTCGGCACGCTGGTCCAGGTGGGCATGGGACGCCTTGAGGCGACCATCAACACCTACCCGCTGATCATCAACCAGCTGTCCATCAAGGGATCCAAGTCGGGCACCAAGGAGGACCTCGAGAACCTCTACGCCCTCATGAAGTCGGGCGAACTGAACCCGCCGATGAACCTCATCCAGCAGGCCGATATCCCCGGCGCCATCGACAAGCTGCGCAAGGGCGGCGTGGTGGGCCGCTTTATCGCGGTCTACGAGGACTGAATCAGCCGCGCACTGGGCTGAGCGGACGACGGCGGCCGGGTCGCGCCGTCGTCCGCTTGCTTTTTTTGACGGCTGCTGCGGCACGCCCACGGTTCATCCACTAGGCTCACTTTTGGTCCGTTGTGGACCTTGACCCGGCTGCGCCGGACTTATTGGGGGACATATCCATGGTGGAAACTTGCACTACATCAAAGACGCAGTCCAAGCGCGTGGCCTGGCCGCATACCGCGGCAATTGTCCTGCTGCTGGCCGGGTTGGCGGGATGTACCTACTCTGATCACGCGGCAGAGCCGGCGGCCGCCGTCCAGTCCACACCCGCCCCCACCACGTCCTCCGCCGCGAAGCCCGCGTTGAGTGGAGAAACCGTGCGGGACTCGTTTGGCAACGTGGACTTTTACACCACGGCGGCGGGCGACACGCTCGCAGCAGTAGCGAAGGCATACAAGCTTTCCGAGGCAAAGGTCGCAGAGTTTAACGGACTCCAGCCCGGAACTCCCCTCACTCCGGGCACGAAGCTCCGGCTGCTGCCGTCCGGTCCAACGCGGGGCGCAATGGGCGCTGCCACGGGCGACGTAAACGGCATTCCAATGGATTACACAGTGGAACCCGACGACAGCCTGGCCGGCATCACCTACCGGTTCAACCTGACCGAGGAGCAGTTGGCGGAAGCGAATAAGGTTCCGTTCGCCTACGAAAAGGGGAACGTCTTCTTCATCCAGGCCGGAAGGGCCATCCGCCTGCAAAAAAACCCGGTGGACAGCCGCTCGGGGTCCGGCACAGAGGTCAACAACTCGTTCGGCCAGACGGTCTTCTACACCACGGTGGACGGCGACTCGTTCGACAGCCTTGGCTACAAGTTCCGCTCAACCACCGCACAGATCCTGCTGTACAACCCATCCTTGGTGGCGGACCAGCCCATTCCTGCCGGTACGAAGGTTCGCCTGATTCCGGGCGCACTGAAGATTGAGGGCGCACAGGGAAGCTTCACCGCAGACGCCAACGGGATTCCGCTGACCTACACCACGGCGCCCGGGGACACGGAGCGTCAGATCGTCTTCCGCTTCGGCGCGACTGACCTGCGCGCGGCCAATCGCCCCAGCAAAGGAACAGGCGGGGCGTGGTACGAATTTACCGACCTGCCGGCCGGGGAACTGGCACCCGGGCAGACCATCAGTGTGGCGCTGGACAAGCCCATCAATAATCCCGAACGCTAACGTCAACACTCAGTGACCCGGCCCATTCACTGCGGGCAGAGACCTGGGGTGCCCTACTCTGGAGTAACCCGAGAGAGGACCCGACATTGGCGTGTGACGGCTGCACCACATCTTCGCGGCTGGACTTTGACTTCAGCATGGCCTTCCAGCCGATTTTCGACGCTGGGGCGCACCGCGTCTGGGGCTATGAGGCCCTGGTCAGGGGCTTGTCCGGCGAGGGCGCCTACGAGGTCCTGGGAAAAGTGCTGCCGGAGCAGCGGTACCGTTTCGACCAGGACTGCCGGGTTAAGGCCATCGAGCTGGCATCACGGCTGTTCCCGGCGGATGAGGAGCTGGTGCTGTCCATCAACTTCATGCCCAATGCGGTCTATGAGCCGGCGGCCTGCCTCCGCGCCACCCTCCATGCCGCGAAGCGCTGTGGCTTTCCGACATCGTCCATCATGTTCGAGTTTACGGAGAACGAAGAAGTCACCGACACCGCCCACCTGACCAGCATCATCACCGAGTACCGTAAACAGGGCTTCACCACAGCCATCGACGATTTCGGTGCCGGCCATGCGGGGCTGGGTCTGTTGGTGGACTTCCAGCCGGACTTGTTGAAGATCGACATGAAGCTGATCCGTGGCATAGACACCAGCCCGGCACGGCAGGCAGTGGTGGCCGGCATCGGCGGCATCGCAAAGGAGCTGGGAATCACGGTGCTTGCAGAGGGCGTGGAAACCGAGGAGGAGTTCCGGGTCCTGAAAGCCGGTGGAGTCCGCTTGTTCCAGGGCTACTGGTTCGCCAAACCGGAATTCGAGGCCCTGCCGGGAATCCGGGCGCTTGGCATCCCTGCCGCCTAGCCCCGGCCCCTCACTCCTGGCCGGATCTTCCCATGCGGCCCAGCCTGTACCCCGCCCAGAACGCGAGCACCAGCAGTCCGGCCACCATGACAGCCAACCCGATCTGAGTGCCTTGCGTGACGAAGGCGGCCCCGTTGGCAACGAACGGCTTATTGCTGAGCGGTGCGTAGGCGAACCAGCCAGTGAAATCGCGGTTCAGGTAGGCGATGAGGACGCCCGACAGCACTGCCGCAATTCCCAGCAAAGGCACCGCGGCGGCAGGAACTTTGGCGTGCTTCGACGGTCGGTGTTCTTCAGGTGTGTTGTTGTCTTCCCCCATGCCCGCGAGTCTAGCCGTGCCCCGGCTCCCGGTACCTACCGGGCCAGGCGGATCGGGTCTAGGCTGGCCGGATGTTGACTATAGGAACCATTGTCCTCGGCGTCAACGACGTCGCCGCCGCCACCAAGTTCTGGAACGACGCCATCAGCTATGTCCCCCGGGAGGCCGGCGACGAGACGTGGGTGACCCTTGTACCGTCGTCGGGCCCGGGCACGGAACTGTCCCTCATGCTCAGCGAAACCCCGGTCCAGGACCACCCGCGGATCCACCTGGACCTGTATGCGGACGACCAGTCCGCGGAGGTGGAGCGCCTGGTCGCGCTCGGCGCACGGCGCGTGGACTGGGACTCGTACCCGGAGGACCCCGACTTCGTGGTCCTGGAGGATCCGGACGGGAACCGGTTCTGCGTCATCGACAAGAGTCCACGGTAGGACCGGGCCCCGGCATCCCGGGAACAAGCCCGGTGCGCGGCCCGTTGGCATCCGTACACGTACCGCATCCCGATGCGGTGGAACCGACGGAAGGGATCTCATGGTCAGGGCTGTCTGGAACGGAAAAGTCATCGCCGAATCCGCGGACACGGTGGTGGTGGAGGGAAACCACTATTTCCCGCGCGACGCCGTCAATCCCGCGTATTTGCGGGACAGCGGCAAGAACACCTTCTGCCCGTGGAAGGGCACGGCCAGCTACCACACGCTGGACGTTGACGGCGAGCTGAACGAGGCCGCGGCCTGGTACTACCCGGAGCCCAAGCCGCGTGCGAAGCATATTGAGGATCGGGTTGCGTTCTGGCGAGGCGTCACCATCGAGGCCTGACAGGCCGCGTGAAGCGGACGACGGCGGATACTTGTCCGCCGTCGTCCGCCCCCAACAATGTGGCCCGGCACGCATCATCGAGTGCCGGGCCGGCTAAGCGGCGAGCGGCAGGTCGAACAACTGCACAGCAAGCCTGATGAGGTGGCGGGGAGCGTCGCACTCTCCGTCCGACGGGCCGCGGCCCAGGAACAGGGCCGTCCCCTGGATGGTTCCGTCGAGATCGATTCCGGCCTCGCGGATGAGCACCTCAGCGCGGGGATTCGTGGCCAGCGTATGGGTGGGGCTGTCCAGATAGACGCGCCAATCCATGCCGGCGATGTGGCCGATGCCGCCGGAGGCGATCTTCTGGAAGGCCGTCTCATCAAAGTCGATCGGCCGGAGGTGGACTGGCTGGGTGAGTCGGGTGGAGACGACTAAAGCGTTGTGGGAGGTCATCACGGTGGTGTCCTTCGGCTGATCGCCCGGCTGTGGGCGCGGTGGAGCTTGCCGCTGTGGCGCGGGCGGCCGCGGGCTAGGAGTCCCGGGCGGCCGCCCGCTGGCATGGTCAGCGCTGGTTTTTGCGCGGTTTTATAAAATTCAGTTCGTTATTTTCGTTTTTCGCTCTTTTGTCGGCCCGTTTTTCCAGGATGGACTTGCCGGCTTTTTTCGCGGCGCCGCTTTTGGGGGATTTTTCGGACATCGGAATCACGCCTTTCTTTGCTTTGCGTTACCCGATACCATACCTACTTTTATTTTTTTATCCAGTCCTGCGAATGCCCGTCAGCAAGCGGCATGATGGCGCACACTGCCGGGCGTGCAGGATGGGTTCGGAGCCGGGTGGGTTTTTTTAAAATTTTGCCGGCCCGCAGGGATTTGCGTTTCTTTTGCTTTGCCTCAAGAAAGCAGCCGGAAACTCTGCGCGCACCAGGAAAACAACCTCAAATTCGCTTATTTCATTTCCTCCAGAATTCTGTGAGCATCGTGGCGCGGGCTTTTCCTTCGTTGTATCCGGACTGGGCTGCTGCGGGACGGAGTGACACATCCATTGCGTTGGCTCCGAACATGTGCCCGGCCCCGCTGTCCGGGAAGATGACTTCGACCCTGCTGCCCCCTGCCCGCAGCTCTTCCACCTGCGCCGCCAGCTGCATGCCCCATTCCAGTGGCATCCGCGTTCTGCCACCGAAAGGCGACAGAACCAGGACACACCCGCACCCGGCCGCCAGGTCGGCGTTCTCGTTGCGACGGTAGCCGCCGTCGATATAGCTCCTGTCCCCAATCCGGTACGCCGAGCCGCTGGAGCAACTGGCGGCGACGGCGTCAACCAGGTCGATGCCGCTGGTGCGGTCGAACACTGCCGGGTCCCCGGTAGCCGCATCGACGGCCGTGATCAGCAGTTCATGCTCTGGCCATTCTTCCGTGGGCAGCCGGGCCGCGACCGTGGCCCGCCACCGCTCCGAGGCGTCGTAGGCCGCCGCCAGGTCCAGTGCCGTTGCGCCCATCCTGCGGCGCATGTCCGGCGCATCCACGGAGGCGGCGATGATCCTGCTGGTCCGCTCCAGATGGCCGGACACCGGACTGCCGGACGTTCCCGTGGGACGCGTCCGCTGCGGAAGCGGAGCGTCAAGGACGGCGGCATAGAGTTCGGCGGCCCCGGCGCCGGCAATCTGCGCGGCTGCCGTGGACCCCGCCGATGTTCCAATGACCCGGTCGGCGCCGGTCACGTCCAGCCCGGCGTCTGCCAGGCCGGCGAGGACGCCGATCAGCCACGCGTTGCCGGTGGAGCCACCGCCTCCAAGGACCAGGGCGCGTTTGGATCTTCCCGTCGGAGCGGCGTGCGGGACGGAGGAAGGTGTTGTGTTCATGGGAGTCGCCTTTCGCGAATGTGCCTGTGCGGCGCTCCCGGTGGCGGCTGGGTCAGCCGCTGATCGTCGACTGCGGGGGAGCGCCCATTACGGATACAGCATTCATGGGTCTCACCTCCTGGAGCCGGGTCACGATCAGGGGAATCCTGCCACACGGTGGCTGATGTTCGCAACGGGTAAATTTGAAGCGATGATTTCGATTGACCGGGACAGCCCCATACGTGATGACGTCCACCTGCTCCTGAGCGAACACCTGGCCGACATGTTCGCCACCTCGCCCGCCGAAAGCGTGCACGCCCTGGACCACTCCGCCCTGTCCGCCCCGTCGATCACGTTCTGGACGGCCCGTGAGGACGGCACCCTTTTGGGGTGCGGCGCGCTTAAGCTGCTGGACTCCCCCGCCGGCACGGCGAGGCATGGCGAGATCAAGTCCATGCGCACTACAGCAACCGCCCGGGGACGCGGCGTGGCCACCCTCCTGCTCGGGCACATCCTTGATGCCGCCCGGACGCGGAACCTTGAGCGCGTCTGCCTGGAAACTGGAACCGAGGACTACTTTGCGCCCGCGCGGAGGCTCTACGCCCGGCACGGGTTCACGGAGTGCCCGCCGTTCGCCGACTACGTGCTGGACCCCCACAGCGTGTTTATGGAACTCCGCCTGTTGTCCCACACAAGGAAAGCGGACGACGGCGGGTGGGCCCCCGCCGTCGTCCGCTCCTGAAGCAGCGCTCGATTCAGCTTCCGCCTCCGGTCACCGAAGCTCTGCCTCCGACGCCCGAAGCCGGGCGAATTCCTCCTCCGGGGCACCGGCCACCAGGCGGTGGCGGCTGTAGAAGGCGAAGTAGAGCAGGCCGATGACGAATATTGCCGCAGTGATCGCGGCGGCCTGGACGTCCACGACGAAGGTGGCCACGACCGCGATGACTGCGAGGACGAGTCCGACGGCGGTGGTCAGTGTGCCGCCAGGGGTCCGGTAGGGGCGGTGCAGCTCCGGTTCACGCCTGCGGAGCACGATGTGGGAGAGGTTGAGCAGCACGTAGGACACGGCTGCGCCGAACACTGCGATGTTGATGAGTTTGTCTCCGTCGGCGACGGCGGCCGCGAGGATGAAGCCGATGGCGCCGGGGACGATCAGCGCCCAGGTGGGTGTTTTTCGTGAGCTGGTGCGGCTGAGCCAGGTGGGAAGGTAGCCTGCGCGGGACAGTGCGAAGAGCTGGCGGGAGTAGGCGTAGACGATGGAGAAGAAGCTGGCCACGAGTCCGGCGAGGCCTGCGTAGTTGACGAACACGGCCAGGCCGTCATTGCCGACAGCGCGCAGGGCGTCAGGGAGCGGGCTCGAGGACGTGCTCATCGCCGCCGCCCCGGCTCCGCCCGGAGCAAGAACCAGGACGGACAGGCCGGTGAACGCCAGTACGGCCATTGCGACGATGATGGCGCGGGGCATGTCCCGCTGCGGATTTTCGGCCTCCTCGGCCGCCAGGGGCACGCCCTCAACAGCCAGGAAGAACCAGATGGCGAAGACCAGCGCGCCGAGGATGCCGCCGGCACCATTGGGCAGGAACGCGCTGGCACCGGCGGCGTCAGTGACCGGAATATCGAACAGCTTTGCGGGATCAAAGTGCGGCACCATGCCGATGACGAAGGCGATCAGCGCCACCACGGCGATTCCCGTGATGGCGAACATTGCCTTAAGAGCCTCACCGACGCCAACCAGGTGGATAGCGATGAACAGCGCGAAGCACACGAGGTATACCGGCCAGCCGTCCGTGATGCCGAACAGTCCCAGGCTTTCCACATAGCCGCCGATAAAGACAGCAATCGCCGCAGGCGCTATCGAATACTCGATGAGGATGGCGAGCCCGGTGGCGAATCCGCCCAAACGGCCGAGCGCGCGGCGGGCAAAGCCGTACCCGGCACCGGCCACGGGCAGCGCAGAGGACATTTCTGCAAGACCGAAGACCATGCAGGCGTACATGACGCCCATCAGGACGAAGGCGATCAGCAGGCCGCCCCATCCCCCGGCCTCCAGGCCGAAGTTCCAGCCCGAAAAATCGCCGGAAATCACGTACGAAATGCCAAGGCCGGCAAGGAGCAGCCAGCCTGCGGCGCCCCGCCTGAGGGACCGCTGTTCAAAATAGGCCTTGTCCACGGCCCGCTGGTCCGCGGCCGGAAGGGTTTGAGTCATGGGAGTCTCCAGGAAAGTAGAGGAAGAGGGTGGCTGCAGCCGGAAATGGCGCGAAACGGACGGCTTGGGCAGGTCAGTCGAACAGCCAGGTGGGCGACGCGAGGTAGCGCTCGGCGACAGCCACCGTGCCGGGGATCTGGGCGGCCCACAGGTCAGCAGGCAATGCATCGGAGCGGTGGGTAGTGGTCCAGCCGAGCATCGTCAGGCGGCGGATCATGCTGAGCGCCGCGGCGTGCTTCAGGTCGGACTCCGAGAGGCTGCGGACGGTGCGGTACCCCTCAACCCAGCTCTTGGCGATGTCCGGCGCGTATGTCTCGTGTTCGATGAAGGACAGTGCCGAGGCGAAGTCGTAGAGCAGCCAGGAGAAGCCGCAATCGTCGAAGTCGATCACGGTGAGCGCGCCGCCGTGGATCATGATGTTGGAGGGCCTCAGGTCGGCGTGCACCAGGCCCCAGGCGTCACCTGACACCGGAAGACCGTCGAGCGCCGCAACTGCGGCGAATTCTGCCTGCGCCAGAAGTGAGGCCTGTTCAGGGGTGAGGTTCGCACCCCGCCAGTCACCCCATCTGCTGGACGCGCCCAGCATGTCTGTCAGCTGCCAGGAAAAGCGGGTGAATCCATCCGGCAACTGCCAGCGCTTCACCTGCTGGTGCAGACGGGCTGTGGTGGCGCCGATTTCCGCGTAATAGGGCCTCGGGTCGGCGAAATCCTCCAGGATGTCCCCCGAAACGAAGGCAAACGCGACACAGTGCCATTGGGAGCCGCCCCCGTCCGTGAAGGTATGCAGGAGCTGGCCGTCGGCGGTAGGAACGACGTCGGGCACCCGCACTTCCGCTTCTTCGGCAAGACGCCGGACCCAGGTCAGCTCACCGGCGATCTGGCGGGCATCCCCCACATGCCCGGGGCGGTGTACCCGCAGAACGGAGACGGGGACGCCGTCGACTGTTATCCGGAAGGTGGCGTTCTCGGATACGGCAATCAGGGTGATGACGGTGCGCTGGGGATCCAGGCCCCAGGCTGAAGTAACTTCACCGGCAATCCACTCAGGTGCCGGCTCCCCGCGTCGAAGATTATTGAAGACGGCGAGCGGGGAAGTATCTGTCATGGTGTTCATGGATGCTCCTCGGAGGGCGAGGAGGGTTGGGCTCCGGTAGCGAGTATGGCATGGGCGGCCGCCGCAGGCCGCCTCCGTCCGGAGGAATTTACGGTCCCGAAACAAACCCGCGACACGGAAACAAACCGTTCAAATTTGGCAGGCTTTTCGTAACGCCGGATTCACGTCCGGGCCGATCAGGCCAAGCGCGCCCAAACATACTTGAAGTACCGAAATTGATCCGAGGGTTGGGCCCGTCCGGACATCGTCGAAACGCCACAAACAGCAAGGAACCCACCATGGTCATCCGTTCCACCATCATGGACACCAACAGCTTTCGCGCAGAGCATGCCGATGGATTGGACCCTGAAACCCGCCGGCTGACCGAGCGCCGCGACACCGTGCTGGGAGCCTCCTACCGGCTCTTCTACCGGAACCCCGTCCACCTGGTCCGCGGCGAAGGACAGTACCTGTGGGACGCTGCCGGGCGGAAATACCTGGACGCGTACAACAATGTGGCCAGCCTGGGTCATTGCCATCCTGCTGTTACCGCGGCGGTGACGGCCCAGATGCAGCAGCTTAATACGCACACCCGGTACTTGCACGAGAACATCCTGAACTACACGGACGACCTCCTGTCCACCATGCCGGCCGGGCTGAACAAGGCCATGTACATGTGCACGGGCTCCGAAGCGAACGACCTCGCCATCCGGGTAGCCAAGGCATACAGCGGAGGCGAAGGCATCATCGCCACCAGGGAGGCGTACCACGGCACCAGTGAACTGACCTCCGGGGTATCGCCGGCACTGGGCACCGGACAGCCGCTGGCACCCACCGCACGCCTGGTGGACGCGCCCGACGCCTACAGGCTCGGCGCCGAAGCCGGGCCCGACGGTGCCGGCCTGGGCACCTGGTTCGCCAACCGGATCCGCGCGGCCATCGCGGACATGGAGGCGAACGGCATACGCTTCGCCGGCTTCATCGCGGACTCGATCTTCTCCTCCGACGGCGTCCTCCCGGGCCCCGCAGGGTACCTGCGCGAGGCTGCGGACGTCATCCACCGCGCCGGCGGCATCATCATTGCCGACGAGGTCCAGCCCGGTTTCGGCCGTACCGGCGAGTCGTTTTGGGGATTCCAGCGCCACGGGATCGTCCCCGACGTTGTCACCCTGGGCAAGCCGATGGGCAACGGAATTCCGGTGTCCGGGCTGGTGGCCAAGGCCGACGTCCTGGCCACCTTCAGTGACACCATCCCCTACTTCAACACCTTCGGCGGCAATCCCGTCTCCATGGCAGCGGCGCAGGCAGTGCTTTCCACCATCCGCGCGGAAGGCCTGCAGGAGCATAGCCGGCGTGTTGGGGCGGCGCTGTTTTCCGCCCTGTCCGGTCTTAGTGCCACGCACGGGTCGGTGGGCGATGTCCGCGGTGCAGGACTGTTCATCGGCTTCGAGCTCGTGAAGGACCGCGGCACCCGGGAACCGGATCGTGACCTCGCGCTCGCCGTGCTGGAGCAGCTGCGCGAACGCGGCGTGCTGACCTCGGTGGCGGGCCCGCACGGGAATGTCCTGAAACTGCGCCCGCCGCTGGCCTTCCAGGCGTCCGATATCGATTGGCTCGTGGGTGCCCTGGATGACTCACTGACAGCATTGGGCGCGTAATCCGTACATTTGATCCATGGCAACAGGAACAGACGGGGCAAAAGGAACGGACGGGCAGCCCTCGGCATCGACTCCGGCAGACGCCGCCCATGCCGCTCTCACCCGGTACGCCAGGATGGAGAGGTTCAACCCGGGCGAGCTGATGGGGAGCGAACGGGCGTTGGCCGAACGGCTGGGGATTGGCCGGGCGGTGCTGCGGCAGGCGATTGAGCGGATGGAGGCGGAGGGCACGGTCCGCCGTGTGCTGGGCCGTTCCGGGGGCGTGCTCTTCAATGACGGACGCATCCAGCGCCACCTGAACACGGTGGAGGGGGTTCCCCAAATGGTCCTCCACCAGGGGCGGGCCATCGCCACCCACGTCCTGCGCGCAGAGATGGGGCTCCCGCAGCCGGACGAGCGGCGCAACCTGCGCCTGGGCGGCGGAGACGCGGTGCTGCGCATCCAAAGATTACGGCTTGTGGACGGCCTGTCTTGGTCGCTGGATTTGTCCGTGCTGCCTGCCGCCCGGTTCTCCGGCCTGCTGAACCATCCGCTGGAGGGTTCGCTGTACCACCTCCTGACCTCGGAGTACGGGCTCGAGCTGGACCGCGCCGACGAAACAGTGGAAGCCGTTCCCGCCTCCGCCGAGCAGGCGGACGTCCTCGGCGTTCCAGCCGCGGCGGCCCTCCTGGAGATCCGGCGGCTCGCTTGGGACGTGCAGGGCGCGCCCGTGGAGTATGCCCGTGACTTTTTCCGCGCCGACCGCACCCGGGTGCACATGCAAAAGTACGGGACCAACTGGAAGAGGACGGTCCGGCTGGGACGGGAGTGAAACGTCCGGGCAGCAGCACCGCCTGTAGTCCCACACAAGGAAAGCGGTCGACGGCGGGTGGGCCCCCGCCGTCGACCGCTCCTGTTTGTTCGTGAAGGACCGTGCCGCTGTCCTAAACCTCGCCGCGCCAGCCGCCGGTCTCGCTGCCGCGCGATTCGATGAAGTCCTTGAACTTCCGCATGTCGGCCTTGACCTGCATGTTGTCGATCTTCAGCGCGGCGCCGGCCTTTTCAGTTGCGGTTTCCGGTGCCCATTCGAAATGGACTTTGACCTTGGTGTGGGTGGCATCCAGGGGCGTAAACCTGATGATACCGGCATGCGACTTGCCGTCGGTGCTGCGCCAGGCGATCCGGTCATCAGGCGCCTGGTCAACGATTTCGGTGTCGAACTCCCTCTGGACGCCGCCCACCTTGGTAACCCAGTGGTTGGTGGTGTCGGTCAGCTGCGTCACCGACTCGACGCCGGACATGAACTGCGGAAACGATTCGAACTGGGTCCACTGGTTGTACGCGGTCCGCACCGGAACAGCGACTTCCACCGTCTCTTCAACCTCTTCAACGTGTGCCATCTGCTTCCTCCTCATGACGGACGGCCGCAATGGCGGACTGGCAGCATGGGCCATCCTGCCAATCGGGCAGCCGCCACCTTTGCACGATAAATCCGGCGACTACCCGTGTCCAGACCTAAAACGAAAGCGGACGACGACGGGTGGGCGCCCGCCGTCGTCCGCTTCTTCTGCGCTGCTACTGGCTGAAGGGGACCTTTTCCCAGCTCAGCACGTCGGCGCCTTTGGCGCTGTTGCCGGCCACCGTGAAGCGGACGTAGTCAACTGCGTTGTTGGCGCCGTCCACCGTGACGCGCTGCAGGTTGTCCGCGGCGGGTGAGCCGTAGATGTCCAGCCAGGGTGAGCCCGCGGCGAGGGGCTGGTTTGCGGCCAAGACGTGGCTGTCGCCGTTGACCAGGTAGACCGGGGCGTCGAAGTTGTTGGTTTCCTCGACGATGGCCTGGACGATCCCGCGGAAGCCAGAGACGGTCGCCGGGTTTGCGGTGGCGTCGGCCAGGAGCGACGGATCGAACATGTCGGCCTGCTGCATGAGCACCACGGCGCGGTCGTTACTGCGCCTGGCCTCGGCGAAGGTCTGGTGGATCTGGGCGATGACCGCGTCCGTGCGGTGTTCCACCTCGGCGAGCTGCTCGGGCGTGGCGGCCGTCTTGCCCAGTCCGGTCCACGGCAGGAGGGAGTTGTTGCTGCCCTGGACGTTCAGCACGGAGAAGGCCACCCGGTTCTTCTCGAAGCGGACGTCCTCCGGGAGGCCCAGGTTCTCCTGCGACTTCACCGGCATGGTGGCGCCCAGGGTCTTGCCGGGCTGGTTGAAGAAGACCTCCCGGATCTTGTCCAGGCGCTCCAGCGGGTTGTAGGCCCCGTTGTTGGTGCGGTGGCAGTCCACCCATTCGTTGTCGCCGGGCGTGTAGACCAGCGGGTGGGCGAAGGTGTCGAACTGGGTGCGGATGTAGGAGAAATACTCATCCGAGCAGACGGACGAACCGTTTTTTATATCGCCCACGTGTGCTACAAACTTCAGTTCCATGTCCGCGTTGAGATCCTGGATGTGGGACGGAAACTTGGCGATCTCGGCGGCGCCGTAGGGGATGTCGCCGATGGCGGCGAAGGTGAAGGCCTGGTTGCCGTCGCTGGTGCTGTCCGCCTGGGCTGTTTCGGCGAAGGCGGGCTGGGACGCCAGGAGGCCGAATGCCAAGGTGAGCGCCGCCGTCGTGATTGTCAAAGTCTTTGAAGGCATGGGGGTCCTGCTTCTGTTGTGGGCTGGAGTGGGGGCTCAGGCGCCGCGGGCGGTGAGGAACTGCTGGAGGCCGGCGAGGTCGTCGGTGTTGATGTGGTCCACGCCGGCGTCGGCGAGTTCGGTCCAGACGGCGTCGCGGGCGGTACCGGGCTGGTCCGGGGTGGCCCAGAAGCGGACGCGGTAGCCGTTGGCGTGTGCGGTGGCCACGAAGGCGCGCAGCTTGGCGCGCTCGGCCTCCGGCATGGGGCCGACGCCCTGCCAGGTGAAGAGCTTGGTCCAGTTGTCGCTGACCAGCGGCATCAGAGCGGCGGGCAGGCCGGAGGTGAGGTCGGTGGAGCGGCCGTCGTAGAAGCTGAAGCGCTTGTCCTGGGACTGCATGGTGGCCAGCGGGCGGTTGCCGCTGATGACTGCGGTGACCGGGCCGGTCTTGACGTTGCCGTTGGTGTAGCGGCTCATGATGTCGCGGTGTTCGGCCAATTCCTGCTCGATGGCGGCGTAGGTGGCCTCGCCCTCGCTCTTGATGTCGATCAGGAGCTGCAGGCTGCCGTCCCACTTGGGGTAGACGCTGTGGCCGGGCTGGCTGCGGACCAGGTCCTGGAGTGGGTCGAGGTAGAGGCTCTCGAGCGTGACGCCCTGTTTGGCGTCAGCGAGGTCGTGGGCCACGCGCAGTTCACCGTCGACCAGCCATACGTCCGCCTCGACGCTGGTGAAACCGTGCTCCAGTGCGTCGAACAGGGGGCGGTCGTGCTCGTAGTCGTTGTGGGCATGGGTGCCGGCAAGGGGTTGGCCGACGACGACGGGCGCCGGATTGGGTGCCTCGGCCCCGGCTTGGGCGGGGGCTACGGCTGTCCCGGCCAGGGAGGCGAAGACAGCGACGGCGGCGAGGGTGCTTTTCACGAACACGGGAGTACTCCTGGTACGTCGGGGATGTCCGCCCGGTGATGGGGTGTTCCGGGCGTGAGGGTGCGTGAAAAGACTGCTTGGCCTGGCGAAACGGTTCAGGGCGTCTTGGTTGCATCGTGGTGAACGGCGGGGAACATCAACATCGGGGCTGGCGTGAGTTCCGCAGCCGTGATGGAGCTGGAGGGTGTGTCCTGCGGGCAGCCCAACTAACCGCTGGTTAGGAGACCGCGAGATAATCCACAACCAATGCCTCCAGCACGCTGGCCTCTTCCGGAAGGCAGCCCGGCGGCCAGAGTGTGGGTGCCCGGTCCGGCTGCTCTGCGTTGTACTGACGACCACTTGGAGAAGTCCAGCCCGGCGGCTCATTCCTGGAAGCCGGACCAGGCCTCCAGCCGGTTCGGTGCTTGAGCCGGTGATGTTTGGGGCACAACTGTCCCAGGTTGCTGATTCCGGTGCTGCCTCCGCGCTCCCAGGCCGTGAGGTGGTCCGCCTCATTGTCCTGGCTGTGGTTGCTGCAGCCGGGAAAGGTGCACTTTCCATCCCGCATCCGCAACCACCGCTTTAGCGATTCCGGGAGCCGGTAGCTGGTCCCGCCAAGTTCAAGCGGGGCTCCGTCGCGTGGGTCCACCAAAACCCGGTAGAACGAGTTGGCACCTTCCGCGACGAGTTTTCGCGCCATCGATGCGGGGATGGGTCCGTAATTGTCCAGGTCTGCGGGCTCGTCCGTGGCACCGAGGAGGGAACAGACCGGTACCGTGACCAGCACGTCAGCTTTGAGGGACGGCCCAGGCCCGGCAAGGTCCCCGGTGTCACCGAGCAGCAACTTTGCGGCCAGGTCTGCCCTGAGCTGGGTAAGGGTTCTCGGCTCCTCAGGTCCCTGCAACCCGCGGGCCAGGGCAGACGTCCTGTTCCAGACAGCACAGGCCTTGTCCGCAGCCATGTAAAGCGAAACCCAGGCCATACCGTCCCGGTCCGGCGAGTACTCCATCCGCCGATCCGCGACGGACTTCACGTGCCTGACCGTCAGCGACTCGGGGTGATGGCGTTCCCGCCAGGCACGCACTTTCCGACGGAAACGGCCCGGGACCAGCTCTCCGGCAGATGCACCCCGGGCCGCGTTAGGCGCCTCCGGGTCCAGGAAGTGAGATTCCAAGGCTGTTGCAGCTGCAGCGTCCAGGCTGCTGGTTTCGTCGACCATGATCTGGGCATGCCGCCAGGAGACGGCGCCGGCCTCCATGGCTTTGAGCGTCAACGGAAGAGAGGTGATGAGCGCATGGGCGTCCTGCAGCAGTGCGGATGTGGCTCCCTCGCCGATGGTGAGCGTGCAGGCGACTTCGGCGACGACACTCATGTCCCGCGCCGATGATTCAGAGGCGCTTTCCGCCGGCGCTTCCATGGCGGCTGCGGCCTCGGAATACTCTGCGAGCAGCCGCACTTTCACGGCCGCAGTAGCAGCTTCGATTCGGGCCACGATGCCAAGGCCGTCCAGACAGGACTCGGCAACGTCCCGAAGCGGATCATGACTGTCGACGCCGTGAGCATTATCCGCAGCATCCGACGAACCGCTCAGGACTCCTATTAGTTCGTCCACCAGCCCGGCCAGGGATGCGACGGCACCGGCGAGTCCGGCCGTGCCTTTCGCATCCCCAATCGCTCCGGTTTCCATACCCAAAGCCTGTCACGGGGGTCTGACATTTTGAGTTCGGCGCCGCAACACACCCGCGTCGGCCGTTGACCGCCGCTTCTGCGGACCGATTTGCCATCGCATCTTCGTTCCTGCTGTCCACGGGGACAGCGGAGTTCCCGCAGACTTCCGGCACTGGCACTGGCTTACTGGCAGGCGGCCTGTTGGCGGACGGGGTGACGGTGGGCGGCTCCCGCCGTCGAGAGGGCGCTAAGGACGGGTGAAAGGTATGGCACACATCGGCATAGACGGCGCCATACCGTTACTCCTGGCGAAACGCCGAGATGCCGGTGATCCGCTGGCCCAGGATAAGGGTGTGGACCTCGTCAGTACCTTCATACGTGCGCACTGATTCAAGGTTGTTGGCATGCCGCAGCGGCGAGTAGTCCAAGGTGATTCCGTTTCCCCCCAGGATTGTGCGCGCTTCGCGGCAGATTGCAATAGCCTCCCGTACATTGTTCAGTTTTCCCACGGAGATCTGTACCGGCTGCAGCGTCCCGGCGTCCTTGAGGCGCCCCGTATGGAGCGCCAACAGCGTTCCCTTCTGGATTTCCAGCAGCATATTTACCAGCTTTTCCTGCGTGAGCTGGTAGCCGGCAAGGGGCTTGCCGAACTGGAGACGGTCCCCGGCATAGGCCAGCGCGGCTTCGTAGGAGTCCCGGGCAGCACCCATGGCGCCCCAGATGATTCCGTAGCGGGCTTCGTTGAGGCAGGAGAACGGACCCCTGAGTCCGTGCGCGCCCGGCAGGAGTGCGTTGGCAGGCAACCGGACGTCATCAAGAGTGATGTCGCACTGGATGGAGGCGCGCATGGAGAGCTTTGCACTGATGGGCGTCGCGGTGAAGCCGGGGGTGTCCGTCGGCACGATGAACCCGCGGATCCCTTCGGCGGTGTTGGCCCAGATGACCGCGATCTGCGCCACGGAAGCAAGCCCGATCCAGCGCTTTGCCCCGTTAATGACCCACCCGCCGGCTCCGTCAGGTGCCGCAAAAGTCGCCATGCTGGAAGGGTCGGAGCCGGCGGTCGGCTCGGTAAGCCCGAAGCAGCCGATCTTTTCACCCCGCGCCATGGCCGGCAGGTGCTCGTTCCGCTGCTCCTCGGACCCCCACTTGTGAATGGCGGTCATGGCCAGGGAACCCTGGACGCTGACAAAGGTCCGAAGCCCTGAGTCGCCGGCTTCCAGTTCCATGGCGGCGAGGCCGTACTCGACGGCGCTGCGGCCGGGGCATCCGTAGCCCTTCAGGTGCATCCCGAGGACCCCAAGCTTGCCAAGCTCGGGAACAAGCTCGAGCGGGAAGTGGGCATCTTCGTACCAGCCCGCAATGTTGGGCCTGATCCGTTCATCCACAAAGTCCCGGACAGTGCTGCGCAGTTCCAGTTCCCCGGGGGTCAGGAGGGTATCGAGGTTGAGAACGTCGTCGAAGACCCGGGCGGGTGCGGTTGCGGTTACGGTCACGGTGGTTCTCCTGGCAGGTAAGGGGACAGGTTGGCGGCGGCGGTGGCGTGGTGTGCGTCCGCCGTGATCTCCACCACTGTGCCAGTCAGATTGCCGTCAGATCCAATACCTAATAGTGAATCCGCTGATGCTCCAACTGCATCAATGTGCGGTTCAGGCCGGTGACGGGAGGACCTCTTCCGAGAGCCGAAGGACTTCCCGCAGGGCCGGACTGGCGTTGTCCTTCCGCCAAACCAGCCGCAGTTGGATGGCATCTGCCGGGTCTTCCAGGGGGAGAAAGACGACGCCCGGGTGGCTGAAGTTTTCAGGCACCGAAGAAACCGTCAGCGCGACGCCGATTTCCGCCGCCACCAGCGCCATGAGCGTCTGTGAATCCGGCGCCACCTGGGCAATCTCCACGACGTACCCCGCGGCACTGGAGAGCCGCCGAAGGTGGTCATGGAGGATGGCGCCAGGATGCTCAGGCAACGTAACGAAGGGCTGCCCCGCAAGGTCAGCCATGCGCAGCGAAGCCTGTCCACTCAACGGGTGGCTTTCATACAGCGCCACAACGAGCCGCTCGTTGGCCACGATCCGGGAGTCGAGGACAGCGGGAATGAAGTTCCAGCGGCCCAGGCCGACTTCCATGGCCCCGCCCATGACCTTGTCCATGGCCGGTAGCGCGAAGTTGGAACTGGAGAGCTCAAAGTCGATTCCGGGGTGCACTTCCCTGACACGCTTGGCGAGCCTGCCAACCATCACATGCGAGGAAACACCGGCAAAGGCGACGCGCACGCGCCCGGTTTCGCCACGGCCCACGGAGGCCACCGCCAGGCGGCCCCGCCGGCACCCTTCGAGTATGTCACGTGCCGGACCGACCAACGCCTGGCCTTCGGCGGTCAACTGGACTGTCCGCGTGCTGCGGATAAAGAGGGGCGCCTTTAGTTCATGCTCAAGCCGCTGAATGGAACGGCTCAACGGCGGCTGGGCCATATGAAGCCGGCGGGCGGCCCGGCCGAAATGCAATTCCTCCGCCACGGCAAGGAAGGCCCGGATCTGATGTATTTCCACTCCCGCGCTCAGCTCCTGCCCGGGTAAACGTCATTGTCCATACGCCCAAGATTACCCAAGGAACGCGCCGACGCTGATGACGGACGGGTATCAGTCCAGCACCAAATACGTATTGGACGTGAATCAGTCCGCTTGCAAAGGTTGGTGATGCAGACCACATTGCGGAGGATTTCAGATGACACAACCGATCGACGAATCGGTCTCCAGGCGGCAGGACCAGCCCGCAGGAGGCAACGATAACCACGGCTTTGATGCCCTGGGCAGGGCAAGCGCCGGGCCCCTCGCCGGCATCGTGGTCGCAGATTTCAGCAGGGTGCTGGCCGGCCCATACGCCACCATGCTCCTGGCTGACATGGGCGCCACAGTGATCAAGGTGGAGGGACCCGAGGGTGACGACACCCGTACGTACATGCCCCCTGTCCGGGACGGCGAGGCCACGTTTTTCCTCGCGGTCAACCGCAACAAACATTCCATTGCCCTGGACCTGAAAGACCCGGAAGACCTCGACGTAGCACGTTCCCTGATCAGCACGGCCGACGTCATGATCGAGAACTTCAAGCCCGGCAACATGGCACGGCTGGGCTTGGATTACGCGGCCGCGGCCGAATTGAACCCGGACATCATCTACGCTTCCATCACAGGATTCGGTACCGGAGCCGGCGCCCACATTCCGGGGTACGACCTTTTGGTGCAGGCCGCATCGGGAATGATGAGCCTGACCGGGGACCAGGACACCCAGCCGTACCGGGCAGGCATCGCACTATTCGATGTCATCACAGGCCTGCATGCTGCCATCGGCATCCTGGGGGCGCTGCACCACAAGGACCGGACCGGCGAAGGTCAGCTGGTAGAGCTCAACCTGCTGACCTCGGCCCTGTCCGGCATGGTGAACCAGTCTGCGGCCTACGTATCGGGCGGTGTAGTACCCACCAGGATGGGTAACGAACACCCCAGCATGTATCCATACGCCCCGATGCAGACCGGAGACGGCACCATCATCATCGCGACGGGCAATGACGCCCAGTTCGTCCGGCTGTGCGGGGCGCTGGGGATTCCCGACGTAGCGAGGGATCCGAAGTTTGCGACGACGCTGCAGCGCAACGCCAACCGCGACGAGCTGCGGGGCATCCTCCACGCCCAGTTGGCTGCCCAATCAGCTGACGAATGGTTCCGCGAGCTCTCGTCGGCAGGGCTGCCCTGCGCTCCGATCCAGGACGTCCGCGGCGGCGTCGAGCTGGCTGAACAGCTGGGGCTAAGGCCGGTAGTGATGGCGGGCGAAGGGGAACGGAAGATCCCCACGGTCCGACACCCTGTCGAGTATTCCCTCACCCCGGTGGACTACTCACTCGCACCGCCCGAGTTGAACGCAAGCTCCGGGCTGGTGCGGGACTGGCTGCTGAACCGGAAAGCCCTGGTCGATGCCTGAAACCTACCGGACCCGCGTCTGCCCCCGGTGGTCCGACCAGGACCTCAATGGGCACGTCAACCACGCCGCCGTCGTCACCCTCCTGGAGGAGTCAAGAATCAAGTGGCGATCCTCGATGCCAGGAATACGTCAAGCCGAGGCAACCCCCACGGTGGTGGCCAGCCTCGACGTGAACTACCGGCGGCCGGTGCATCACGGCGAAGACCTGGAGGTTGAACTGACCGTGATCAGGATCGGCACGAGTTCATTCAGCCTGGAATTCAGGGGCAGCCAACACGGCGCAGTCGCCGTAGACGGCCGGACCGTGCTGGTTTCAGTCCATCGGGACACTGGCAAGTCCCGGCCGTTGGCCGAACACGAGCGCCACTGGCTCACCCTTTTCCAACCTTCACAAGGAAACACGGACCCGCAGCGTAAGCGGGTTCCCGATCACACACCACTGGAGTTCTCTCGATGACACCGGAAATCGCCGCGAACGGCACCGATTTTTACCTTATGGACGATTTCCTCAGCGCTGAGGACCGGGCGCTCCGGCTCAAAGTCCGCGCCTTCGTGGACAAAGACCTGCTGCCCGTCATTAATGGCTACTGGGAACGTGCCGAATTTCCCGTCGACCTTGTTCCCAAGCTTGCCGGGCTCGGCATCGTCGGAACAACCATTCAGGGTTACGGATGTCCTGGGCTAAGCCGGCTTGCCGCCGGGATTGTTGCCGCGGAGATCTCCCGCGGCGATGGTTCCGTTAACACCTTCCTCGGCGTCCAGTCCGGACTGGCGATGGGAACCATCAACATGCTCGGCAGCGAGGAGCAAAAACAGCGGTGGCTCCCCGGCATGGCAGCCCTTGGCAAGATCGGCGCCTTCGCCCTGACCGAACCCGAGCACGGATCTGATTCGGTGGCACTCGAAACCAGCGCGCGCCGGGATGGGGACAGCTACATCATCAATGGACGCAAGCGCTGGATCGGCAACGCCAGCATGGCCGACGTCGTCATCATCTTTGCCCGCGACGAAGCAGACGCGAAGGTAAAGGCGTTCGTGATGGAGCGGAACGGGGACGGCAGCTTTCCGGACGGATACTCCACCGAAGTCATCACCGGCAAGATCGGCAAGCGGGCGATCCTCCAGCCGGATATCACCCTCGATAACCTCCGGATCCCGGCCGCCAACCGGCTCCCGGAATGCCACTCGTTCAAGGACGTCACCCGCGTACTGACCTCAACGCGAAGCGGCGCGTCCTGGGAGTCCTACGGCCACGCAATGGCTGCCTACGAGATCGCACTGGACTACGCGAAGACCCGCCAGCAGTTCGGCAAACCCATCGGCAGTTTCCAGCTCGTGCAGAACAAACTGGCCAACATGCTCGCCGAACTGACCGCCATGCAGCTGATCTGCTTCCGGCTGGCCGAACTCGCCGAAGACGACCGGATGACCGGGCCCATGGCGTCACTCGCCAAGATGCATACGGCACGGAAAGCCCGCTGGATCTGTTCCGAAGCGCGGGACATGCTCGGCGGCAACGGCGTACTGCTGGAGAACCACGTGGCGAGGCACATGACCGACATGGAGGTTGTCTCCACTTACGAAGGCACAGACTCCATCCAGTCCCTGCTCGTAGGCCGGGAGATCACCGGCCTCTCCGCCTTCAGCTAGATGCCCGCTGGGCTTCGGCAGCACGACATTAACGAAATCCATATACGCAAAGGAATAGTCATGAGCAACTTCACGAACCGGGTGGCCGCGGTCACCGGAGGGGCGCAGGGCATCGGTGCTGCCACCGCGCTGAAACTGGCCGCAGGGGGTGCCACCGTCGTCGTCCTTGACCTCAATGAGGACCGCGCCAAGGACACCGCACAGCGCATCTCGGACCACCCGGACGTCCTGGCGGCAGGTGGAAAAGCCGTTGCCGCCTGCTGCGATGTCACGGATGAGGAAGCCGTGGACCGGGTGTTCGATGACATCCACAGGGAGTTCGGCCGCCTGGACATCCTGGTAAACAACGCCGGCATTACCCGCGACAATATGTTCTTCAAGATGGAGCGGCCGGACTGGGACTCCGTCCTGACCACCAACCTCACCAGCGCCTACCTCTGCTCGCGCGCTGCCCAGCGGTACATGGTTCCGGCCAAGTACGGAAAGATCGTCTCGCTCAGCAGCCGCAGCGCACTGGGCAATCGTGGCCAAGCCAACTACGCTGCGGCAAAAGCCGGCATCCAGGGTCTGACGGCGACGCTCGCCATCGAACTTGGTCCGTTCAACATCACGGTCAACGCCGTGGCACCGGGTTACATCGCCACGTCGATGACTGCCGCCACTGCCGAGCGTGTCGGGGCCAGCCCGGCCGAACACCAGCAGGCGGTCGCGGAGCGCACCCCGCTGGGACGCGTCGGCCAACCGGAGGAAGTCGCCGCTGCAGTCGCTTTCTTCGCCGGTGACGACTCCTCCTACATCTCCGGTCAGACCCTCTACATCAACGGCGGGGCGCGCTGATGCCCGAGGCATTCCTCGTCGGAGGTGTCCGCACGCCCGTGGGCCGTCACGGCGGCGCGCTCGCGACGGTCCGCCCCGACGACTTGGCCGCCCTGGTGCTGCAGGCCGCCGTGGACCGCGCCAGCGTCGATCCTGCCGCCGTCGACGAAGTAATCCTCGGCTGCGTCAACCAGGCCGGGGAGGACAACCGAAACGTTGCCCGGATGGCCGCGCTACTGGCCGGCTTCCCGCATGCCGTTCCGGCCGTGACGGTCAACCGGCTGTGTGCCTCCGGGCTAACCGCCATCGGCATGGCGGCGCAATCGGTGCGCAACGGTGACGCCGACCTTGTAGTGGCTGGCGGCGTGGAATCCATGACCCGCGCGCCGTGGGTCATGGCCAAACCGGAGAAGCCGTACGGCAAACCGGGTGAAGTCGCGGACACCTCAATCGGTGCACGGTTCACTAACCCGCGGATGGAGTCCGGGGCGCTGTTTTCCATGCCCGAAACGGCAGAAGAAGTGGCTGGCCGGGAGAAAATTTCGCGTGCGGACGCGGACAGCTTTGCACTGCGCTCGCACAACCTGGCTGTGGCGGCGATCGACGCGGGCCGTTTCAAAGATGAGATAGTCCCTGTTCCGGTCAAGGGCAGGCGGGGGGAAGTCTCGCTGGTGGAGACCGATGAAGGGCCCAGGCGGGGGTCAAGCGCTGATGCCCTCGCCGCCCTCCGGCCCATCGTGGCGCCCGGTGGAGTGGTCACCGCTGGCAACTCAAGCTCCCTCAACGACGGTGCATCCGCAGTAGTAGTCGCCAGCGGCGAGGCCGTGGAGCGCTACGGGCTCACCCCGCGGGCCCGCATCGTCACCAGCCAAGCGGCCGGTGTGGCGCCGGAAGTGATGGGCATCGGCCCGGTGCCTGCGACTCAAAAGGCACTGGCCAAGGCTGGCTGGGGCCTGGCGGACGTGGGCGCCGTCGAACTCAATGAGGCGTTCGCAGCGCAGGCGCTGGCCTGCATGCGGCTGCTTGGTATGGATGCAGGAACTGTCAACAACGACGGCGGTGCAATCGCCTTGGGGCATCCCCTGGGTTCCTCCGGTTCAAGGATCGTCGTCACGCTGCTGGGGCGGATGGAACGCGAAGACGCCAACCGCGGCCTGGCCACCATGTGCGTCGGCCTGGGCCAGGGCGTCGCCATGCTGCTGGAGAGGGTCTAGATGAGACTGTTCAAGGACGCCGCCGAGCTGGCCAGCATGACGGGACAGGAAATCGGGGTCAGTGGGTGGCACACTCTGGACCAATCCCAGATTCAGGCCTTCGCCAACGCCACACTGGACCAACAGTGGATCCACACGGACCCGGAGCGGGCCGCCGACGGACCGTTCGGCACCACCGTCGCGCACGGTTACCTCAGCTTGTCGATGCTGCCGTACCTGGCTGGCCAGGTGTATCGCGTTGATGGGGCTGCGATGATCATCAACTACGGCCTGAACAAGGTACGGTTCCCTGCCCCGGCCAGGGTCAACTCACGCATCAGGGACCGGCTGACGCTGGCCTCAGTGAGCGAGACAGCCAGCGGACGGCAGCTGCAGTTCCATCACCTGATCGAGCTGGAAGGCTCGCAAAAGCCTGCCTGCATAGCGGAGACTGTCTCCCTGCTCCCGAGCTGAGCTGCTCCTGAAGACCTTGCACCACCATCCGAACAACGACGTTACGGCTGGGCCTGCCTGCAGGCCCTTTCCGAGGGAGAAACCCCATGAGCACAGAAAACTCAAACCTGAAATACGTCGACGCTGGCCTCCAGGGGTCCGCGTCGGAACTGAAGGTGTCGCCTGCTGAACTGCGCCGCACCTCAGTTTCGTCCTTCCTTGGTTCCGCGTTGGAATACATGGACTTCACGCTTTATACCCTGGCGGCGGCGCTCGTTTTCGGGCCGCTGTTCTTCCCCAATACAGACCCTGCCATGGCCTTGCTCGCCAGCTTTGCCGCTTTTGGTTCCGGATTCCTCGTCCGGCCCTTGGGCGGGGTCTATTTCGGCTACCTTGGGGATAAATACGGGCGGAAATCCGTCCTGGTCATAACCGTGGGAATGATGGGGATCGCCACTCTGGGAATGGGTCTTTTGCCCACGTTTGCCCAGATCGGGGTCATGGCTCCCATCCTCCTGGTGCTCCTGCGGCTTATCCAGGGCTTCGGCGCCGGCGCCGAGCTGTCCGGGGCCTCGCTGCTGCTGGTGGAATCCGCCCCGTCGAATAAGCGCGGATTTTACGGCGCCGTGGTGGCACTGGGAACGGCAACAGGTGTGCTGTTGGCCAGCGGACTGTGGCTGCTGCTCTCGCAAATGCCTAAAGACGAGTTCCTCGCCTGGGGATGGCGTCTTCCCTTCCTGCTGAGCGTCGGTACCACCCTTGTGGCACTGTACTTGCGGCGCAGTGTGAGCGAATCACCGGTCTTCGAGGCGGTGAAGGCGCGGCGGGCAGCGGCGCGCCTGGAGGCCAAGCAACAAAGCGTCTGGCGTGACGTTGCCGATTCCAAGAAGGCCTTCCTCGTCTCGCTGGGCATCAAACTCGGCGAAAACGGCTCCGTGTACCTCGTCAAGGGATTCCTTATCGGATGGACGGTGTCTGTGGTGAAGATGGACCCCAATCTGGTCACTACGGGCGTGACGCTCGGCTCCGTTTTGGGCGTGCTTACGGTCCTGCTGACCGGTAAGCTCACTGACCGGTTCGGCCGACGCAAAGTTTGGCTCTGGCTCTCCGGGTTCCAGTTCGCCTTCACCATTCCCGCGATGCTGATGATCGAAACACGGAACCCCGTATTGGTGGCCCTGGTCTTCGTTGTTTATGTAGGCGGTCCGCTGCCGAACCTGTATGGCGTGGAGTCCACGTGGCTGGTGGAGATGTTCGGCTCCAAACGTCGCTTCTCCTTTATGACGACCGTCAAGGAAATTGGCGCCGTTCTGTCCGGAGGTCTTGGCCCCATTATTGCTGCCAGCGTCGTTGCTGCGACCGGACCGGGGTGGATCCCAGTTGCCGGAATCCTCATGGCCTACGCGGCAATCGGTTTTGCGGCAGGCTTCTTTGCCCCGGAAACCAGGGGCCGGGACCTCAACGCGGAGGCAGACGCGTTCTAGGCCCACAAAAGCGGGCGACGGCGGGAGCTCTCAGCCGTCGCCCGCTTTCGAGCGTCCAGTCGCGGCAGGCCTTAGACCTCCGCCACCGGCGCCGCGAACTGCGCCTCATACAACCGCGCGTATGCCCCGCCGGCAGCGAGGAGTGACGCGTGCGTCCCCTGCTCCACGATCTGCCCGTTCTCCATCACCAGGATGAGGTCGGCGTCGCGGATCGTGGACAGGCGGTGCGCAATCACAAAGGACGTCCGGTCGGACCGCAGCGCGCTCATCGCCTTCTGAACCAGCACCTCCGTCCGGGTGTCCACGGAGGACGTCGCCTCATCCAGGATCAGCACAGAAGGCGAAGCCAGGAATGCCCGCGCAATCGTCAGCAGCTGCTTCTCGCCGGCGGAGACGTTGGAGCCTTCGTCGTCCAGCACGGTGTCGTACCCCTCGGGCAGGGACTTCACAAAGCGATCAACATACGTCGCCCGGGCAGCTTCCAATACGTCTGAAGAGGAAGCAGCAGGCCGGCCGTACGCAATGTTGTCGCGAATGGTCCCGCCGAACAGCCACGTGTCCTGCAGCACCATCCCCATCCGCGAGCGCAGGTCGTGCCGGCTCATGGTGGTGATGTCCACACCGTCCAAAGTGATGCGGCCGCCGTCGAGCTCGTAGAACCGCATCATCAGGTTCACCAGCGTGGTCTTGCCCGCCCCGGTCGGCCCCACAATCGCCACCGTCTGCCCCGGCTCTGCCACCAAGGACAGCCCACTGATCAGCGGCTTGTCCGGCGAATACGAGAAGGACACATCCTCAAACACCAGCCGCCCCCGGGCAGCACCGTCAGGGCTTTGCAGCGAAGCCCCCACAGGATCCGGTGACTGTTCCTCCGTATCCAACAGCTCGAACACACGCTCGGCAGAGGCCACCCCTGACTGCAGCAGGTTCGCCATGGACCCCAGCTGCGCCAGCGGCTGAGTGAACTGCCGCGAGTACTGGATGAACGCCTGCACATCGCCCAGCTGCATGGCCCCGGACGCCACCTGCAGGCCACCCACCACGGCGATCCCCACGTACACCAGGTTCCCGATGAACGTCATGGCCGGCATGATCAGCCCGGAAATGAATTGCGCCCCGAAGCTCGCCTCATACAGCTCCGCGTTCTTCTGCCGGAACCGCTCCCCCACCTCGCGCTGCCGGCCGAACACCTTCACGAGTGCGTGCCCGGTGTAGGTCTCCTCGATCTGCCCGTTCAGCTCGCCGGTGTTCTTCCACTGCTGCACGAACAGCTTCTGCGAGCGCTTGGCGATCAGCGTGGTGATCCCCAGCGTCAGCGGAATGGTCACCAGCGCGATCAGCGCCAGCGTGGGCGAGAGGATGAACATCATCACCAGCACGCCCAGCACCGTCAGCACGGACGTCACGGCCTGGCTGATGGACTGCTGCAGGCTCTGCGAAATATTGTCCACATCGTTGGTCACCCGGCTGAGCAGCTCACCGCGCTGGATTGAATCGAAGTACCGCAGCGGCAGCCGGTTGATCTTCGCCTCAATCTGCTCGCGCAGCCCAAACACGGTCCGCTGCACCACGCCGTTCAGCACATACGCCTGCCCCCACATGAACGCCGAGCCCAGCACGTACAGCACCAGCGCCCACGTCAGCACACTGGCCAGCGCAGAAAAGTCGATCCCCGCGCCCGGCGTCAGCGTCATGGCGCTGAGCATGTCCGCCTTCTGGTTCTCCCCCGATGCCCGCAGCATCGCAATCAACTGCGCCTGCGTCATCCCCGGCGGCAGCTGTTTGGACACCACGCCGGAAAAAATCAGGTTGGTGCCCTCGCCCAGCAGCCGCGGCCCAATCACCTGCAGCACCACGCCCGCCACAGCCATGGCCAGCACCAGCATCAGCCAGAACCGCTCCGGCCGCAGCGTGCCCAGCAGGCGTTTGGCGGAGCCGCCGAAGTTCATCGCTTTCTCCGCCGGGACATTCATCCCGGCAAAGGGGCCGCCATGCCCGGGGCCGCCGCGCGGCCGTGGAATGCGTACGACGTCGGCCTGGCCGCCTGCGGAGGCGGGCGCGGCTTTGGTGCCGCGTGCGGGGGTGGATCCGTGGCTCATACCGTCTCCTCCGCTGCCAGCTGGGACGACACAATCTCGCGGTACGTCTCCGATGTCTCCAGCAACTCGTGGTGCGTGCCCTGCGCAACGATCCTGCCGTCGTCGAGCACCAGGATCTGGTCCGCATCAACAATGCTGGACACCCGCTGGGCGATGATCACCATGGTGGCGCCGGCGATGTTGCGCTTGAGTGCCTGACGCAGCCGGGCATCGGTGCCGGTGTCCAGCGAAGAAAACGAATCGTCAAAAATGTAGAGCTCGGGCCGCTTCACCAAAGCCCGGGCGATGGCCAGCCGCTGCCTCTGGCCGCCGGAGACATTGGTGCCGCCCTGGGAGATGGTCGCATCCAGCCCGTCCTCCATCTGCTCCACGAAGTCCCGGGCCTGCGCAATCTCCAGCGCGCTCCAAAGCTCATCCTCGGTGGCATCCGGGTTGCCGTACAGCAGGTTGCTGCGAACGGTGCCGGAGAACAGGTAGGGCCGCTGCGGCACCAGGCCGATGTGCCCCCACAGCAGGTCCGGGTCCAGGTCGCGGATGTCCACGCCGTCCATCAGTACCGCCCCCGAGGTGACGTCGAAGAGCCGCGGCATCAGGTTCACCAGGGTGGTCTTGCCGGAGCCGGTGCTGCCGATGATCGCCGTGGTCTGCCCCGCGCGGGCGGTGAAGCTGATCCCGGACAGGACGGGCTGGTCGGCACCAGGGTAAGCGAATCCGACGTCGCGCATTTCCAGCTCACCGCGCCGGACCGCGCTGGTGACCGGCTGCTTCGGCGGCAGGACGCTGGAACTGGTGCCCAGCACCTCGCCGATCCGGTCCGCCGATACCGACGCCCGCGGGATCATCACCGCCATGAACGTGGCCATCATGACGGACATCAGGATCTGCATCAGGTAGCTCAGGAACGCGATCAGGGTTCCCACCTGCATGGACCCGTCCTCGATCCGGAACGCGCCGAACCAGATCACGGCCACGCTGGAGACGTTCAGGATCAGCATGACGGTGGGGAACATCAGGGCCATCAGCCGGCCTGCCCGGAGCGCAACATCGGTAACGTCCGTGTTGGCGCCCGCGAACCGTTCCGTCTCCATGTCCTCCCGCACGAAGGCCCGCACCACCCGGATGCCGGTGAGCTGCTCGCGCAGCACCCGATTGACGGTGTCGATCCGGGCCTGCATCTTGCGGAACAGTGGCACCATGCGCGTGACAATAAGGCCGACGGCGATCAGCAGCACCGGGACGCACACGGCAATGAGCCAGGACAGCTGGGCGTCCTGCCGGATAGCCATGATCACCCCGCCGATGCTGAGCATGGGCGCGGCCACCATGAGCGTGGCGGACATCAGCACCAGCTGCTGGACCTGCTGGACGTCATTGGTGGAGCGGGTGATCAGGCTGGGCGCGCCGAACCTGGTGACCTCCTGCTCGGAAAACTGCCCCACCCGCTCGAAAATGGCCCCGCGCAGGTCGCGGCCCAGGCCCATCGCCGCCTTGGCACCGAAGTACACGGCCACCACGGCACACGCGATCTGCGCCAGGGTGATGAGCAGCATGATGCTGCCGGTGGACAGGATGTAGCCGGTATCGCCCCGGGCCACGCCCTGGTCAATGATGTCCGCGTTCAGCGTGGGCAGGTACAGCGACGCGATGGACTGCGCCAGCTGGAAAACCACGACGGCGGCCAGCAGCGGCCGGTGCGGCCGCAGGTATTCGACAAGCAACTTCCAGAGCAAGGCGGCTCCAACCTGACGGAATGTCCACAAACGTGGTGCGAGCGTCAGTTTACGTCCAGCAGCTGGGACTTGACCGGGCCATCAAGCCAGAACTTTGCAGGTTCTCCCACGGCGTATTCGGGGGACTCGCCGGGGATCCAGCCGGGCCGGTGGGTACATGGGTGTGAGAGAACTGGATGGGCGCCAAGAACGCGCCGCCCCACCGAAGGATGGAAGAAACAACGATGTTTGCCGGCACACGGAACCCCTCCCAGAACACTGCCAGGTTCGGAGTCGCCTTCATCGGCGTCCTGCTCATCGCAGTCAACCTTCGGGTGTCCTTTGTCAGCGTCGGACCGGTCCTGGTCAACATCAGCAGCGACCTGGGATTGTCAAGTGCCGCAGCGGGATTCCTCACCGGCCTCCCGCTCATCGCGTTCGCTGTCTTCTCGCCCCTTGCGCCCGGCTTTGCTGCCCGGCTGGGCCTGGACCGGGCACTGTGGATGTCATTGCTGATCCTCGCCTCCGGCATCGTGCTCCGCTCCCTGCCCGTGCCCGGCTTCATCTGGGCCGGGACGGTCCTGATCGGCGTGGCCATCGCGTTCCTCAACGTCCTGGTCCCCTCCCTCGTCAAGCGGGACTTTCCGTTGCGGGTCAGCCAGGTCACCGGCAGCTATACCGCTGCCCAGGCCGCGTTCGCAGCGGTGGGGGCCGCCGTCGTCGTTCCCGTGGCCCAAACGTCGCCGGCAGGATGGCGGCTCGCCCTCGGCGCCTGGGTGGGGCTGGCCCTCATCGCCATGGCCGTGCTGCTGCCATGGTTGCGCCGCCACGGAACAAGCGCCGCGCACGCCGCACCGCAGGAACGGGCACACCGATCGCCCTGGGGCTCAGCACTGGGCTGGCAGGTGACGGCGTTTATGGGGCTGCAGTCGATCGCCTTCTATGTCCTGATGGCCTGGCTGCCCACCATCGAGCAAAGCCGCGGGATCCCCGCCACCACTGCCGGCGTACACCTTTCCGTCTTCCTGCTGATCAGCGTGTTCGCCAGCCTGGGGACGGGCGCGGTCCTGCACCGGGGACCCGACCAGCGGGTGGTGTCCTTCGCCAGCGGGGCGTTGGTGTTCGTGACCTTCCTGGGCCTGGCACTCGCGCCGGACCTCGTCCTCCTGTGGGTCCTGTTGGGCGCCGTCGGATGCGGAAGCCTCATTGTCATTGCCCTGTCGCTGTTCAGCCTCCGGACGGTGAACCACCCGCAGGCAGCATCCCTGTCCGGCATGGCACAGTCCGTGGGCTACGGGCTGGCCGCGGTGGGCCCGGTGGCCTTCGGTGCCCTCAAGGATGCCAGCGGGGACTGGACGCTTCCACTGCTCGGCACCGCCGGTGCCATGGCCATCCTGGCAGTGACCGGGTTGTTCGCCGGCCGCGACCGTGTCATCAGGGAATCAGCTTCTCGGCGCGGTAGCGGTCAAACAGCGACGTAAAGGCGTCCAGCGTCCGCCGGTACCCGGTAAAGCCGGCGTCACGGCTCTTCCCCATGTCCGTCACCACCTCGATGCCGCGGCCCAGGTCTCCGTCCGTATGCCACCAGCTGGCCACCCGGTCCAGGTCCGGTTCGCTGAGGTTGTGTTCCGCGGCGATCCGCCGCCACTGCTCCTCCCGGCCCGCCATGGACTGCTCAAGGGGATGGGGCTTTGCCTGGTATCCCTCCCACTCCAGGCCGAAGTAGGCGGCGAGTTTCGGCCACATCCAGCGCCAGCGGAACACGTCGCCGTTGACGATGTTGAAGGCCTCGTCAGCGGCCGCGGGGGTGGTTGAAGCCCAGAGCATGTGCTCGGCGAGCAGGCCGGCATCCGTCATGTCCGTGAGCCCGTTCCACTGCGTTTCCGACCCCGGGAAGATGAACGGCTGCCCGCTGTCCCGGCACAGGGTGGCCTGCGCGGCGAGTGTGAGTCCCATGTTCATGGCGTTGCCCACCGCATGCCCGATTACCGTGTGGGCGCGGTGGACGGACCAGGTGAACCCCTGCCGGGCCGCGGCCGCCCAGAGCTCGTCCTCCTGGGCGTAATAGAAGTTCGGCACCGGAAGGCGCGGTTCCTCCTCGTGGAAGGGGGTGTCCGGCATTTCTCCGGCGGCGTATGCCTCGAACGGTCCCAGGTAATGCTTGAGTCCGGTCATCAGGGCAACGTGGGCCACGTCCTTGCCCTGCAGTGCTGAGAGGAGCTCACGAACCATGCCCGCATTGACGGCGATGTTCTCTTCCTCGGTGGCGCGGCGCGACCATGCGGTGAAGAAGACATGTGACGGGTTCTCCGGACCCAGCACAGCGGCAAGGGATTCGGCCGAGGTCAGGTCCGCGGAGAGCCACCTGACGCCGGCGCGTCCGGGACCTGGCCGGCGGGACAAGGCCAGGACTGTCCAGCCTTCGCCCACCAGGGTATCCACCAGTGCGGACCCTGCGATGCCGGTGGCCCCTACCACCAGCGCTGTCCGTCCGTTGCCCGCTGCTGTTCCTGATCCTGATCCGATGGTCATAGTGCTCCTCTTCGTAGGTGCTTGGTTGCATCCGCGCGTCAGCGCGGCCTCACGCCTGGGCGGAGGCCCGCGCGCTGCGTTACGCCGGGACAGTGGGCCACCATGGACCCTCTGGCGACAAGTCGGAGCGTCAGCCAGATATTCCGGCGCCGGCAAGTGGCGGACAGGAGGTTCCGGACAAATTGCAGGGTGCGGGGCGGTGACAGGCCGGGTTTCACCCATGGCGTAGGAGGGTCTCTCCCTGTCACCCGTCCATGGTCAAATAGGAGGGTTGCACCGGCTGCCCGAGTCCAACCGCGGCCTCGGCCCAACGGAAGGAATAAGCACATGACCGATCCCCAAGACCATCCCCCGGTCCCCACTCCCGGGAGCGCACAGGGCCTGGACCAGAAGGTTGAGGGCGGGTGCCCGGTGGCTCATGGCAGTGCCACCGCCCAGGGCAGTGAAAGCGAAAACCCTGCGATCGATTCGCCGACACCCAAGGGGCACCGGCCACGGACCAACCAGGACTGGTGGCCCAACCAGCTGGACCTCTCCGTGCTGCACACGCACGGCCAGGCGAGCAACCCGCTTGGGCCGTCCTTCAGCTACCGCGAGGAATTCCAGAAGCTCGACGTCGAAGCCCTCAAGCAGGACATCAGCCAGGTGCTGACCACTTCCCAGGACTGGTGGCCGGCGGACTTCGGCCACTACGGCGGACTGATGATCCGCCTGAGCTGGCACGCCGCCGGAACCTACCGCGTCCACGACGGCCGCGGCGGAGCGGGCGACGGCAGCCAGCGGTTCGCGCCGCTGAACAGCTGGCCGGACAACGCCAACCTGGACAAGGCCCGCCGCCTGCTGTGGCCCGTCAAGCAGAAGTACGGCCAGAAGCTTTCCTGGGCGGACCTGTTGGTCCTCGCCGGCAACGTTGCCCTTGAGTCCATGGGCTTCAAGACGTTCGGTTTCGCCTTTGGCCGCGAGGACGTGTGGGAGCCCGAGCAGATCTTCTGGGGCCCGGAGGACGCCTGGCTCGGTGACGAGCGGTACACCGGTGAGGGCACTATGGCGGACAACGTCGGTTCCACCGAAATGGGCCTCATCTACGTCAACCCCGAAGGCCCCATGGGCAACCCGGATCCCGTGGCTGCTGCCGCGTTCATCCGTGAGACGTTCAAGCGCATGGCGATGAACGACGAAGAGACTTTCGCGCTGATCGCCGGCGGCCACACGTTCGGCAAGACCCACGGCGCCGGCCCCGCAGACGCACACGTGGGCCCCGAACCCGAGGGGGCGGACCTTGAGGCGCAGGGCCTGGGCTGGCTCAGCACCTACGGCAGCGGCACGGGCGGCGACACCATCACCTCCGGGCTGGAGGTCACGTGGACGGACAAGCCCACGCAGTGGAGCAACCGCTTCCTGGAGATCCTCTTCGAATACGAATGGGAACTGGTCGAGAGCCCCGGCGGCGCCCACCAGTGGGTCGCCAAGGACGCCCCCGAGATCATCCCGGACGCGCACGACCCCAACAAGAAGCACCGGCCCACCATGCTGACCACGGACCTGTCGCTGCGTTTCGACCCGGAGTACGAGAAGATCGGCCGGCGTTTCCTGGAGAACCCGGACCAGTTCGCCCTGGCCTTCGCCAAGGCCTGGTACAAGCTGCTGCACCGCGACATGGGACCAGTGGGCCCGCACATGCTGGGGCCCTGGGTTCCGGAGGCACAGCTGTGGCAGGATCCGGTCCCCGCCGTCGACCACGAACTGATCGGCGAACAGGACATTGCCGAGCTCAAGGCCAAGCTCCTTGACTCCGGACTGACCATCCCGCAGCTGGCCAGCACAGCCTGGGCATCGGCTGCAACCTACCGAAAGACGGACCGCCGCGGCGGGGCCAACGGCGCCCGGATCAGGCTGGAGCCGCAGCGCAGCTGGGAGGCCCACGAACCGGAGCAGCTGGCTGCCGTGCTTCCCGTACTTGAGCGCGTGCAGGAGGAGTTCAACTCGGCACAGTCCGGCGGCAAGAAGGTCTCACTCGCGGACCTTATCGTCCTGGGCGGCGCTGCTGCCGTGGAAAAGGCAGCAGCCGACGCCGGGTTCCCCGTCACGGTGCCGTTCCGTCCGGGCCGCACGGACGCTACGCAGGAACAGACCGACGTCGAATCCTTCCAGTACCTGGAGCCGCGGGCCGACGGGTTCCGCAACTATCTGCGCCCCGGTGCGAAGGTCCAGCCGGAGACCCTCCTGCTGGACAAGGCGTACATGCTGGACCTCTCCGCGCCCGAGATGACGGCGCTGGTGGGCGGCATGCGTGCCCTGGGCACCAACGTGGCCGGCTCCAGCCACGGTGTGCTGACGGACAAGCCGCAGGTCCTGACGAACGACTTCTTCGTCAACCTGCTCTCGCCCGGCACCAAATGGAAGGCGTCGGAGTCGGAGGAGAACTTCTACGAGATCACCGATGTTGCCACCGGTGAACTCAAGTGGACGGCCACCCCGGTGGACCTGGTCTTCGGTTCCAACTCCCAGCTGCGGGCACTGGCCGAGGTCTACGCCAGCGATGACGCCAAGGAGAAGTTCGTGAACGACTTCGTGGCCGCCTGGGCAAAGGTCATGGAACTGGACCGGTTCGACCTGAACTAGCCTCCACAATCCAGGCTCCGGGCCGGCTGCATTCCGCAGCCGGCCCGGACCTGCTGAGGCGGCTTTATTGGTCGGCCGGGAAGCTGATGACCGCCGTGGTCCCGCCGCCGGGTGATTCCTTCAAGCTCAATTCCCCACCGTGCGCCTCAACAATGCGGCGGCAGATGGCCAACCCAAGGCCGGAGCCGTGCCCGTCCCCGTCGCGGTGCAGCCGGACCAGTGGTTCCAGCACGCGCTGCCGGTCCACCGGCGCAATGCCCTTGCCGTTGTCCGCCACCAGCACAGTGGTTCCGTGGTAATTCGAAATGCCGCTGATGCGCACGCTGAGGTCCCGGTCCGGGCTCCGGTAGTTCATGGCGTTGGCCACCAGGTTCTGCAGCAGGGTGCGCAACTGCCCGGGGTCCACGTGGAGCTTCATCTCCCCGCTGTCCAGGACGGCGCCGGGCCCGAAGGACAGGCCCAAATCCCTGGCCACTTCGGCCGCCACGTCCTGAAGGGATACGTGCTGCCGCTGGAGGACACCGCCCATCCGTGAGTAGGTCAGGACGTCCTCAAGCATGGTCAGCATGCGGTGGCCGCTGGCGCCGATGATCTGCAGATACTCGGCCGCCGGGTGGTCCCCGTCCACTTCATCCTCTGCCATCTCCACGTAGCCCAGCATGGTGGTGAGTGGTCCGCGCAGGTCATGGCTGACGCGTCCTGCAAACTCCGCCAGCTTGGCGTTGCTTTCCCGCACCTCGTCGAGGGCACTGTTCAACTGCAGCGTGCGCCGCTGGAGCTCAAGCAGCTGCACTGCCTGGCGGGCCAGGATCTCCAGCATGTCCAGCTGGTCCTTATCGGGTGTGCCCGCAGAATTGGAAAAGACGCACAGCGACCCCAGCACGAACCCGGACGACGTCTCCAACGGAACCGAAGCATAGAACCGGACGGCGGCAATTTCCCCTGTCACAAACGGATTCGATGCGAGGCGGGGGTCCAGGGATGCGTCCGGGACAACTGTTGTCTTCCCCGAGAGGAAGACTTGTGCGCACATGGAGTCCTCCCGGGCGCAGACGGCGGCCTCAAAGCCGACGGCGGCCACCTGCTGTTGCTCATCGGACGTGACAACGTTAATCACGCCGTAGGGGACGCCGCAGAGCTTTGCGGCAAGCTGGACAAGGTTTTCGAGGGGTTCCGTTGAAAGCGCCTGATCAACGCTCCGCTGGCGTCCCCCGCCGTTGGCGAAGGTGAATCCGTACTCCTGCAGTAATTCGTCCCGTCCGAGTGGATCGCTGAGCGCTGCTGTCATCGAGTGCGTGCCAACCATGAACGTCCCTTCCCAGACCGCAAAGGGGTCCCCGGGGAGATAGTACAGGCCACCACCCGTGTCCCGGGAATACGTTTCCCCGCTCCTCTGCCGCGGGCCGGGATTCAGAGGCATTGCTCCGGCAGGCGGCATAGGATCCAGTTATGGCCCAACTCATCGTCCCGGACCCAGCCCTCCACTCTTCCTGGCTGGAAGGAACTGCGGAGTTCCAAGGTGCCCACCTGGACGGCGCAGGCGCCGAGGGCTGGTCCCCGGACGATCTCCAGGACCCCGCCGTCTTTGGCCGCTTCGTCGATGCCCTCATCAAAGACGCGCAGCCGGAAACCGTGCGGAAGCCGGGCTACGTGCCCTGCACCTATCTATGGATTGCCGACGGCGGCACCTTCCTTGGGTCCCTGGCCATCAGGCACGGGCTGAACGACCACCTCCTCAACGAAGGGGGGCACATCGGCTACAGCGTCCGGCCCTCCGCCAGGCGCCGCGGCCATGCCGCGAAAGCACTTGCCGATGCGCTGCCCCTGGCACGGGCATTGGGAATCACGCAGGTTCTCCTGACGTGCGACGAGGACAACGCCGGCTCGCGGGCAACCATCGAAAAGAACGGCGGCCAATACGAGGACACGCGCAACGGCAAGCGCCGCTACTGGATCGACACCGAATAGCCGGCGAACGCGTGCCAAACTTGGCGGGTGATCACAGAACACGCGCTGCTTCCGGTCATACCCGGCCGGGAAGAGGACTTCGAGGAAGCTTTCGCCCAGGCCCGGCACATCATCGCTTCAATGCCGGGCTTCCTCGCCATGTCTTTGTTGCGCTCGATTGAATCTCCCCAAACGTACCTGCTGCTCGTTGAATGGGAGTCGCTGGAAGACCATACAGTGGGCTTCAGGGGATCCCCGGGGTACCAGCAGTGGCGTTCTTTGCTGCACCGCTTCTATGAGCCGTTTCCGGTGGTGGAGCACTTCGAAACAGTTAGCGCCGCGCCGAAAGCCGCGTCATAAGCCGCGCCGCGGACGTTGGGGGGAAGCCCCCGCGCGAGTCTCGCTCCAGCGCGGGGGCTCCTTGCTTCCTGCCGGGGAACTGGCGTTGGAAACAGTTATAAATTACCGGCCGGTAGCTTGCGGAAATCACAGATTGCAGCGGCTTTGGCCAATCTTGATGGAACTTTGAGGGTGGCCCCGGGTCCCTTCAATCTGCGGGGCCCTCTAGTCCGCGAGGCCCTTTAGTCTGCCGGGCCCGCCGAGGCGTCGGGGTCCTCCTCCGGCTCAAAAGTGTTGGGCTCGGCCCCACCGGAGATCCCGACGCCGTCTTTCCCGCCGGGGATCCCGCCGTCGGGGTTGCCTTTCCTGGCGGCCGTGTCCTCCTGCGGCTCGTCCTCAGGCAGTGAATCAGGTGAATTGATAGACATCGCTCCTCCTTCTGTGGCTGGGCCTCAACGCTAACAGCCGGTGCCGGAAAAGGCTCCGGAACAGCTTGAGGTTTTCTGCCCGTCCCCCAAAAACCGCCGCCCGCTAGCTGCCGGGGGCCGCTGCCCGCTGCTGCCTCAGGATGTAGCGCTGGAGCTTTCCCGACGGCGTCTTGGGCAGGTCCGCAACGAAGTGGATGCGGCGCGGATAGGCATGGGCGGCGAACTGCGTCTTGACCATGGTCTGGAGTTCAACCAGCAGGGCATCACTGGCGGCGGTGCCGTCCGCCAGGACCACGTAGGCCTCCAGGACTTCACCGCGCAGTTCGTCGGGAGCGCCCACCACGGCACATTCCAGGACCGCCGGATGCGTGGCCAGGACGCTTTCCACGTCGAACGGGCCAATCCGGTATCCGGCCATGATGATCACGTCATCATCGCGGGAGGAGAAGAAGTAGTAACCGTCCGCGTCCACCATGCCCGCGTCCCCGGTCAGGTACCACTTGCCGTCCGCGCTGAACCTTTCGGCGGTCTTCTTCGGCGCATCCTGGTAGCCCTTGAACCACATCATGGGACTTTCCGCCACGTTGACGGCGACGCGGCCCAGCTCGCCGGGCGCGGCCGGCTCGTCGGCATTGTCCTTGAGGACCGCGCAGCTCCACCCCGGCAAGGGCCGGCCCATGGAACCCGGCCTCAGTTCCGTCCTCACATCGTCATGCCAGGCGTTGATGATCATCATTCCGTGTTCGGTCTGCCCGTAGTGGTCCCGCACCGGAACGCCCAGCACCTCCCGGGCCCAGCTGATCACTTCAGGGGTCAGCGGTTCGCCGGCGGATGAAGCGCGCCGAAGCTGGAACGGCCCGGTTCCGGCGCCGGCCTTGGCCCGCATGGTGCGGTACACGGTAGGCGCGGCGGCGAAGTTGGTCACCGAGAACGCCTCCAGCACCTTGAAGCTGAGTTCCGGGGAGAACCCGGGGCGCAGCAGGATGTTCCGCCGTCCCGCCGCCATGGGACCGAGGATCCCGTAGTACAGGCCGTACGCCCAGCCGGGGTCTGCGGCATTCCAGAAGACATCCCCTTCACTGACGTCCAGGCCCAGTTCGATGTACTGGCGGAACGCTGCCAACGCCCGGACCGGCACCGGCACGCCCTTGGGGGCGCCCGTGGTGCCGGACGTAAAGATGAGGACCAGGCCGCCGTCCCCTCCCACAGCTTCGGAGGCGATCCCCGGCCGCTGCCGGGCCAGGAGCGGCGTGAGCGCCAGGTCCGGCGCGGAGGCTTCTTCGCCGGCAACCACCACGGCGGCGCCGGTTTCCTGGATCTTCGCCCGCTGGTCGGGGTCGGTGATCACCACCTTGGCACGGGAAGCGGTAAGGCGGAGTTCGATGGCGGGCCACGCGAAGGCCGTGAACAAGGGCACATGGACGGCCCCGCGCCGCCAAATGGCCAGGAGCATAACCGCCAGGTCTGCCGACTTTCCCATCAGGGTGGCCACCGCGTCCCCGGGGCCGACCCCCAGTTCCGCCAGGGCGGCGGCTCCCCGTTCCGACCGCTCCCGCAGCTGGCCGTAGGTAATGTCCTCCGCCGAAAAGTCAGCTGCGACCACTGTGAAGGCAACGGCATCGGGATCGTGGCTGTCACACAGGAGCTCGGCCGCGCAGGCGTCCGGCGCACCGTAGGTGGCGAGAAGGGCATCGACGGCTGGAACCGGACGGGACATTCATTCTCCTTTGAACAACAGCACCTTGAAGCACCGGCATGTGTAACACGGTGGAATCAACCTACTGCACTGAGATCGCCGTCACATGCCGCGCCCTGCTGTCATGCGCCGACAGGTCACCCCTTGGCGCCGGGCGGCCGGATGATCCGCCGCTGCGTGGCGGCAGCGATGGCGGCCGTGCGGTTGTCCACGCCGAGCTTGCCGTAGATGTGCACCAGGTGGGTCTTCACGGTCGCCTCCGAAATGAAGACCTGCCTGGCAATGGCGCGGTTGGACAGGCCCGTGGCCAGCAGTTCCAGCAGCTGCACTTCCCGCGGGGTCAGCGACGTGCCGGGGTTGCTGATCCGGTTCATCAGCAGCGCGGCCGCCCGCGGTGCCAGGACCGTGCCGCCGGCGGCAGCCTGCAGCACCGCTTGCCGCAGCTGCTCCGGCGGGGCGTCCTTCAACATGTAGCCACTGGCCCCTGCCTCCACGGCGGCGAGGATGTCCGCGTCGGTGTCATAGGTGGTGAGGATGAGCACCGGCGGCGGAGCATCGAGCTTCCGGATCTCGGCCGTGGCCGTGACGCCGTCCATGTCGTCCCCCATCTGCAGGTCCATGAGGACCACATCCGGCGCTTCACCCAGGGCGGTCAACCGGGCCAGTTCCTTCAGCGCTGCCCTGCCGTCAGGGGCCTCCGCGGCGATCGAAATGCCTTCAAAGCCGGTGAGCATGGCACGCAGCCCGGCGCGGACCACAGGGTGGTCGTCCACCAGCAATACCCGTATGTCGCTCACGGTTCCTCCACCGGGAGCCTGATGGCCACCACTGTGCCCTCGCCCGGCGCCGACTCCACCGCCAGCGTGCCGTTCAAGGCGGCGACCCGTTCCCGCAGCGAGCGCAGCCCAAAGCCGCTGCCGTCCGCTGCGCCCGCGGCACTTTCCCGATCTGGCGGGTCAAAGCCCGTGCCGTCGTCGTACACGTCCATGGTCACTTCACTGCCCAGGAAGGCAAGGCTGACGACGGCGGTGCTTGCCCGGGCGTGTTCGCGGACGTTCGCAAGGCTCGCCTGCGCCGCCCGCAGCAGGGCAATGCGGACAGGCTGGGGCAGGTCCTGTGGCTCCCCGTCCACCTCCAGGCGGCAGTGCAGGGGCGCCCCCGCGGCCTCGGCGTCTGTCCAGGTCCTCTCGCACAGCCGTCCCAGGGCCTCCACCAAGGTGGTGCCCTCCAGCTGGGGTGAGGACAGGCCGCGGACAAAACTGCGGGCCTCGGCCAGATTATCCGCCGCGGTCTGCTGCACCAGCGCCAGCCGCCCTGAAGCCGTGGCGAGATCACCGTCGGCGAGGGACTGCCCTGCGGCCCGGCCCAGCAGCACGATGCTGGACAGGCCTTGCGCCAGCGTGTCGTGGATTTCCCGGGCCAGCCGCTCCCGCTCGGCCAGTACGCCCGCCTGGTGCTGGGACCGGGCCAGCTCCTCCCGTGTCCGCCGCAGCTCGTCCGCCGCGCGCCGTTGGTTTTCCGCCTCGCGGTACAGGGCTGCGTAGGCCAGGCCGGTGATGACGGAAAAGATCGCGCCCAGGACAGGCCCGACGACGGCCGCAGCGTGCGGGACAGGAGCGCCGCTGGCAGCCCATTGGGAAGCGATGACCGCCACCGTCATCAGCGCGATGGTCAGGAGCGCGGCGCGCCGTGGCAGCAAATGAAGGTGCAGGAAAAAGATGGGGAACGCCAGCCAGGCGAAATCGGCGCTGCCGGCCAGCAGGAAAACCCACAGGGCCGTGACCAGGCCCAGCCAGAGCAAACCGTAGCGGCGGGGATCCACAACGGTCCGGCCCTCGGCATGGCGCTTTTCCAGGACTGTGCCGGCCAGGTAGACAGCAGCGAGGACCACAGCGGCGCTGGCCCACACCCAGCGCAGGGCACCTCCCGCCATCAGCATCCGGACCAGGCCGACGGCCAGCAGCAGCGCGAACCCGGTGTGCAGCGTGACCCGCAGGACTCGGAGGATAGCTGCGGATGATGCGTTTTCCAGGGCATTCAGCGGCCCCCGCCCGGAAACACCTGCGGCCTTCTCCGGTGGTGTTGGCAAGGGAGTGGCAGGCATTTCATCAGCTTATGCCGGGGACTGCGGGGAGCGGATCAACCGAAAGGTTGACTCCGGGCTCAACCGTTCCATGCCCGCGGATCAACCATCCCCGCGATGTCCGTGGAGGCTCCGGCCGGGATGGTGGAACTACAGAACAATTCACCCCTGCTGAGAGAAGAAACAACGTGTTCCTGGCAATCCGCGATATCCGCTTCGCCAAAGGCCGGTTCGCCATGATGGGCGGCGTCGTAGCCCTGATCACCCTGCTGCTGGTCATGCTGTCCGGCCTGACCGCGGGCCTTGCCGAGCAATCCACGTCCGCCATCGCCAGGCTCGGGGCAGCTGCGGCCAGCCCTGTGGACACCATCGTCTTCGGCGCCCCCGGCACCGGTTCCCCCAAGGCGTCCTTCACCGAAAGCGCCGTGACCGCCGCCCAGGTGGACAGCTGGAAGGACCGGCCCGGGGTCCGGTCCGCCGAACCGCTGGGCATCATCCAGACCCGGGCGCAGACGGCGGAGGGTTCGGGGACAGCGAATGTTGCCCTGTTCGGCGTCGCGCAGGGCAGTCCGCTGCCACCCGCGGAGGTCTCCACCGGCACGGCCGTGGTGGGCTCCTCGGTGGCGGAGGCCCTGTCGGTGGGCCAGGGCGGCAAGCTGTCTTTGGGCGGCGTGGAACTTTCGGTCGCGGCCGTGGTGCCGGACCAGTGGTACGCGCACACCAGCGTGGTGTGGACCGCGCTGCCCGCGTGGGCCAAGGCGGCACACGTGTCCGACGGCGGACAGCTGGCCACGGTCGTCGCCGTCACCTATGCGAACGGGGCCACAGTGGATGAGGCGGCGGCGAACGCTGCAGCCCACACCGTCAGCGCGTCGCGCACCGGATCCTTCCAGGCCCTGGGCTCCTTCAAAAGCGAAAACGGGTCGCTGGCCCTGATGCAGGCGTTCCTGTACGGAATTTCGGCACTGGTGATCGTGGCCTTCCTGAGCGTCTGGACCATCCAGCGCACCAGGGACATCGCCGTCCTCAAAGCCATGGGCGCGCCCAGCACCTACATCCTGCGCGACGCCATGACCCAGGCCGCCATTGTGCTGCTGGCGGGCGCCGGAGCGGGCGGGGCCGTGGGTGTTGCCGCCGGAGCGTTCGCGGCCCAGGCCGCCCCCTTCCAGCTGAGCCTGGGCACCACGGTGATTCCCGTCGTCGGGATCGTTGCCCTGGGCCTGGCCGGTGCCGCGCTGGCTGTCCGCCGCGTCACCAAAGTCGATGCGCTCCTCGCGCTCGGCGGCAACTAACCCCTCTTCCCTCCCCCGAAAGGAACCCACCATGGCCACAACCGCTCCCTTGAGCCTGGTCAACGTCACCCTCGAATACCCGGACGGCGGCGGGACCACCACCGCCCTGGACCAGGTCAGCCTCACCGCAAGCGCGGGCCAGCTGGTCTCCCTCGTGGGCCCCTCAGGATCCGGCAAATCCAGCCTCCTGGCCACCGCCGCCACCCTGGTCCGGCCGACCCGCGGGCAGGTCCTCATTGATGGCGCCGATACGGCGGGCCTCAAGGACAAGGAGCTCACCGCGCTGCGGCGCGAAAAAGTGGGCATCATCTTCCAGCAGCCCAACCTGCTGCCGTCACTCACCGCCGTCGAACAGCTCGTCATCAGCGCCCACCTGCGGGGAAAAACCGCCAAAGCAGCCCGTGCGAGGGCAGCGGGGCTGCTGGACGTGGTGGGTCTTTCCGCGGGCGCGGACAAGCTGCCCCACCAGCTCTCCGGCGGCCAGCGCCAGCGCGTCAACATCGCCCGGGCGCTCATGGGAAGCCCCAAGGTACTGCTGGTGGATGAGCCGACGGCGGCGCTGGACCACGAACGGAGCGCGGCCATCGTGGGACTGCTTCGGCAGGTGACCACGGAGTTTGGCGTGGCCACGGTGATGGTCACGCATGACACCGAGTTCGTGCCCCTGACGGACGCGGTGGCCACCATGCGGGACGGCAGGCTCACTGCGCCCGTCAGTGCCCTCAGCCCAAGTGGTGCACCGTAAACGCTGTCAGGAACCCCACGGATGCTGTCAGCCCGGTGAGGTTGTGATGCTCCTCAAAGGCCTCCGGGATCATGGTGTCCGCCAGCATGGCCAGGATGCCGCCGGCCGCCACGGACGTAATGAACGCGACCAGCTCGTCCGGCGCATCCTCCAGCGCCACATACCCCAGCAGCGCGGCCACCCCGCTCAGGATCGCGATGCCGCCCCACAGTCCGAACACGTACCCCCTGCTCCGGCCGGCCTTCTTCATGCCGGCTGTCCCGGAAAGCCCTTCGGGCACGTTGGAGATGAAAACGGCGGCCAGCATGGCAGGACTCACCGCTCCCCCGGCCAGCAGGCCGACGCCAAGGACTACGGACTCCGGGACGCCGTCCAGCAGCGCTCCGACGGCGATTGCCGTGCCGCTGCCGGGATCGTCTTTTTCGGAGGGCTGCTGGTCTCCGGACCGCTTGCGGTGCTTGGCACCGGCCCTGGCCCTGAGCATATTGGCACCGACGTACACCACCGCGCCGGCCAGGAACCCTGCCACCGTAGGCCACAGGCCGCCGCCCTTGACGGCCTCGTCCACCAGCTCAAAGGCCAGGGCAGAGATCAGCACGCCCGCGCCGAACGACATGATGGTGGACACCACCTTGGACGGTATGGACCACCGCCAGGACACAGCTGCTCCCAGGACCAGCGCGGCACCGGCACCGGTGCCCCATACAAGTGACATCAACCAAGTAGGCATACGTGTCCCGTCCCCAGCTGCGCAGAACTGAAACAGAGGGCCGTCCCGGGAGGCTCGCTGGGCGGCCAGCCGGCCGTACCCGGTCCGTGGGGCGCCGCGCGCAGAATTGATGGGATCTTGAGCCAAACCTTACGATCCCCATACCTTGCGGGTCCACGCTGGAGAGATCAGACCAACCAGCTTGTGGGGAGCAGGAAGTCATGGGAAGCAGAACAGCGTTGGACAGCGACGTCACAACCGTGGGCGGTGTGCTGACAGACCGGCAGCCGCTGGATTTCCACACGTTGGGCCTCGCCGGCTGCATCGACCGGCTCACGGCGCCCTTGCGGCAGCGCGGGACCGTGGTCCACTGGGATACTCCACACTGGGGCATCGAGATCCCGGCGGACTCCGCGTCCCTCCTGTACCAGTCCGCCCGCGAGGCACTCAGCAACGCCTTCAAGTACTCCGCTGCGCACACGCTCACCATCCAGCTGGCAGCCGTTGACCACGGCATCCGCCTGGTGGTGGCCGACGACGGCACAGGCTTTGACAGCGACCTCGCCACGTGCGGGCGGCACCACGGCTATGGCCTGCGGCTCATGGCTGTCGCCGTGCAGGAAGCGGGCGGGGCCGTTGATATCAACGCCACCCCGGGGATGGGCACCAGCGTGACCGTGACGCTTCCGCTGGACTGACCCGCACGCCCGGATCGCAGGCGCCAAACCCGCCTGCCCATAAACTCGGATGCCCGCCGTTGCTGGGACGGAGGGCATCCGTATGCGTGGTGGAACCGCCTGATGGAAAACTGCCTGGTGGAGAACCGAACTACCGGGAAAGCTTGGCGGCGTCCGGTTCCAGGTCACCGATGTGGCCCGGGGCGTTCGCAGCCAGGACCCTCGCCACGAAGGCTGCATACTCGTCCATGTAGTGCCCCAGGAACTTGGCGGTGGACGCATCCTTGACCTCGCCGTCGTCCCCAAAGGCTTCTGCCTTGTAGGTGATGTACGCCTCCGGCGCATTCAGCTGCGGCGCGTCGAGGAAGCTCAGGACGCTGCGCATGGAGGACTGCATCACCGCCGTGCCGATGCTGCCCGGCGAGGCGCCAATGATGCCGGTGGGCTTGCGGGCAAAAGAGTTGGTTCCCCACGGGCGGGAACCCCAGTCGATGGCGTTTTTTAGGGCGCCGGGGATGGAGCGGTTGTATTCGGGCGAGACGAACAGGATCCCGTCGGCGGCCTCGATGGCTTCCTTGAGGGCACGGCCCTCGGGCGGGAAGTCGGCGTCATAGTCGTAGCTGTACAGCGGGAGGTCCTTGATGGGGATCTCGGTGAATTCCAATTCCTCCGGAGCGAGCTTGATCAAGGCCTTGGCCAGGACCCTGTTGATGGAGCCGCTTGCCAGGCTGCCCACGAAATATCCGATCTTGTACGTTGCCATGAGGGATCCTTTCCAACAGCCGGTCCGCGCCGGCTGGCTGAGTGTGGCTGGAAATGGTGCCGTCCCCGGCACGGGCCGGAAGCGGCGGTTGGTGCCCAGTGCCTCATCAGTCCAGCACACCAGGGCGGCTGCGGCCAGAGGGTGAACGGTCCCGGCCTCCGGCGGAGCGGAAACGCCCATGGCATTGCGGCCGTCCCGCCTAGCAATAACCCCTTGCATGCACGCCCCCCGGTCTACTACGTTGTAGTCCAATCAAGAAAGCGCTTTCCCATCTGGGTTGGGTCTTCTGCGCGCAGCAACAAGTGGAATTGGATGACATGGCTGACAACATCCTCATCAAGTGGATCGACGGACAGGCCCCTGCGGAAATCAGCGGCGGAAGCACCTGGGGCATGCCGTTCCCGCGCGGCACGGTGCCCGGGGTGGAGGCCCTGGCCGTTGCGGACGCCAACGGCGCCCGCGTCCCCAGCCAGGCGTGGCCCCTGGCCACCTGGCCGGACGGATCCCTGAAGTGGGCGGGGGTCGCACTCCCGGCAACCTGCTCGCCGTCGGACACCTACCACGTGACGTCCGACGCCGGCACACCCGCCGGGGCTGGCCAGCCGTCGTCGGGCTCCGCCTCAGTCATGGTCACCGAAAGTGCCGACGCCTTCACTGTAGATACCGGCGTCCTGCAGATGGTTATCAGCCGCGGCGGTTCCACCCTGTTCAGCAGCCTTTCCCGGGACGGCAGGACCGTTGCCCGGGACGCCCGGCTGGTCAGCCTGGTGCAGGATGGCATCCCCGAAGGGGCTGGGACGGCCCGGCGGGAGGCCTTCACCGGAGAGGTCACCGCAGCGGCCGTCGAACAAAACGGCCCGGTCCGCGCGGTGGTGCGGCTGGAAGGGCGCCACCGCCAGGACGGCCCCGGCAACGGGCGGGCCTGGCTGCCCTTTGTGGTGCGCTTCTACTTCCACGCCAACGCCCGCAGCGTGCGGATGGTGCACTCCTTCATCTGGGACGGCGACCCCGAGCGGGACTTCCTGGCCGGACTCGGCGTACGGTTCACCGTGCCGCTGGAGGCGGAACTGCACAACCGGCATATCCGCATTGCCGGAGCCGACGGCGGTTTCCTCGCCGAGGCAGTCCGCGGCCTGACCGGGCTCCGCCGGGATCCGGGGGCGGAGGTGCGGGAGGCGCAGATCGCCGGACGCGCCACTCCCACGGAACAGACCTGGAACCCGGAGGTCTCAGGCCGGCTGCACCTGATCCCCACGTGGAGTGACTACACGCTCAGCCAGATCAACGCGGACGGTTTCGAACTGCGCAAGCGCACGGCTGCCGGCCACGGCTGGGTGGGCATCTCCGGTGGAACCCGTGCCGCCGGTTTCTGTTCCTTGAGCGATACCCACGGCGGCCTGGGAATCGGCATCAAGGACTTCTGGCAATCCCACCCGGGACAGCTGGACATCCGCGGCGCGGCTGGCAGCGAAGCCGACCTGACAGCATGGTTGTACTCCCCCGAAGCGCAGCCCATGGACATGCGGTTCTACCACGACGGCCTGGGGCAGGACACGTTCGAGGAACAGCTCGAAGGCTTGGAAATCACTTATGAGGACTACGAGCCGGGGTTCGGCAACCCCACGGGCATTGCCCGGACCCACGAACTCACCCTGTTCGCCTACGAGGCCACCCCGCCAACCGAAAGCCTGGCCGCCGACGCCGCCGCTGCCTCCACGCCCGCCCTGCTGCAGGCCACGCCGGAGTACCTGCATTCCGCGGGTGTGTTCGGCGACTGGGCCCCGGTGGACCGGAGCACGCCGGCACGGGCACGGCTGGAAGACCGACTGGACTTCCTCTTCGATTTCTATGCCGGCCAGGTGGAGCAGCGCCGCTGGTACGGCTTCTGGAACTACGGCGACGTCATGCACACGTACGATTTCGACCGGCACGTGTGGCGGTACGACGTGGGCGGCTATGCGTGGGACAACTCCGAACTCTCCCCCGACCTCTGGCTCTGGTACTCCTACCTGCGCTCCGGCCGGGCGGACATCTTCCGCTTCGCCGAGGCCATGACCCGCCACACCGGCGAGGTGGACGTCTACCACCTGGGCCCATGGAAAGGCCTCGGCTCCCGGCACAACGTCCAGCACTGGGGCTGCAGCGCCAAGCAGCTGCGGATCAGCACCCCCGCCTACCGCCGCTTCTACTACTACCTGACGGCGGACGAGCGCACCGGCGACCTCCTGACCGAACTGGTGCACAGCGACCAAAACTTCCTGGGGCTGGACCCCGTCCGCAAAGTCCGCCCGGACGCCGCCACCTACCGCCCCAACCGCGGCGCCCTGGGCGTGGGTCTCGGAACAGACTGGGGCTCGCTCGCCGCCACCTGGCTCACCGACTGGGAGCGCACCGGCAATCCCCGCTCCCGCGACCGGCTGCTGGGCACCATGGCTGACATCGGCGCGCTCAAGTACGGCTTCCTCACCGGCGAGGCGCTGTACGACCTGGACAAGGGACGGTTCGACACCGGCCGGGAGCAGATTTCGGTGTCGCACCTCAGCGCGGTGTTCGGGCTGGTGGAGATCTGCAGTGAGCTGGTGGACCTGGCCCCTGACCCGCAGTTCGAGCAGGCCTGGCTGCAATACTGCCGGCTGTTCCTGGCCACGAAGGAGGAGCAGGTGGAGGCGGTAGGACAGGCCCTGGAGGGCATCCACCTCACCCAGGCGCACAGCCGCCTGACGGCCTACGCGGCGGCAAGGTTGCAGGATCGTGACCTGGCAGCCCGGGCCTGGGAGAGTTTTGCCGAGGGCGGGGAACACCTGAACCATGGATCAGCGTTCTCGCTGCGGCGGATCAGGCCCCCATTCGTGCTGCAGCCGGTGGATGAGGCGCCCACCGTCTCCACCAATGACACCGCGCAGTTTGGGCTTGCTGTCATCCAGAACCTTGCATTGGTGGGCCAGTACCTGGACTGACGCACCGTGCCCGGCCGAAACAGCGGCGGTGGCACCCGGCCGGGCGCCGCCGTCGTCCGCTTTTCCCTTCCAGGCAACGCTTAGGTAACGCCCGGAATTACACCATTTTGGGAGGCAGGAGAAGTTACGCAGTCGACGCCTGCCACCTGTTTACACCCCCTTTAAGGCGGTCATAGGGTGCTCACCTAAACAAGGTTGAAAGCAGCCTTGGGAAGGGAAAGAGCACCATGAAAAGCAAGATTGCGGTCATGGCCCTGGCTGCCCTGAGCTTGATTCTGGCCTTAGTCGCCGGGGCCCCCGCATCAGCCCATGCCGCCGACAAGCCGCTGATCGGCCTGACCTTTGACGACGGGCCATCCGCCGAGCGCACCGCCTTTGTCCTCGACGTCCTCAAGGAAAAGAACGTCAAGGCAACGTTCTTCCTCCAGGGATCCCACGCCCAGCAGTACCCTGACCTGGTCCGCCGGATCAAAGCCGAGGGACATGTGATCGGCAACCACTCCTGGGACCACGCCAACTTCCCCGACCTCACCCAGGCGAACCAGAAGCAGGAAGTTGACCGCACCAATGCCGCGATCAACTCGATCACCGGCACCACACCCGTGCTGATGCGCTTCCCGTTCGGCAACAGCACCCCCTACGCGCTCAAATACATCAGGAGCCTCGGCATGAGCGGCGGCATCCAGTGGCACTGGGAGGTCGGCGAGCCCGGCGACTTCGAGTGCCCCGGTGCAGCTGGAGTCCAGAAGTACGTGCTGGATGAGGTTGCCCCGGGTGCAATCATCCTGCTCCACGACGGCAACGACGTCCTGTCCTGCCCCGCCTCCCAGTGGGACTACCTGTCCAGGACCATCGACGCCATCCGGGCCAAGGGCTACGACTTCGGCGTAGTGGCTCCTTCCAACAAGCCAAGCGCGCTCAACGAAGGGTCCTATGGCGTTGTGGTGGCGCCCTGAGTAAGGCCGCCTTTCGGACGTTTCACCTCTTCGTCGCCCACCGCTCTGGAATCCGAAGCACCTATTAGGTATGTTGGTAAGCATGCTGATGATTTTTCCCTGGTCGTCAGCCCCCGGTAACAAAGCGAAGGAGACGTTATGAGCACGAAGGTGGAAAAACGCATTCTGGTGAACGTACCGGTGAGCACCGCATACAACCAGTGGACCCAGTTCGAGGAGTTCCCGCACTTCATGGGCGGTGTCAAGAGCGTCACGCAGCTCACTGACGACCGGTTGGAATGGGTGGCCGAGATCGGCGGCGTCCGCAGGCAATGGGAAGCCAAAATCCTGGAGCAGGTCCCGGACCGGCGCGTTGCCTGGGCCGCCACCGAAGGCGCCACGAATGCCGGCGCCGTGGACTTCGAGGACGTTGGCGGCGGCCAGACCTCCCTCCGGCTGACCCTCGAATACGAGCCCGAGGGCCTGGTGGAGAAGGTGGGCGACAAACTGAACGTCGTTGACCGGCAGGCGGAATCGGACCTGCAGAAGTTCAAGGAATTCATCGAGGATGAAGGCTACGCCAGCGGCGCCTGGCGCGGATCGGTCAACGCCGGCTCCGCGGTTGGCACGCCCGGTGTTGAACACGCGGGCGCGTCCCGCGGCGATTCCGGCAAGGCCGGTGTTTCGGGCAAGGTTGCCGCCGGCGTCGGCATTGCCGCAGCAGCCGGTGCAGCCGCGGCGATGGCAGCCAGTGGCAACAAGGACAAGACGGAAACGCATGACGTGACGGTTGCGGAGACCACTCCGGTGGTTCCGGCAGAGCCGGTTGTTCCCGCCGAGCCCCTGACCACCGGATCCACCACGGGCTCGGCCGACGCAGGCGTCGGGATTCCGGCAGCGGGCACGACGGCGGCGGCCGGCTCCACCGGTTCAGTCGCCGATCTGGGCGATGACAGGATCGGGCACGCTTTCGACCAGACCAACGGCCTGGTGGACACCACCGGGGAGTCCGACGAGACGCTCGAAGGCGAGAACCTCAGCGCCGGCGAACGGCGCGGGGACGACCGCGGTTCCGAGGGCGGCCTTCCGCCGGTGGGTGGCAACCTCGGCGGCCACTGACCCGCACTGACCCGCAAGCAAGCGCCGCCCGCCTTCCCCCAAGGCGGGCGGCGCTTTCGCGTCTTCGGCCGGCCTATTTGGCCTTTCCGGCGTAGAAGACGGCCGGCATGGCCGGTGCCTGCATACCCTCGCCGATGAAGAAGCTCGGGTGCGGCGGCTGGTTGTAGCCCACCGTTTCGCGGGCCACGCCGGTCCGGTACATCGGGTCATGCATCAGGGTGCGCAGCCGGACGTCGGTGGGCGAGGTGCTGGTGTAGATCCGCAGCTCGGTGCTGTCCGCTGAAGGGAACACCAGCTCTTCCCGCCAGTCGCCCAGCAGGTCCGCCTGCAGCGACGGGTTGCCCTTGGTGTAGTTGTTGGTGCGGGCGCCGGTGGCCGTCAACAAACGGTCGCTGGATTCGGTTTCCCAGTTCCACTTGGAGATGGTGGGCACGCCGTACCCGGCCACGGCATCGAAGTCGTGGTCCACGATCTCCCGCAGCAGGTCGCCGTCCCACCAGGCCATGAAGTTGGCTGCAGGGATCTTGTCCGAGATCCGCTCGCCCTTGGCGGACATGAGGAACCCCATCGGGGAGTTCCACGCGGCGTCGCCGCCTACGGCCCAGCTTTCAGAACCCGGGAATCGGGGGTCGATGTCGCCGGTGGCGCCGCGGCCGGTGTCCTTGACGGCGGGGATGCTCCACAGCACTTCGCCGGTGGCGGCATCGCGGAACGTGGCGCCGCGGTTGCCGCTCTGGCTCATGCTTTCGTGCACTGCGAAGGTTTCGAGCCCCGGCCGGGAAGGATCAAGATCGCCCGTGTGGATGGCGTCGCCGTGGCCCAGCCTGGTGTTGTAGAGCGGGGTGCCGTCGTCGTCGATGGTCATGGAACCAAAGACGAATTCGTCCTTGCCGTCGGAGTCCACGTCCGCCACCGACAGGTTGTGGTTGCCCTGGCCCTTGTACTCGGCTCCGGCCACATCGGAATCGAACTTCCAGCGCTTCACCAGCTTGCCGTTCACAAGGTCGTAGGTGACCAGCACCGTGCGGGTGTAGTAGCCGCGGCTGAACATCATGGACGGGTGTTCACCGTCCAAATAGGCAACTCCGGCGAGGAACCTGTCCACGCGGTTGCCGTAGTTGTCGCCCCACGCGGATACAGCGCCGCGCGGCGGATCGTAGGGAACGGTGTCCATGATGGTGCCGCTGGCGCCGTTGAACACCGTGAGGAATTCCGGTCCGGACAGGACATAGCCGGCACTGGTGCGGTAATCGGCCGCGGCGTCACCGATGACACTTCCCGCCGCATCGGTGGTTCCGTCCGCGGTCTTGAACGCCACCTCGGCCTTGCCGTCACCGTCAAAGTCGTAGGCCAGCATCTGCGTATAGTGGGCGCCCGCCCGGATGTTGCGGCCCAGGTCGATGCGCCACAGCTTGGTGCCGTCCATCCTGTAGGCGTCCACGTAGACGTTGCCGGTGTACCCGGACTTGGAGTTGTCCTGCGCGTTGGATGGGTTCCACAGCTGGATGATCTCGTAGGCGCCGTCACCATCAAGGTCGGCGACGCTGGAATCGTTGGCGCTGTAGGAGTATGGCTTTCCGTCCTTACTGACGCCGTCAGCCGGCTTGTCCAGCTTGATGGGGAGATAGTTCTGTGCCAGCGGGCTGAACTCGGCGCTGAGTTTGTCCTGCCCGTTGCCGTTGCCCACGGTCTTGATGACGTACTTGGAGTCCTTCGTGCCATCCGGGTCCAGATACGTGGTGGTGTCCCGGATGGGTTCGTCGGTGATAATGGCGCCGTCGCGAATGACCTGGAATCCAATGCTGTCCTTGTCCAGGCCCAGCATGCGCCAGCCCAGGCTGACCCCCTGGTCCGTCAGGACGGCAACCGGGGCGCGGTCCAGGTTCTCCACCTGGCGCGTCAGGCCGGAGTGTGCGCGGGCCGCCGGAGCGGCAGGACCTCCCGGGCCGGGATCAGCGGCAGCAAACGGGACACCGGCCAAGGCCATGGCTGCTGCAGCGAGCGTGGCCGCCGCGGCAGCCGGCACAGCCTTCCGCGCCCTGCCCGCCGGGAATTTCGGGGAACACATTGAGGGGTTTGCCAAAAGAACATCTCCTTTGATGCGGCGGCAGCTGAGTCTGCCGCACAACAGTTTGGAACGTTTCATTCGATGCGGCGCATCCTTCTCACGAGTGATTTTGAGGAGGTGCAAGCACCGAGGAAAGCGCTTTCTGCCTTTTAGGTTTATCAGTGCCTTACAAGAATGGTCAAGAGTTTGACCGTGAGGAAATGGGAGAATTTGTTCTAGGTCGATTGCTTCTGTGCCTCTAACGCCTGTTGCTTCTTTGCGGCCGCCTGCAGCAGGGGCACCGTGCGGGTGGGCATCACTTCCACCAGGGACATGGCGGTGCTGGTCCGGACGACGCCGTCAATCGCCAGCATCGCGTTGGTGATCCGGTGCAGGTCGGCCGGGTCCCTCGCGGCCACCTTGGCCAGCAGGTCGGCATCGCCGGTGGTGGCATGCATTTCGATGATCTCCGGGATGGTCTGCAGCGCTGCCACGGCAATGTCGCTGGAGGACTGGCTGATGGAAATCGAGATGAAGGCGATGAGCGGCAGGCCAAGAGCCTCGGTCCGCACCCGCTGGCTGAAGGGTGCCAGGCTGCCGTCATTTGCGAGGCGGCGGAGCCGGGCATGCACCGTATTGCGGGCCACGCCCAGCGTGCGGGAGAGGGACAGGACAGTAGCCTGCGGGTCCCGGTCGAGTGTGAGGAGGATCTCTGCGTCAAGGGCATCAATGAGGTGCATAGTGAGCATTTTGCCACTTCTGGAGATAACATCTGCTGGATCTGTCCTGCTCGATCCTCCTCTGTTGCGCAGACGTCCTGATTTCACCCATCATGCCTTCCATGACCAGCACCCTTCCAGAAGCCGCGGCACCAGAGGTCCGCGCCGCCGTCGCCCAGCTTCCCGCCTACGTGGCCGGCAAGAGCGCCCAGTCAGCCCTGACCGCGGCCCTTGCCTCGAACGAAAGCCACTTCACTCCCCTGCCGTCCGTCGTCGACGCGATTGCCGCAGAGGGCGGCAGGATCCACCGGTACCCGAGCATGGGCGCGGTGGAAGCACGGGAGGCTATTGCCGGGCACTTCGGTGTCAGCGCCGATGAGGTTGCCGCCGGACCGGGAAGCTCCGGAGTGCTGCAGCAGATCATCTCCGCCGTCTGCTCGCACGGGGACGAGGTGGTGTACGCCTGGCGGTCCTTTGAGGCATATCCCATCCTTGTGGCGGTGGCGGGCGCGGTTTCGGTCCCCGTGCCGCTGCTGGCGGATGAGCACCACGATCTCACGGCCATGGCTGCGGCCATTACGGAGCGCACCCGGCTGGTGATCCTGTGCTCGCCGAACAATCCCACCGGGGTGTCCATCAGCGCGGAGGCGCTGGAGGAGTTCCTCCAGTCCGTTCCCCCGCGTGTGCTGGTGGTCCTGGACGAGGCGTATGTCGAGTTCCAGCGCGGCCCGGGCGTCGACTCCCTGGACTTCTACCGCCGCTACCCCAACCTCTGCATCCTGCGGACCTTCTCCAAGGCGTACGGACTGGCTGGCCTGAGGATCGGTTACGCCATTGCCCGGCCGGAGATCGCCGAAGGCCTTCGGCGCACGGCCGTTCCGTTTGGCGTCAACAGGATGGCGCAGGCTGCCGCGGTCGCTTCGCTTGCTGCGGAGGACGAGATCCTTGAGCGCACCGAGGCGGTGGCACAGGAACGGACCCGCGTGATCGGGGCACTTCGGGGCCTGGGCTGGGACGTCCCGGACAGCCAGGCGAACTTCTACTGGCTGCGGGCTTCGGACGAGCTGCGCGTGCAACTCCTTGACGCGCTGGCCCAGGCCGACATCCTGGCACGCGGCTACGCGGTGGACGGCGTGCGCATCACCCTGGCCGATGCCGCCACTAATGACCGCGTGTTGGCAGTCCTGGCAGACCGCGGGCGGTTCTTGCCTGGGGCGGGCGCCCCCCAGTGAGCACCTCCACGGAAACACGCGCTGACGCAACCACTGCTGCCCCGGACACACACCCGGAAGAGCCGACGGCGGGACGTCCCGTGCCGCCGTCGGCCGTCCGCCATTCGGTGGTAGAGGACGTCCTGGGCATCCTCACCGGCACCTTTGCGGCCTCACTTGGCCTGTTCCTCCTCAAGTCCAGCGGCGCGGTCACCGGCGGCACCGCGGGCCTGGCGCTGCTGCTCAGCTACTCCGTTGCACTGCCGTTTGGTGTCATCTTCTTCGCCGTGAACCTGCCGTTCTTCGCGCTGGCGGTCTGGAAGAAGGGCTGGAATTTCGCCCTCCGCACCGGGGCGGCCATCGCCCTCGTGTCAGTGATGGCAAGCCTGCACCCTGCCGCGCTGGGGTCACTGCACCTCGACCCGGTGTACGGCGTGGTGGGCGGAAACCTGCTCGCCGGCGTCGGTCTCCTGATCCTGTTCCGGCACCAGTCCAGCCTGGGCGGCTTCAACATCCTTGCCCTGCTGTTGCAGGAGAAGCTGAACTGGCGCGCCGGGTATGTACAGATGGTGCTGGACGTTGCCATCGTGCTGGCGTCTCTGGTTTTGGTGCCGCCGATGCTGGTGCTGCTGTCCGCTGCCGGTGCCACGCTGCTGAACCTCATCCTTGCGCTGAACCACCGCCCGGGCCGCTACCTGGGTAAATAGGAGGCCGGAAAGTAGCCAGAGCCCAGCCCTTTTATTCCCGGGCACCGGCTGAAATATCGGCAGGGGGACCGCTGTTGCCGCCACTATGACAACAATCGGAATCATCGGTGCAGGACATATTGGCAGCCAAGTCGCACGGAAGGCTGTGGAACTGGGCTACGACGTAGTCATCAGCAACTCGCGCGGGCCGGAGACGCTCCAGGACCTCGTGGCTGAGCTTGGCCCGAAGGCCCGGGCAGCCACCGCAGCCGAAGCGGCAGCCGCGGGCGACTTCGCAGTGGTGACAGTGCCCCTGAAGAACTACAAGGACGTCCCGGCGGAGCCGCTGGCCGGCAAGGTTGTGATCGACACGAACAACTACTACTGGGAGCGGGACGGCAGGATCCCCGCCCTGGACAACGGCGAGGCCACCACCTCCGGGCTGCTGCAGGAGCACCTCCCACAGTCGAAGGTGGCCAAGGGCTTCAACCACATCATGGCCAAGGACATCACCACCGACGGATCACCCGCCGGCACCGCCGACCGGCGGGCCCTGGCCACCGCCAGCGACTATCCGGAAGCAGCCGAACTGGTGACCCGCCTCTACGACGAGTTCGGTTTCGACACCGTCAATGTGGGCCCGCTCTCAGAGAGCTGGCGTGTGGAGCGGGACCGTCCGGCCTACGTGAAGCGGCAGACCGCCACCCAGCTGAAGGACAACCTGGCCAAGGCTCCGCGCACCATCTGATCCGTCCTTCCGGATCCCGCAGGTCCGTCCTTCCGGATCCCGCAGGCCAAACTGGCCGGCAGCCCCTGCTGCCGGCCAGTTTCTTGTCACGGCACTACTTCCGGGCCGGAACCAACACCACTTCGAACGGGCTGGGCGGCTGGTTGAACTGCGCGTTCACGGCGGCCAGCGTATTTCCGAACAGGGCCACGGTGGTGGGGACATTGAACGAGCCGCTCTTGATGGTGCCTTCCACGACGCCGGAGGACAGGTCCCCGGACAGATCAATGCGGGCTATCTGGTTCAGCTGGTTCTGGACCGCCCACAGGGTGCCGCCGCGCACCAGGATGCCGTCCACGAAGGGGACGCTGACGCCCTCAATGGCTGCACTCTCCCCCGTTTCAGGGTTGACCGTGTACACCGCACTGTCGGCTGTATGCGCCACCAGCAGGACCCTGCCGTCGTCAGCCGAGGCGATGCCGTTGAGGTTGAAGTCCGGCGTGAGGTCCGCGGCCGGCCCGCTCAGCTTAAGGGTCTTCACCGTTCCCAGTTCACCGTCTTCTCCCACCGGCAGGAAGTAGAGTTCCGCCGCGGCCGAATTGGTGAACCAGGCGCCCTCGCTGGTCAGGGTGACGTCGTTGATGAATCCCTTGGCCAGGTCAAAATCGGCCACAGGTTTGCCGGTGACGGTGTCGTAGACGAAAGCCTTGCCGGTGGTGGCGCCCGCCACGAACAACAGGTTGTGGCAGGGATCGGCCTTCATTCCGGCGGCTGCGCGCCCCTCGGGGGCGTGGATGAAGCGGGTGGCGGTGCTTTGGCGGAGGTTACCGCGGAAAATATCACCCGTGGTGAGTTCCCCTGCGTAAAAAGTCCTCCCCTCCCCCGCCGCGATGCCCTCCGCGGAGGTGGCGCCGTCGAGCACGATCTCCCCTGATCGGGGCGCGGCCGACGCCGGAATGGCTGTGGGGAGGAGCAGTGAAAGCAGGGCGACAAGTCCCGCGGCGGCACGGCGGCGTACTGTTCGGCGCATGCTGGTTCCTTAGTCTGGTCTGATGCGCGCGGGGCCCATCTGCGGAAGCTCCGCACGATTGGTACTGCCAGTTTAAGCGCCGGTATTGGGCTTGCGAAGGCATGGGGGTACCCAATCTGCTTACAATCGAAACCTCTGACCACTACCGAGGGACCCATGAAGAAATTCGCCACAGCCCTGTTTGCCGCCGGCCTCGTTGCTTCTGCTACGGCCTGCACCGCCACACACCAACTGACCACCGCTGAGACCTGCGAGCGGATCCAGGCCGTTGTGTCGAACCCCGCCAACAACGCCGGCAAGACGGGCATGAACAACCTCGCCAACCAGATCCGTCCCATCCACGCCGTGGCCTCGGACGACCTCAAGCCTGCCCTGGCACAGATCCTGGCGTACACGGACGAACAGGCCAAGGAGAACCCGGACAAGGACAAGCTTGCCGATTTGCAGTCCGGCTACCAGGAGGCCGGCAGCACCTACAGCAAGTTCTGCGGCCAGGGCGCCCAGTAGTCAGCTGATCCAGCCCGGGCGTCCAATTCGCCCGGGCTGCGTCACAGCGTGGCCGGATCCGTGTTGGCACCGCAGAGGATGACGGCAACGCGCTCGTTCGTCCCCGGTACATACGCGCCGGAGGTCAACGCAGCGTAGGCTGCTGCAGCGCCGTGTTCCACCACGATCCGGTAGTCGTTCCAGAGTGCCGAGCGTGCGGCAATGATGTCAGCGTCGCTGACAAGGACGCTTTCGACGCCGCAGCGGACCGCCACTGAGAAGCCGATGTCGCCTGCGCGGCGGGCACCCAGGGAGTCGGCCGCGATACCCGATACGGCGACGTCCACCGGCTCACCGGCTGCCAGGGCGGCGTGCAGGGTCGGCGCTGTTTCCGGTTCGACGGCCACCACTTTGGCTGAGCCCTCGACGGCGGCGGCTACCCCCGCCATCAGCCCGCCTCCGCCCACTGCCACCAGGACGGTGTCCACGTCCGGTACCTGCTCCAGCAGCTCGGAGCCCACTGTTCCGGCACCGGCAGCGATTTCGGGCTGGTCATAGGCGTGGCAGTAAACCGCGCCGGTTTCCTCGGCGTGGGCCACGGCGGCCTGGTAGGCGGCCGCGTACTCCGCACCACCCTGCACCACGGTGGCACCGATGGCCTTCAGCTTGGCGACCTTGACGGCGGGCGCGGCTTCCGGGACGAAGACGGTGGCCGGAACCCCCAGCTGCTTGGCGGCATAGGCATTGGCCAGCCCCGCGTTTCCGCCGGACGCCACCACGACGCCGACGCCGCCCCTGAGTTCCCCGCGCTCCTTGGCTGCCAGGATGCGGTTGAGCGCGCCGCGGGCCTTGAATGTGCCCGTGTGCTGCATGAACTCGCATTTGAGCCTTACCTGGCCGTCGGACAGGTCGCGGTCCGCCTCCATCACGGGCGTCCTGCGGATAAGGCCGGCGGTCCGGCGCGCGGCCTGGTCAATGTCGGTGCGGGAGATCATGCCTAGACTTCGCCGTCCCAGGTACCCGGCTCCTCCAGCGCCTCTTCCGGCTTGCTTTCCTCCGGCTTGTTGCCGCGGGCCGCGTCCCCGCCCCCAACATAGGACGCGGGAACGGTTCCGGCGGCGTGGACCTGCTGTTCCTCACGGATGTTCGCCGCGCCCGGCTGTTCGGGGTGCTGCCCGGACTGGGGTGCCTTTTTGGCGGCCTCCCGGGCTTCGTCCGGATCGCCCGGGCCCCGGAGGTCTGCGGTGTTCTGGGGATCGTCGCTGGAAACGGTCATGGTCCTGCCTTTCACCTGGGAACTGCCTGTTCTGGCACTGCCTCTTCTGGAACTGCTTGCCCGGCCGGGGAGACCCCTTCCGGGGCTCCAGCCTACGGTCTCGAGGCAGCCGTCGGCCCCTTCCGGCGCGCAATTTCCGGCAACCCGGCGCACAATTCCCGCCAGCCCGGCGCGCGACTCCCGGCAGCGGCAAATGGAATGTCATGATGCTTTCCATGGGCAAGCCGCACCCCGAGTGCTTGCCCCCGTGACCGGTGGCATGTTCAACCAGGCAGCCGCCATGAGACCGGAGCCTGCCATGACCGCTGTCCAGATCATCCCGCTGGTGATCCTCGTGGCGATGTTCGTCATCGCCACCAAATGGCCGCTGAACATCGGGGTGATGGGGCTGGTAGCCTCCTTCGGCGTCGGCTATTTCATGCTGGGAATGTCCGACCGGGAGATCCTGGCGGAGTTCCCCGCCAGCATCGTCTTGACCATCATTGGCGTCACTTACTTCTTCAGCATGGCCCAGCGGAACGGCACCATCGACATCATCGTCAAGGGCTGCGTCCGGATGGTCCGCGGAAAGACCCTGCTGCTGCCGTGGGTGTTCTTCCTGATCGCAGCCGCGCTGACCTCGCTCGGCACGTTCTCGCCCGCCGCCGTCGCGCTGCTCGCTCCCGCGGCCATCGGATTCGCCTACGACTCGAGGATCCACCCTGTCCTCATGGGCGCGTTCATCATCAACGGCGCCCACGCCGGCGGCTTCTCCCCGCTGTCCGTTGCCGGTGTGCTGGTGCATGACATCGCCCTGAAGAACCACTTCCCCATCTCCCAGGGCGGCCTGTTCACTGCCAGTTTCGCCCTGAACCTGATCCTCTCCGTGCTCACCATCGTCCTGTTCGCCCTGATCGGCAGGCTGCGTGACGGCACCGCGGGCCAGCACGCGGACATCGACACCTCCGCCACCGGACGCCCGCACGGCCAGCAGGTCCTGACCCTGGTCCTGATCGCCGTGATGCTGGCAGCCACGCTCGGTTTCCACCTGCCCATCGGCTTTGTGGCCCTCTCCGCAGGCCTGCTCCTGGCATTCATCAACATTAAGGAGCACAGGACCTTCATCGGCGGCATTTCCTGGTCCACGGTCCTGCTGGTTGCCGGGATGATCACGTACGTCTCCCTGCTGGAGCACGTGGGCGTCATCGATACCTTGGCCGGGCAGGCCCTGGCCCTGGGTACGCCGCTGCTCATCGCACTGGTCCTGTGCTACGTGATCGGTGTCGGCTCGGCCTTCGCTTCCTCCACCGCCCTGCTCACCGCGTTCATACCCCTGGCCGGACCCCTCCTGGCCACGAGCTCCCTCAGCGCCTCCGGAACTGTTGCCGCGCTGGCCATCGCGGCCACCGTCGTCGACGTCTCCCCCTTCTCCACTGATGGCGCACTGGTGGTGGCCAATGCCCGGGATCACGACCGGCAAAGGGTCTACAAGCAGCTGACGTTCTATGCCGGCGGCGTGGTGCTGGTGGCTCCGGCCCTGGCCTGGGCGCTGCTGATACCCACCAACATCATGTAGCACTGCACTTCACCCCGCCGCTGGCGCCTGTGAATTCCAGCTCATCCGGGACATTGCGCCCGTCCCCGGCGTTAAACGGAGCGGCGGGAGGAGGCCGGATGATCATTGTGCTGACGGGCATCGACGGATCGGGAAAGTCGACGGCGGCCCGCGCGCTGGTTTCGATGGTGCGGGCCCGCGGCGGACGGGCCTTGCTGGTGAGCAACCATGCGGGCCGGCGGGTCATGTCCCTGGCCGCGGCCAGGCTGGGAGTGCGGCTGCCGGACAGGGTGGCAGACGGCGTCGAAACCCTTCTCCGGGTGGCCAACGTGCTGGTATCGCACCTGCGCGCCAGCCGGTTCGACGGCCTGGTGGTGATGGACCGCCACCTTCACTGCCAACTGGCACTGCGGCACGCAAGAGGGCTGCCCCGCGGACGCTTCCTCCCCTGGCTGCTGGCCCGGCTGCCGCAACCGGACGCCGTCTTCCACCTGGACATCGACCACGCCGAAGCCCACCGCCGCATCATTGTCCGTGGGACGGATTCGGAGAGCCTTGCTGACCTCGCCGCCTTCCACCACGGGTACCGGGAACTGCCGGAGTACGCGGGCTTTTTGCGGATAGACGCGTCCGCACCGGCGGGCGAGGTCGCGGCGGAGCTCCATTCCCGGCTGGAGTTCGCGCAGGCCTGAGGGGCGCGCAGGACGGGCCAGGACTTTGCAGTCCTGGCCCGCCTCCGCGCTGTGGGTTGCGGCTACCGCGAGGCAGTCGGGGAGGCCGACGACGAGGCGCCACTGCCCGATGACATCGTCGCCGAAGAGGTGGACGAGGCGGTCGACGAAGCCGAGCCACTCGGCGAGGACGTGCCCATGGAACCCGACGAACTGGTGGAGGACGGGCTGGAAGTGGCGCCCCCGCCGTCGGCCTTCTTCAACACGTCATTGATGAGGCCCTCAAGTTCCTTCTGGTCCTTGTCGCCCAGGTCGGTGCCGCTCTTCGTGGCCACCACCAGCAGGCGCCCCTGCGCGGCGGAAACCTGCATCAGCTTCTGCTGGTTGTCACCGCTGCGGGTGCTGACGGTGGCGAAGGTCTTGTCCGCGTCGGTGTCCGTCTTCAGTTCCTTGCTGGACACGTCGTATTTCTGCCCCAGCGCGGAGACCGAGAACTTGGCGCACTGGTCCATCTTGCCGCTGATGTCGTTCAGTGTCTTTACGGCGTCTGGGCCGTCGCTGCCGGACTGGGCCGACAGGCTGCGCGGCTGGTTACCGTCCGAAAGTGCTACGGCAACGTCACCGTTTTCCACCTTGTCCAGCAGGCCGGCCGTGGCAATGTCCTTGCAGTCCTTGGGGTCGATGGTTGCCGTGCTCATGAGCAGGTTGGCGATGTTTCCGCCTTGGTCAACCTGCTCCTTGGAGTACAGCTTGAGCTCATTGCCGTCGGCGTCCTTCATGCCCGAGATCAGGTCACGGAGCTGATCCTCCGAGTACACCTTGGCGTCCGCGGTCGGGCTGGCGGACGGCGACGCGGTCGCCGAACTGGACGGGGTGGCCGTACCGCCGCCCCCGCCCGAGCAGCCGGCCAATGCCAGCATCGCCGCAGCCATTACTCCAAGCGCAGAAACTTTTCGCATCAGGTTCACCCTCCGAAATAGACAGCATGCTTAGCACTTTCACTGTAAAGGTTCCCACTGGCACGGTGAAATAACGGCACGGAGGAAGTTTGCCTGATAGTGCCGCGTGCAGGATTTGTGCCGAATGCCCGCGGGGCCGTTGTGGAATAATCCGTGGCGGGAGGCGAGTGGACCGTGAACAGTGAGCTCATCCTCCGCGGGCACATTGTTTCGGCGACCCTGGATGTGCCGGACGGTGTTGTAGCGGTCGACGGCGGCGTGGTCACCTTTGCTGGGCCGGCGTCGGAATTTCCCGGGGTTCTTCCGGATCAGGCCGCGGCACCGGGGTTTCTCCTGCCGGGCCTGGTCGACCTGCACTGTCACGGGGCACACGGCTCTGACTTCTCGGAGGGCAACCCGGACGGTGCCCGCCACGCCGCCCGCTACCTTCACAGCCGCGGCACAACTACGCTTCTGGCCAGCATCGTCACGGGGCAGCCCGGACAGCTTGTCCGCAACCTTTCCGCTCTTCGGGGGCTGGCTGGTGAGGGCCTCATTGCCGGTTCGCATCTCGAGGGTCCATTCCTTTCAACGGAGCAGTGCGGCGCCCATGACACTGCGCTGCTGTTGGATCCCGATCCGGGCCTGGTGTCCGGATTCCTTGGTGCTGCCGGGGAATCAATGGTTTCCATGACCCTGGCGGCCGAGCTTTCCGGAGCGTTCGAACTTGTGGATCTCCTCGCGGCGCGCGGCATCATCCCGTCCTTGGGACACACGGCTGCGGATCATCCGACGGCGGCGGCTTTCCTTAAGCGCGCAGCGGGCGGTTTGGCCGCTGGCGGGCATTCCACGGGGCGGCGGCGGCCGACGGTTACCCACCTGTTCAACGCCATGCCTCCACTGCACCATCGCTCCCCCGGACCCGTCGCGGCATGCCTCAGCGCGGCACGGGCGGGAGAAGCGGTGGTGGAACTGATAGCCGACGGTGTACATGTGGCGCCCGAAACGGTGCAGTTGGTCTTTGATCTAGTTGGTGCGGACAATATCGCCCTCGTCACCGACTCGATGGCTGCAACCGGTCTTGACGACGGCCAATACCTGCTGGGGTCCCTTTCCGTCACGGTAGACCAAGGCGTGGCGCGGGTGGATGCCACTGGTGCCATTGCGGGTGGCACCAGCACGCTGCTGGAGGTCCTCCGGACTACTGTGGCCGCGGGTGTTTCCCTGCGCGACGCCGTAACCTCAGCGTCGGCTGTTCCAGCGTCCGTGCTGGGGCTCTCGGCGCAGGCCGGGGATCTGCGTCCCGGGATGCCGGCGGACGTGTTGGTGCTTGACCAGGATTTGAAGCTTGCCCGCGTGCTGCGGAAAGGCGCGTGGGTAAACTCCTCGGGCTGACCGCTACAGCCTGCTGAGGCGCACCGGTTTCGGGCGCCGCTTCGAATGTCGGACCCCCGTTGGATGATGTTCTTATGGGAATCGCCGGTGGTGTTGGGGTGGCTTTGGAAGGTGTCCATGCCTCCGTTGCTGCCCTTGATGCGCTGGAGAAAGAGGACGATTTCCTGGCTTCCGGGGCTCATGCTGGTGCCGGTGTGGATATTAGCGCCGGTACGGATGTTTTGCAGCGGCGGTATGAGATCCGGCTGGAACGGCTGGAGCTGATGGCTCGGCTGGAGGCGCAGCTCGCTGCGACGAAAGCACGCGACGCCGCTGAGGCAGCGGAGTTCCAGCAAGCGATGACCCCGCCGGACGCCTCGATCCAGGACCGCACTTACGCTGACATGTCGGTGGTGGAGGAAATCGCCGGAGTCCTGACCATCAGCTCCACAGCCGCGGGCGCTTTGGTGGAGCAGTCACGCCGGATCTGCTCCCTGCCGCACGCCATGAACGCCCTGGCCGCGGGCGCGATGTCCTGGCAGCACGCCCGGATTGTCGCCGACGAAACCGAGGGCCTCACCACTGACGGCGCGGCGTCGCTGGTGGCGCATTTCTTCGACCCTGACGCACCCCGCCCCGCCCGCGGCGCCACCCCCGGAGACCTCGTACCGTCACGGTTCCGAGCCAAGGTCCGTGGCTGGCGGGAACGCCACCATCCGGAATCGATCGAGAAACGCCATGTAAAAGGGGTAGCCGACCGGCGGATGGAATACACCCCCGACAAGGACGGCATGGCCTGGGTCTCCCTCTACCTCCCCGGGGACACCGCCTCCGCGATCTGGAACCGCACCACCGCAACCGCCCGCGGACTCCAAGGCCCCGACGAAGAGCGCACGCTCACCCAGCTGCGCCCCGACATCGCCGCCTCCCTGCTGCTGGGGGCTGGGAACACCACACAGACCGGGAAATCCACGGAGGTCGGGAAGGTCCCCACCCCGCGGGCCGATGTCCTGGTGATGGTGCCCGTATTTTCCCTCCTCGGAGCCACCGACGAACCCGCCGTACTGGATGGCTTCGGCCCGATCCCGGCCTCCATGGCACGGAAACTGGTCGCCGACGGGGCGGACTCCCTCTACCGGGTCCTGATCGACCCCAGGGACGGGGCACCACTGGAGATCGGAAGGAAGAACTACCGGCTCACGGAGGCCATCAAACGGTGGGTCAGGATGCGGGATGCCAAGTGCACCTTCCGGGGCTGCGCCAACCGCACGCCCGATAACGAAACAGACCACCTCACCGCCTGGCAACACGGCGGCACCACCAACGTCAGCAACCTGGCCCAACTCTGCCCCAAGCACCACCGACTCAAACATCACAGCCAATGGACACCCGACCGGCCACCAAGAATGAACCACCCGGCTGGACCTCACCCACGGGACGGCACTACAACGCCGAATACCAGGACCCAGAACCAACCCACTGGCCACCAGGAAACTGGCCGCAATGGCTGCAAAGGCTCATGCCAACGGAGCGAAGCCTCTTGGAGGAAGCCCTGTTGGAGCGCCTTGCCGTGTAGCAACTCTGGAGGAACCACAGGGCGCATGACGCTTCCCTTGGCACATCGCGGACAGCCAGCGAACGGGCTAGGCAGCCTCGGGGGATCCCGCAGCGCGGCCACGGAGCCTCATCCGTTGCGTGCGCTCCTTCATAGTGAGAGCCCGCAGCCGCGGAACGGCCCCAAGAGCAAGCGGCTGCCCATGGCCCGGCGCCAGCAACCGGGGACCCAGACCTGCGAGGCGTGTGATGGAGTCCATGGATTGCTCCCAGTTCCAGGTGGTGTACCTGGGTGGCCCGGACAGGTCCGGTACGCCTGAGAGGATGCCGCGGATGGAATTCAAACCCACCGTCACCACCGCATCCCCGGTGAGCAGGACGCCATCGCCGGCGCGCCAATAGGCAACATGTCCCGGGGTATGGCCGGGCGTGGGGATGGCCGCCCACCCTGGCAGCCCTGGTATTCCTCCATCGCGGGGCAGGCTGCGGGCGACGTCCGTGATGTCACCGGACGCTTCGATCCTGCGGCGGGTGCGGGCGGGCAACGACCACAGGAGCGGGGCGATGATCCAGCGGTCCAGCGGCATTGAAAACTCGGGGATGTATTTCCCGGCGGCCATGGGCAACTCTGCTTGGTGAACGTACACCGGCACCTCCCACGTCCGGGCCAGGGCACCGGCAGCGCCGGAGTGGTCCGGATGGATGTGCGTCAGCAGGATGGCACCAGGCGTGATGCTATTCCCCAACTCTTGCTCCACAGCGCGCCGGACCGGCTCCGCGCTGCCGGCCCAGCCACAGTCCACCATCGCCCAGGTGGTACCCGAGCGCACAAGGTAGAGGTTTGCGGCCATTGGACCTGCACCGGAGGTCATCAACAGCACGCCGGAAGCAATCTCCCGCGGTTCGGTTACACGCGTCATCAGTCTTTTACACCACCGGGTGGCGAATCAGCGTTCGCAGCTTGTCAGGTGCGCTGCGGCGGGGATCGCCGAGGTAGATTTCGTGGTGCCTGCCGCGGACCTTCAGCCCGGCCTCCACCACCGCTGCGTCGAGGCGGGCGATTGTGGCGCCTTCGTCGGCGTAAGGACCGACATGGAGGGTCTGGGCGCAGCGGCCCTCTTCCCAACGCTCGAACTGGAGCAGGTCCAGTGCCGGAAGTTCCTTGGCCCGGGACTCCTCCCTGGCCCGCTCCAGCATGGCTTCGTCGATTGGTTCGGGCTGAACCATCATGGCCTGCCATCGCCATGATTCCCGGTCGACTCCTGAAAGGCCGCCGAAGCCTGCTGTTACGGGCTCGTCGGGGTCAGCGTCCCCAGGCTCGTCGAACCACCACAGTGCTTCCAGCGGCATTACTTTCGTGGCCAAACCAGCCCGCTTCTTGAGCCCGAAGTGCGCGGCGTAGCTGATGGTAAAGAGCGCCTGGACTGCTTCCGCGAATGCAGGTCCGTCGGGGTCCCCCTGGCCCCGGACCATGGCGAAGAGCAGCAAAGGAACGTCAACGAAATCGACGGATCCCTTCCGCCCCTTGTAGAGGACTGCGATGTCCTCGCGAAGATCGCTCACCGCCCCTGGACTCACCTCGCCTGGATTCTCCTTGACGTCGCCATGCACCCAGTTTTTCGCCGCCCTTGCCAACCCAACAGGGCCTAACGGCCTTTCTAGCCGTCAGCCCCGGGCAGGCGCACCTCCACGAGTTCCCCGGTCACCCGCGTTTCGAAAAGTGGCTGCCGCGAAGTTGCCGGGCCGGCTTTCACTTCACCGGTGCGCAGAGAGAATGTGCTCCGGTGCCAGGGGCAGACGACGCACGGGTCGCCGTCGTGGTCCTTGATCTTGCCCTCGTGAAGCGGACCGGAGAGGTGGCTGCAGACGTCGGAGAGTACGTTGACCGTTCCGCCCTCACGGTGTACCAGCAACGGGATGCCGGCCACTTCGCGCTTGTGCAGGCCGCCCTCGGGCAGCTCCGCCAACGGCGCCAACGGCTGCCAGCCGGACGGGAAGCGGTGCGGGATTTCCTCGCTGTGGTTCACGCCCGCAGCCTGGCGGTACGAAAGGTGGCCGCCCAGGAAGCCGCCGGCGCTGACGGTGGCCAGTCCAAGATATGCAAGCACCTTGCCGCTTCCCTGGCTGCCAGTTGACCGCTGCACCAGCGACGCGATGTAGAGGCCTGTCGCGGTGACGTTGGCTGCGGCGTGCACCAGGCCCACCCTCTGCTGCTGCGGATGAAGCTGGGACCAATCGGTGAATCCGGCCAGCGCAGACGGAATCACGCTGGCAGTGCCCACCCCTATAAGCAGCCGGGCAGCTTTTTCTCCGCCCGGGACCGCGTCGAGTACTCCTGCGGAGAGCCAGGCACCGATGGGCACCTGGACAGCAAGGGGATGCACCGGGTGGCCGATGGGAACGCCGTGGAGGACATCACGGGCCCAGCGCGGTTTGATGACCTTCAGGACGATTTTCCGGACGCTCTTGGCCAGTGGGTCAAGCCACTCGGCATCCTCGAAACGGGTGACAAGCTCAAGTGCGGGCAACGGTTTCATGTGTCCTCCCTTACCCCGATTACCGCAATCCACTCGCCGCTGAATACCCGTCCTGGGAAGGAGGTATTTCGCTTTTGGCGGCAGCTACCGAAGCGGGGACCCCAGCACCGTGAACCGGTGGCCTCCCATTTCACCGGACAGCAGCGGCTTCGCCTCGGCGATCGCGGCCTGCGTGCTGTCCAACTGCAGCGATGCCTGGTGCGCTTCGGCAGACTCCCAGAGTTCCGAGACGAACACAGTGTCCGGCATATCGGCATTAATTCCCACCTCATACAGCAGGCACCCGGCTTCCTTCATCCCGGGTTTCGGCCGGAGCAGGATGGCCACCAGGGCATCGCGCTGGCCGGGCTTGGTTCCCAGCATTCCCACATTCGCAAAAGTCATAGGGACAGTCTGCCGCCTGCGGCGAACGCCGGAAAGGAGCACAAAGGCCAGCCCCGGCACAAGCGGCGCCCAGCTCCAAGCAGGGTGCGGTTGCCCCTAGCGCAGCTGCGCAGAGGGGAGGATATTTTTAAACACCGGATCAGCGAACAGAAGGATCCGGAGTCGAAGCCACCCCCACTGCGGGGCGCGCTGTTTGAAACGGGACGGGCAGGCTCCTGCCACCACAACGGTTTATTGAAAATGTGCTCAATTCCGGCGGCTTAAGGCTGCCCGCAAAGGTGAATCGCATCCTTTGAGGAGCAACAAGATATGTCCAACACTCGAATTAAGAGGCCAACCCGGGCAAGGCTGGCCATGGTTCCGGTCCTCTCACTGGGCCTGTTCGGAGGTTTCCTCGCGTTGGCCGCACCCGCCAACGCGGAAACAAGCCGCAACGGCTGTACCGTCGACCCAAAGGATCCCAAGGATCTCCGGGGCAACAAGGTCGATTTCAGGATCAAAGTGGACTGCAACGGCGAAAGGACCGTCGAGATCCGCCAGTTGCGCTACGAAGACGACCCCGGTCCGCGCAGCAGTGACGACTTCCTCGGCCGCACAGTCTTCACCGAGCAGTTTGATCGCCACGACGGCGCGAGGACCCTTTCCAGCATTGACCGTGTGCCTAACCTCGACCGCAGGGGCGCAGAAGAGGTCTACCAGCTGGTCTCGTTCCGCGTGCAGAACCACGGCGGACACTGGTCCGACTGGACCCCATGGGAGAAGAGCGCCGTAGTGGAAGTCCACCGCGACGGGAAGTAGAACTCTTCTTCCCCTTAGCGGGGAGCCAGGGGCAGCGTCCCTGGCTCCTCCCCGTTACGATCTGTCCGTTTCAGTCTGCGGCGCCCAGGTTTCCGGCATGGACGACGGCGCCACTCGCCGTCGTATCTTCCTTCAGCATCCAGCCCACCCGCTTGACCGTCCGCAGCATCACCGCGCTCTCCACAATGTCGATGCCGGGCACCTTCTGCTGCAGCGCCAGTTCAGCGGACATGACGTCTGCCAGCGTGTGCAGCCACATGATGATCACGAAGTTGGTGGGTCCGGTGGTGGAGGCGCTCAGCCGCACGTTGCTGATGGTGCGGATCTCTGCTGCGGCTGCCTCGTGCTGGCCGGCCGGTACGTTCACGAACCATTGGCAGGTCACCGGGAACGACGAGTAGCGCTGCGCGATTTCGCAGCGGAACGACAGGATGCCGCTGGCCAGCACGCGGTTCAGCTGGCGCTGCACGGTGGCGGGATGGCGGCCAAGGGCGCGGGCAATCTGCGCAGCTGTGGCACGGCCATCCCGGGCCAGGAACGGCAGCAGGTCAAGGTGGCTTTGCGGAAGCTGCCCGGCCACCTGCGCCGGCTCCGGGCGTGCCTGCGGTGCGAGGGTCCGCAGGGTGGCCAGCTGCGAACGGCTCAGGACATTCAACCGCCAGTCGTCGCCGCTGCTGTGCAGCCGTGTGCACAGGGCCACCTGGTACTTGGTCAGCCCGTCGATGGTTTTCAGCTGCGAGACCACACGGTCGCTGAATTCCTCCAGCGACCGGGTAATGACAGTCAGCATCAGGTCCCGGTTGCTGGCCGCCTCCTCCACCGTCACGATCTCCGGCACAGCGGCCAGCTGCGCCGTGACGCTGTCCCGCCGGTTCATTTCGCAGTCAACGGCCACATACGCCAGGAGCATCTGCTTGGGGTCACCCGCCAGGTGCGCCGTCGTCCACGCAGCGCCCTGCGAGGCCAGCCTGTCCCAGCGGGCGGCGAGGGTAGTCGCATGGACGTCCAGCACCTTGGCGGCGTCAGCCCAGCCAAGCCTCGGCGCAGCCTGCAGCACTTGGATCAGGGCAAGGTCATCCTCGCTGAGCTCCACCCACGCCTCCTTCACCTTGCATGAATCCTGACGCCATCAGGCACTTGCAGAATAATTCCAGCGCTTTCCTTGATTGTGAACCACGCCACTTCAGAATAGTCCCCAAGCCCTGATGCCCATGCCAAGGAGTAACACGTGACCATAACCGCCGACGCCAAGGACCTGCAGGATGACCTGGTCCGCCTGCGCCACGACCTGCACCGGCAGCCGGAAATCGGGCTCCACCTTCCGCGCACCCAGGAGAAGGTTTTGGAGGCGCTGGACGGCCTCCCCTTCGAGATCACCCTGGGCAAGGAGACGACGTCGGTCACCGCAGTCCTGCGTGGCGGCAACTCTGATCCCGCCGGGCAGCGTCCCGCGGTCCTCCTCCGTGCAGACATGGACGGGCTGCCCGTCCAGGAGAAGACCGGGGTCCACTTCACATCCCAGGCTGACGGCGCCATGCACGCCTGCGGCCACGACCTGCACACCTCCATGCTCGCCGGAGCCGCCACCCTCCTGGCCGAGAAGAGGCACCAACTCCAGGGCGACGTCGTCCTCATGTTCCAGCCTGGCGAGGAAGGCTGCGACGGGGCCAGCTACATGATCCGGGAGGGCGTCCTGGACGCCGCTGGTCCACGCGTCCAGGCAGCGTACGGCATGCACGTGTTTTCCTCGCTGGAGCCGCACGGCACCTTTTGCACCAAGCCCGGCGTCATGCTCAGCGCGTCGGACGGCCTGGAAGTCACGGTGCTCGGCGCCGGCGGCCATGGTTCGGCACCGCATTCCGCGAAGGATCCGGTCACCGTGGCAGCAGAAATGGTGACAGCCCTGCAGGTCATGGTCACCCGCCAGTTCAACATGTTCGATCCCGTAGTCCTGTCCGTGGGCGTGCTGCACGCGGGGACCAAGCGGAACATCATCCCGGAATCTGCGCGCATCGAAGCAACCATCCGGACCTTCTCGGAAGCATCCCGCCTGAAGATGATGGACGCCGTGCCACGCCTGCTCAAGGGGATCGCCGCCGCACACGGAGTGGAGGTCGCCGTCGACTACCTGCAGGAATACCCGCTCACCATCACCAACGAAGACGAAACACACACCGCCGAAAAAGTGATCACCGAGCTTTTCGGCGAGCGCCGCCTCTCGCGCTGGGCCACCCCGCTCAGCGGCTCGGAGGACTTCTCCCGCGTGCTGGCCGAGGTACCCGGCACGTTTGTGGGCCTCAGCGCCGTGTCCCCCGGGGGCGACCCCGACGCGTCGCCGTTCAACCACTCCCCGTATGCCACGTTCGATGACGCGGTGCTCGCGGACGGCGCCGCACTCTACGCGGAACTCGCCATTTCGCGGCTGGCCACGCTCTCGCGGACCGCCTAAGTTTCCCCTCCCGTCCCCGGCAGCAGCGCCGCTGCCCTTTCCCGCAGACCAACCGACCAGGAAGAAGACCATGTCCGTTGCAGTAACCAAGCCCCAGACTGGACGCATGTCCACCGCCAAGACCATCGTCGGCACCGGCATCGGCAATGCCGTTGAGTGGTACGACTGGGCCATCTACGCCACGTTTACTCCCTTCATCGCCAGCCAGCTGTTCAGCAAGGAGGACCCGGCGTCGGCGGTGCTGTCCACCCTGGCGATCTTTGCGGTCGGCTTCGTAGCCCGGCCCTTCGGCGGCTTCCTCTTCGGCTGGATCGGCGACCGGGTGGGCCGGAAGACCTCGATGACTTTCGCCGTCGGCCTCGCCTCGCTGGGCAGCCTGCTGATCGGCATCGCCCCCACGTTCGCCAGCGTCGGTGCTTTCGCTTCGCTCATGCTGCTGGTGGCCCGCCTGGTGCAGGGCCTGGCACACGGCGGCGAGCTGCCGTCCTCGCAGACGTACCTGTCCGAGATGGCCCCCAAGGAACACCGCGGCTTCTGGGCCACCCTCATCTACACCTCAGGGACCGTGGGCATCCTCTTCGGAACGCTGCTGGGCGCCGTCCTGAACATGGCGCTGAGCACCGAGGCGATGAATGCCTGGGGCTGGCGGATCCCGTTCCTGATCGGTGCCGCCATGGGCCTGTACGCGCTGATCATGCGGTCACGCCTGCACGAGACCGAGGCATTCAAGGACGAGGCCGTCACCGCCAAGCGCGCTCCCATCTGGCCGCAGATTGTCCGCTACCGCAAGCAGGCCATGCAGGTCATCGGCCTGACCGTGGGCCTGACGGTGATCTACTACATCTGGGGCGTGGTGGCGCCAAGCTACGCCACCACCGCGCTGAAGATCGACCGCGGCGAGGCACTGTGGGCGGGCGTGATCGCCAACATCGTCTTCATCGCCGCCCTGCCCGTATGGGGAAAGCTCTCGGACCGCATCGGCCGCAAGAAGGTCCTGTGGGCCGGCGCAATCGGCTCCGCGGTGCTGCACTTCCCCATGACCTGGCTGCTGAAGGACTCCGCCTGGCAGCTGGCCGTGAGCATGTCCGTGATGCTGGTCTTCGTGGCTGCGAGCGCCGCCATTGTTCCGGCCGTGTACGCCGAGCTGTTCCCCACCTCCATCCGCACGGTGGGCGTGGGCGTGCCCTACTCCATCTGCGTGGCGGTGTTCGGCGGCACCGCCCCCTACCTGCAGCAGTGGCTGGGCTCGTCCCTTGGGGCGCCGCAGGCGTTCAACATCTACGCAGTGCTGCTCCTGGCGGTCAGCGCAGCGTTCGTGTTCACGATTCCTGAAACCAAGGGCAAGGACCTGACCCACTAGTCCCCGGCTTTACTGCAAACATCCCCGGCGCGGTTTTCCGTGCCGGGGATGTTTGGCGTTTCCAGGGTTTCGCGGCGGCCAGGTTGGATGGCGGCCAGGGTGGATGGCAGCCGGGCTGGATGGCAGGTTGGATGCGGCCCGGCTACGCGGCAGTGGGAAGCACCAGGAGGTAGCCGGCGGCCAGGCCGCTGCTCCAGCGCCGCGGCTCGCGGACTACGAACTGCGTGGCCAACTGCTCCGGCGTCAGCAGGGCATTGGGCGCCGGCGACGGGCCCCACTGGCCACTGCCGTAGGGGTAGAGCGGATCGAGGACGCGGATGCCGGTCACTGAAAAATCGGGGAACTGGCGCGGATCGCCCACCGATTCGAATCCGCTCATCACCCAGGCGTGGCGGCCACTCCACATCACCAGGCCCACCGGCCTGCCCGTCTCCGTGATGGCACGCGCCGCCGTCCGCACCGCTTCTTCATAGCCCGGAACGCTCACGACGGCGTACGGCCCCATCCCCGCTTCCGTCAGCACCTGCGCCCAGCCGAAGGGATTGGCGCCGTTGAACGAGTCCGAAGAGTGGGCGCGGGCCGTCTCCCACAGTTCGTTCTGCTGCGCGCGGTCAGCCCAGGTGCCGCCGCCGGTGTCGTCAATCAGGTTGTGCGCCATCTGGATGCTCGCGGCCACGCACCAGTCGAAGGTGTACTGCGGAACGAAGTCCCCCTCCCGGTACAGGTTGAGGGCAAACGGCTGGGGCACCGGGGCGGGAGCGGGAGCACTGGCGGGGGCGGGAGCGGGAGTGGCGGCCGGGATCGGCGCCTGCGGCGGAGCGAGGGCGACGTCGGCCGCATCCGGCGCGGAGCTTGCCGAACCGGACGCCGGGGTGGGCACCGTCGCGATCGCCCAAGGTGACGGGGCCGCGGATCCAGACACGGCTTGCCCCGCGCCCACCCCGGGCGTGCAGCCGGCAAGGAAGGCCATCACGGCGATGAGCCAGGCCAGAAGCCGGAGGCGGGCAGCGGTCATGATCGCTCCAGTCCATTTCACGTCGGGCGGACGTACCTGCTACCAGTCTCCCGCCCGCGCCTCCCCTTGACTACCCCACCCCACCTTCCCTACACTTTTCATAAAGCAGAATCTAAATTCCACAAAGCGGAAACGGTGAAGATGCCGGCAGCAAGGGAAGATAGATCAAAGCCCCTCCTCGGAAGGACCTACGATGACGTACACAGTGAACTGCTCCATCCTCCTCACGGAGCTTCCCCTGCTCGAACGCCCCGCCGCCGCCAAGGCCGCAGGCTTCGACGCCGTTGAGTTCTGGTGGCCCTTCGAAACCTCGGTCCCGGCGGACAGCGAGATCACCGCGTTCGAGAACGCCATCACGGACGCCGGGGTGCAGCTCACGGGCCTGAACTTCAACGCCGGCAACATGCCCGGCGGTGATCGCGGCCTGGTGTCCTGGAAGGGACGGTGCTCCGAGTTCAAGGACAACATCGACGTCGTGGCCGGCATCGGCGGGCGCCTGGGCTGCAAGGCCTTCAACGCCCTCTACGGCAACCGGCAGGACGAATTCACCCCCGAAGAGCAGGATGAACTCGCCGTCAAGAACCTGGCGGCAGCGGCCGAAGGCGTAGCCCGCATCGGCGGCACCGTCCTCCTCGAACCCGTAAGCGGCGCACCCAAATACCCGCTCCTCACCGCCGACGACGCACTCCAGGTCATCGCCCGCGTCAAGGAGGAAGCCGGCGTCGGGAACATCAAGCTCCTCGCCGACTTCTACCACCTGGCAGTCAACGGCGACGACGTCCAGGCAGTCATCGAAAACCATGCCAAGGAGTTCGGCCACATCCAGATCGCCGACAACCCCAGCCGCGGCGCCCCCGGCACCGGCACCCTCCCGCTCGGCGAATGGATCGCCCGCAGCCGCGAACTCGGTTACGAGGGCTACATCGGCCTCGAGTACAAGGAACCGCAGGAAACGGCCTTCAGCTGGGCCATCCGCGAGCACGCCAGCAACTAGTACCCACACAGACTTTCAGGAAAGAGAACCATCATGAGCAAAGTTGCAGTCATCGGACTCGGAATCATGGGCCTGCCCATGGCCATCAACCTGGTCAAGGCCGGCCACACCGTCACCGGATTCAACCGCAGCCAGGACAAGATCGACAAGCTGGTCTCCGAGGGCGGCCAGGGCGCCTCGAGCATCGCGGACGCCGTCAAGGACGCCGACGTCGTCATCACCATGGTGCCGGACTCCCCCGACGTTGAGGGCGTGGTCAGCGGCAAGGACGGCGTCTTCGCCAACGCGAAGCAGGGCGCGCTGTGGATCGACGCCTCCAGCATCCGCCCGGACGTGGCCAAGCGCCTGTCCGACGAAGCCCGCGAAGCAGGCATCCGCCCCCTCGACGCCCCTGTCTCCGGCGGCGAACAGGGCGCCATCGACGCCGTCCTGTCCATCATGGTGGGCGGCGACAAGGCAGACTTCGACGACGCCCAGGACGTCCTGAACGCGGTCGGCAAAACCATCGTCCACGTCGGCCCCTCCGGCTCCGGCCAGACCGTCAAAGCGGCCAACCAGCTGATCGTGGCCGTCAACATTGAAGTCCTCGGCGAGGCCATCGCCTTCCTTGAGGCTTACGGCGTGGACACCGACGCCGCCCTCAAGGTCCTCGGCGGCGGCCTGGCCGGCTCCAAGGTCCTGGACCAGAAGGGCCAGAAGATGCTGGACCGCAACTTCGACCCCGGCTTCCGGCTCGCCCTGCACCACAAGGACCTGGGCATCGTCACCGCGGCCGCCCGCGAAGCGAACGTCGCCATCCCCCTCGGCGCAGTCGCCGCCCAGCTCGTCGCCGCCACCGTCAACCAGGGTGACGGCGCACTGGACCACTCCGGACTCTTCAAGCAGGTCCTGCAGCTCAGCGGCAGGAAGTAGCCACTCCCGGCGCAGCCGGGACAAAAGCGCGGAACAAGCACCTCAGCAGGGAACCCGCCGTCGTACACGAAACGACGGCGGTCCCTCCAGCACACCCAAAAACAGACTTTCAAGCTTTCAAGGAGCACCCCATGAGCAAGATGCGTACCGTTGATGCAGCGGTGGCCATCCTGGAAAAGGAAGGCGCCATCGAGGCGTTCGGCCTGCCAGGCGCCGCCATCAACCCCTTCTACTCCGCAATGCGCGCCCACGGCGGCATCCGCCACACCCTGGCCCGCCACGTTGAAGGTGCCAGCCACATGGCCGATGGCTTCAGCCGCGCCAAGGACGGCAACATCGGCATCTGCATCGGCACCTCCGGCCCCGCCGGCACCGACATGATCACCGGCCTGTACGCCGCCTGGGCAGACTCCATCCCCATGCTCTGCATCACCGGCCAGGCCCCCGTGGCCAAGCTGCACAAGGAGGACTTCCAGGCCGTGGACATCGAGTCCATTGCCAAGCCCGTCACCAAGATGGCCATGACCATCCTGGAACCGGGCCAGGTTCCCGGCGCCTTCCAGAAGGCCTTCCAGCTGATGCGCTCCGGCCGCCCCGGCCCGGTGCTGCTGGACCTGCCCATCGACGTGCAGATGGCAGAAATCGAATTCGACATCGACACCTACGAGCCACTCCCCGTTGAGAAGCCCAAGGCCTCCCGCAAGCAGCTGGAAAAGGCCCTGGACATGCTGCTCGCCGCCAAGCACCCGCTGATCGTGGCCGGCGGCGGCATCATCAACGCCGGCGCATCCGCGCAGCTGGTGGAGCTGGCCGAAACCCTGAACGTTCCGGTCATTCCCACCCTGATGGGCTGGGGCACCATCCCTGATGACCACCAGCTCATGGCCGGCATGGTGGGCCTGCAGACCAGCCACCGCTACGGCAACGAGAACTACCTGCGGAGCGACTTCGTGATCGGCATCGGCAACCGCTGGGCCAACCGCCACACCGGCGGCCTGGAAACCTACACGGCAGGCCGCAAGTTCGTGCACATCGACATCGAGCCCACCCAGATCGGCCGCGTTTTCTCACCGGACCTGGGCATCGCGTCCGACGCCGGCGCGGCGCTGGCCGGGCTGGTTGAGCTCGCCAAGGAGCGGGCAGCGGCAGGGTCCCTGCCGGACTACAGCGCCTGGGTTGCCGAGTGCCAGGACCGGAAGGCCTCCCTGCACCGCAAGACGCACTTCGAGAACATCCCCATCAAGCCGCAGCGCGTGTACGAGGAGATGAACAAGTCCTTCGGCCGCGACACCACCTACGTGTCCACCATCGGCCTGTCCCAGATCGCCGGCGCGCAGATGCTGCACGTCTTCGGCCCGCGCAAGTGGATCAACGCCGGCCAGGCAGGCCCCCTGGGCTGGACCGCCCCGGCCGCCCTCGGCGTCGCCCGCTCCAACCCGGACCAGACCGTGGTGGCCCTCTCCGGCGACTACGACTTCCAGTTCATGATCGAGGAACTGGCCGTGGGCGCGCAGTTCAACCTGCCCTACATCCACGTGGTGGTGAACAACTCGTACCTGGGCCTGATCCGGCAGTCGCAGCGCGGCTTCAACATGGAACAGAACGTGTCCCTGGCGTTCGAAAACATCAACAGCTCCCACCTGTCCGAGGACACCCGCGGCTACGGCGTGGACCACCTGAAGGTGGCCGAGGGCCTGGGCTGCAAGGCCGTCCGCGTGGAGGACCCCAGCGACCTCGCTGCCGCGTTCGACAAGGCCAAGGCCCTGATGGGTGAGTTCCGGGTTCCCGTGGTGGTGGAGGTGATCCTGGAGAAGGTCACCAACATCTCCATGGGCGTGGAAATCAACGCCGTGAACGAGTTCGAGGAACTGGCGGAATCCGCCGCCGACGCTCCCACCGCCATCCCGGCACTGCAGGCCTAACCATGCGCATCGTGATCGCCCCGGACAAGTTCAAGGGATCGCTGTCAGCCCCGGAGGTGTGCAGCCACCTGGAAAAGGGCCTGCAGCGCGGGGCCGGCGGCAACCTTGACGTGGTCCGGATTCCGGTGGCCGACGGCGGCGAGGGCACCCTCGACGCCGCCGTCGGCTCCGGTTTCACCCGCCGCACGGCAACGGTCGCCGGGCCAACCGGACAGCCGGTGGAAGCCGAGTTCGCCGTCCGGGGCCACGAAGCCGTCATCGAAATGGCCACAGCCTCCGGGCTGGCGCTGGTCCCCCGGGTAAAGGACGGCGGCCGCCCCAGCCCGGCGCATGCCACCACGGCCAGCAGCCTGGGCACCGGGCAGCTCATCCGGGCTGCGCTGGACGCCGGCTGCCGGCGGATCATGCTGGGCGTTGGCGGCAGTGCCAATACCGACGGCGGCGCAGGACTCCTGCAGGGGCTCGGCGCCAGGCTCCTGGACAACCGGAACAACGAACTTCCCCCCGGCGGGGCTGCGCTGGCCAACCTGCACAGCATCGACTTCACCCACTTTGAACCCCGCCTGGTGGACACCCGCTTCGTGCTGGCATCCGACGTCGACAACCCCCTGCTCGGCGCCCAGGGCGCCGCGGCGGTGTTCGGCCCGCAAAAGGGTGCCACACCACAAGACGTCGGCATGCTCGACGCCGCCCTGGCCAGGTTTGTCGAAGTCCTGGCCAGGGAAATCGGATTCCGCGCCGTCAAGGCCGCCGAGGCTCCCGGGGCCGGGGCAGCCGGCGGCGTGGGCTACGCCGCCATCGCAGCCCTGGCCGCAACGCGGCGGCCGGGAATCGACGTCGTCCTCGAATTCACCGAACTGGCCGAAAGGCTGGCCGGCGCCGACCTGGTGATTACCGGCGAAGGCAGCCTGGACGAACAAAGCCTGCTCGGCAAGACCCCCATGGGTGTTGCCAGGGCCGCAGCAGCGCAGGGGGTCCCCGTCATCGCCGTCTGCGGCCGGACCACCCTGGACCAGGACCAGGCAGTGGCTGCCGGGTTCGAGGATGTCTACGCTTTGACGGCGCTCGAAACCGATGTAAACAGGTGCATAGCAGAGGCAGGACCGCTGCTGGAGCAGCTGGGCACCCAGATCAGCAAGCAGCTGGCGGCCGGACGGCCTGCCGGCGCTGCAAGTACCAAGGAGGACCTCCGTGTCTGAAGAACGTTTTGACCTGGTCATCCGGGGCCAGCGCATCCTCACCACCGCCGGTATCGCCCCGCGCGAAGTGGGCGTCCGCGGCGGCAAGATCGTGGCCATCGAGCCGCTGGGCAACGGCCTGGCCGGTACCGAGATCGTCGAACTGGCCGACGACGAAACCCTGCTGCCCGGCCTGGTGGACACCCACGTCCACGTCAACGAGCCCGGCCGCACCGAGTGGGAGGGCTTCGCCTCCGCCACCCGTGCAGCCGCGGCCGGCGGGGTGACCACCATCATCGACATGCCGCTGAACTCCGTCCCGCCCACCACTACGGTGGAGAACCTCAAGCTCAAGCGCGAGGTAGCCGAGGACCAGGCCTTCATCGACGTCGGGTTCTGGGGCGGCGCCATCCCCGGCAACAAGGCAGACCTGCGTCCCCTGCACGACGAAGGCGTCTTCGGCTTCAAGTGCTTCCTCCTGCACTCCGGCGTGGACGAGTTCCCGCACCTGGACGCGGATGAGATGGAAGAGGACATGGCCGAGCTGAAGTCCTTCGACTCGCTCATGATCGTCCACGCCGAGGACTCGCACGCCATCGACCGCGCACCCCACCCCGGCGGCGACCACTACGAAACGTTCCTGGCCTCCCGCCCCCGTGGCGCCGAGAACAAAGCCATCGCCGAGGTCATCGAACGCGCCCGCTGGACCGGTGCCCGTGCGCACATCCTGCACCTGTCGTCGTCGGACGCCCTGCCCATGATTGCCAGCGCCAAGCGCGACGGCGTCAAGCTCACCGTGGAGACGTGCCCGCACTACCTGACGCTGATGGCGGAGGAAATCCCGGACGGTGCCACCGCCTACAAGTGCTGCCCGCCCATCCGGGAAGCCTCCAACCGCGAGCTGCTGTGGCAGGGCCTGCAGGACGGCACCATCGACTGCATCGTCTCGGACCACTCCCCCTCCACCCTGGACCTCAAGGACCTGGAAAACGGCGACTTTGCCGTGGCCTGGGGCGGCGTCTCGTCACTGCAGCTGGGCCTGTCCCTGATCTGGAGCGAAGCCCGGCACCGCGGCATCCCGCTGGAACAGGTGGTGTCCTGGATGGCGGAGAAGCCCGCCAACCTGGCCCGCCTCACCAACAAGGGACAGCTGGCTTTGGGCTACGACGCCGATTTCGCGGTGTTCGCCCCTGACGAGGCGTTCGTGGTGGACGTGTCCAAGCTCAAGCACAAGAACCCCATCACGCCATACGACGGCAAGGCCCTGTCCGGCGTGGTCCGCAAGACCTTCCTCCGCGGCGCCGTAGTGGACGGCCAGACCCCCACGGGCAAGCTGATCCGCCGCGGCGGCGTATAAGGGCCCGCCATGGCAGTGGAAGCACACCATCCGCGGGCGGCGGTTCCGCATCCGGTTCCGCACCGGGTTCCGCCCAGGCGCGCCACCGCCCACGGGCTGGCCGTCTGGGTGGTTCCGGCCGAAGGGACCAGCCCGGATATCCTGCGCCACGCCGCCCAAATGGTCCTTGCCAGGGCCCTCGAAACTGCTCCGGAGGCGGAAGTCCATTGGCCTGCCGCCGGAGCCCCCACGTCCGGGGTCTCCGCCAATGCGGAAGGAGCCGCAGCCGACTCCTCTCGCGTTCCTTCCATGGCGGAGAACCCCGGCGCAACCGCGGCCGACGGCGGCACCCGCCTGCCGCCGTCGGTCGGCCCCGTCAGCAGGGTCGCCGTGGACCTCGCCGCCGACTCCGTCCTGCTGGACGGCAGGCCGGTGGCGCTGACCGGCGTCGAATACAAGGTGCTGCGCTACCTGGTGACGCACCTGTCCCGCACGGTAGGCCGCGAAGAGCTGCAGGAGTTCCTGGAATCGTTGGATTTTCCCGGAGCCACCGCACGTTCCATCGACGTCTACGTGGGCAGGATCCGCAAGAAACTGGGCAATGCCCGCCATGCCGTGGCCACTGTCCGCGGCGGCGGCTACCAGTTTATGCCGGGCCCGCACGCAGCCGTTCGGGGTCCGGCGGAATACTGCATATGACGCGCTGGTTTGTATCAGTAAGCGGTGACCCGCTTCACTTGATGTTTGGCCATCACTGACCGAGTCTTACAAAGGAACGCCATGAGCCCCACCCTGACCACCAAGCTTCAGCCCGGCACCCCGGCTCCTGATTTCACCCTCCGGGACGCCCAGGGCCGCGAGACCTCTCTGGCCGATTACCGTGGCAAGAACGTCATTGTCTACTTCTACCCGAAGGCTGCGACCCCCGGCTGCACCACCGAGGCCTGCGACTTCCGCGACAGCCTGGCCTCCCTGCAGGGCAAGGGCTACGAGGTAGTGGGCATCTCCCCCGACGCGCAGGAAGCCCTGGCCGGCTTCAGCGGCGACTTCTCCCTCACCTTCCCCCTCCTCTCCGACCCCGACCACGCGGTTGCCCTGGCCTACGGCGCCTGGGGCGAAAAGCTGGTCCAGGGCGAAATCCACGAAGGCATCGTCCGCTCCACGGTTGTGGTGGACCCTGAAGGAAACGTCACCCTGGCCCAGTACCAGGTACAGGCCGACGGTCACGTCGCCCGCCTCAAGGAAGCCCTGGGACTCTAGCGCCCCATCACTTCCTGCAGTATTTCCACGGACGCCCCGGCACATGGTGCTGGGGCGTCCGTGTTTAATGCGCAGTTTCTGCCGCCACCTGCGCATACGACGCGGAAACCCGCCGGTAGACCGGGGCAAGGAAGGCCAGCAGTGCGGCCGCGATCATGATGATTCCGGCCACCAGGAACACCAGGGCGATGCCGCGGGAGGTGCCCTCACCCAGCAACGGTGCCAGGAGCGCGGCGCCCTCCGCGGACCGTGCATACGGGATGATCCAGAACTGGGCGATGGGCGCGACGAGGAACGCCGTGACGGGGGCCGCGGCGGACTCAAACGCCATGGCGAACCCGAAGACACGCCCCTGCCGTTCCAGCGGCACCACCCGCTGGATGACGGTTTGTTCTGCCGCCTCCACGAACGGGACCAGCACCAGGTACAGCCAGATCCCCAGGATGTAGAGCCACGCCCACTCCCGCAGCGTAAAGACCGCGCCGAGTACGCCCATGGCCGCCACGGCGACCAGGAGGGTGCGCAAGGGGTTGGCGCCGAGCCCGAACTTGCCGATCAGGGCACCGCCAAGGATGAATCCCGTGGATCCAACCGCGAAGACCGCACCCCACATTTCCACAGAGAACATTTCCAGCCCGTACGGGTCCATCAATGCCATGTAGACGCCGCCGATGAAGTTGTTGAACGTTGAAAACAAGATCAGCGCGAAGAGCCCCGATATGGCCAGCACTGCCGTGAACGAGCCCCGGAGGTCGAATCCGCCGTGGGCGTCCGATGCCGCCGCACGCGTCTCCTCGGGTATCCGGAGGGTCAGCAGGTGTGCCGCAGCCAGCGCCGTAAGCACCAGCGCGACGGTGATGGTCCAGCCCATGCCCAGCAACCCGATGGACAGCCCGGACAGCAGGGAGGTGACGATGAACATCAGGCCCTGCACCATCCCCACCAGCCCGTTGGCATTCGCCCGCCGTTCCGGTTCGATGAGGATGGTCACTGTGGTGGACAGGGCGATGTTCCGCAGGTTCTCCACCACGGCGCCGACCAGGATGATCAGGGTGAAAATCCAGAACCATGGCTGCCCCAGGTCCAGCAGGGATGGGGCAGGCGTGAGCAGGAACATCACCCCGGACAGTAGGAACATGACCAGGGTGAATCCGGCGGCGAACCGCATCACGGCCAGCTTCCGGTACCGGTCCACGAACGTACCGAAGCTGATGCTGGACAGGGCAATCAGCAGCATGTACGCGCCGCCCACCACCCCGGTGGCTATGACGTTGCGCGTCTCCAGGTACAGCCAGAACGTCAGGGCGAACCACAGGTAGCTGGTGGTGATGTTGGCCAGTGCCGTGTTGACCAGGATTCCGGCGAAGGTGCGAGAGCGCTCAGCCGGCGTTCGTAGGGAGGCGGCAACGGTATCCAGATCCGCGGCAGCACTGCCCGGTTCCTGCTGGGTCATGCGTCCCAGTGTAGTGAGGGGCACCAGGAGCCAACAGGGTGGAAACTGGGCTGATGGGGAGACAATCAGTTCCGCGGGATGGGGAAGGGATGGTCATGGACAGCGAAACGGATAAGGAAACACCTGCAGCCGGAGCGGATCCCCGCCTGGCGCTGCTGCTGGCCTCGATCTTTCAGGCAGGCGACGACGCAACAGTGGAGCTCACCGTGGTGGTTGATGGTGCCGTGATCTCCGGATCGGCTGTGTCGGAGAACGCGTGGACGCAGCGGCAAAATGACCAGGTCCGGATCGGCAGCTGGGCCATCGCCGGAGTTCTCGACGCCTATGGTTTCCCGGCGGGCGAGGCCGGCACGGAAGCCCAGCCACGGTACCTCCACTTCCTGGCGCCGGTGCTGCTCTCAGGGGGAACCAGGGTTCCGCTGCAGGCCACCCGGGTTGACGTGCGCAGGGTCGCCGCCTGGAGCATCGGCCGGATTCCCGGCGACTAGGATCGCACCATGGCCATTGAGGTGCGCCCGGCAACCAGCTTCGAGGACGTCAAAATACTCGTGGGGCCCAAACGGCCCGACGCCACCGTCTGCTGGTGCCTGAGCTACCGGATTCCCTCGAAGCAGAACGTGTCATTGCGGGGCGAAGAGCGCGGGGAGCTGGTCAGGCAGCTGGTGGCGCAGGATCCACCGCCAGGCGTGGTGGCGTACGACGGCGGCGAACCGGTCGGGTGGGCAGCGGTGCACCCGCGCGCGGACACCAGTTTCGCCCGGAACCGCAGAATCCCGCATGTGGATGACAGGGACGCCTGGTCTGTCTGGTGCTTGCGCGTCCGTCCCGGCCAGCGGGGCAAGGGAATCTCGCACCACCTGCTGGCCGGCGCAGTGGCTCTGGCGCGCGCTTATGGGGCTCCCGTGGTGGAGGGCTATCCGGTGGACAACGGCGGCCACAAGGTGGACCTCACCATGGCTTATGTGGGAACCCGCAGGCTGTTCGAGGATGCCGGCTTCACCAAGGCGGCAGACACAACCTCGGTGCTCAACGGCTTTCCCCGGGTGCTGATGCGCCTGGAGCTGGCATGACGGCGCTACTTCCGGCGCCAGTACTTCCCCCAGTCGACCTCCATGGCCCACAACGCAAGCAGCAGCGCGTCCATGGTCATGAGTCCTGCCATCAGGTACGACCAGCCCAGCAACAAACTCACAGCAATCTCCTGACTATCCCCCAGCCAATCGATTGCTGCTAAGTGTGGCACCTACAGGGCCGCGACGGAATGCCCTCCGCCCGCAGTCTTTAAAAGGGCCTCAAGCCTGTGGTGTGCCTCGGTCTCCAGCTTGAGCCGGTGCGTGAGCCTTTCCACCTGGCGGGACATGTCCTCCCCCACCTGCAGCCGGTCCCCCGGCCAACTGGATACTTCCCGCGATTCGGCGAGCGCATGCTCAAGTTCCCGGGCGGCGGCCCGCACTTTCCGGGAGTGGAAGAGGACGCGCAGCAGCGCCCTGGCTTTGTCCATCCCGCTCTTTTTGACGTATTCCATTGGCTTCCCCGCCTTCCGCAAGCCGAACAGCCCCCGCGCGGATCGTCGTCGTACCCTGTTGTCTGGAAAGCTGTTGCCGTTCTTCGAGTGTGACCGGCGTTCCTCAACGTCCCGGCAAGCAGGTGCCAAGATTTCCGCAAGATCTGCTGGGTGCGGAATTAATGCATCGGGACCTGTCAGCCACGTCACGGGAAACTGTGAAGCCTAAGACATGCCCTGTGCGCCTTAATACTGTAGAAGTAGAGCTATGGTCTCTCCCTCCGAATCCCGCCGTGCGGTTGTCATCGAAGATGACCCGGACATCCGCGGACTGCTGGTCCGTGTCCTGGTCAAGCAGGGCTTCGACGTCACCCAGGCGGGAGCCGGCCTGCCGGGCGTGGAGGAGGTCCGCCGCCGCAAGCCCGACCTGGTGACGCTGGACCTCAACCTGCCGGACCTCGACGGACTCGAGGTCTGCAAGCTGTTAAGGGAGTTCTCGGACGCCTTCATCGTGATGCTCACCGCGCGGGCAGACGAACTGGACAAGCTGACCGGCCTGGACAACGGCGCCGACGAATACATCAGCAAGCCGTTCAGCCCCCGCGAGCTGCAGTCCCGGATCAACGCGCTGTTCCGCCGCCGGCCCTCCGCCGCCGCTGAATCCGCAGCCCGCGGCGAGCTGGAACGCGCCACCGAGGTGCAGCAAAGCCTCCTCCCAAAGGAGGACATCCGGGTGGACGGCTACGATGTGGCGGGCCTCTTCCGGCCCTCCCGCAATGTGGGCGGCGACTTCTATGACTGGTACCAGACCCCGGGCGGGCTCCACCTGACGTTCGCCGACGCCATGGGCAAAGGCATGGGCGCGGCACTGATCGCAGCCACCGTCCGCGCCGTCATGCGCTCCACCGGCCTGCGCCAGGATCTCGACGCCGGGTTCGCCTCAGCCAGCAAGGCGATCGCTGCGGACCTGGACTCCTCCAACTCCTTCGTCACCCTGTTCCACGCCCGGCTGGACGCAGCGTCCGGCAACATCAGCTACGTCGACGCCGGCCACGGCCTTGCCCTGCACGTCCAGCCCGCAGGCCCGGCGGACCGCCTCCCCTCCGGAGGACCGCCAGTGGGTGCCTGGCCCGGGACCCAGTGGCCCCAGGCAGAACTGGAACTGGCCCCGGGGGATTCCCTGGTGGTGGTCAGCGATGGCGTCCTGGACGTCTTTGAATCAGTGGAGGACTTCACCGACGCCGTGCAGGAGGCCACGCAGGCGGCTGCTTCGGCGCAGGAAGCGACCAACTCCATCTTGGCCCTGGCTCCCGCAGAGACCGCCGAGGACGACGTCACGGTGGTCGTGGTCCGCCGGCTCCCCCGGGAGGTGGCCGCGTGACCCGCTTCTGGACCCGCGTGGTGGTGGTGCTCACCGTCCTGACCGGCCTGAACTACATCGCCTGGCGCTGGGCGGCATCCCTCAACTGGGATGCCTGGTGGATCGCCCTCCCCCTGGTGGTGGCTGAAACTTACAGCCTCATCGACGTCATGCTCTTCGGCATGACGGTGTGGAAGCTAAAGATCCGCAAGGGGGCGCCGCAGCCCCCGCACGATGCCACCGTGGACGTCTTCATCACCACCTACAACGAGGACCTGGACATGGTCCTCACCACGGCGCTGGCGGCCCAGAAAATCCGGCACCCGCACAGCACCTGGATCCTGGACGACGGCGCACGGCCGGAACTCAAGGCGCTGTGCGAACAGCACGGCCTGGGCTACGTCACCCGGAGCGAAGACTGGACCAAAGACCTCCCCCGGCACGCCAAGGCGGGCAACCTCAACAACGCCCTCATGGTCACCCACGGCGAGTTCCTGCTGATCCTGGACGCGGACCAGATCCCCGAGCCGGACATCCTGGAAAAGACCCTGGGCTACTTCAACAACCGCCGGGTGGCCCTGGTCCAGACACCCCAGTACTTCAGCAACGTTCCTGACAGCGACCCGCTGGGCAGCCAGGCACCGCTCTTCTACGGCCCCATCCAGCAGGGCAAGGACGGCTGGAACGCCGCGTTCTTCTGCGGCTCCAACGCCATCCTGCGCCGCGAGGCCCTGATGCAGCTGGGCCTGGTGGGCTACGTCAAGGAGACCGAAAAGAGCATCCGCCGCGCGCTGGCCGCCTCCCGGGCAGCCATCAAGCAGGCCCGGAAGTCGGCGGACGTGGAGTCACCCCTGGTGGCGGAGGTCCTGGACGAGGTGGAGGCTGCCACCCGCGAAGCCCAGGAGGAAGTGGACGCCGGCCGGCCCCTCAGCGAGGTCACCTACCGGGTCCGCCGCCGCGTGGACGCCGCAGTGCAGACCCTGGTCCAGGCCGACGTCGCAGCCCTGCAGGCGGACCTTGAGGAAATCGCCGCCATGGAACTGGCCCACGTGGGCGAGTCCGGCGTCCCGGTGGTTGCGGACGACGCAGTCCAGCGCATGTCCGCCCGTGACTGGTCGCCCCTGGGCGCCCTGGAATCTGTCCAGGCCGTGCTGGATGCGCTGACCGTGGAACGCAGCAACGAAGCCCAGCCCGTCATGCCCCTGGCCACCATTTCCGTCACCGAGGACATGGCCACCGCCATGCGCATGCACGCCATGGGCTGGGAGAGCGTGTACCACCACGAAATCCTGGCGTACGGCCTGGCGCCCGAGGACATCGCCACCATGCTCACCCAGCGCCTCCGCTGGGCCCAAGGCACCATCCAGGTGCTGCTCCGGGAGAACCCCCTGGTGCAGAAGGGCCTCAAAATCGGCCAGCGCCTGATGTACTTTGCCACCATGTGGACGTACCTCAGCGGGTTCGCCGCCGTCATCTACTTCGCGGCCCCCATCATCTACCTGCTGCTGGGCATCCTGCCGGTCAGCAGCCTCAGCTGGGACTTCTTCATCCGTTTCATCCCGTTCATGGTGGTCAACCAGCTGCTGTTCGCCGTGGCCGGCCGCGGCATCCCCACCTGGCGCGGCCAGCAGTACAGCCTTGCCCTGTTCCCCACCTGGATCAAGGCGTGCACGACGGCGGCCCGCAACGTCTGGTTCGGCCGTCCCCTCGGGTTTGCGGTCACCCCCAAGGCCCGCCAGAGCGGCGGACCCAGCTGGAGCCTCATCCGGCCCCAGATCGTGGTGTCCGTCCTGCTCGCCCTGGCCGCCGTCGTCGGAATTGTCCGCCTGGCCACCGGGCTGGCGGAACCGCTGGGCACCCTGGTCAACGTCGTCTGGGTGGTCTTTGACCTGGTGGTCATGAGCATCCTGGTCCGCGCCGTCCTCTACAAGGGGTACGAGCCGGCCGCAGAACCTGCAAACAGAGAGGAATCCTGATGGAGTTCAGTTATGAGGTCAAAGACTCGTACGCGGAGGTCAAGGCGGACGGGCGGCTGAACATGGTCTCCGCGCCGAAGCTGCGCGAGTTCGTGACGGACGTGATCGCGGGCGGGTCCAACCGGATCGTGGTCAACCTGGAAAACACGGCGTTCATGGATTCCTCTGGACTCGGCGCGCTGATCGGTTGCCTGAAGGCCGCCCGCCAGGCCGGCGGGGACCTGCGGATCGCCGCCGTCCAGCCCCAGGTGAACATGGTGCTGAAGCTGACCAGCATGGACAAGGTCCTCACCGCCTACCCCACGGCCGAGGAGGCGTTCAGCAATGACTGAGGTCCTGGCTTCGCGCAGCTTCCGGGGACCCGCTGCCGAGGACGCCATCGAGGCGGTCCACAACGACCTCGACAGCCTCTGGCTCGACGTTCCGTTCGTCAATGACATGGACCAGATGACGTTCACGACGGCGGTCATCGAGTCCGCGTCCAACATCGTCCAGCACGCCCAGCCGGCCGGGGACCGGGAGGTGGAACTGGGTGTAGAGACCACCGTGCAGCCGGCCATGCTGCAGGCACGGGTCAGCGCCTACCACGCGAAGCCGCCGTTCGGCCCCATGGAGCCGGCCGTCCCGGGGGAGGACGCAGAGTCGGGGCGCGGGCTGGCACTGATCGAGGCGCTGGTGACCACGGTGACCTTCGAACGCCAGGACGGCACCAACACCTGGGTCCTGTCGCGCACGTCATCACAGGACTAGGGTTCCCGAACGGCTTGACAGTGCCCCGCACCTGCTCTTGAATATTACGTATGCTGAAATAACAGTTCCATGATGCGGAAGCCTTGCAGTGCGCAGGCGCCGGGTTGTCCGGCATCCGCATAGCCGTCACCATGGATGCCAGCATGACCCCAAGGATTGCGACCAGCATGAAGCTTGCCGAATTCAACAGCGCGGATCCCGCCGCCGCCCAAGCCATCCTCCGGCCCTGCGTCGACGTCAGCCGCTGGGTGGAGGCGGTGGCCGGAGCCCGTCCCTACGCAAACCGCGACGGGCTCCTGGCGTTTGCCGCCAAGGCTGCCAGCCCATTCACACCGGCCGAGGTGGAAGCCGCCATGGCCCACCACCCCAGAATCGGGGAACGCCCGACGGCGGCCAGCGCCGAGGCGTCCATGTCCCGTTCCGAGCAGGCCGGCGTGGACCCTGCCGATACTGCTGTCGCCGATGCCCTGGCGCGCGGGAACCGGGAGTACGAGGAGAAGTTCGGCCGCGTCTTCCTGATCCGGGCAGCCGGACGCAGCGCGCAGGACATCCTGGCGGCGCTGGACCAGCGGCTCACCAACTCCGCCGAAGAAGAAGACCGGATCGTGGCCCAGCAGCTGCGCGAAATCGCCGTACTGCGGCTCGAAGGAGTGATCAGCGAATGAGCGTCTCCCATGTGACCACCCACATCCTTGATACCGGCGCCGGGCGCCCGGCGGCAGGTGTCGCCGTCGTCCTTTCGAAGAACGACGCCGGCACTTGGCGTGAGCTGGCCGCCTCCAGCACCGACGCCGACGGCCGGGCCAAGGACCTTGGGCCGGAGCAGCTGGAACCGGGCCACTACAAACTGAACTTCGCCACGGGCGCCTACTACGCAGGCCTGCAGACGCAGACGTTCTTCCCGGAAGTGGACCTGGTTTTCGAGGTCACCGGCCCCGAGCACTACCATGTTCCGCTGCTCCTGAGCCCGTTCGCCTACTCCACCTACCGCGGCAGCTAGCGGGTCCCCGGGGCTTCCGCAGCCCGGCCGGCCTCCCGCAATGTCACGACCGTCACACTAACCGGCATAGGATCAGGAAGTATGGCTTCGAATAAGGAAACTGAATCCGATACCGATGCGGAAGGCGGACAGTCCGGCGGCGTACAGTCCGTGGAGCGGGCCCTGACCGTCCTGGAGATCCTGGCACGCGAGGGACATGCGGGCGTGAGCGAAATCGCCGAGGAAATGGGGATCCACAAGTCCACCGTGTCCCGGCTGATGGGCTCCTTGGTCACCCGTGAGATGGTCCATCAAAACAGTGAACGGGGCAAGTACCAGCTCGGTTTCGGGATCCTTCGCCTGGCCAGCTCCATTCCCGGCCGCCTGAGCCTGGTGCGCGAGGCAAGGCCCGTCCTGGAGAGCCTGGCGGAAGAGTTCAAGGAAACCGTCAACCTGGCCGTCCTGCGCTCCAACTACGCCGTGAACGTGGACCAGGCCATGGGCCCCTCCACCCTGGCCACTTACGACTGGGTGGGAAGCCTGACCCCGCTGCACGCCACCTCCAGCGGCAAGGTCCTCCTGGCGGCACTGGAGGCGGACGACCGGGACCGGATCCTGAAGGAGACGGGCCTGACTGCCCGCACCGCCCGCACCATCACCTCCCGCAAGGAGCTGGACGCACAGCTGCTCGAGGTAGTGGCCAAGGGGTACGCGGTGGTGCGGGAGGAGTTCGAGATCGGCCTGAATGCCGTGGCAGTGCCCGTCTACAATCACCAAGGCGTCGTCATCGGTGCCCTCAGCATTTCCGGGCCGGCATTCCGGTTCGACCCGGAGAAGATCCCGGGCCTGCTGGACACCCTCAAGGACGCGGGACTCAAAGTCAGCGCCAACATGGGTTACACCCGGCACTGACAGCCGCCAGAGTCAACACGGCAATGACCCCGGGTTCGTTGGAACCCGGGGCCATTGCCCTGTTAAGGGCAGCCTGCCCTTTTCCGGCCGCCTGCAGGATGCCCTTTCGCTGCACGGCGCCCTTGACTTTGAAAGTGACGTACAGCACTCTTGTTGCTTAGCGCGAACTCTGTTGATCTTTGCGGAACACCTCCCCCATGGGGCTTAGGGCCCTGACATCGCTGGCGAACGGCCAGGCGGCAACCCCTCCGCGGATTGCGCTGCCCCCAGCCAGCACTAAACGCAAGCCCATGGACTAGCCAAAGGACCCGCTTTCATGGCCATTAACAGTGACCTGAGCTCCGCCAAACCCAAAGTGCCGCCTTCAGGGGACGTTCCCCCCGAGCCGCTGGACACCTATCAAGAGGAAGAGACAACGACCCTTCCCGCCGTCAACGAACACGAGCAGATCCTGGAGGAACTGAGGCAGAGCAACAGGGAGCAGGCCGTCTCCCAGCGCCGCAACCGGAAGCTGACCCTGGACAAGGCGACGTTCGGCATCACCGGCGCCATCGCGCTGGCGTTCGTGGCGTGGGGGTTCCTCGACAAGGACGGCCTGGCCACCACTTCGAAGGACGCCCTCGACTGGGTCATGGAGTACACCGGCTGGCTCTTCATGGTCCTCGCGTCCCTGTTCGTCGTCTTCGTCCTATGGTTGGCCCTGGGCAAGTTCGGCAACATTCCACTCGGCAAGGACGGTGAGAAACCCGAGTTCCGCACGGTGTCATGGATCGCCATGATGTTCGCCGCCGGAATGGGCATCGGCCTGATGTTCTATGGGGTGGCCGAGCCGCTGTACCACTTCGTCTCTCCCCCGCCCGGAACCGTTGACGGCCGGACCCCCGCAGCCATCCAGACCGCCATGGCCACCTCGATCTTCCATTGGACCCTGCACCCCTGGGCCATGTACGCGGTGGTGGGCATTGCCATGGCCTACGGCACCTACCGGCTGGGCCGCAGGCAACTGATCTCCGCTGCCTTCACCTCGCTGTTCGGCATCAGGACCGTAGAGGGGCCGGTGGGCAAGGTCATCAACATCCTGGCCATCTTCGCCACCCTCTTCGGCACCGCCGCGTCACTGGGCCTGGGCGCCCTGCAGATCGGCAGCGGCTTCACGTCCAACGGCTGGACAGGCGAAATCGGAACACCCGTGCTCGTGGGCATCGTGGCGATCCTGACAGCCTGCTTCATCGCGTCCGCCGTGTCCGGCATCAGCCGCGGAATCCAGTGGCTGTCCAACGTGAACATGGTCCTTGCGGTGGTCCTCGCCCTCATCGTGTTCGTGGCGGGCCCCACTCTTTTCATCCTCAACCTCATCCCCTCGGCGGTCGGCGACTACTTGCGTGATCTGGCCGAAATGTCCTCCCGCACTGAGGCCGTAGGCGACGAGGCGCTCCGGACCTGGATGTCCGGCTGGACCATCTTCTACTGGGCCTGGTGGATTTCCTGGACGCCCTTCGTGGGCATGTTCATCGCCCGGATCAGCCGGGGCCGCACCATCCGCCAGTTCGTCACCGGCGTACTGCTGGTCCCCAGCATTGTCAGTGTCATCTGGTTCGGCATCTTCGGCGGCACTGCCTTCCATATCCAGCAGGAAGCGGACAAGGCCGGCACGCCTGGCCTGATGACCGTCACCGACGGCAAAGCAACCATCGATTTTGACGGCGCCCTGTTCAACCTTGTGAAGAACCTCCCCCTGCCCCCGTGGATGATTGCGGCCGTGATCGTCCTGGCCATGGTGCTGGTGGCAATCTTCTTCATCACCGGCGCCGACTCCGCTTCCCTGATCATGGCGTCGCTGAGCTCCAACGGCAGTTCCGACCCCAAGCGTGCACTGGTCATTTTCTGGGGCGCCCTCACCGGCGCCGTGGCCGCCGTCATGCTCCTGGCCGGCGGCGACCAGCCCTCAGAAGCGTTGTCAGGCCTGCAACGGATCACCATCGTCGCGGCCCTGCCGTTCGTCGTCGTCATGCTGTTGCTCTGTTTCGCCATCACCAAGGACCTGCGCAGGGACCCCCTCTCCCTGCGCCGCCGGCTGGCGGACTCTGTCGTGGAACGGGCCATCCGTACCGGCGTTGAGCAGCACCGCGGCGTCCAGTTTGAGCTGGTGACAAAGCATGAATGCGCCGAAGGATGCGCCCAAGGCGCATCCTGCACGGGCACGGGTCCGGACGTGGAAGAGCCGGAGCCGGAAAAGGCAGCCATGCGGTAGCAGCGTGGAACACGTGGAGCCCCGGCGCGGGACGCGCCGGGGCTCCATGGTTATTGCCTGCATTGGAAGCGGCAGCTCCCTGGGCGCCAGGGAGGGCTAAACCCAGATTTGGTAGCCGGAGGACTTGTCAAAAATGCGCCGGGTGCTGATGCCCTCGGCGGCGATCCAGAGCACCGAGCCGTCCTCGGCAGCCTGGTCCACCACCCCGCTGGCCACGTGCTCCCCCCGCAGCCACACCTCGACGCTGCGGCCGGGCAGGCGCGCCCAGTCGGCCCGGAGGCCGAGAGCCGTTTTCGACGTGCCGCCGCCCTGGCCATCCTGTTCGAGGTCAGGGTCGGTGGCATCACGCGGGGCTTCAAGGGTTGCCTGGGAATTCACTGGTCACTCCGATCGCCGGCGCCGTCGCCGCTTGAATCCATCACTGATATTTGATTGATATATCAATCTGGATCCAGTGTATGGCCCAGGTCACACTCCGTGTCAACAGGCGCCCGGGGCGAAAGGCGCTAGGCCTTGAAAAGCGCCTCCCGGACCGCGCTTTCGAATCCGCTCACGTGGACGCGGGCAAGCTCCGCAGCCCGCTCCTCATCGCCGTCGATGACGGCGCGGAGCAGATCGAGGTGTTCACGAACATGGTGGGACAGGTCCGGCAGGCGGTCAATGACCATGCACCAGATGCGCGTTGCCAGGTTGTCGTAGCGGATCAGGATGTCTTCCAGGTGCGGGTTGGCGGCGGCGGCGTAGATGCCCTGGTGCACCTGGGCATCCAGCTGCAGCGTCTCGGTCACGCTCGCCGAGGACACATCGAACGCCTCAACCCTTTCAAGGGTGGCACGCAGCTCGTCCCGGACCGCGGCGGAAGCCACCCGTGCGGCACGCGCGGCCGCGAGGGGCTCCAGCTGGGCGCGGATCTCCGAAATAAAGGAAAGGTCGGTCACGTCCACCCGGGTAGCGAAAGTGCCACGGCGCGGGTAGGTCTTCACCAGCCGGTCCAGCTCCAGCCGCTTCAGGGCTTCGCGTACCGGAGTCCGGCCCACACCGAGATTCTTGGCCAGGAGCTCGTCGTTCAGCAGCTCGCCGGGTTTGATTTCAAGGGTCAGCAGCCAGTCGCGGATGCTCTCGTAGGCGACGTCAGCCAGGGACTTCTTCCCCATGGCGTCCGCCACCGCTAAAGCTTCGAATGCCATGCTGAGCCCCTTCTTCCCAACCAGAAAAAACTATTGACCTCGCCTGTGGACCAGTATACGCTGGCACCCAATCTAATATATCAGTCCGTTGCTTTTGAATATATCTAGAAGGAGCAGGGTATGACCCTCATCGAAACAGCCCCAGCAACCACCACCCTGCCGGCACTCAAGGAAGAGCAGCCGCAGAAGTTCGTACTGACCCTGTCCTGCAAGGAGCAGGCAGGAATTGTGCAGGCCGTCACCACGTTCCTGTTCGAGCGCGGCTTCAATATCGACGAGCACCAGCAGTTCGACGACAGCCTGCGCGAGACACTCCACCTGCGCACCGCGTTCTCCGGCTCCCCCAACTACACGCCCGCCATGCTCGAGGAAGAGTTCGCGGGCATCGCCAGCCGGTTCGACATGAAGTTCAGCTTCCACGACCAGACCGCCAAGCGCGTCCTGGTCATGGTGTCCAAGTTCGGCCACTGCCTCAACGACCTCATCTTCCGCTGGCGGGGCGGCAGCCTTGGCGGCGAACTGGTTGCGGTCGTTTCCAACCACGAGACCCACCGTGCCATGGCGGAAGCCGCAGGGCTCCCCTTCATCTACGTCCCCGTCACCCCTGACACCAAGGCGGACGCAGAGCGCCGGCTGCTGGAACTGGTGGATGAGTACGAGGCCGACCTCGTGGTCCTGGCCCGTTACATGCAGGTTCTCTCCGACGATCTCTGCCGGGCACTGGAGGGCCGTGCCATCAACATCCACCACTCCTTCCTCCCTGGCTTCAAGGGCGCACGCCCCTACCACCAGGCCTACGACCGCGGCGTCAAGCTGGTGGGCGCCACCGCCCACTACGTCACCGCCGACCTGGACGAGGGTCCGATCATCGAGCAGGAAGTCATCCGGGTGGACCACACCTACGGCCCGGCCCAGCTGTCCACCGTGGGCCAGGACGCCGAGGCACTGGCCCTCTCCCGCGCCGTCCGCTGGCACTGCCAGCACCGCGTGCTGCTGGACCAGACCAGCACCGTGGTGTTCCGGTAAGCACCCCCGTCCGCAGACATGACCCGTAAAGCAGCAGGAGAGACCCCCTTGGAATCGTCACCACGCATTGTCATTATCGGAGCCGGCATCGTCGGCACCAACCTCGCGGATGAACTCGTCACCCGGGGCTGGAACAACATCACTGTCCTGGACCAGGGCCCCCTCAACATGCCCGGCGGCTCCACCTCGCACGCCCCGGGACTGGTCTTCCAGACCAACCCCTCCAAGTCCATGGCCCTGTTCGCCAAGTACACCGTGGAGAAGCTGCTGTCCCTGACCGAGGACGGGACCAGCTGCTTCAACCAGGTGGGCGGCCTTGAAGTTGCCACCACCGAAACCCGCCTCGCCGACCTGAAGCGCAAGCTCGGCTACGCGCAGGCGTGGGGCATCGAAGGCTCCATCCTGTCCCCGGCCGAATGCAAGGAGCTCTACCCGCTCATCAACGACGAGGACATCCTTGGCGGCCTCCACGTTCCCAGCGACGGCCTTGCATTGGCCGCCCGCGCCGTACAGCTCCTGATCAAGCGCACCGAGGCCGCCGGCGTGAAGTACATCGGCAACACCGAGGTGACCGGCATCGAGCAGTCCGGCCGCCGGGTCACCGGCGTCCAGACCCCCGACGGCGTGATCCCGGCAGACATCGTCGTCTCCTGCGCCGGCTTCTGGGGTGCAAAGGTTGGCGAGCTGATCGGCATGTCCGTGCCGCTGCTGCCCCTGGCCCACCAGTACGTCAAGACCACCCCGGTTCCGGCACAGCAGGGCAAGAACGAACTGCCCAACGGCGCCCGGTTGCCCATCCTCCGGCACCAGGACCAGGACCTCTACTACCGCGAACACGGCGACCGCTACGGCATCGGCTCCTACGCCCACAAGCCCATGCCCGTGGACCTGGACGAACTCGGCAGCTTCAAGCCGAATGAGATCAGCGAGCACAACATGCCGTCCCGGCTGGACTTCACCCTCGAGGACTTCCTCCCCGCCTGGGAGGCCACCAAGCAGATCCTGCCGGCCCTGCGCGAAAGCGAGATCGAGGACGGCTTCAACGGCATCTTCTCCTTCACTCCGGACGGCGGCTCGCTGGTGGGCGAGTCCAAGGAACTGGACGGCTTCTTCGTCGCCGAAGCCGTCTGGGTCACCCACTCGGCGGGTATCGCCCGCGCCGTGGCCGAGCTCCTGGTGGACGGCAAGTCCTCCATTGACCTGGGCGACTGCGACATCCACCGCTTCGAGGACGTCCAGCTGACCCCCGAGTACGTCAGCGAAACCTCGCAGCAGAACTTCGTGGAGATCTACGACGTCCTGCACCCGCTGCAGCCCAAGCTCTCCCCGCGCAACCTGCGCGTCAGCCCCTTCCACGCCCGTCACAAACAGCTGGGCGGCTACTTCCTGGAAGGTGCCGGCTGGGAACGCCCCTACTGGTTCGAGGCCAACGCCGAGCTCCTCAAGGAGATGCCCGCAGACTGGCAGCCGCCGGCCCGCGACTCCTGGTCCGGCATGTTCAGCTCGCCGATTGCCGCGGCCGAGGCATGGAAGACGCGCACCGCCGTCGCCATGTACGACATGACCCCGCTCAAGCGCCTTGAGATCTCCGGACCCGGCGCCCTGAAGCTGCTGCAGGAACTGACTACCGCGGAAATGAACAAGAAGCCCGGAGCCGTCACCTACACGCTCCTGCTGGACGAGCAGGGCGGCGTCCGAAGCGACATCACCGTGGCCCGCCTGGACGAGCAGACCTTCCAGCTCGGCGCCAACGGCAACATCGACACCGCCTACTTTGATCGGGCAGCCCGGCACCAGACCGAAAGCGGCAGCGCCGAAGACTGGGTCCAGGTCCGCGACACCACCGGCGGCACCTGCTGCATCGGCCTCTGGGGCCCGCTGGCCCGCGAGGTTGTCGGCGCGGTCAGCAGCGACGACTTCACCAACGACGGCCTGAAGTACTTCCGGTCCAAGCAGGTGGTCATCGGTGGCGTGCCCGTCACGGCCATGCGCCTGTCCTACGTCGGCGAGCTGGGTTGGGAGCTGTACACCAGCGCCGACAACGGCCAGCGCCTCTGGGACGCGCTGTGGAAGGCCGGCCAGCCGTTCGGCATCATCGCCGCGGGCCGCGCCGCCTTCAGCTCCCTCCGCCTGGAAAAGGGCTACCGCTCCTGGGGCACCGACATGACCACCGAGCACGACCCCTTCGAGGCCGGCCTGGGCTTCGCCGTGAAGATGGCAAAGGACAACTTCGTCGGAAAGGCAGCCTTGGAGGGACGCACCGAAGAAAACTCCGCGCGGCGCCTGCGCTGCCTGACGGTCGACGACGGCCGCAGCCTGGTGTTGGGCAAGGAGCCTGTGTTCTACAAGGACCAGGCGGTGGGCTACGTCACCAGCGCCGCCTACGGCTACACCGTCCGCAAGCCCATTGCCTACTCCTACCTGCCCGCGGAAGTCTCGATCGGCGACTCCGTGGAAATCGAGTACTTCGGACGCCGGATCGTCGCTACGGTCACCCAGGACCCGCTGTACGACCCCACCATGACCCGGATCCGCGGCTAGCACCATGATCAGTTCAGAAACAGTCAGCAGCTACCTCGCCCGGTTGGCCGCAAAGCAGCCGACGCCGGGCGGGGGCGCCGCCGCGGCCCTGCACGCGGCCCAGGGCGCCGCCTTGGTGGCCATGGTGGCGCGTTACACCACCGGCGCCAAATACGAAGAGCATGCACCACTGGTAGGGCGCATCACCCAGGCCGCCGACGACCTTGTCACCGAGGCACTGCACCTGGCTGAAGCGGATGAACAAGCCTTCCAGGCAGTCATCGACTCCTACAAGCTCCCGTCCGGCACTGATGACCTCAAGGCCGCCCGGGCGGCCGGGATCCAGTCCGCGCTCATCCAGGCAGCACAGACCCCCGCCCGGCTCATCAAGCTGTCGGGGGCCATCGTGGACCTCGCTACCGAACTGTTCGACATCGCCAACGCCAACGTCATCAGCGACGTTGCGGCGGCCGCTGACGCCGCCCGCGCAGCTGCCACCACGGCGCGCGTCAACATCGACATCAACGTCGTGGCGGTCAAGGATCCGGAGGCACGCGCGCTGCTTGCCCAACAGACGGACGGCATTGAAGAGAAAGTGGTCCTGGCGGCAGATGCCCTCTCGGCCCGCGTTCGCGAAAGGATCCTGGGTTGAGCACCGCAGTACTATCCGGAAAGCCTTTGGCCGGTTTGTTCCAGCAGGAGGTCCAGGACCAGGTCCGGTCGCTTGAACGGGACGGCGTCCGACCGGTTGTTGCGGTGGTCATGGCGACCGCCGATGAGTCGACGCGCTGGTACGTCCGTTCCATCGAGCGGGCAGCGGAGCGCGCCGGAATCGGCTGCCGGATCATCGACCTTGGCCATGATGCAACGGAACCGGCGCTGGCCAGGGTCCTGCGGGACCTGAGCGCCGAACCGTCCGTGAACGGCATCATCCTGCAAACCCCGCTGCCGGAGGGTGTCCGGACCGACAACCTGGTGGGCCTCATCAGCCCGGAAAAAGACATTGACGGCGCCAATCCGCTGAGCCTGGGACGACTGGCCGTCGGCCAGCCGGCCTTTGCTCCCGCAACCGCGCGCTCCGTCGTCGAAATCCTTGACCACTACCAGGTTCCCGTGGCGGGCAAGGATGTAGTGGTGGTGGGCCGGTCCGCCGTTGTGGGCAAGCCGCTGTCCCTCCTCCTGCTGGCACGCGATGCCGCCGTGACGGTCTGCCATTCCAGGTCGGGTCCGCTGGAGCGCTACACCAAGGATGCCGATGTCGTGGTGGTCGCGGCCGGCCGCGCCGGGCTGCTGACTGGCAGCCACGTCTCCTCCCGGACGGTCGTGGTCGACGTCGGCACGAACGTCCTTGCCGACGGCTCGCTGGTGGGTGATGTGGACCAAGCCAGCGTCACCGGGACCGCAGCGGGGCTCACCCCCGTTCCTGGCGGCGTCGGCTCCGTGACCACGGCACTGCTGCTCCTGCACACCGTGGAGGCCGCGCGCCGGCAATCGTCCTCCACGTCGCTGGAGTCCGAAGCCGTGGAGGCCCAGGTCCTGGAAGCGGCGGGCTAGGAAGGACACAGCGTCAGCAACGGGTGTCCCGTTTTTCGTAAAAGGTGCTTCGGTGGGCCTAAGACCTGGGGAGGTATTCCTCATCGAAGCACCGTTTTCGGAAAACGGGGCCCCGCAGCCGGCATTTGCCGGTGAAACAGCAAGGAGGAGGCCCGCATGCCTGCCAATGGACCCACAGCCACCGTTTCCAGGAGTACAGCCGTGCCGGGTCCCGCGCCGGGCCCCGTCCCGGAACGGGGCTGCATACCGTGGTCCGAAGCGCGCCATGTCGCCTTCGGCTCGGCCAGTCCGCTCCCGCCCGTGGCCGTCCCGCTCGCTAACGCCATTGGGCGGACCTTGAGCCGGGACGTCCCCGCACTCCAGGACCTGCCGCACTATGCCTCGTCCGCAATGGACGGCTGGGCCGTGAGCGGACCGGGCCCCTGGCTGCTGGCCGGATCCGGCCAGCAAGGATCCCTGCCCCGTGAAGGCAACAGATTTTTACCCGCAAACAGTGCCGCCGTGATTGCCACCGGCGGCGTGGTACCGCACGGTGCCGATGCCGTCCTGCGGAAGGAAAGCGGCCTGGCCGCACGGGACACCAACGGCAACCAGGTCCTAAGACTCCGCCCGGAGGCGAAGGCCGGCGAGGCGCGCAGCGGCCAACACATCCGTCCCGCCGGGCAGGAAGCCCGGTCAGGGGAGGTACTCCTACCTGCCGGCACTGTCCTCAATCCCGCGCAGGTGGCCCTGGCTGCGGCGGCAGGGCACGACACCGTGCAGGTCCGCGCCCGGCCCGCTGTCGCCGTCGTACTCACCGGGGCTGAAGTGGTGACGCAGGGTGTCCCGGCTCCCGGGCAGGTCCGTGACACCTTTGGTCCGCAACTGGGAAACGTCGTTTCCCTCCTCGGCGGTGTTGCGGACAGCCCGCAAAAAATCGGTGATTCCTTTGGCAGCTGGCTGGATGCCCTGGACAGCCCCGTCCTTCCCGCCGGCGGCGCAGATGTCATCATCACCACCGGTGGCACCGGCAAGTCCGGGACGGACCATTTCCGTGCCGCCATCGATGCCCTGGGCGGACAGCTGCTGGTGGACGGCATCGCGATGCGTCCCGGCCATCCGGCCGTGCTCGCCGGGCTTCCGGACGGCCGGTTCGTGATCGGTCTTCCGGGCAATCCCCTGGCGGCCGTGATGGCCCTGCTCACTGTCGGCGCACCCCTGATCGCCTCGCTTGGGGGCGCGCAGCCGCCTCCGTTGCAGCTCATGATGTCCGGCTGCGACCTCGAGGGCGATCCGGGAAGGACACGCCTGGTCCCCTGCCGGTTCCTGTCCGGCCTTGCGTTCCCCGTCCAGCACACCGGGCCCGGCATGATGCGCGGGCTTGCCTGGGCCGACGCGGTCATGGCCGTTCCTCCCCAGGGCGTTGACTCGGGGGGACCCGTTCCCGTGCTCCCGCTTCCGTGGGCAGCACCGGAAACCCCAAGGACCCCCCGGGCGGAGGCCGCCAACCCACCCTGACGCAGAGGTTTGCCCTGCTTACCCCCTCACCAGGCACTCGATATGGCAGAGGTCTCCCTGTCCCAGCGGTCAGGGCCTTTGGTGTGCCCCGGAGTACCCAGCAGGAGCCCCTACACACTTCGCCTTTAGGGGGTCACACTCTTGACATTGAATGTGAGCTAGCGCACGATTTTGTTGCATACAGCGAAGGTTGTTGATCATCACGGAACGAAGCTCGCCCGGATACGCTCCTCCCGTCCCCCGGCTCCACCCGTGATGACTTTGGGGAACAGACGAACGAATTCATGATGGCCGATCCGAAAGGGGCCCTGGCCCGTGCATCGGCCGCACAACGGCTGCCAGCATCATGCGGCAGCGCCAGATCACCAAAGGAAACTGTGTATGACTATCAGGGATGGCAGCACCATCGATCAAAGCAGCGCAGGGCGCCGGAACCGGGGAACGACGCCGAAGCCTGTCCGTGGGTCCAGGAAACAGCGCTCTGGCACCTTCAGCGGTTTGCGCTGAAGCCGGAAGGGAACGAATCTTAATGATCAATCCGACCAAGACGACGGCAACCGTCGACACCTCCTCATCAAAAGAGACCAGCTCCAGGTTCAAACGCCGCTTCATGGTGCGGCTTGTCGCGGTCTTCATCGGCGGGATGTTCCTCGACGGCTACATCCTCGGAATCATCGGCCCCGTCACCGGACCCATGCGGTCAGATCTCCAGCTCGACGCACTGTCGCTGGGCATGATCGCTGCAGGCCCCCTGGCAGGTATCTTTATCGGCTCCCCGCTGGCCGGCTGGGCTACTGACAAGTTCGGACGCAAGCCCATGTTCCTCGTGGACATGGGGCTGTTCCTGGTCGCCTCAGCCGCCCAGTTCTTCGTAACCTCCGGAGACGGCGCCGTAATCCAGCTGGCGCTCATCCGATTCCTGATGGGCGTCGCGATTGGCGGCGAGTACTCAATCGGCGGCCCACTGCTGTCAGAGTTCTCCCCTCCAAAGCTCCGCGGGCGGTTGCTCGGGCTGACCCTGATCGCCTGGTACGTCGGGTTCATGATGGCATTCATCATTGGCACTCTCCTGCACGACGCCGGCACCCCCTGGCGCCTCGTCATCGGCACGAGCACGATACTGGCCTTCATTCTGTTCATCGCCCGCATAGGCCTCCCCGAATCGCCGAGCTGGCTCATCACGAAGGGACGGCGCGAGGAAGCACTCGCGATCGCCCACAAATACGTCGAATCGCCACAGATGCACAACAGCATCACCGAGGAGATCGATCTGAGGATGCTCCAGGAGGCCCAGGCCGCGAAGGGCAGGACCAAGATCAAGAACGCCTCCTTCGGAATGTTGTTCTCGAGGGAGCACTGGCGGACCACCCTGTTCACCGCGGGCTTCTGGTTCTGCGCGGTCACTCCGTACTTTGCGATCGCGACCTTCGCCGACGACGTGCTCAGCCAATTCGGCTTCGGCGGCGGCTGGGCCGGTGGTGTCGGCCTGTCCGCACTTGCGGCCGCGGGTGTTGTCACCACCGTGCTTCTGATTGACAAGCTGGGCCGCCGAATCCTCACCGTGCCCGGACAGTGGCTCTGCGCAGGCATCCTGCTGGTCATCGGCATCTGGGCGGACGCACCAGCGATCCTCGTGCTCGCCCTGTTCCTCGCGTTCTCCTTCTTCAATGCCGGCTACACCACATTGACGCAGGTCTATCCGGCCGAGGTATTCCCCGCCCCCTTGCGCGGCATCGGCATGGGCTTCGCCGCGGCTTTCAGCCGCATCGGAGCCGCACTCGGCACCTTCGCCCTGCCGTGGGCAATCAGTAACATCGGCTTGGGCCCAAGCATGGTGGTGGCCGCCGTCGTCGCATTGCTCGGCGCAATCCTTTCGCAATGGCTCGCGCCTGAGACGAAGGGGCGCACCCTTGCCGAGATCTCAGCAGACGTTTCCCACTGACCCCGGGACCGGACGGCCCCGCGCCGCCGGATAACCGGAGCTGCACCAAAGAGGCCTTCGCCGCACCAGCGGCGGGGGCCTCTTTGCCGCTTGCGGACACAGCGCCGCCCATCCCCGCAACAAAGCAGGAAACCCTTGACATCCCATGTGAGCTGAGACACTCTGTTGCATATAGTGATGCGCGTTGCTCATAGCGAAGCAAATCCCATCACCCGGTCAGGCGGATTCCAGCAGCAACCAGGAGAACCCAACATCATGAGCGCATCACCCCGCGTCGTCATCATCGGAGCCGGCATCGTCGGTACCAACCTCGCCGACGAGCTGGCAAGCCGCGGCTGGAACGGCATCACCGTCGTCGAACAGGGCCCGCTGGAGCTCGCAGGCGGCTCCACGTCGCACGCCCCCGGCCTCGTGTTCCAAAACAATCCGTCCAGGACCATGACGGAATTCGCCACGTACACCGTGAACAAGCTCCTGGCCCTGGGCAAGGACGGCGAGTCCTGCTTCAACCAGGTAGGCGGCCTGGAGCTGGCAACCACTCCCGAGCGCCTGGCCGACCTCAAGCGCAAGATGGGCGTCATGACCTCCTGGGGTGTCGAAAGCAGGATCGTCGACGCCGACGAATGCGAAAAGATCTACCCGCTGCTGAACACCGGCAAGCTCACCGGCGGCCGCGAGGTCCTGGGCGGCCTGCTCATCCCCACCGACGGACTCGCGCTGGCGGCCCGTGCGGTGCAGCTGCTGATCGAGCGCACGCGCGAACGCGGCGTCACCTACCGCGGCTCCACCACCGTCACCGGCATCGCCCAGGAGGGCGGCAAGGTCACCGGCGTCGAAACCTCCTCCGGTGTCATCCCTGCCGACATCGTGGTGTCCTGCGCAGGGTTCTGGGGCCGTGAACTCGGCCGGATGGTGGGCCTGGAAGTGCCGCTGCTGCCGCTGGCCCACCAGTACGCCATCACCACGCCCCTTGCCGAACTCGAGAACGTCAACGAGCTCCCCAACGGCGCCAGCAAGCCCATCCTGCGCTACCAGGACAAGGACCTGTACTACCGCGAATGGGGCGACCGCATCGGCATCGGCAGCTACGCCCACCGCCCGATGCCGGTGGACATGTCCGCACTGCCGAAGGTCTCAGCCGAGGACATGTCCGACCACCGGATGCCCTCCCGCCTGGACTTCACCCTCGAAGACTTCGTGCCCGCGTGGGAGGACAGCCAGGACCTGCTGCCGGCGCTGCGCAGCACCGAAATCCAGGACGGTTTCAACGGCATCTTCTCCTTCACCCCGGACGGCGGCCCGCTCATGGGCGAAGCGCCGGACCTTGCGGGCTTCTTCGTGGCCGAGGCCGTCTGGGTCACGCACTCGGCCGGCGTTGCCAAGGCCATGGCAGAGCTGATCATCGACGGCCAGCCGCAGACCGACCTGCACGGCTGCGAGCTGACCCGTTTCGAGAAGGTCCAGACCTCCGACGCGTACGTCAGCGAGACCTCACAGCAGAACTTCGTGGAGATCTACGATGTCATGCACCCGCTGCAGCCCCGCGAATCGCCGCGGGACCTGCGCGTCAGCCCGTTCAACGTCCGCCAGAAGGAACTCGGGGCTTTCTTCCTGGAGTCCGCCGCCTGGGAGCGCCCGCACTGGTTTGAAGCCAACCGCGGGCTCCTTCAGGAGCTTCCGGCCGAGTGGCAGGCCCCGGAGCGGGACACGTGGTCGGCGATGTTCCACTCCCCCATCTCCGCCGCCGAAGCGTGGAAGACGCGTACCGCCGTCGGACTTTTCGACATGACGCCGCTGAAGCGCCTCTCCGTCACCGGCCCCGGCGCCCAGGCACTGCTGCACCGGCTCAGCACGGGCAACATCGCCAAGAAGCCAGGTGCGGTGACGTACTGCCTGCTGCTGGCGGACGACGGCGGCATCCGCAGCGACGTGACCGTGGCCAGGCTCGCTGAGGAAGAGTTCCAGCTGGGCGTGAACAGCAACGTCGACTTCGACTACCTCCGGGTCGAGGCCCGCCGGCAGTCAGCGGCCGATCCCTCCCAGTGGGCGCACGTCACCGACATCACCGGCAGCACCTGCTGCATCGGCTTGTGGGGCCCGCTGGCACGCGAGGTGATGGGCAAGGTCAGCACGGACGACCTCACCAACGACGGCCTGAAGTACTTCCGGACCAAGGAGATTTCGGTGGGCGGCATCCCCGTCACCGCGATGCGGCTCTCCTACGTCGGCGAGCTCGGGTGGGAGCTCTACACCACCGCAGAGTACGGGCTGAAGCTGTGGGACCTGCTGTTCGAGGCCGGCCGGGAGCACGGCATCATCGCCGCCGGACGCGGCGCCTTCAACAGCATGCGCCTGGAGAAGGGCTACCGGCTGTGGGGCACGGACATGACCACCGAGCACCACCCGTACCAGGCCGGGCTGGGCTTCTCCGTGGCCAAGGACAAGACCGGTTTTGTGGGTGCCGAGGCGCTGGCGGTCCGCAGGGAACAGCCGGCAGCCAAGACGCTGCGGTGCCTGACGGTCGACGACGGCACGTCGGTGGTGCTGGGCAAGGAACCGGTGTACGTGGCCGGGGAAGCCGTTGGTTACGTCACCAGTGCGGCGTACGGCTTCACCGTCCGCAAGCCCATCGCCTATGCCTGGCTGCCCACGTCGGTGACTGAAGGCGACTCCGTGGAGATCGAGTACTTCGGCCGGCGCGTAGCCGCCACCGTCAGCGCAGAGCCGCTCTTTGACCCGGGCATGGAGCGCCTCCGCGGCTGACCTTCCCGGCGGTTGAGCCGACGAAATCTGGTGGTTGGGCCTGCTTGAGACCGGCAGGCCCAACCACCTTTTTCGTGCCCTCTGGATGGTGCCCTCCGCCGTGGGTCAAGGCCGTAGAATCACCTCGACAACCAAAAATTGGGGTTTTATGGTGTTCGGCAACCAGCAAACGAACGGGATATGCGGGAAGGCAATGGCAGCCCACGACAGGAAGTGGCCGCACGACATCCGCGCGTCCCTGCCGTGAATCAGCGGCCTGCCCGCCGCGCCTGGGCGTTCGCCGCCGTGTGCGTCATGGTGACCTCACTGACGCTCCTGATATTCGGGCCGGCCCGCGGGCCGGTGATCCAGCTGCTGCCCTGGTATGTGGCGGCGTACCTGCTGATCGGGGCGTGCATCTTCGGCCCGCCCCGGGAGGGGCGTACCTCCGGCAGGCGGCGGCCTTCCTGCTGCCCGGGGCCCTGCTGGTGCCCCTGGCACTGCTGAACGCCAGCGTCTGGGCAGGCGGCTGGCTGCTCGGGCTCCCTGCATGGGGACTGCTGCTGAGCCGGTGGACGCCGGCCAATCCGCTCCGGGCCCTCGACGTGCTGAAATTCTTTGGCCTGCTGGTGCTGGGCCTGCTGATCTTCACTTTCAACGCCATCTACCCGGTCGTCAGCCTCGGATTGTTCCTTCTCCCGGTCATCCCCCTGGTCCGGCTGGCCTACCCTGGGTACCGGGCCAGGCCGCTGCAGGCGGCCATTGAGGTCCTTTTGGCCGTGGCCGCCGTCGTCATCGCTTTTGCCCTTCCCACCCCCGAAGGGTCCTGGGCCTCACCGTGGACATACGCGGGCGGGGCGGCGACGGCAGGACTCATGATCGCGTATTCGGCCCGGGGCCGCCCCCGTTCACGGCCGGCGCGGCTCAATGACGGAGCCACTGTTTAGCGACCGCACCCGGCCCCTCTGAATGTCGTACCCCTTTGTCATGATGGGTTTATGGGGAAGGCAGCGGTGGTGAGGGCGTTCGGGGAGATCCGTGCTGCCCTTGCGGTGCTGAATGCTGAGGTGGATGGGGCCGGTGCGGTGCCTTTTTCTGTGGCTGACCCTTTGGCTGGTTTGGCGGATGGTTGCCTGGAGATTCTGGCCGGGACCCGTGAGGTTGAGGCCGGGATTGCTGCGGTGAAGGCCAAGGCGGCAGTTGGGTATGTGGAGAGCGCCGCTGCTGTTGCGGGGCCGGATGTTCCGGTGCGGGCGCAGGAGATGGCGGTCGCGGCGGAGATCGGGTGTGTGCTGGCCCTGGGTCCGCGGGCGGCGTCGTCGTTCCTGGTCACCTCGCACGCGGTGACGGCGACGTTGCCGCGGACGTTGGAGGCGTTGCAGGCCGGGGCGATCTCCTGGAGCCACGCGGTGGTGATGGCGGACGAGACAGCGTGCCTGGATGGTGCGGGGGCTGCGGCGTTGGAAGCGCATTTCCTGGACCCGGACGCCCCGGACCGGGCGCGGGGGTGCCCGGTGGGTGGGTTGCCGGCGCACCGGTTCAAGGCCAAGGCCCGGACTTGGCGGGAACGCCACCAGGCCGGGTCCATCGAACAACGCCACGCCAAAGGGGTGGCTGACCGGCGGGTGGAGTTCCGGCCGGACCAGGACGGGATGGCCTGGCTCTCCGCCTACCTGCCGGCGGACCAGGCCCTGGCCGGGTGGAACCGGCTCACCGCGGCCGCCCGGGGCATGCAGGGACCGGACGAGCCCCGCAGCATGCCCCAACTCCGGGTCGACACCTTCACCGACGCGATCCTCACCAATGGCACCACGAACGACCGCGGCATCCGCGGTAGAGGCAGTTCCAGCAGTATCTTCACCGAGAGCGCGGGTGCCGGTGCCGGAACCGACCAGCCGTCGTCGGGTATCCGGGCGCAGGTGCTGGTCACGGTCCCGGTGTTCTCGCTGATGGGCCTGACCGATGAACCGGCGGTGCTGGACGGGTATGGTCCCATCCCGCCGTCAATGGCCAGGGCACTCGTCGCTGAGGGTGCGGGCGCGTTCTACCGGGTGCTGGTGGATCCTCGGGACGGGGCTCCGTTGGAAATCGGCCGGACAAGCTACCGGGTCACCGGCGCGATGCGGGCGTGGCTGCGGATGCGGGACGGCAAATGCCCGTTCCCGGGCTGCAGCAACAACTCCCTCGACAACGACGCCGACCACATCCTCGCCTGGGCCAACGGCGGCACCACCGGAATCAGCAACCTGGGACAGCCGTGCCCGAAACACCACAAACTCCGCCACACCGCCGCCTGGAAACCCACCCCGGCCACGAAGAACGAACCACCCGGCTGGACCTCACCCACCGGCCGCCACTACCAAGGCGAACACCAAGACTGGGAACCACCACGCTGGCCGAATCTCCAAAACCGCGGCCGGGCGCCAGAGGAAGGCAGTCCACTTGGCGCTGTTCCGGATCTCGTTCACTTCCCGCTATCCCCAGCAGAAGATTGGCTGGACCGGGTCCTGCACCCGCCATCCGCCTGAGACGGCGAGGTTAATGCGGCCCTGCGCGGAAGGATGTGGCGCCCGGGTCTGAAGAGCCACCGCAGGACGTCCAGGATGACCAGTTCGCGCCAGGCCTGACGAATGCCGGGCAGCAGATAGCCGGGCTTGCCTCAGCCAGCGGCTATGGCAAGGACCTGGACCCGGAAGCCGGTCCGGACGGGAACCACCCGGTGTAAAACCTGGTTGGGCCAACAGCGACGGCGACACCCGGCACCTGCCGGACTGCCGCCGTCGTTATTCTGCGCACTGGCGCCGCCACCCCACCCCGTGGGGCTAAGCGTGCGTTCCGGCCAGCGCCCCCGCGGACTCTTCGGCCACCGCTGCCCCACCCTGATGTGGCTCGAAGCGGACGAACATGGCCTTGAAACCCGGCGTGTTGGACACGCGTGCCACGTTTTCCTTGTGGACCAGTGCGTTGGCCTCCGGGAAGTACGCGGCGGCGCAGCCCCTCGCAGTTGGGTACGCCACCAGGCGGAACTTGTCCGCCCTGCGGTCCACGCCCTGGAAGGTGCTCACCACGTCCACGAGTTCGCGGTCCTGGAAGCCCGATTCGGCGAGGTCCTCCGGGTGGATCAGGATCACCCGGCGGCCGTCGGAGATGCCGCGGTAGCGGTCGTCAAGGCCGTAGAACGTGGTGTTGTACTGGTCGTGGCTGCGGATGGTCTGCAGCACCAGGTGACCCGGCGGCGGCGTCAGGTACTCAAGGGGGCTGACCGTGAACCGGCCGCGGCCGATGTCCGTGGCGAAGGAGCGGGTGTCGCGCGGCGGGTTGGGCAGCACGAACCCGTTCTTGGTGCGGACCCGGGCGTTGAAGTCCTCGAACCCCGGCAGGACGCGGGCGATGTGGTCGCGGATCACGTCGTAGTCCTCGGCCATGCCGCGCCAGTCCACGGAGTGGTCCGGGCCGAAGGTAGCCTCGGCCATCCGGGCCACGATCACGGGCTCGGCGAGCAGGTGCTCGGAGACCGGCGTGAGGCGTCCCTGGGTGGAGTGGACCACAGACATGGAGTCCTCCACGGACAGGAACTGCGCGCCCTTGGGATGCTTGTCGTCCTTGTCCGTGCGGCCCAGCGTGGGCAGGATCAGCGAGGTGCGGCCGTGCACAATGTGGGAGCGGTTGGGCTTGGTGCTGATGTGCACGGTCAGCCCGATCCGCTTCATGCCCGCTTCCAACGCTTCAGTGTCGGAGCACGCCAGCGAGAAATTGCCGCCCATGGACACGAAGACGTCCACCTCGTCGCGCTCGAACGCCTCCATCGACTCAACGGCGTCGTAGCCGTGGTGCCGCGGGGATGAGATGCCGAACTCGGAATCGAGTGCCGAGAGGAGCCATTCCTTCGGCTTTTCCCAGATGCCCATGGTCCGGTCGCCCTGGACGTTGGAGTGCCCGCGGACGGGGCAGGCGCCGGCGCCGGGTTTGCCGAAGTTGCCCTGGAGCAGCAGGACGTTGACCATCTCCTTGATGGTGTCCACCGAGTGCGGCTGCTGCGTCACGCCCAGCGCCCAGCAGAAGATCGAGGCCTTGGACGCCACCAGCATCCCCGCAACCTTCTCGATCTGCGCGCGGGAGAGGCCCGTGGCCTTCTCGGTCTCATCCCAGTCGAGGGTGCGGCGGGCGTCGCGGTAGGCGTCGAACCCGTCCGTCTGCGCGGCAATGAAGGAATGGTCGACGACGGTTCCCGGGTTTTGTTCCTCAGCCTCCAGGAGCAGGTGGCCCAGCGCCTGGAACAGCGCCAGGTCGCCGCCCACCTTGATCTGCAGGTACTCGTCGGCGAGCGGGGTGCCGCCGCCCACCACGCCCGAGATGGTCTGCGGGTCCTTGAAGTTGAACAGTCCGGCCTCGGGCAGCGGGTTCACGGCCACCACCTTGCCGCCCTTGTCCTTGCACTCCTTCAGCGCAGAGAGCATGCGCGGGTGGTTGGTGCCGGGGTTTTGACCGACGACAAAGATCAGTTCGGAGTCGTGGATGTCGTCGAGGGACACGGTGCCCTTGCCGATGCCGATGGTCGGGTTCAGCGCCGATCCGGAGGACTCATGGCACATGTTGGAGCAGTCCGGCAGGTTGTTGGTGCCCAGGGCCCGAGCGAACAGCTGGTACAGGAACGCGGTCTCGTTCGCGGTGCGCCCGGAGGTGTAGAAGACGCTGCGGTCCGGGGTGGTCGCCCGGAGGTGCTCTCCGATCAGCTCGAAGGCGTCAGCCCAGGAGATCGGTGAGTAGTGGGTATCACCCTCGCGGATCACCATCGGTTCACTGAGCCGGCCCTGGTTCCCCAGCCAGTACTCGGTCTTCCCTGAGAGTTCGGCAATGGAGTGCTTGGCCCAGAACTCCGCGCCCACGGTCCGCAAGGTGTTCTCCTCGGCCACGGCCTTGGCACCGTTCTCGCAGAACTCGGCAGTCTTGCGCTTCTTGTCCGACTCCGGCCACGCGCAGCCGGGGCAGTCGAACCCGCCGCGCTGGTTCAGCCGGAGCAGGGAATGTGCCGTGCGGGTCACGCCTGCCTGCGCCACCGCGCGCTCCAGTGCCACCATGACGGCCTTGACGCCGGCGGCCTCGGTCTTGGGCTTGTGGACTTCGAGGTTGTCCTCGTTGATGTCCGCGACGGGGGCAGGCTGTTTGCCGAACTTCATTGTTCCAACTTCCTCGCCGGCACCCGGGAACTCCCGTGACGGCTCAATTGTTCATTTGCAGTGGAGGCGCGCCGGAATCCCGGCGCGCCTCCAGGGCACTCGTTGCCGATTTCCGCTACTCCGGAACCTTCGCCAGCGTTTCCTGCTCGGCGGCGATGGTGGTGTCCCCGCCATGGCCGGTGCGGACCACGGTCTGAGCCGGAAGCGTCAGCAGGCGTTCGCGGATGGACTTCAGGATGGTGGGATAGTCGCTGTAGGACCGGCCGGTGGCACCCGGGCCGCCATTGAACAGCGTGTCCCCGGTGAATACCGTCCCTTCGCTTTCGAGGTAGAAGCAGGTGGACCCCGGGGAGTGGCCGGGCGTGTGGATTGCCTTCAGCGGTGCCCCGCCCACCTCGAACACGTCCCCGTCGGAGTGGTAGCGGTCCGGCTTGGCGTCAGGGTAGACCTGCTCCCACAGGATCATGTCCTCGGCGTTCAGGATGATCGGGGCGCCCAGGGCGTCAGCAACCGCCCGGGCGGCACCGATGTGGTCGTTGTGTGCGTGGGTGAGCAGGATGGCCTTGACCTTCCGGCTGCGTACCTGGTTGATGATCGCGGCGGCATCGTGGGGTGCGTCGATGATGAGGCATTCCTCGTCGTTGCCCACGATCCAGACGTTGTTGTCCACGTCCCAGGTGCCGCCGTCGAGCGAGAACGTGCCCGAGGTGACCAGGTTCTCAATGGTGACGGCCATCAGACCTCCACCGGGCTGACTTCAACAACGGAACGCAGGACCTTGCCCTCGTGCATCTTGCCGAAGGCCTCCTCCACTTGGTCGATGGTGATGCGTTCGGAGACGAACGCGTCCAGGTCCAGGTTGCCCTGTTTGTAGTGGGACACCAGCATGGGGAAGTCCCGGGAGGGCAGGCAGTCGCCGTACCAGGAGGACTTCAGCGATCCGCCGCGGCCAAAGACGTCCAGCAGCGGCAGCTCGAGCTGCATCTCCGGCGTCGGGACGCCCACCAGGACCACGCGGCCGGCGAGGTCGCGGGCGTAGAACGCCTGCTTGTAGGTTTCGGGACGGCCGACGGCGTCAATCACCACGTCGGCCCCGTTGCCTCCGGTGAGGGCCCGGATGGCCTCCACTGCGTCCTCCTGCTTGGAGTTCACGCCATGGGTGGCGCCGAGGGACTTGGCCATCTCTATCTTGTTGTCGTCGATGTCAACGGCGATGATCGTCGTCGCACCCGCCAACTTGGCCCCGGCGATCGCGGCGATGCCCACACCGCCGCAGCCGATCACTGCCACGGACTCGCCGCGCTTGACCTCGCCGGTGTTGATCGCGGCCCCGATGCCGGCCATGATTCCGCATCCCAGCAGGCCCACCGCGGCCGCGTCGACGTCGGGGTCCACCTTGGTGCACTGCCCCGCGGCGACCAGTGTCTTTTCGGCGAAGGCACCGATGCCCAGGGCGGGAGAGAGGACCGTGCCGTCCTCAAGGGTCATTTTCTGGGTGGCGTTGTGCGTATTGAAGCAGTACTGCGGCTGGCCCTTGGCACAGGCCCGGCACTCGCCGCACACGGCGCGCCAGTTCAGGATGACCCGGTCACCGGGGGCCACGGACGTCACGTCCGGGCCCACGGCACTGACAACGCCGGTGGCCTCGTGGCCCAGCAGGTACGGGAAGTCGTCGCCGATGCCGCCCTGCTTGTAGTGCAGGTCCGTGTGGCAGACTCCGCAGGTCAGGATGTCCACCAGGGCCTCGCCCGGGCCCGGATCCGGGACCAGGATGGTCTCCAACGACACAGGGGCGTTCTTCTCCCGGACAACGACGGCTTGAACTTTATGGACCATGGTTCTTGTGTTCCTTTCCTGGATCCGGCCGGATCCGGTGAGTCGGCACCAAGTGCCAATCTAGCCGACATGCCACCTCCGGGGACCACGTCATTGCCGCAAAGCTGGACGCGTCGAATTGCGCATGGCACAACTTGTTGCGCATAGTGCTCACAGCAGAATATGACACTGGCCACACTTTGTGTCAATAGATATATCAGTTACAGCCTGCGTGGCTATCAGGATCGAGTCCTGGATTCGGCGCGTGTCTCCAGGGACGGACGGCGACGGACCCGTTACACCCGCTGTTTCGTCCGGCAGTAGGCTGGATGTCATGGCTTTTCACGAAACCCCTGCCGAGCGGCGCGAAGTGACCGTCCGCCGCGCACCCAAGTACGTTCCTTTTTTGATTGTGGGTGCACTGGCAGGCATTATCGCCGCCGCAGTGGTGGCTTACGCGCTGCCCGGCGACGCAACCTTCGACCCCGGCGCCGTCTTCGGATTCTTCATGGTGATGTTTGCGGCTGGCGGCGCCCTGCTTGGCGCCCTGCTGGCGCTGGTCCTGGACCGCCGCAGCGTGAGGCGGCAGGAACGGGCCGTCGTGGAGGCCGTCCCGGACTCGGAACCGGACACCGATCCCCAGGGCTAGCCGGGTCACAATCTGAAGCGGGGGAAAGTCATACCCCATAACGTGCGATAATCGATCAGTGGCACGCGGCGATGGCAAACTTTCCCATGATCTTCTTCCCGGCGAAAAAGGACCCCAGGATGCCTGTGGCGTCTTTGGTGTTTGGGCACCTGGTGAAGAAGTAGCAAAACTTACCTATTACGGGCTGTATGCACTGCAGCACCGCGGTCAGGAGTCGGCTGGCATAGCCACCAGCGACGGCAAGCGGATCAACGTCTACAAGGACATGGGCCTCGTATCCCAGGTCTTCGACGAGACCACGCTGAACACCCTGACCGGGCATCTGGCCGTGGGCCATTGCCGCTACTCCACCACCGGTGCCAGCCACTGGGCCAACGCGCAGCCCACCCTGGGCGCCACCTCCACCGGCACGGTGGCCCTGGCGCACAACGGCAACCTGACCAACACCGCCGAACTCAACGCCATGATCACGGAGCGCAACGGCGGGCAGCTCACCGGCGAAATGAAGCAGGGCAACACCTCGGACACCGCGCTGGTCACCGCCCTGCTGGAAGGTGAGCCGGGCAAGAGCCTGGAAGAGACCGCTACCGAGCTTCTCCCCAAGATCAAGGGCGGCTTCTGCTTCGTCTTCATGGACGAAGGCACCCTCTACGCAGCCCGCGACACCTACGGCATCCGCCCGCTGGTCCTGGGCCGCCTGGAACGCGGCTGGGTTGTCGCCTCCGAACAGTCCGCACTGGCCACCGTGGGTGCCAGCTTCATCCGCGAGATCGAGCCCGGCGAGTTCATCGCCATCGACGAAGAAGGGGTGCGGTCCAAGAAGTTCGCGGAGCCGACGCCGGCCGGTTGCGTATTTGAGTACGTCTACCTGGCACGTCCGGACGCCGCGATCGCCGGCCGCTCCGTCTACGAGTCCCGCGTGGAAATGGGCCGCCAGCTGGCCCGCGAAAACACCCACGAAGCGGACATCGTCATCCCCGTCCCGGAGTCGGGCACCCCTGCAGCCGTGGGTTACGCCGAGGAATCCGGCATTCCGTTCGCACACGGCTTCGTCAAGAACTCCTACGTGGGCCGTACCTTCATCCAGCCCTCGCAGACCCTCCGCCAGCTGGGTATCCGGCTCAAGCTCAACGCCCTTGAGTCCGTGATCCGCGGCAAGCGCGTGGTTGTGGTGGACGACTCGATCGTCCGCGGCAACACCCAGCGGGCCATCGTCCGGATGCTCCGGGAGGCCGGCGCCGCCGCCGTGCACGTCAAGATCTCCTCCCCGCCGGTGCAATGGCCCTGCTTCTACGGCATCGACTTCGCCTCCCGCGCCGAGCTGATCGCCAACGGCGCCACCATCGAAGAGATTTCGCAGGCCATCGGCGCCGACTCGCTGGCCTACATCTCCGAGGACGGCATGATCGGCGCCACCCGGCAGCCGCGCGAACGCCTCTGCACCGCCTGCTTCACCGGTAAGTACCCCATCAAGCTTCCGGACGCGGACAAACTGGGCAAGAACCTCTTGGAGCGCACCGACCTGGGCGGCCTCAAGCCCTCCCCCGCGGCCCTTCCCGGCGAAACGGCCGCCCTGGCTGTCGACGCCACCGAGGACCCGGCGGAAAAGGCCGGCGCCACGGGCTGCGATCCCGGCCCCGACTCCGAATTCGAGAACCTGCTGACCGAAGCCGACCTCGTGCCCGACGTACACGCCGCCACCAGCGCCGACAAGAAGGACTCCGTATGACCTCCGCCAGCCCTGCCGCAGACAACGCCGGCATCACCTACGCGTCCGCGGGCGTGGACGTCGAAGCCGGGGACCGCGCCGTCGAGCTCATGAAGGATGCCGTCAAGGCAACCCACAACTCCTCGGTGATCGGCGGGGTGGGCGGCTTCGCCGGCCTCTACGATGTCTCCCGGCTGCTGACCTACAAGAAGCCGCTGCTGGCCACCTCCACGGACGGCGTCGGCACCAAGGTCGCCATCGCCCAGGCCATGGACATCCACGACACCATCGGGTTCGACCTGGTGGGCATGGTGGTGGACGACATCGTGGTGGTGGGCGCGGAGCCCCTGTACATGACCGATTACATCGCCTGCGGCAAGGTGGTCCCCGAGCGCATCGCCGGCATCGTCCGCGGCATCGCCGCTGCCTGCTCCGTGGCCGGCACCGCCCTGGTGGGCGGCGAGACCGCCGAACACCCCGGCCTGCTGGGCGAACACGAATACGACGTCGCCGGTGCAGCCACCGGCGTCGTGGAAGCCGATGCGCTGCTGGGGCCGGACCGCGTCCGCGCCGGCGACGTCGTGATCGGCATGGCCTCCTCCGGCCTGCACTCCAACGGCTACTCCCTGGTCCGCCGCGTCATCAACCACGCCGGCTGGGCCCTGGACCGCCAGGTCTCCGAACTGGGCCGCACCCTGGGTGAGGAACTCCTGGAACCCACGCGCGTCTACGCGGCCGACTGCCTGGACCTGGCCCGTACCTTCCCGGTCAGCGCCGGCGCGGCCGTCCATGGGTTCAGCCACGTCACCGGTGGCGGTCTTGCCGCCAACCTGGCCCGCGTCCTCCCGCAGGGCCTGGTGGCCACGGTGGACCGTGCCACGTGGGAACTGCCCGCCATTTTCAAGCTGGTGTCCGAGCTGGGCAACGTTCCGCTGGCCGACCTGGAACGTACCCTGAACCTCGGCGTGGGCATGGTGGCCATCGTGTCCGCCGACGCCGCGGATGCCGCCGTCGCGCGCCTGAACGAACGGGGCCTGCCGTCCTGGATCATGGGCACGGTCACCGAGGACTCAGACTCCATCCTCAAGTCCGGACCTGACTACGTCCAGGGCGCCAAGGGCGTGGACGGCGGCGCTGTCCGCCTGGTCAACGCCTACGCCTAAAGCTTTCTTTGAGTGCTCCCCTCCACCGGCGGGGAGCACTTGGCGTTTAAGCGGCGGTCTGGATCAGGTTGAGGACGCCGCCCTGCGGGTCCCTGATGGTGGCGAGTGACCCGTCGGCGGGACGCTCGTCCGGCTCGACGAGGACCTCTCCCCCCGCTGCCTGGACGGCCGCTGCCGCCGCGGCAACGTCTGCCGTGCCGAAGTAGATCTGCCAGTCCGCTTCGTCGCCCTCATCGGCAGGGATGATCCCGGCCACCTCATTGCCGTCGACGAGCAGCGTGCTGTAGCTGCCGCCGTCGTCCTGCGGGTACTCGGTGACCTCATGCCCAAAAAGCTGCTGGAAGAAGCCGACGGCGGCCTGGGGCTCGGGCGTGAAGAGTTCCGCCCAGGCCAGCGCGCCCGGCTCGTTGAATAATTGGCTGCCGTAGTGGCTTCCTGCCTGCCAGATGCCTGTGGTTCCGCCTCCGGGAGGGGCAAGGAAGCCCAGAACACCGGTATCGCCCACCGTCTCCGGCCCGAATTCGGCGGCCCCTCCTGCGTGGGCGGCCTCCTCCAGTACGTCCGCAGCGTCTGCGGCGGCGAAGTAGACGTTCCACTTTGCGGAGGTGCCGGCCTGCAGCTGCAAGGGGCTTTGCGGTGCAATGGTGGCCACCAACCGGCCACGGATAAAGGCCTGCGCGTAGCTGCGGCCGTCCGGGGTGGGAAAGTCCTGGAACGTCCAGCCGAAGAGCCGCCCGTAGAAGTCCTTGGCAGCCGCAACATCCGGGGTCTGCAGATCCGCCCAGCAGGGCTCGCCGTGACGGTATCCCTCAACTAATGCCATGCAGGCAAGGCTACACGGACCCCTTGAGCAGCTAAGGGGTGAGGGGCACAATAGCCCCCACACAACTGGGCTCAGGGATCAGCGGCATCATCAGGAGAACGTCGATCCGGAACGGGAGAACACATGGCCGGCATCGTAGACATCGAGGGACACCCGACATGGTTGGAGGACCGCGGCGGCAATGGCGCTCCACTGCTCCTGCTGCACGGCGGCCTCAGCAACAGTGATGCCCTTCTTGGCACTATTGGCGCCGGACTCGCGGAACACTACCGGCTCATCGCCTTCGACCGCCCCGGCCATGGATACACCGCCGACACCGTTGCCGACTTCCACTACAGCGATATGGCGCGGGAGGCAGTCAGCGTCCTCGGGAAGGTGGCCGCCGGCCCCGCCCACCTCGTCGGCTGGAGCGACGGCGGCATCATTGCCCTCCTCGTGGCACTGGCGCGGCCGGACCTGGTGGCGAAAATGGTGGTCATCGGCACCAACTACCACGTGGACGGCATCCAGCCCGTGGACATGGACCCGGACTCGCCGGTGTTACAGGAGCTTGGCCGGGCCTACGCCGAGCGTTCTCCTGACGGACCCGGGCATTTTGAGGCGGTAGCCCGGAAAGGCATGCAGCTGATCAGCACCGAGCCTTCGCTCACTACGTCCCAAATCTCGCGTATCCGGCAGCCGGTGCTGGTGGCGGTGGGGGACGACGACATTGTGACCCTGCCGCACACCATCTCCTTGTATGAGGCTTTGCCCAATGGGCAGCTGGCGGTGATTCCGGGGGCGTCCCATGGCCTGCCGCTCGAGCAGCCTGCCACGCTCACCAGCCTTATGCTCCCATTCCTGGCAGCCGAAGGTCCTCCCCGGACGCTCATGCCCGTCAGGCGCCGCGGGCGTTAGCGCGGGCGTTAGCCGGGAACGGCAAAAGGTCCATTGGGGCACACCGGAACCAGGTGTGGCCCAACGGACCTTTTTTGACTGCGGTCAGCACCGATAGCGCTGCAGAAGAAGCAGCGAGGCGAAGATTATTGAGACCGGCGTGCACTGCCCAAAGAGGCAGCCGCTGCCGGCGACAACTAGCCGATGCGACGGTTGTCTACCTCGTCGTCATCGTCATCCAAATCATCCGCGTACTTATCCACATAAGCCGAATAGTCCGGTTCAACCGGCTCATTCGAGTAACGGCTCGTCGAACGACTGCCCGGACCCGTCAGCTCACGCTGAAGTGCCGAATAGTCAGTGTTCGGGGAGTAGTACTTAATGTCCCGAGCCTGCTTGGTAGCTTTTGCCTTTTGACGGCCGCGCCCCATGGCGTGACCCCCTTTTGTACTTGGACCGGAGGTGGTCACCTTGGCGATCGGTGAGGCCCCGGAATGTTTGGTCAATTTGTCGTACACCTAGATTACATGCTTTCGGCGGGCCCTGCTTGCCGCCTCATGGCCCGGACGCCCGCGTGGGGTAACATCACGCACCTGCGCCCGCGGGATTCCGGGATTTTTCTTCGGTAGAGTCACTTAAGAACTGCCGATTTTGTGTGGCCTTTGGCGAGCCGCGGTACCAAACCCAGGAGGATGCGCACCCGTGAACCACCAGGACATCCCGCCGAAACCAGCCTTGCCACCGCGGACCGGAAGCCTGCCAATAGTCAAGGGCGGGGACGCCGGTTCGGCGCCCCCTCCGGAGTCTGTGACCTGGTCCCAGCCGCGCCAGGATCCCGGGCCGGAAAAGCGGGCCAACAGGAGGCCTGCGTTCTGGAAAGCGTTCCTCATCGTCGTCATCCTCGCCGTGGCCGGCTCGCTGGCATGGCTCGCCGTGTGGCTGAACTCCGCTCCCGGCACCGACACAGCGAAAAGCGCAGCGCCGGGCGTCCTGCAGACCGCCGTCACTCCGCCGGCCACTCCCCAGCCCCTGCCCCGCGACGGGGTGGCGCCGGCAGCCTACGCGGTAGGTGACTGCTTCAAGGACTTTGATCCCCAGGCCCTGGCGTCCACGGTGGTGCCCTGCGACACGGGCCATTCGGCGCAGTTGGTGGCCACCCTCCACTACCCGGACAGCGCCAAGTATCCGGGGGCTGACCCGCTCAAGGCCAAGGCGCTGGAAGTTTGCCAGGCAGCGAAGCTCGGCCCGGCGGCCAAGCAGTTCCAGCTGAACTACCAGCGCAGCTATCCCAGCAACACCAGCTGGGAGTCCGGGGACCGCAGGGTGGATTGCTACGTCACTGCCGACGGCGGCAACGTGATCAACGCGAGCGTGCTGCCCTGACGGCCAAACCGCCAGGGCAGCACTTCCCAGCCCTGCGGGCCGGCTAGTGCTTCCGCCGCACTGAGAGGCCGGAGCTCGGGGCACCCGTCAGCGTGTCGACGTTGCCCTCGGTGAGTTCGCCCAGGTCAGCGGCGGTGTCAACCACCACGGTGTCGCCGTCGCTGATCCCACCGGCAAGGATGGCCTTGGCCAGCCGGTCGCCGATCTCACGCTGCACCAGGCGCCGCAGTGGCCGGGCGCCGTAGGCGGGGTCGTAGCCGGACAATGCCAGCCACGCCTTGGCGCCGTCGGTAACTTCCAGGGTGAGGCGCCGTTCGCGCAGCCGCCGCCCCAGCTCTTCAACATGCAGCTCCACAATGTGTGCCAGTTCGTCCACCGTGAGGGCGTCGAACAGCACCACTTCGTCGAGCCGGTTGAGGAACTCCGGCTTGAAGGATGCGTTCACCGTGGCCATAACGGCGTTGCGCTTGGCCGTGGCGTCCAGGGACTGGTCCACCAGGAACTGGCTGCCCAGGTTGGAGGTCAGCACCAGGATCACGTTGCGGAAGTCCACGGTCCGGCCCTGCCCGTCGGTGAGGCGGCCGTCGTCGAGCACCTGCAGGAGGATGTCAAACACCTCGGGGTGCGCCTTCTCCACCTCGTCCAGCAGCACCACGGAGTACGGACGGCGGCGGACGGCCTCGGTCAGCTGGCCGCCTTCCTCGTAGCCCACGTATCCCGGAGGCGCCCCGACCAGCCGGGCGACGCTGTGCTTCTCGCCGTACTCGGACATGTCGATGCGCACCATGGCGCGTTCGTCGTCGAACAGGAAGTCCGCCAGCGCCTTGGCAAGTTCGGTCTTGCCCACGCCGGTGGGGCCCAGGAACAGGAAGGAACCGGTGGGCCGGTTGGGGTCGCTGATGCCGGCCCGGGCACGGCGTACAGCGTCAGACACTGCCGTCACGGCCTTGGACTGGCCGATCAGGCGCCGGCCCAGCTCCTCTTCCATGTGGAGCAGCTTCTGGCTTTCACCCTGCAGCATCCGGCCGGCCGGGATACCGGTCCAGGCGGAGATGACCTCGGCGATATCCTCCGCGGTGACTTCCTCCGCCACCATCTGCGCGGACTTGTCCGTCACGGCGGCCTCGGCTTCCGCGGCGGCGTTCACCTCGCGTTCGAGGGCCGGGATTTCCCCGTAGAGGATCCGGGACGCGGCCTCCAGGTCGCCCTCGCGCTGGGCCTTGTCAGCGGCGGAACGCAGTTCGTCCAGCTTCGCCTTCAGGTCACCCACCCGGTTGAGGCCGGCCTTCTCCGCTTCCCAGCGGGCGTTCAGGGCCGAGAGCTCCTCTTCCTTGTCCGCCTTGTCGGCGCGGAGTGCCGCGAGCCGCTCGACGGATGCGGGATCGGATTCTCCGGACAGTGCCAGTTCCTCCATGGTGAGGCGGTCCACCTGTCGCCGCAGCTGGTCGATCTCCTCCGGAGCGGAGTCGATTTCCATGCGGAGGCGGGACGCTGCCTCGTCCACGAGGTCGATGGCCTTGTCCGGAAGTTGGCGCCCCGTGATGTACCGGTTGGACAGCGTGGCGGCGGCTACCAGGGCTGAGTCGGCGATGGAAACCTTGTGGTGCGCCTCGTAGCGCTCCTTGAGGCCGCGGAGGATGCCGATGGTGTCCTCCACGCTGGGCTCGCCCACGTACACCTGCTGGAAGCGGCGTTCCAAGGCCGCGTCCTTTTCGATGTTTTCGCGGTACTCATCCAGGGTGGTGGCACCGATCAGGCGGAGCTCACCGCGGGCCAGCATGGGCTTGAGCATATTGCCGGCGTCCATGGAGGAATCTCCGGTGGCGCCTGCACCCACCACGGTGTGGATCTCGTCGATGAACGTGACCACCTGCCCCTCGGAGCCCTTGATCTCCTCGAGGACCGCCTTCAGCCGTTCCTCGAACTCGCCGCGGTATTTGGCGCCGGCCACCATGGACCCAAGGTCCAGGGAGATGAGCGTCTTGCCGCGCAGGCTTTCCGGGACGTCGCCTGCCACCATCCGCTGGGCCAGGCCCTCGACGACGGCGGTCTTGCCCACGCCGGGCTCGCCGATCAGCACCGGGTTGTTCTTGGTGCGCCGGGACAGCACCTGCACCACTCGGCGGATTTCGGAGTCGCGCCCGATCACGGGGTCCAGTTTGCCGGCGCGGGCCATGGCGGTGAGGTCCGTGCCGTACTTCTCCAGGGCCTGGAAGGTGTTTTCGGGGTCCGGGCTGTCCACCTTTCGGTCGCCGCGGACTCCGGGGAGGGCAGCGAGCAGAGCCTCCCGTGAGGCACCGGCTTCACGCAGCAGGCGCGCAGCAGCATCATTGCCGGCGGAGAGGCCCACCAGGAGCACCTCGGTGGAAACGAAGGAATCGCCCAGCCGGTCCGCTTCCTCCTTGGCGTGCTGGATGGCCTGCAGGGCGGGGCGGGACAGCTGCGCCTGCTGGCTGGAGCCGCCGGAAGTGGCGGGCAGGGCCTTGATGGCGCTGCTGGCCTGGACGCTGACGGCATCCGGGTCCGTGCCCGTGGCCTTGAGGAGTGCGACCGCCACACCCTCCCGCTGGTCCATCAGCGCTTTGAGGAGGTGGGCCGGTTCCACCTGGGGGTTGCCGGCCGTCGAGGCGTTCATTGCCGCCGCGGAAAGAGCCTCCTGGCTCTTGGTGGTGAATTTGACGTCCAAAGAGAGCTCCTTTCGGGGGCTTGTTGACTAAGTTGAGTGTACTACGCTCAACTTTGCGCGGCGAGGTTCCCCTGCCATGTTTGCCCACGGCGAAACAGCTGTCCAGAGCCGGAAGTCCTTCCGGCCCGCACCGGCTGGTCCTGGCGTTATGTGCCGTACACGGACACGGCGGCGGCCTTGACCACGAAGTGCACGGTCATCCCGGGAGCAAGGCCCAGGTCCGCCGAGGCAGCCGGCGTGATGTCGGCGGTGAGGCTGCCGGCGCGCACGCGGATCTGGTCGCCATGGGGCTCGAGGTCGGTGATGGTGACGGCAAACGAGTTCCGCGGGCTTCCATGCGCGTCGTCGAGGAACACAGACACGGCCGACGGCGGGAACACGGCCACGCCCGGACCGCCCGGCCCGGGCAGCCGGCCGGGCTCCCCGGAGCCGCCCAGTTCTTCGTCGTGCCCCGCGATCCGCAGGCCCTGGCTGGTGCGCACGCCGGCACCGTCGAGGGTGCCGGGGATGAAGTTCAGTCCGGCCAGTCCGGCAGCAAAGGAGCTGCGCGGGCGTTCCAGCACGGCACGCGTGGGACCCTCTTCTGCAACCTTCCCGTCTTCCAGGATGACCACGCGGTCCGCAAGGACCAGCGCATCCAGGACATCGTGCGTGACGATGATGGCCTGCCGGCCCGCGAGGACCCGTTTGAAGAGGCGGCGCAGCAGCGGTGCGGAATGGATATCCAGGGCGGCCAGCGGCTCATCCAGCAGCAGGAGTGCGGGGTCGGCGGCGAGCGCGCGGGCTACGGCAATACGCTGGGCCTGGCCGCCGGAGAGTTCGGCGGGACGGCGCCCGGCGAGGTGTTCCGCTTCCACCTCAGCCAGCCAGCGCAGGGCACGTTCCTTCGCGTCCCGCTTGGGGACGCCGGCGCTGCGCGGCCCGAATGAGACGTTGTCCACCGCGCTCAGGTGGGGAAAGAGCAGGGGTTCCTGGGCGAGCAGGGCGGTGCCGCGGTGATGGGGAGGTACCCAGGAGGGCTTTCCGCCGTCGAGGTCAAAGAGCGTCCTGCCGTTGAGTTCGGCGCGGCCGCTGTCCGGCCGCAGCAGGCCCGCGATGCTGGCCAGCAGGGTCGATTTGCCGGCGCCGTTGGGTCCCATGACGGCCACCGTTTCACCCGGCCGGACGGCAAGGTCCACGTCGAAACCCCGCCCGGCCACGGCCGCCTGGAAGGACAGGGTCACCGGACGTCCCCTCCGGCCGGTGCGGCCGCCGTCGTCCGCTGCCCTGCTCCGGCACGTGCCGCTGCCGGCTGCCGGTATGCGAGCGCCACGACGGCGACAGCGACGGCCACCAGTACCAGGGACAGCGCGACGGCGGCGTCCGGGTCCGTTTCCCGCTGCAGGTAGATCTCCAGCGGCAGGGTCCGGGTAACCCCCTGGAGGCTGCCCGCGAAGGTCAACGTGGCGCCGAACTCGCCCAGGCTGCGGGCGAAGGACAGGACCGCGCCGGAGGCCAGTCCGGGCAGGACCAGCGGGAGCGTGACGCGCCGGAAGACGGTGCCAGGGCGCGAGCCCAGCGTTGCGGCCACGGCCTCGTAGCGGGAGCCGGAGGTGCGAAGCGCCCCTTCCAGGCTCACTACCAGGAAAGGCAGCGCTACGAACGTCTGCGCCAGGACCACCGCCGTCGTGGAGAAGGCGATGCGCAGCCCGAGCACCTCCAGGGTCTGTCCCAGCAGCCCTTGGCGGCCGAACGTGTAGAGCAGGGCGATCCCGCCCACCACCGGGGGAAGCACCAGGGGCAGGAGCACCAGCGAGCGCAGCAGCCCCTGCAGCCGGAAGGAGTCCCTGGCCAGGACCAGGGCCAGGGGAACCCCCAGCAGGATGCACAGGATGGTGCTTGCCACCGAGGTCCGCAGGCTCAGCCCCAGAGCCGTCAGGGACGGCTCCGACGTCACCAGCGGGATGAACTGCGCCCAGTCAACGCGCAGCACCATCGCCAGCAGGGGAAGCGCGACGACGACGGCCGCCAGGACTGCCAGCGCACGGACCCACGCGGGGATGCCGGAGTAGGCGGCGGCCTGGGTGCGCGGCCGCGCCTGGGGTGGCCGCCCTGGCCGGTGTATCACTTGCTGCCCGGGCCGGAGCTGGCTGACCCGGAACTGGCTGGCCTGGATTTGCCCGGGCCGGAGCTGGCTGACCCGGAAGTGGCCGGGGCGAATCCCGTCGGGCCGAATCCCGCCGCGGCGAGGACCTCCTGGCCCTCGGGACCGGTGACCATCTCCACGAACGCCTGGGCGGTGGCCTTGTTCCGGCCGTTGGCGACGGCCGCAATCGGGTAGGTGTTGACCGCACTCCCCGATTCCGGGAACTGGATGCCTGCCACTTTGATCCCGGCGGCCTTGATATCCGTGCCGTAGACCAGCCCCGCATCCGCCTCACCGGAGGTGACCTTGCCCAGGACGTCAGTGACCGCGTTCTCCTCGCTGACCGGGCTCAGTGCGACGCCCGCCGCTTCCGCCACTTTGGCTGTGGCAGCCCCGCAGGGGACCTGCCGGGCGCAGGTCACCAGCTTGATGCCCGGCCGGGCCAGGTCCTGCAGGGATGCGACCTTCGCCGGGTTGCCCGGCGGCACGGCGATGGCCAGGGTGTTGGTGGCGAAGTCCTCCGGCGTTCCCTCGGTGAGGCCGGCGTCCTGCACCTTCTTCATGTTGGCCGTGTCCGCGGAGGCGAAGACGTCAGCGGGCGCCCCCTGGTTGATCTGGCTGGCAAGGTCCGAGGACCCGGCGAAGCTCAAGGTGACCGTCGCGCCCGGGTGTTCCGTTTCAAAAGTGCTCGCGAGTTCGGTAAAGGTCTGCTTGAGTGAGGCGGCCGCGAAAACGGTGATGGCGCCTGCCGGTTTGGCGCCGGAACCGGTGGCGGTGCCGGCACTTGTTCCCGCGTCCGGATTGCCCGCCGGGGCACAGCCTGACAGGACGGCAAGCAGCAACACGGCCAGTGCGGGGACGGCGGCCCGGAGAGTGGAAGCCGCGGACCGGATGGGTTGCCGGCTCATGCGGCGGCCCGGCCCTTCGGCGACTCGATGATGACGGTCGTTGCCTTGACCACGGCGGTGGCCACGGCACCAGGTTCCAGCCCCAGCTCACGCACGGCCTCGCTGCTCATCAGCGAGACCACCCGGAAGGGCCCGCACTGCAGTTCCACCTGCGCCATGACCTTGTCCGTGATGACGTTGGTCACCAGGCCCACGAACCGGTTCCGCGCCGAACTGCTGCCGCTCTTCGGGTCATCGGGAAGCTGGGCGAGCTTCTGCGCGTGCGTTGCCAGTTCCAGCCCGTCCACCGCCAGGCGGCCGGAGGGGTCCCGCAGCGCGGTGAGGGTTCCCTGCTCCGTCCACCGGCGGACGGTATCGTCGCTCACCCCCAGGAAACGGGCGGCCTCTGAAACGCGGATAAGTGCCATTCGGCGATTCTAGCCCGCAAATGAGGGGTGATGGCACGTTTTAAGACGCAGGAGCGGTCGTGAATGGGCCGCGTGGCTGCACGGCGTTCGACGGAAGGGCAGCACTAGACTCCTTGCATGGCCATCTACATCGACCCGCCGCTGTGGCCTGCACACGGAACACACTTTTCGCACCTGGTCTCGGACGCATCCCTGGACGAGCTGCACGCGTTCGCTGCCGCCGCGGGGATCCCGGAGCGGGCGTTCGACGGCGACCACTACGATGTGCCGGAACGCCGCTTTGATGACCTGGTGGCGGCGGGAGCGGTTCCGGTGGAGGGCCGGGTGCTGGTCCGCAGGCTCATTGCCAGCGGGCTGCGGATCCCGGCACGCCGGCGGAACAAGTCATTAAAGGTCCCCCTCCTGAACCGCTGGGAAGCCATCATGCCAGGCCACGACGCCCTGTTCCTGGACCTGCTGGACCGCTGGAGCGAACCGCACCGGCACTACCACGGCTGCACCCACCTGCTGTCCGTACTGGAGGCGCTGGACCTGCTCACCGAACCGGCTGAAGCGCCCCGGACAGTACTGCTGGCTGCCTGGTTCCACGACGCCGTGTACCGCGGGGCAGCCGGCATGGATGAGGAGGAGTCGGCACGCTTGGCGGAGGAACGGCTTGCCGACGCCTGCCTTCCGGAGGCAGAGGTGGCGGAAGTGGCGCGCCTGGTCCGGCTGACCTCGGACCACCGGCCGGAACCGGGTGACGACGACGGCGCCCTCCTCTGCGACGCCGACCTCTCGATTCTCGGCGGCGAACCCGAGGAATACGCCCGCTACGCAGCTGCCGTGCGGAAGGACTACGCGCACATCGGCGACGCCGACTTCGCAGCCGGCCGGGCCGCCGTCGTCCGGCACCTGCTGGGACTGGACCCGCTCTTCCACCACCAGCGGGCCAAAGAACTGTGGCAGGACGCCGCGCACCGCAACCTGAACGGCGAATTGCAGTGAACGCGCCCGGCAGCAGCCCCCGGCACACATACTCCGCCAACGCGGCGCACCGGCAGCTGCCCTTCACCGTGCGGCTGGACTGGGGTCTGGAAGGGGGCAGGACGGTGGCCGCCGGCGCCGACATCGCCGTGGTGGTGGACGTCCTGTCCTTCGGCACCTGCGTCAGCGTGGCACTGGACCGGGGCGCCGACGTCTTCCCCTACCGCTGGCGGGACATCACCGCAGAGGATTTCGCCGCCCACCACCAGGCCCAGCTGGCAGGCCCCCGGAACGGCGGCGGGCTGAGCCTGTCCCCCGCCAGCCTCCGCGCGGCAGCCTCGCTGGAACGGGTGGTCCTGCCCTCCCCCAACGGTTCTGAACTCTGCCACGCCCTGGCGGCCGAAGTGCCCCTGGTGGCCGCAGTATGCCTCCGGAATGCCGCGGCCACGGCAGACTGGGTGGCCGCCAATCTTCCCGGCGACGCCGTGGTGGCGGTGGTCGCCGCGGGCGAACGCTGGCCGGACGGCACCCTCCGCCCTGCCGTGGAGGACCAGATCGGAGCCGGAGCTTTCATCGCAGGACTGGTGGCCGCCGGCAAGGGCGGCTATGAGGCCGGGGACGGCAGGCACGGCTATGCTCCGGAAGCCGTGGCGGCCATGGCTGTCTTCGAAGCGGCCGAGCCGCGGCTGCGCGAAACGCTCCAGCAGTGCGCCAGTGGCCGCGAACTGTCCGGGGCCGGCTACGCGGAGGACGTGGACATCGCCGCTGAACTGGATGACAGCGACTCGGCAGCCATCCTGCGGGACGGGGCGTTCCGCCCGCTGTGACGGGACGGCCGTCCTGCCTGGCGGTACGTCCTGCCTAGCGGTAGGTCCTGACGGGATAGGTGCTCGCAAACGGCGTGGTGCTGGGCACGATCTGCTTCCCCAGCGGCATCAGGGACACCGGAATGAGCTTGAGGTTGGCGATGGCCAGCGGGATGCCAACAATGGTCACAGCCATGGCGAACGCTGTGACCACATGTCCAATGGCAATCCAGATCCCGGCCACCAGCAGCCAGATCACGTTGCCCAGCAGCGGGAAGACACCTGTGCCGCCGGGCTTCTCCACCACCATCCGGCCAAACGGCCACAGCGTGTAGGCAGCGATCCGGAATGAGGCAATGCCCCACGGGATGGTGACGATCAGCAGGCAGCAGACCACACCCGCGAGGAAGTAGCCCAGGGCCAGCCAAAAGCCGCCGAAAACCAGCCAGATGATCTTCAGAAGTGTCTTCATGCACCCATTGTGCCCTCGACCCCCTGACAAAAAGGCCCTTCGGCCAAAAGATGGGGGACATCCCTGATCCTGCCCTGACCCGCAGCCGCCCGAGCCACGGAGCCGCCCGCCGCTAAACTGTGGCAGCCGCTTTTGCAGCCTGGACGAACGCCCGGACCTTGGCCAGGTCCTTCACGCCGCGGGTCGCTTCAACGCCGGAGGAAACATCCACGCCCCAGGCGTTCGCGGCGGCTGCTGCCTGGCCGACGTTCGCCGCTTCAAGGCCGCCGGCGAGCAGCCAGTTCCGTCCCTGAAGCACGGGCAGGGCCGCCACGGAGGAGTAATCCCAGGACTCCCCGGAGCCCGGCACGGCGGCATCGATCAGGAGCAGGTCCTCACCCCAGTCTTCGAACTCGTCCTGGCCGGCACCCATGGTGATGGCCCTGACCAGCTTCATGCCGGCGTCGTGCACTGTTGCCACGTCTGCGCGTGACCGGTCACCATGCAACTGGATCCACTCAAGGCCCGCGGCCCGGGCAATGGCGATGGCATCGGCGACGGGCTCGTCGCGGAAGACTCCGATCGGGGTGACGCCGTCCGGAACCCCCGCCAGCAGGGAGGCCACCTGCGACGGCGAGACGACCCGGGGGCTGGCGGTGAGGACGAACCCCACGGCGTCTGCGCCGGCATCCACTGCTTCGCGGACAGATTCGGGCGTGCTGAGACCACACACTTTGACGAACATTCCCGGGCTCCTTCAGGCTGTTTTCGTGTTGACCCCCCGGAGGAGATTAGCAGGGACCGGACACAACTGCGACGAGCGGCCATGGCGGGGAACTAGGCTGGGCTGATGCAGATCATCCGCTTCGCTGACCTTAAGGCCGAACCATGGCGCAACGGCGGCGGGGTGACCAGGGAAATTGCCCGCCAGGCTTCAGCCGACGGCGGCTGGGACTGGCGGTTGAGCATCGCGGACGTCACCAAAGCAGGCGACTTTTCGCCTTTTCCGGGCATGGAGCGCGTCCTGACCGTCATCGAAGGCGAGCTGCTGCTCCTCACCGTGGACGGCGCGGAGCAGCCCCTGGAGAAGTACCGTCCGTTCCGGTTCGACGGCGGCGCCGCCACCGGGGCCAAACTGCCCACGGGCGACATCCGCGACCTCAACGTCATCACCCGGACCGGGGCGTTCAAGGGCTTTACCTCCATTATTGAGCTATCCAAAAAGCGCGCCCACCCCGTGTTCGAGGGGCAGCTCGGGGTGCTGTTGCAGGGACAGGCGAAGGTCAGCGACAGCGCTGGGGAACCGCTGGACCTGGGCCGTTACGACGCAGTAGTGGGCTCAGGCAGCGATTCCCCGGAAATCCTCGGCCGCGGCTTCCTGGCCGTGGTGTCCATCGACCCGAACGGCCCCACGGGCTGACTGCCGCCGCCAGGTGGTGGGCTTGGGCACCAACGGTGGAACCCGCCGTCGAGCCTTGCTACCTTGGAATTCAAGGCTCCGCACCGGGGCCTCCGGACGACGGTTCAGTACCCGGCACGCGACAAGACTGGCCAAAGGAACTGTCATGTCGTGGATAATCCTCATCATTTCCGGGGCGCTGGAGGCAGTCTGGGCCGCCGCCCTGCACCGTGCTTCCCAGGCTTCCGGACGCCGGCGGGTTGCCCCGGCTGCCCTGTTCCTGGTGTCCGTGGCCGCCAGCACCGGCGGCCTTGCCGTGGCCATGCAGTCCATCCCCACCGGTACGGCCTACGCCGTGTGGGTGGGCGTGGGCGTGGTCCTCACCTCCGCCTACGCGATGGCCAGCAGGGTTGAACGTCCGACGGCGGCGCGCCTGCTGCTGCTGTCCGGCATCGCCGCGTGCGTGGTCGGCCTCAAGGTGGTGGCGTGATGGTGAAGTGCGGCCTTCCATGGCTGGTGCTGCTGGCCTCGGCCGTCCTGGAGGCGGTCTGGGCCACCGCGCTCGGCCTGTCCGACGGCTTCACCCGGCCCGCGCCCACCATCGTCTTCGCCGTCACCGCCACGCTCAGCATGGTGGGACTCGGCATGGCCATCCGGAGCATCCCGCTGGGCACCGCCTACGCCATCTGGGTGGGCATCGGCGCCGCGTTGACCGTGGGCTGGGCGATGGCCACCGGCGTGGAGTCCTTCAGCGTGGTGAAGCTGCTGTTCATTGCGGGGATCGTGGGCTGCGCCGCGGGCCTGAAGGTGTTGCCGGCCCAAAAAGATGCGCCGCGGGTGCGCAGCGGTGACTAGGCTTTTGCCATGCACTCCCCCGAGATCGCCATGGCCGTGGATACGCTGCGGCGCCGGCTGCTGCCCGGAACGCGCACCATCCTGGGCATCGCCGGGGCGCCGGGATCCGGCAAGTCCACCTTTGCCGCCTGGCTGCAGGAGCAGTTCAGCCCCGGAACCTCGGTAGTGGTGCCGATGGACGGCTTCCACCTGGGCAACGCGATCATCGACGGGACCCCGCTCCGGCAGCGCAAGGGAGCCATTGATACGTTCGACGCCGGCGGCTACCTTTCGCTGCTGCGGCGCCTGGCGCAGCGGGACGAGGCAGTGGTGTACGCACCGGAGTTCCGCCGCACCCTGGACGAGCCGGTGGCCGCCTCCATCGCCGTCCCGGCCGAGGTCCCACTGGTGATCACGGAGGGCAACTACCTGCTGGCGGACCAGGAGCCGTGGAAGGAGGTGCGGGCGCAGCTGGACGAGGTGTGGTTCCTCGAAACCCCGCCCGCGCTCCGGCTGCAGCGGCTGGTGGACCGGCACATCTCGTTCGGCATGGAACGGGACGCAGCGGTCGCCTGGGCCAATGGACCCGATGAAGCCAATGCCCGGCTGATCCAGGCCACGCGCCCGGCGGCGGACCGCGTCCTACCTTGGCTGTAATTTTCAAAAGCAGGAAACGAACAGGAGAACCATGGCAAACGCACCCACTGAACCCGGCACCCCTGAAGCCGCGGGAACTGTCCAGCTCGGCGACGGATTGACCGTCAGCCGCCTGGGCTTCGGCGGCATGGCCCTCACGCCGGTCTACGGCGAGGTGGACCCTGCCGAGGCACTGCAGACACTGCACCACGCCGTTGACGCCGGCGTCAGCTTCATCGACACCGCGGACATCTACGGCGGCGGCAGCAACGAGGAACTGATTTCCCAGCTGCTCAAGGACCGGCGGGGCGAGGTCCAGCTGGCCACCAAGTTCGCGCTGGTGGGCACGCCGACTGATGGCTACACGGACATCCGTGGCGACGCCGCTTATGTGCACCAGGCGGTGGAGCGGAGCCTGCAGCGGCTGGGCACCGACGCCATCGACCTCTACTACATGCACCGCCGGGACGTCAGGGTGCCCATCGAGGAAACCGTGGGCGCCATGGCGGAGCTGGTCCAGCAGGGCAAGGTCAAGCACCTGGGCCTGTCAGAAGTGACGGCGCAGGAGCTGCAGGACGCGGCAGCGGTCCACCCGATTGCCGCGGTCCAGAGCGAATGGTCCATCTGGAGCCGGGACGTGGAACGCCATGTAGTTCCCGCCGCAGCCGCCCTGGGAGTGGGATTCGTCCCCTACTCGCCGCTGGGCCGCGGATTCCTCACCGGAACCGTCGATACCGCAAGCCTGGGCGAGAAGGACTTCCGGCGGAACATCCCCCGCTTTGCGCCGGACGCCGCAAGCGCCAACCAGGCGGTGGTGGACGCGGTCCGGGCCGTGGCGGACCAGCTGGCCGCCACGCCGGCGCAGGTGGCCCTGGCCTGGCTGCTCGCCCAGGGCAAACGGCTCGGCCTGCCGGTCGTCCCCATCCCCGGCACCCGCAAGGCCGCACGCATCGACGAAAACCTTGGCGCGCTTGCCTTGGACCTCACCCCGGCGCACCTGGAGGCCCTCGACGCAGCGTCGGACGCCGTCGTCGGCTCCCGTTCAGCTGACCCCGCCTGGGTGTCCGAAGGCCGGGAATAAAGCCGCTCTCCCAAAACCCGTCCCTCACCCAACCCAAGGAGCCCCATGCCTGCCATCGTCCACTTCGAAGTCCAGATCGACCCCGCCCACCGCGAGAACGCCGCGAAGTACCTGTCCGAAACGCTGGCCGCCACCCGGGCATGGCCCGGCAACCAGGGCATCGAAGCGCTGGTGGATGACGCCGACCCCTGCCACATCCTGGTGGTGGAAACCTGGGCCACCACGCAGGACCATGACGACTACGCTGCCTGGCGGAAAACACCGGAAGGCAAGAGCGCACTGCATGAGGTCCTGGCCGCGCCGCCATCCAAGCAGGTCTACTCGACCACCCTGCCGCTGGACCTGTAACCCGTGGCTGGACCAAAGCCCATGGAATCACTTCGCTACGACCTGCCGGCCCTGACCATCCGCAGCATCTCCGTCAGTGCGATGGACAACAACGTGTACCTGCTGACCGCCAAGGAAAGTGGGGCACAGCTGCTGATTGACGCCGCTGACGATCTCCCTGCCATCCAGCGGCTGCTCGCGGACGGCGCTGCGGACACATCGGCCACTCCGCGCCTGGCGCTGGTGGCAACCACGCACCAGCACTGGGACCATGTCCGGGCGCTCAAGGGGCTGGTGGAGGCCACCGGCGCGCGGACAGCCGCCGGAGCGGACGACGCCGATGCGTTGCCGGTTCCCGTGGACGTGCGGCTTCGCCACGGGGACGTCGGCAATTTCGACGGCTTCGACGTGACCGCCGTGCACCTGCGCGGGCACACGCCCGGCTCAATCGCTTTTGTCTACCAGGATCCGGACGGCCCCGCCCACATCTTCTCCGGCGACTCGCTGTTCCCGGGCGGAGTGGGCAACACGCAGAAGGATCCCGGCCGGTTCACCCAACTCCTGTCCGATGTCACGGAGCGGCTGTTCAATGCCTACCCGGACAGCGCCGTGGTGCACCCCGGGCACGGCAAGCCCACCACGCTGGGCGCCGAGCGGCCGCATCTGGAAGAGTGGCGCGCCCGCGGCTGGTAGGCGCGTCAAACACAAAAAAGGCGGGCTCAACCGTGTGGTTGAGCCCGCCATTTTCATGGGCTAGTTCATTGGCTAGCGGCCGCGGCGTTCGTTCGACGCCGGGGCGGACGCGCGGCGCGGGCCGCTGCGGGCCGGACGGCCGGAGCCGCCGCCATTGCCTGCGCTGTAGGAGCCGCCTGAGGTTCCACCGGTGTTGGAGGACCAGACAGCCTTGCTGCCACCGCTTGCACCCGCACCTGAGCGCTGGCCGGATGCTCCCGCTGCTGCACGCTGGCCGGTTGCGGGGCGGCCGCTGCGCTGGCCGCCGCCGGCGGGGCGTCCGCCTGAAGCCGGGCGGCCGGTGCCGCCGCGCGGTGCGTCGCTGCGGGTGATCCGGGAATCGCCCCGGCCCTCTGCTGCACGGCCGTCCGAACCGCGGCCGGCCGATGAGCGGCCACCTGCTGCGGGGACGTCGTTGCGGTGGGTCGAAGCGGTGCCGCGGCCACGGGCGTTGCGGCGGGCAGCGGCTGCTGCCACCGCGCGGTCCTCATTTTGCTCGGCATTGCGGTCGAATGCCGCGCGGGCTTCCGTGCGGCCCTCGAAGGCCACAGCCCGGCGCTCGGCGCGGGGAACATCGGTGCGGGCCGGTTCGGCCGAAACCTTGCCGCGTCCACCCCGGCCGCCGCGCCCACCGGCAGACGGTGCAGCCTGGCGGCGTGCACGCTTGCGCTCAGCATTGGCACCGGTGGAGGTGCCGCCGCCCTGGCGGGGAGCCTTGGCGGCCATCAGAGCGGCGCGGGTGCGGGGGTCGACCTTGTCGGCGATCTCGCCCACCAGGTCGGCCACGAGCGGGGAGTTGGCCGTGACGCGCTCAAAGTTCACATCGACGCCGGCAGCCTTCATGAGCTTCTTGACGTCGGACTGCTGCTCCGGGAGGGTCAGCGTGACCACGGTGCCGTCGGAGCCGGCACGCGCGGTGCGGCCGGAACGGTGCAGGTACGCTTTGTGCTCGGTGGGCGGGTCCACGTGGATGACCAGTTCGACGTCGTCTACGTGGACACCGCGGGCAGCGACGTCGGTGGCCACCAGGACGCGGACGTCGCCGTTGGAGAACTCGGCGAGGTTGCGGTCGCGGGCGTTCTGCGACAGGTTGCCGTGCAGGTCGACGGCGGGGATGCCGGCGTCGGTCAGGGTCTTGGCCAGCTTGCGGGCGTGGTGCTTGGTCCGCATGAACAGGACGCGGCGGCCGGCGCCGGAGGCGAGCTCAACGATCAACTGCTTCTTGACGGTCTGGTCGTTGACCACCAGCACGTGGTGCTCCATGGTGGTCACCGCGGCCTGCGGGTCGTCCACCGAGTGGGTGAGCGGGTTGGACAGGTAGCGCTGGACGATCTTGTCCACGCCGTTGTCCAGGGTGGCGGAGAAGAGCAGGCGCTGGCCCTGGCTGGGGGTCATGTCCATGAGCTTCTTGACCACGGGCAGGAAGCCGAGGTCGGCCATGTGGTCGGCCTCGTCCAGGACCGTGATCTCCACTGCCTCCAGGGTCAGGATGCGCTGGCGGATCAGGTCCTCCAGGCGGCCCGGGCAGGCAATGACGATGTCGACGCCGGCACGCAGCGCCTTTTCCTGGCGGGCCTGGGAGATGCCGCCGTAGATCACGGTGGTGTTCAGGCCGGCGGCCTTGGCCAGCGGCTCGATGGTGGCGTTGATCTGGGTTGCCAGTTCACGGGTGGGTGCCAGGACCAGGCCCATGGGGCGGCCGGGTTTGCGGAAGTGCTTGGCTTCCCGCTCAGCGAGTCTTGCTACAAGCGGGATGGCGAAAGCGATGGTCTTGCCGGATCCGGTCCGGCCGCGGCCCAGGACGTCACGACCGGACAGCGTGTCCGGAAGGGTCTTCACCTGGATGGGGAACGGTTCAACAATTCCCTGGGCGGAAAGGGTGTCTGCAAGGGCCTTGGGAGTACCGAGGGCAGCAAAAGTTGTCATGTAGTTTTTACGGTCTTTCAGGCGGTATCCATGCGGATATCGGCCCCCGATGCCGGTTGGACCAGGGGTTCGCCGAAGAAAAGTCAGGTGATCAACCGTGCCGCTGCAAATAGGGACAGCCGGCAGGGACCAAATGGAACGCGTTCATCGACGCAGGATGTGCCTCTCACATGAAGAAAGCCCACTCCCTGGAAAGGATCTCCAGATCAGGAGCAGGCGGCATCACTGCACATCAAGTTCCTCCAGTCTAGCACCCCGTTGCCCTGTACCCGTCCCCGGCGTTGCCTTCGGGGCTCGGGCGGGGCACTGTTGAGGCATGAGCGAACACCCGGACCGGCGCCAGGACACGCACCACGAGGAGACCCACCAGCATCACGGGAACGACGGCGGCGGCGCGCCGGAAGGGGGCGGCGGCGGCATCGACCCCGCAGCAGCATGGGACGAGCGGTACCGCACCAAGGCGAGGCTTTGGAGCGGAAAACCGAACCCGCAGCTGGTCCGGGAAGCCGGCGGACTGCGTCCGGGCAAGGCGCTGGAACTGGGCTGCGGCGAAGGCGCCGACGCCATTTGGCTTGCCCAGCAGGGCTGGTCCGTGACCGCCGTCGACGTTTCCGCTGTTGCCCTGGAACGGGCGCATTCCCACGAGCTGGCGGAGCTGGCGCGGGAGAGCGTGCGCGCGTCCGATGGCGACATCGCCAGCCGGATCACCTGGCAACTGGCGGACCTGACACAGTGGCAACCCGGCACTTCCTATGACCTGGTGACGTCCCAGTTCCTGCACTCCCAGGAACTGGACTGGCGGATCCCGCTGCGCACGGCTGCCTCCGCCGTCAAGCCCGGCGGAACCCTGCTGGTGGTGGGCCACCACCCGGACCGGCTGCCGCCCTGGGGCAACGACCACCACCAGCACCTTGACATGTTCTACACGGGTGATGACGTGGTCCGTGAACTGAAGCTCAACGGCCCCGAGTGGCAGATCGAGGTCCTCACCAGCCGGGAGCGCCCAGTGACCGGGCCGGAAGGGCAGGAGGCCACCATCGCCGACGTCATCGTGCGCGCCACCCGCCTTCCCTAGCCGCCGGCGCGCCCCCGGTGGTGACGCGCGGCGCCACCAGGACCGCGGCGACCCCGATGGCGGCAGTGAAGGCGAAGACCCCCGCGAAGGACTGGACCGGCGTCGTGAATGCCGCGAAGACAATCCCCGTGGTGGCCAGCGACAGCGCGCCGCCCAGGGAGTCCGAGATGGACATGGCGGAGCTGTTGAAGCCCTCGTTCTCCTTGGTGGACAGCGCCAGGGTCATCACGCTCAGGCGCGGGTAGAGCAGGCCCATGCCGCCCCCTGCCAGCACCCAGCCCGCGATGGCGGTGGCGGGCGGCCAGTGCAGCGCGGTGGTGGCCAGGGCCAGGGTTATTGCGGCCAGGACCATGAGCGCTCCGGCCTGGACGGCGCGGCGGTGCGGCAGCCGTGTGCCCATCCGGCCCTGTACGGCGGCGGCCCCCGCCCAAGCGAGCGCGCCGCCGGTGAGGGTCAGCCCGGCCAGTGTGGGCGGGAACGAATACTGGTCGATCAGGAGATACGGAAGGTAGACCTCGGCGCCGAAGAACGAGGCCGACGCAAGGCCGCGCGCCAGGATCACGCTGGGCAGGCCGCGGCGGGCGGCGAGGGTACCGGAGGGCACCAGCGGACGCACAGCCACCAGGGCAAGGACGACGGCGGCGAACGCCAGGAGTGCCGTGGCTGCCGGGAAGGCGGGGATGCTGGCGTCCGCGGAAAGATTGAGCCCCAGCACCGCGAGCGCGGCCAGTGCCGCCCATCCCAGCCGGCCCAGGGCCCACGGCGGCGCGGTTTCTTCGGGTTGGCCCGGCCCGGCCGGCCGGCCCTCCTCGTCGGGCCCGTCCAGTCCGCGCAGCACCGGCACGATCATCGCCAGCGCCGGAATGACCAGGCCCACCACGCCCAGGAACACCCAGTGCCAGCTGAAGACCTGCGCCACCACCCCTGCCGCGAAGGGTCCCACCAGGGACGGGACCACCCAGGCCGCCGAGAAGGCAGCGAAGATCCTCGCGTGCAGCTGGCCTGGGAAGAACCGCGCCACGAGCACGTAGAGCGCGACGGTGAGGGCGCCGCCGCCAAGACCCTGCACCAGGCGGCCGGCGACGAGCATGGGCATGGTCAACGAGGTGCCCGCGATGAGCAGGCCCAGCACGAACAGCGCTACGGAGGCGTACAGCGGCGCGGCGGGCCCGCGGCGGTCTGACCAGTTTCCGGCCCCCACCATGCCGATCACGCCCGTGGCCATGGGCCCCGCAAAGGCCAGTGCGTAAAGGCTTCCACCGTTCAACTCCCGGCTGACCAGGGGCATGATGGTGGTTACGGCAAGCGATTCGAAGGCGGCCAGGAACACCAGGGCACAGGTCCCCACGGTCACCCAAAGGTATGGGGGCCGGAAGATCCCGGCGGCGTCGCGGGTTCCCGGGAGCGTGGAGTCCTGCACAGCGGTTCCTAACCAAGTTGTGATCGCGCACCCGAGGTGGCCCGGCTGCCCTTCCTCACATGGCCGCCCCGGACTCCCAACCCTAATGACTCAGCCAGCCTTGTAGGAAGCATGCAACAGCCATAGATGTCCTTTCCTCCTGGGCCAGCCGCGGCCTCACCATGGTCGGTGACGTATGGCCCTGCGAAGACCTCGAACGGTAACCACATTTCTGGCCATGTGCCGCCACTCATTGAAGCTCGCCGGAGGGTTCTTCATAGGCTTTTCGGCAGGCATCCGCATGGCTTTACGGCTTCGGTGAGTGGTTCGGAGCAAGGCAGCGGCAGCAAGCAGTCCGGCTATGGATAGTGAGGACTGTACGAACGCGGAGCCATACCCCAAACTCTCCAACACCGCCGGTAAGGCGATCAGGTATGCCATCAGAGCACCAAGAGTCGCTGCAAACCACAGGATGGACAGCAGCTGCACCCTTCGCTCTGCAAGCAGGATGAGGTCTCCGGTATGGGAAGCAGCACACTCGCGCAACTGGTTTTCGAAGTATCCGGTTGCTTGTTGGCTTTCGCTGAGCTTGAGCCGGCTCACCTTCAAGGCGGCATCCCGCTCCTGGAGCTGGGCTTCGTAGCGGCGGCGCTTGGCCTCGAATAGAGCAGCGGAACTCTGAATGTTCGCTGCTGGCGGTTTCTCGCGTGCCATTGAGCGCCGGACCACCTCCCGCCTGATGGTCTCTCCGGCTGCTGTTGGCGTCGTAAAGGAAAAGTCAGCTGCCCGGTCAGCCATAAGAACATCGGTTGTATGCCCAACAGCCGTTGCAATCGGAACTGGACAGTTGCGGACAGCAAGGGCAACCGATGGATCGTTGAAGACGTGCAAATCGCTCCAATGACCGCCGCCGCGTACGAGTACCGCGAGGTCGAAAGCGTCTGCTTCGCATTTGGCGAGTATGGATGCAAGGTCCGTGGGCGCCGAATCACGACTCCATGTCACTGATTGATACTGGACATCGAGGTCACCGCTTTGCTGTGCGCGGTCCACACTTTCCTTGAAATCTGCCAGACCTTGGCTTTTTTCCGATCCGATTACCAGTACACGGCGCAATGTCGCCGGAAGAAGCTTCATCGCACCGCCAATCGGGGCGTGTATTCGGTCTCGATCCAGCCTGCACAAAGGAACACCGGCGTGTGCAAGCTGTTGCATCGTCCTCTGGTCACGGACGTAGATAGGGCCGGTGCGGCTGAAACGCAGGGATATTTTCGTGACGTCGAGGATTAGCTTCTTCCGACGGTCCAAGGTTGGGGTCGCCTCTAGTTCCAGCAAATTGCCCGTCTGGAGGGCCTGCGTGATGGATGTCCCCCTGCCCTGCAGGTATCTGCTGATCGTTGCCGCGTTCCGGGCCTCAATGCGGGCAGGAAGGACGTGAACCTTACCGTTTTGGATATCTGCCAGTTCAAAGTACCAATCGGTGCCGGTCCTCTTTGGCTCCCTGCATTCACCGGAGATCGATGTGGGAGATGTTCCGAGCGAATTTTTGACTCCGCTCAAGACCTCCTCGATGCAGCTTAGGTCCCTCCCGAAAGCACGCGTCTTTTGCCGGCCGGCAGGTCTCATTGTTTCCAATTCCGTCTCCCCAATACCCGTTGGCTTCTGCGTTCAGCACCAACGTAGGCGGAAGCCCGGACATTCTCCTGTCACATCCCAAAGTGCGGGAACGCTCCTACTCCACGAACCGGTTCCGGCCGGCCCGGTAGCCGAAGACCGCCGCGAGCAGGCCCACCACCATAAACAGGATCCCGGCGGGTACGAAGGATCCCGTTGCCTGGTGGAGCTGGCCCACCATGAGGGTGCCTGTGGAGCCAACCCCGTAGCCCACGCCCTGCATCATGCCGGAGAGGTGGGCTGCGGTGTGCCCGTCGCGGGTGCGGAGCATGATCAGCGTCAGTGCGGCGGCGGTGAGGCTCCCCTGCCCCAGTCCGAGCAGGCCGGCCCACACCCAGATGAGGTCGAGCGGGCCGAGGATGCTCAGCACGAATCCCCCGCCGGTCATCAGTGCCACCACCGTGTTGATGGCGCGCTGGTCGCGGAACCTCGCGGCAAGGGCCGGTGCGAACAGGGAGCCCAGCATCTGCAGCACGATACACACGGCAACGATCAGCCCTGCGGTGGCCCCGTCCACGCCCCTTTCCCGGAGGATGGGCGCCAGCCAGGCGAAGCCGCTGAAGGACATCATGGCCTGCAGCACCATGAAGATGGTGACCTGCCAGGCGACCGGTGAGCGCCACACATTGACGCCGTCCTTGACGGCCTGGTGCCGGACACTTCCCTGCCGCACGGCAACGGGAAGGAACAGGAGAAGGACGACGGCGGCGGGCAGCGCCCAGACCCACAGCGCCTTGGTCCACTCCCCCGTCGCCGTGTAGACCGGGTAGGTGAAGCCGGCCCCGAGGGCGGCTGAAGCGCAGATCGCGGTGGTGTAGAGGCCGCCCATGAGCCCCAGCCGGTGCGGGAAGTCGCGCTTCACCAGCCCGGGGAGGAGCACGTTGCACAAAGCGATTGCCGCTCCGCAGGCCGCCGTTCCAACGAGGAGTGCCGGCAGGTGGCCCGAACCGCCGCCGGCAGCCCCGGTGTCCACCGGCCGCAGCAGCAGTCCAGCGGTCAGCAGTGCCATGGCGCCCAGCAGCACACGCTCCGCGCCGAACCGCCGGGCCAGGACCGGGGCGACCGGCGCGAAGACGCCCAGCAGTGTCACGGGAACCGTGGTCAGGACCACCACGGACCAACCGGGCAGCCCGGCTTGCGATGTCACTTCCGGCAGGACGGCGGAGAGGCTGGAAAAGACGCTGCGCAGGTTCAGGCCGATCAGGACCAGGCACACACCCAGGTAGGCCAGGGCGCGCCGGCTGCCCACGCGGGTGGGTTCCGCAGCCGGCAGCTCATCAATTTCTGCATCCACCAGGGTGCTGAGGTCCACCAGGCTGCTGCCGGTCCTGGTCCGGCCATGGGCTTCCCCGGAATCAGCCGTTCGCTGCTGCATCCCCGGTTCGGCATTCGTTGCGTCGGTCATCCGCCCATTCTTGCAGGCGGGCACCGGCGCGGAGTTTTCCACATACGGACGCGCGCACCTTCCGGCGCTCCAGGCAGATTCGTAGGTTGTTACCAGCCGCGGCCACGCACCTGGCCGCACCTTACAACGGGAGCACCATGGAAACGACACCGCAGCCGGAACCACGCCCCGCCCCGCCCGAGAGCCGGGCGCTGAAGGGTGGACCACTGGAGGGCACAAAGTTGGAGAGCGCAGTGCCGGAGAACGCACCGGCGGACGGGACGGGGCCGCCTCCCGTCCATGGCGGCCCTGGCCAGCCGCCGGGAGCACCCGGCCATAAAGCGACGAACAGCCTGGTCCTGGCGATCCTTGCCCCGGTCAGCATGCTCCTGACCGGACCGTTCGCCGGGCTGGCCATGCTCCTGACGTATTCGGACAACGGCTACTCGCGCACTCCCTGGGCAGCTCCCTTCGTGCTGTTCAGCCTGCCTCTCCTCTTTGCCTTCCTCGGTCTCCGGCTGGCACTCCCAGCGCTGAAACAGTTGCCGCGGGGATCTGGAAGTCGGTCCGCGGCGGCAGTTGCCCTCTGCATCTGCGGCGTGGTCTTCGCCCTGGCACTCGGTCCCGCCCTCGACCTCATAGGCGTGTTCTGAGCATCGGAGTGCTTCGGGCGCAGGTGTCTTCACGGCGCTCCGATCGTCCGCCGTCCCCGCGGCGCTATTCTGGAAGGGATGAGCGAATCCCCTGAAAACCCCCAGCAGCCGCATGTCCCGCGGCCCGTCACGCCCGGCACCCAGGCCTCCTTCGGCACGTACGGCGGCCGCCCCGTCAGTTTCGTGCGCCGCGGCACCAGGCTGCAGGGCCGCCGGCAGGCTGCCTGGGCCGAGCACGCCGAGCGGTGGGCAGTTGACGTGCCACGGCATGTAGCCAACACCTCGGTCCACCCCGATTACACCTTTGACGCCGCCGCGGAATTCGGCCGTGAAGCGCCGCTCATCGTCGAGATCGGATCCGGACTCGGCGACGCCATCTGCCATGCGGCGGAACAGAACCCGGACACCAACTTCCTGGCCGTGGAGGTCTACACGCCGGGGCTGGCCAATACGATCATCAAGATCAACAGCAGGGGCTTGAACAACGTCCGCGTGGTGGAAGCGAACGCACCCGAGGTCCTGGCCACCATGCTGCCCGAAGGCTCGGTCAGCGAACTCTGGGTCTTCTTCCCGGACCCCTGGCACAAGTCGCGGCACCACAAGCGCCGCCTCATCCAGCCCGAGTTCGCCGGGCTTGCGGCGCGGGCGCTGAAGCCGGGAGGCCTGTTCCGGATCGCCACCGACTGGTCAAACTACGCCGTCCATGTCCGGGACGTCATGGCGGGTTCAGGGGACTTCGAAAACCTGCACACCGGCGAGCGCCGCGGCCCCGAAAGCCCCCTGACGCAGGTGTGGCAGTCCGGCGTCGAATCGGTGGTGGGCGGGGCGCCGGTGCGTGAGGGACGCGCCCCGGTCAGCACGGAACACACCGGACCCAACGAGGGCGTGGACGAAACAGGCGGCTGGGCTCCCCGCTTCGAGGGCAGGATCCGGACCAGCTTCGAGGCAAAGGCCCACGAGGCCGGGCGGCTGATCTTCGATCTCTGCTACCGGCGCCGCTGAGCGGCAGACCGGGAAACGCTCCTAGCCCACGTTGATGGCGGCCACGATCTCCTTGAGCATGTCCAGGCGCGGTTCCGCCTCCGGGTTCATATAGGGCCAGACGACCACGACACCGATGAACCGGCCGCTTTCCCACACGCCCACGGTGGCTGCCACCTTGGCCGGCCCGCCGTCGTCGTCATATCCCACCACCACGGCGTAAGCGGCCTTGCCGGGCAGGTTCAGCTCGCCCTCCGCCAGGAGGGTGCCGCCGCGGTCTTCAAGGTAGAAGTCCGCCATCAGGTGCGCCCAGCCGTTGGTCTGCGGTGCATCCTGCACGGAGGTGTCATCCTTGATCACGGTGACCAGGACGCCGCCCAGCAGGCCGTACTGTTCGCTGTTGGGCCCGGCCGTGGAATCCTCCAGGACCTGGGTGTGCTCGGGAAAATCTGCGGTGAAGCCCAGCGGGGATTCGATGTGCACTGACATTGGTTTCAGAGCCTCTCGAGCTTGGTGTCGTTGGGGACTTTATAGTACGTGGACACATTGGTGGTGGCCTGGTTCTCGGTCTTGACGTCCACTTCACCCACCTTGACGTCGAACCCGGCCTCGTTGGTGGCCGTGACCACGGAGTTCACCTGCACGGTGGCGGAGCCGGCCTCGTAGAGCCGGGCGGCATCGCGGGCGGCACCGGCATCGTTGCCCAGGGCCACGTTGCGCAGGTAGCTGTCGATGACCGGGCGGTTCTCCGGGGAGTAATCGACATCGATCTTGACGCTGCCCTGGGTACCGGCCGTCACGGTTGAATCGAACTTCGCAGCCTCGGTCTTCACACCGGACGTGACGCCCTGGGCCACGGTCCCGTCCATGGAGACGGACACGGAATCGATGTTGTTGTCCTTGTCCATGTTGACCTGCAGGCCGCCCTTGCCGGAGGCCTCGAAGACCCGGCCGTCCAGCTTGAGCTGGCCCTGGGCGGAGACCTCCCCGCTGGCTGTGGACGTACCGTCCGTCAGGTTCCGCTCATACGCAAGATCGAGCTTCGCCCCGCCGGACGCCGTTCCGGACTCGCCGCTGGCGTCGAGCGAGAACGTGCCCTTGGCCTTGTCCGTCTGTCCGGTGGACCCGTTGTCCTTCGCCGCGTCATTGATGGTGTCCAGGATGTATCCGGGCGGGTTGCCGGCCACATCCTTGATTTCACCGATGCTGTCCGGCGGGAGGTCGCGGTACATCTGCTCGCGGGCAGCCATGGCTTCCTCCACGCTGCCGAACGTGTACTCGCGGGAGACCTCGCCGGTAAGCGTCGCCCCCGCCGTGCCGCTGGTGTCGTTGACGCCCAGGCCCATGTTTCCGTACACCTTCATCGTGGCGGAGCCGTCCGCGTTCTCCACCACTTCGGTCCCCACCTCGGCGCCGCCGTGGACCCAGGCAACCCGGGCTTCGATGGAGGCCTTGCCCGTTTCCGTGTAGACCGGGATGTCTGCTTTGGCCAGTTCCTGCAGGTGCTGTTTTGCCAGTTCCTGCGCGGACGCCGGAATGCCGCCGTCCATGCGCATGAGGTCCTCGGCGAACGGTCCGTCGCTGCCCTCGCCCTGGATCAGGTACGCCCGGTCGGCATCGGACAGGCCAGCCCACCACTTCGCCTGCTCTTCCGGGCTGGCGTTAACCATCCGATCCAGTCCCGTTTCAAGTTCCCGCCGGTGTTCGGCAGCCGCACTGGCTTCTTCGGCCCTTTCCTTGAACCACTCCTTCGCCTGCGCGGCCATCGAGGTGAGCCGGTCCCAGGTGCTGCCGCCGGAGCCTCCGGTTCCCGCCGTGGACGCTTTTTCCTGCTCGTCGGCATGCTTCATCAGGATTTTCGAGTTTTCCCGCAGGCTTGCCACCACTTTGTCCAGGCTGGGACGGTGGCTGGCACTCCACTCCTGGCGGAAGCGTTCACCGTCCCGGCCCTTCCACGGCGCGGACTGGATCTGGCTGTGCAGGGACCCTGCGCGGCTGCTCAACAGTGATGCTGCCTGGTCCGCGGCCTTGGCCAGCGCCCGCAACTGGCTGATGTCTGCGCCGTAAAAAGTCATGGTTTCCCCCGGGAAAGAGTGCGGTACGTGTCAATCGCTGGTCCTTATGGTTGCACAGGTGCCGGAACCGGGCGATGGGGATCCCTCCCCATCGCCCGGACTGTGCCCGCCCGACTGTTCGGTGCCCCGGCGGCGTGGGACGATTGGCCTTGTAAGAAGGGCACGCACACCGGCGCGCTACCGCGCCTGTCCAAAGGAAAGACGATCAAAGAAGAACTGAAGCAGGTCGTTGACAAGGCTGAGGACGTCACCAATTCGCGGGTCCTTGAGTTCCTGGCCCGGTCAGGGTTCGCGGCCAGCGGCATCCTGCACCTGCTGGTGGGTGCCATCGCCATCCGCCTGGCCATGGGCGGCACCGGGCACGCCGATTTCAGCGGTGCCGTGGCCGAGCTTGCCACCATGCCTGTGGGTCCGTTCCTGCTGTGGGGAAGCTTTGCCGCCTGCGCAGCCTTGTCACTGTGGCAGGCCGGTGACGCGATTTTCGACTTCAACCACCAGGCCACCAAGAAAAAGGTCAAGAACAAAGCCAAGGCCGCGCTGCAGGCAATCGTGTATGCGGTGCTGGCGTTGACACTGTGGCATTTCGCCACGGGGACGGGTACCGGCGATGACAACCGCAAGGCCACCAGCGACTTCACCGTTTCCATGATGTCTGCCCCCGGCGGCGTGGCACTGCTGGTCGTGATCGGCCTGGCAGTCGCTGTTACGGGGGTTGCCTACGGCATGCGGGGGCCCAAGCGAAGCTTCGAGAAGCAGCTGCGGATGCCTGCCGCCGGCGCGGCCCGGACCGCCGTGCTGTCCCTGGGCATTGCCGGCTACCTGGCCAAGGGTCTGGTACTGCTGCTGACGGGGCTGCTCATCGTCATCGCCACCATCAAGGAGCACCCGGAGGACTCCACCGGCCTGGACGGCGGCCTGCGTGCACTCCGCGACCAGCCCATGGGCCCCTATCTCCTGGCCGCGGTGGGAGCCGGGCTGGTCTGCTACGGCGCGTACATGATCATGCGAGCCCGGCTGGCGAAAATGACCAAGTAACACCCCGCGCCGTGGTTAGGTTGGGGCATGCCCCAAGTACGCGCTGAGCGTTTTATCCGTATCGATCCGGAGACTGCGTTCGCCCTCTCCCAGACCACGGGAGACTTCCGGCTCAAGTGGGACCCCTTTATTTCCGCCCAGGGCTTCCTTGACGGAGCGCGTGCGGCGGGAAAGGGCGTCCGCACCCGGACCAGATCCCGGCTGGGCCTGGTGATGGTGAGCCAGTACGTCTCCTACGCACCGCCCCGGAACGTCGGCATGACCATGGTGGCCGGCCCGTGGTTCTTCACGAACTTTGGCGGAGGCTGGCGGTTCACGGCGGACGACGGCGGCACCCGGGCCGTCTGGAAGTACACCTTTTCATGCCGTCCGGCTTTGCTCCGGCCCCTTATGGAAGGGATTGGCAGCCGGCTGCTGGGCTACGAGATCGAACGCCGGATCGAGGCCTTCGCCCGCGCCTGCGAGGACCCCGCCCTGGTGGCGGAATTCCGGGCCCTGGGGCATGCCGGTGAAGCCGCCGACCAGGCCGGCAACCCGCACCCCTAGGGAACGGTGATGACCGCCACGGCCCGCTGGGCGCCGTCGCGCAGTTCGACGCTCGAGATGCTGCCCAGCTGGATGGGCGTCGCCCCGGTGACCTTGACCTTTCCGCTGGGGGTAGCGGTCCAGGCGCAGGCCCGGTCCTCTGTGCCCGCCCGGTCCCGCACCCACAGCGAAAGGGTCCCTTCCGCCGGCAGGCTGCTGCCGCTGACTGCAAGTTCGGTCCCCCAGGTCTTCCGGGCCATGTCGATGTTCACCTGGAGCCCTCCGCCGGACGCCACGGAATAGGTGGCATCCGGCTGCGGCGGCCTGACAAGCAGGGGCCCCACGGCCAGGCCCACAGCCAGGCACGCGGCGGCAACAGCCCCCGCCAAAGCCGCCCACCGCCGTCGTAAGGTCCGACGCCGGCGCGCCAGTTCGTTGAACAGGCGCGCCGGGGCGTTGGCATCAGTTCCCTCGCTGCCGCCGGGCACGGCGCTGCTGCCCGGAATGCCGCTGAGCGCCACGGCGTCAGGAACGGGAAGGGAATCCAGGAGCATGGGCACTTTCTCCAGTACCGCCAGTTCCTTGCGGCAGGAGGCGCAGTCCTGGAGATGCGCCTCGAACAGGGTGAGGTCGGCGGCGTCAAGGCCGCCCAGGACGTAGGCGCCCAGCAGGTGGTGCGGGTTGGTGTTCACCGTTCCACCCCCATCTCGTCCAGGATGGTGCGCAGGGCCCGCAGGGCGTAATAGGCGCGGGACTTGACGGTGCCGCTGGGGATGTTGAGCTGGACCGCGGCCTCGTTGACGGTAAACCGGCGGTAATGCAGGGCCACCAGGACGTCCCGGTGTTCCTTGCTCAGCCGCAGCAGCGCTTCCTCCATCAGGACCCGGTTGAGCAGCTCGTCAACGCGGCCCATCACCTCGGCGGGGTCGGTAAGGCTGCTTTCCAGCGCCTCGTGCGGGCGGCGCTGGCTCCGGCGGTAGTTGTCGATCATGATGTTCCTGGCTGTGCGGTACAAGTAACTGCGGAAGCTGCCGTTGATGTCCGGGGCATGCTGCCAGACGCGGAGCACCGTTTCCTGGACCACGTCCTCCGCGAGCTGCGGATCCCGGGTGGCGCTGAGCACGAACCGGCGCAGGGCGCTGCCATGTTCACGGTAGATGGCCTCCACCACGTTGTCGTCGAGCGGCATCCCGCTCCTCCCGTCACTGTCCTGGACACATCACTGCCCACGGGGAACGCCACGGCATCTGCGCTCCCGGCTGTTACCACGACAGGGAGCAGGAATCGGTTCAATCGGACAGCGCCACAGCGTACCTGTGAACCATTCTTTACCCGGAGGCGTCGTAGGGGTTAGCGCCCCATGATCCAGAGCCGGGCGCGGCCGAAGAGGCACCAGCCACGAAAGCACACAGCCAAGGAGCACACCATGAAACAGCATTTCGGGGCAGGACTTGCCATCCTGGCCCTGGCGGCAGCCCTCACCGGTTGCGGCAGCAACGCCGGCACCACCCCGTCGGCCACGGCCCCGGCCACCACTGGCGCGTCATCTTCCGGTGCCGCATCCACCGCACCGACATCGGGCCCTGCGCAGTCATCGAAGGCGAGTGCCGCCGTCGAGCTTAAAACAGGCTCCTCTCCGGAAGGCAGCATCGTGGTGGACGCGAAGGGCATGAGCCTCTACTTCTTCACCAAGGACACCAAGGACTCCGGCAGCAGCGCCTGCACCGGCTCCTGCCTGGTCCAGTGGCCGCCGCTGACCACCACGTCGGGAGCCCCCACCGCAGAGGGAGTGACCGGGAAGCTGGGCACCATCACCACGCCTGACGGCAAGAAACAGGTGACCTTGAACGGCATGCCCCTCTACTACTTCGCAAAGGACACCAAGCCGGGCGACGTCCTGGGCCAGGGCGTGGGCGGAGTCTGGTACCTGTCCGACCCGTCGGGCGCCATGGTCAAGGCAGCGCCGGCCCAGGGCTACTAGGCAACGCTGGCCTGGCAGGGACTGCCAGGCGCCTGTCCTACTTCAGGGAAACGTCCGGGGTTTTGCCCGGGAGCGGGATCTCAGTGGGCAACGGAACGGGCAGCTTGGGGCCCTGTTCCAGGCCCTTCCTGACGTCCCCTGACACGTCGGTGGGCAGGGCAGGCTCCGCGGGAACCTGGGCAGGCTTCTGCGTAGCCGTCCCGTGAGTGGGGGTGTTTCCCTGCCGCGCCGGAACGCCCGACGGCGCCGCGGCGGCAGGGGCAGAGGCGGGCGCGGGTGCCGGTGGGACGGCATCCGCGCTGCTGGTTGCCGACGGCCGGGGTCCTGCCGGAACGGGCACCGGAGCCTGTGTGGTGTCGTTGCCGGCAGGTGCCGCCGCGGAACCAGTCACGAACGAGGTGACGGCCTGGTTCAGCTGGGAGATGGAGTCGCGGAAGCCCTGATCGGAGGCGGCAGCCACTGCACCTCCGGCAGCGAGCGAGGCAGCCACCGAGAGCGTGGTGAGGGTGATGCGGCGCTTGGCCCTGCGGCGGGCCGCGAGTTCATCAGCCGGTTTGGCTGCGCTGGGTTGAGCTGGGCTGGGTTGAGCTGCGCTGAATTGAGCTGCCCTGGGTTGAGCTGCCCCGCCCTCAGCGGTGGCCCCGGTGGTGGGAAGCATGGTGGTGGCGGCCGGCACACCAACGGGAAGCACTGTGGTGGCGGCAGTTGGTGTGCCTGCCATCAGCGCTGCGATTTCGGCGGAGGGTGCCGGGGCCTCTGCCGCCAGGGCACGCAGGTTGAGCAGGGCGTCACGGAGCTGGCCGTCGTCGTCCATGCCTGCCTCCAGCAGAAGCTGGTCAACAGCCCCCTGGTTGCGGGATCCTGCGGTGTCACTCATGATGTGCCTGGTTTCTCTTGAGCGTTTGTGCCTTGAGGTTTTGCAGGGCCCGGCGCTGGAGCTGCTTGATGGCTCCGGCGCTCTTGCCCATGATGGCGGCCACCTGGTCGATGGACAGGTCCGCCACGACGCGAAGGGCCAGGACCTCCTGGTGTTCTTCGCTGAGCCCGTCCAGCATGGCTTCGGCTCCGGCCGTCAGTTCCACGGCGTGGTCCTCCGCGGACGGCGTGGTCCGGCCGTCGTGCTGGGGGTCGTACGGTGTCAGCTGCGGCCTGCGTTCCACCCGCCGGTAGTGGTCCACCATGCGCGCGTGGGCAATTGAGAAGATCAGCGATTTTGCGCCCTGCAGGCCGCCCGTGAGCGTGCCGATCCTGGAGTAGAAGGCCAGGAAGACGTCCTGGGTAACGGCCTCGGGGTCATCGAGTCCGCGCGCTTTGAGGTACCCGTGGACCGGGCCCGCGAAGGTTCGATAGGCAGCAGCGAACAACACGGCCGGATCAGTTCCGGCTGCGTTGTCGAATATGTCGATCTCTTCTTGGGCCAAAGTGTCCAGCACCAGCGGCTCCTCCATCCCGGGGCCCGGGCTTGCGCCTGGTCCCGGTTTCCGGTTCGGACTGCCAGTCCCCGTGGTATTCCGGCTGCCTTTTTGCGGGTTTGCCAGGGGCGCTTTTCCAAAGGTGCGCGCCCCCGCCCGGCTGCCCGGACTGCGGCCGCAGCCGCAGTCCAGACTAGCCAATGAGCCTTAGCGGGCCGAAACTGACGGGGCGTGGACGGTGTTGCCGCCCACGGCGGGAACAGCAGGAACAGCAGGAACGGTGTCCGCGCCGTCGACACCCGGCACGGCCGGGACGGCGGGTACTGCGGGAGCGGACGGAACGGCGGGGACCTCAGGCTTGGTGGCGTCAACGGACGCGGAAACCTTGCCCTCGGCACCGGCCTTGGCTGCGGCGTCGGCCTTGGCCACGACGTCGGTGCAGTAGCTCTTGATGTTGGCGTCGCCCTTGGCAGCGATGGACAGCGAGGAGAATGCCTTGGAGGAAGCGTCCAGGCCGCCGTGGGTGAAGGCGGTGCAGAGACCCAGGGCTGCAGGGCCGGCCGCGTCAACGGCGGTGTTGGCCGTGGCGGAACCGCTTACGTCAGCGCCGGCCTTTTCGTCAGATGCCTCAGCGGACGCGGAAGCCTTGGCAGTGGCCTCTGCGGTGGCGTCGGCGCTCTTCAGGGCGTCGGAGACTGCGGCGGTGGCGGTAGGGGCCGGGGTGGCCTGGGCGTCCGCTGCTGCTTCGGCTGCAAGCTTGGGGGCCGGTGCACCGAAAAGTTCGTGGGCGGTCTGCTGGGCCTGGGTGGGGAGGGCACCGGAGACGGCGGCGGCGCCGGTTCCTCCTACTGCCAGGGTTCCGGCGGCCAGGACTCCGGCGGCGACTTTGCTGGTGGCGAGAACGGTGAATACAGACATTTACTTCTCCAAAACCTAGACAACACATCGGACTGGGCCCGCCGGGCGGACCCATCACTGACTACATCGCCTGCGGTTGCGGAAAGGTTACGGGTGTTTGGAAATTTCTTTTTCGGCCTCCCCATCGCTGGAAGCGTTTCGGAGCGCCGGTCCGCTCCGGCTGTTTCACGGCGCTCCGGCGATCCGCAGAGCTGAGGAACCAACTGCTTTACGTTCGGCCAAGTCAGGAACCATGGCAGCGAGCCGCTGGATGTACGGTCCAACCTCTTCGTCGTCCAGCACCAGCAGGTCCGGCTGGCCGCGCAGCCACCGGGCATTCAGGGCAGTGATGTTCTCGCGCTCCAACAGTTCCTCGAACTCGCCGTCAAGCTCCCCGACCCGGAGGAGGGCGCCGGCAACGGCCCCGCTGTCACCGGCACGGCCGGCCAGGTAGGACGCTTCGGTTCCGGCGGTCAGCACGCGGTAAGCCTCCGCGGCCCGGTTGAACAGGTCCAGGTGCGCGGTGGCGCCCATCCCTGCCATGCCTTCGCGGACCAGCGGGTCGGTGGCGATCCGGCCACCCGCCATGACGGCGTACTGCGCGAAGCCGCCCTCCAGCGCCTGCGACAGGTAGAAGTCCACCAGGCAGCTTCGGACGGCCACCGGAGACATGTCCTCCAGCCGGAGCGTGGCCTTGCGCATCGCATCGATGATGGCCGCGTTGGCCTCCACTACCTCCTCGTCCCTGCCTCCGATACTGCTGCTGGTCAGGACGACGGGCTGGGGCGTGATGGTCATGGCAATCCTTGCTGGGCGGTGGTGGTGCTCCGGACGCTTTCACGCTACGACGGCCGGTTCACGGCAGCATCGGGAAGGAAATGAACGTCAAGCGAAGTTTTCGGGACTACCAGGGCAGGCACACGTCGGCATGGGGGTGCCGCCCGGCGAACTAAGATGGATCAGATAACCACCCACCGGACCCGGCTCCGCCGTGGCCTGCCGAAAGTAGCGCTCACCATGCCATCCCAACCGGACGAAAGTGCGGACCTGGCAATACAGACACCCGCCATCAACGACCGCTCGCTCGCGGCCGGGCTGGCGTATGCCATGGCAAGCAGGGTCTCCGGCATATCGTTCGACGGCGGCACGGGGCTCATGCTGGGAAAGGTCCGGGGCGGCGCGGAAGTTCCCTACTCCACCACGGCCAAGCTGGTCCGGAAGTCCGGCGGCTGGAGCTGCACTGTGGGCGTCTGCAGCTGCCCCGTCCGCAAGGACTGCAAGCACGTTGCGGCCCTGCTGTTCGCGGCCGAGGACAACCCATCCATCCGGATGCAGCTTTTGGCGCCGTCCACCTCCACGCAGGTGTCCCGCGCACCGTCAGTGGCCCTCCCGGACTGGGAGCAGGCCCTCAGTCCGCTGATCTCCCAGCCCGGTTCCGCCCCCTCCACAGCCGGGGTTCCCCTGGCCCTGCAGTTCGAGGTGGAGGAACCACCGCCGCACTTTTCCTACACCGGCCGCCGGGACCCGGTCCGCGGCGTCCGGCAGCTCAAGGTCCGCCCCGTCATCATGGGCGCCAAAGGCAAGTGGATCCGCGGTGACGTTTCCTGGAACACCCTGAGCTACCTGAACTTCCGGCGCGAATCGAACCAGGCGCACGTGGAATGGCTGCAGGAGTTCCTGGCCGGCCATTCCTCCTCCGCCAGCCGGATGCACAACTCCGCCGGCCTGTGGCTGGGCCTGAACTCCTACGCCGGCAAGAACCTGTGGAGCCTGCTGTCCGATGCCCGGAAGATCGGGCTCGCGCTGGTCCACTCGCGCGGCACCGAGCCGGTACGGGTGGCCGAGTCCCCTGCCGCCGTCGGACTTTCCCTCAGCCGGTACGGGACCCCCGTGGCTGAGCCGGCCGCGGAAGCAGGCGGGGCAAAAGCGGACACGTCCGACGGCGGCCTGGAGCTTTCGCCCACCATCACCGTTGACGGGGCCGAGGTTGATCCGGCGGCGGTAGGCACCATCGGCAGGCCCGCGCACGGCCTCTTCTTCACGGCCGGAGAAGCCGCCCTGCCCGGCGTCCCCGACCCCGACGGCGTCATTACGCTGGCGCCGCTGGAAAACGGGCTGAGCGAGGAGCTGCTGGCGTTCGTCACCGCGGGAAGCATGCTGCACATCCCGGCCCGGGACGAGTCGCGGTTCCTGACCGGCTTCTACCCCAAGCTCAAGCAAACCGCCCGGGTGACAACCCGCGACGAGTCCGTGGAACTGCCCGAACTGGCCGTCCCCACCCTCTCTCTGCTGGCCAACTACGGCGCGGACCACCGGGTGCGGCTGCACTGGGAGTGGCACTACAAAACCGGCAAGCTGGTCACCGCGCAGCCCCTGTGGCGGCACCCCGGCGATCACGGCTACCGCGACGACACCGCCGAGGCCCGCATCCTGGAAGGGATCGGCCACCCCTGGGATGTGGTGGCCGCCCTGGGCGAATCGGCGACGGGCGGCTGGGGCACTCCCCGGCTGGCGGCGTCCGCCGAGCTGACCGGCCTGGACACGCTGGCCTTCACCGAGGAAGTGCTGCCGCGGCTGCGGGAGGCCCCGGACGTGGATGTGGAAACAGTGGGCGACATCGCCGACTACCGCGAGGCCGAGGAAGCGCCGGTGGTGTCCATCTCCACCAAGGCCACCGAACAGCGTGACTGGTTCGACTTGGGCATCCAGATATCGCTTGAAGGCCAGCCCGTGTCCTTCGCGGCTGTCTTCTCGGCGCTGGCGGCCGGCCAGACCAAGATGCTGCTGCCCAGCGGCGCCTACTTCTCCCTGGACCTGCCGGAGCTGCACCAGTTGAGGGCTCTGATCGAGGAAGCCAGGTCGCTGCAGGACAACAAGGACGCGCCGCTCCAGATCAGCAGGTTCCAGGCCGGGCTGTGGGATGAACTGGCGCAGCTGGGGATTGTTGACGAACAGGCCGCCGCCTGGCGGTCCGCGGTGGGCGGGCTCTTGGAGGGCGGCACGGACGGGCTGCCGCTGCCGTCGTCCCTGAACGCCGAGCTGCGCCCGTACCAGCTGGAGGGCTATAACTGGCTCAGTTTCCTGTACAAGCACGGACTGGGCGGCATCCTGGCCGACGACATGGGCCTGGGCAAGACCGTGCAGGCGCTGGCCCTGATGTGCGCGGCGAAGGAGCTGGCCGTCGCGGCTGCTGCGTCCCTGGAGACGCCCGACGCCGGTGCTGCCGCGGACCCTGGAAACAGGCCCGCCGCCGACGCGCCCTTCCTGGTGGTGGCCCCCACCAGCGTGGTGGGCAACTGGGCCCTCGAAGCCGCCCGCTTTGCGCCCGGTCTGACCGTGCGGACGGTCGGCGAGACCTTTGCCAAGAGCGGCCAGAACGTGGCGGCGGCCCTGGGCGGGGCAGATATCGTGATCACGTCCTACGCCCTGTTCCGGATCGACTACGACGCCTACGCCTCGCGTACCTGGAACGGGCTGGTGCTGGATGAGGCGCAGTTCGTGAAGAACCACCAGTCCAAGGCCTACCAGTGCGCGCGCAAGCTGCCGGCCGCGTTCAAGCTGGCCATCACGGGCACCCCGCTGGAGAACAACCTGATGGAGTTCTGGGCGCTGACGTCCATTGTGGCGCCTGGCCTGTTCTCCAGTCCCAAGCGCTTCGCCGAGTATTACCAGAAGCCGGTGGAGAAAAACGGCGACAAGGGGCAGCTGGAGAAGCTCCGGCGCCGCGTCCGGCCGCTGATGATGCGCCGCACAAAGGACCAGGTGATCAAGGACCTGCCGCCCAAACAGGAGCAGATCCTTGAGGTGGTGCTGAATCCGCGGCACCAGAAGGTGTACCAGACGCACCTGCAGCGCGAACGGCAGAAGATCCTCGGGCTGATCGAGGACGTCAACAAGAACCGGTTCACCATTTTCCAGTCGCTGACCCTGCTGCGGCAGCTCAGCCTGGACGTATCGCTGGTGGACCCTTCCCTGTCCGCGGTGCGGTCCTCCAAGCTGGATGTGCTGTTCGAGCAGCTCGAAGACCTGGTGGCCGAGGGGCACCGGGCACTGATCTTCAGCCAGTTCACGGGATTCCTGGGCAAGGTGCGGGAGCGGCTGGACGAGGAGGAGATCGAGTACTGCTACCTCGATGGCGGCACCAGGAACCGCGCCGACGTTGTCAGCGAGTTCAAGAACGGGAGCGCGCCCGTGTTCCTGATTTCACTCAAGGCCGGCGGGTTCGGCCTGAACCTCACCGAGGCCGACTATGTCTTCCTGCTGGATCCCTGGTGGAACCCGGCGTCCGAAGCCCAGGCCGTGGACCGGACACACCGCATTGGGCAGGCGCGGAACGTGATGGTGTACCGGCTCGTGGCCAAGGACACCATCGAGGAAAAGGTCATGGCGCTGAAGACCCGGAAGTCGCAGCTGTTCGCTGACGTCATGGAAGGCGACGCCCTGGCCGGCGGGGCCATTACGGCGGAGGACCTGGCGGGGCTGTTCAAGGAGTAGGGCCCTCCCGGGACTCCAACGTCTAAGCTGGTGCCCAACGGGAAAACTACAACGTTGGAGAAACTATGCCGCACCAGCTGCCTGCCACGGAAAACCCTGCAGCACCGCCCCTGGTGCCGCTGCGTCCGGACGCATTCGCCACCCCGTACCGGGACCCCGTATGGGACGGCCCCACCGACCCCATCCTGGTGGCTGACCACCTCACAGGCGGGTGGGTGCTCTTCTACACCCAGCGCCGCGCCACTGCTCCGGGGCTGACGGGGGTGGAATGGGTGCACGGGACCGGTATCGGCGTCGCGAAATCGTCCGACGGCGGCACCACCTGGCGCTACCGCGGCACCGTGGAGGGACTTGTCCCGCCCGGAACGGAACTCCCGGCAACCCTCTGGGCGCCCGACGTCGTCCGCATTGGCGACCGTTGGATTATGTATGTGACTGTCCTCGGCGGCAGGCGCACGGACTGGACCGGGACGGCGGAAATCGTCCAGTTTGCCAGCACGGACCTGGAAAAGTGGGAGTACCTGGGCCGGATCGACCTGGGCTCCCCCCGGGTGATCGACGCCGCTGTGGCCCGGTGCGGTGACGGCCGGTACGCCTCTGGTACAAGGACGAGGCCCGCGGCTCCACCACCTACAGCGCGGTGAGCGCCACTCCGGCAGACCCGTCGTCATGGAAGCGCGAAGGTGTGGCAATTCCCGGGCGCCCGCACGAAGGACCCAAGGTCTTCCGGCTGGGCGGCAGCTACTGGATGATCGTGGACGAGTGGCGGGGCCAGGCGGTCTACCGTTCCGAAGACGCAACGGGCCATTGGGTCCGGCAGGAGCACCGTGGCGGCCTGATCCTCACGGCGCCGGAATCGGTGGACGGAAGGCCCGTCGTCGGACGCCATGCCGACGTGGTGCCCCTGGCGGAACGGGCACCCGGGGAAACGTCCGACGGCGGCGCGCAGCGTGCGCTGCTGGTGTACTTCACGCACCCTTACTGGGGCGGCGAGGACATCGACACGATGGCACCGGACCCGCGCACCCGCCTCAGCCACGTCCGGGCGGCAGTGCTGGACGTGCGGGACGGCGTCCTGGTGTGCACGGAACACTGAGTACAGAAGCTGCGGCACCACGAAGGGCCAAACCCTGGAACTATAAGCCGGCGGCTGCCGGCACCGGTCCAAGGTTTGGCCCTGACTCGTGCATTCGGGGCGGGCCCGGCGTGTGCCGGGGCCGCGGGAAGTGGATCTGCCGGAGCTAGACCCGCTGCGGCGACCCCAGCTCCACGGGATCTTCATCCATCAGGTAGGCCAGCTCCGAGTGGGCCGCGAGGTCGATGCCGCGCAGTTCGTCCTCGGGCTTGATGCGCAGGCCGCCCATGGTCTTGTCCAGGATCTTCGCCAGGATCCAGGTGACGCCGAAGGAGTAGGCCAGCACCGTGACGGTGGCGAGGGCCTGGACGCCCAGCAGTTCGAAGCCGCCGCCGTAGAAGAGGCCGCTGACGCCGTTCGGGGCCTTGTCCGTGGCGAAGAGACCGATCAGCAGCGTGCCCAGGATGCCGCCCACCAGGTGGACGCCGACGACGTCGAGGGAATCGTCGAAGCCCAGGCGGAACTTCCATTCGATGGCCAGCGAGCAGACGGCCCCGGCGATGGCGCCGATGGCCAGTGCGCCGAGCGGGCTGACGGCGCCACAGGCGGGAGTGATGGCTACCAGCGCGGCGATGAGGCCTGAGGCGGCGCCCATGCTGGTGGCCGCACCGTGCCGGACCCGCTCAACGAGGGCCCAGGCAAGCAGCCCGGTGGAGGCGGCCACGGCGGTGTTCAGGAAAACCACCGACGCCGACTGGCCGGCGGAGAGGGCGGAGCCGGCGTTGAAGCCGAACCAGCCAACCCACAGCAGGCCCGCGCCCACCAGCACCAGTGGCCGGCTGTGCGGCCTGGCGTGTTCCACCTTGGGCCAGCCGGAGCTCTTGCCCAGGACCAGTGCCAGTGCCAGTGCTGCGGCGCCGGCGTTCATGTGGACCGCGGTGCCGCCGGCGAAGTCGATGGCCTTGATGCCGTTGGCGATCCAGCCGCCAACGGTGCTGCCGTCAGCGGAGTCGAACGCGAACACCCAGTGCGCGATGGGGAAGTAGACCACCGTGGCCCAGATGCCGGCGAACAGCATCCAGGCGCCAAACTTCATCCGGCCTGCGGCGGCACCGGCAACGAGTGCGGTGGTGACGCAGGCGAAGAACAGCTGGAACGCTGCGAACAGGATGACCGGGATGGACGCGGAATCGTCCTTGGCCAGCAGCTGCCCCATGCCCGGGAACTCGGTGACGTCACCGATGAGTCCCAGTCCGCCCACGGAGTTTCCGAAGGCCATCGAGTAACCGAACAGTGCCCAGAGCACGGCCACCAGGCTGGCGCCGCCGAAGCACATCATCATCATGTTCAGGATCCGGCGGGACCCCACCATGCCCCCGTAAAACAGGGCCAGGGCGGGAATCATCATGCATACCAGCGCCGAGCTGGCCAAAATCCAAGCGACATTTCCCGAGTCCATGGGAAACCCCTTTCAAGATGCGAAAAGAACGGTAAGTTGCCGTCAGAGCCGTTCCGACAAGTGGGACGCGGGTGGAGAAACCGCGGCCGGCGGAGGGGCGGCTTTTGCCGTCTGATACCAATGTATGGCGGCTATTTTTGGGTAGGTTTCGGCTGTGTTAAATGGTGGTTTCAGCCAATTGCACGTGAGTTTCAGCTGTCACGCGGCGCGCAGCAGTACCGGGGGCAACTACTTGGCGGAAATGGCCAGGAACCGGATGGGCAGGTCCAACAGTTCCAGGGGGCCGTGCGGGCCTTCCCCGTCGAGCAGCAGGGAGTCCCCCGGCTCCATGGCGTACTCATAGGAGCCGTGCCCGTACACCATTTTCCCGGAGAGCATGTAGATGAACTCCGTGCCCGGGTGCTGGAACAGCGGGAAAACGTCGCTGGCGTCCGTGAGGGTCACCAGGGTGGGTTCCAGCGCATCGGTACGGCCTTTGAGGGTGCCCAGCACGCGGTATTCGTGGCCGTGCTGGGTGCCGCTGCGGACTGTCAGGCTCCCCTGGCCGCTCTTGGTGAAGGTGGCGTCCCGATCCGTGTCCGCGCCGCGGAACAGTGCGGTGACGGGAACGTTCAGTCCGTCGGCCAGCCGCTGCAGGGTGGTGAGCGAGCAGGACGTGGTGGCGGTTTCCACCCGCGAGATCATGGCCTTGGACATGCCGGTCCGGGCTGCCAGTTCGGCGGAGGACAGGCCCTGCGTGGTGCGGTAGTGTCGCACCTGGGCCGCGATGACCTGCTCCAGCCGGCCGGCCACCTGGTCGCCGTCATGGTCTGCTCCGCGGTCCCCGGCCTGTTCGGTCATGGTTGCCATCTTAGGCGGGCCGCGGGACAGCCGGCGTACGACGGCGGCCCTAGCCAAGGACGCGCGCCCCGCCCAGCAGCCCGGCAAGGGAGTCCGCCAGGGCCTGCGCCCCGGCTTCGGCGTCCCGGTCCTCCACGAGTTCGTCCGGCGAATGCGAAATGCCGGTGGGGTTCCGGACGAACAGCATGGCGGTAGGCAGGTGTGCGGCCAGCACGCCGGCGTCGTGGCCTGCCCCGGTGTCCAGCACCGGCGCACCGGGCAGCAGTTCCTGCAGCCGGTCCCGCAGGCCGCCGTCGAAATGCACGGTGGGACTGAGCGATTCCGTGGTGAGGGTCGCCTCGCAGCCTTCCTCCGCGGCGATGACCTGGGCGTTCAGCCCGATGGCCTCCACCAGCGCCGCAGTCACTGAGTCTTCGGGGTGGCGGACGTCGATCCACAGGTCCACCCGCGAGGCGATCACGTTGGTACCGCCGGGGACGGGCTGGACCCGGCCCACCGTGGCGCGGGCATCCTTGTACTTGCGCGCCGTGTCCCGGATGGACACCACCACCTTGGCCGCCGCGATCATGGGGTCCTTCCGGTCCTTCATGAGCGTGGTGCCGGCGTGGTTTCCTTCGCCCGTGATGCTGAGCTTCCAGCGGCCGTGGCCCAGGATCGACGAGCCGACCGCCACCGGCCGGTCCAGGTCGATGAGCCCCCGCCCCTGCTCCACATGCAACTCCACGAACATCCCCAACTGCTGCAGGGCCTTGTAGTCGGGGCCGATGAACCGCGGGTCCTGTCCGTTCGCGGCGGCGACGTCCGCGTAGGTGTTGCCGTCCGGGTCGCGGAGGTTGCGGGCCTTGTCCGGGTCCAGGCCGCCGGTGAGGAGCCGCGAGCCAAGGCAGGCCACGCCGAACCGGGAGCCTTCCTCCTCCGGAAAGACGGCGAGCGCCAGGGGCCGCCGCGGCCGGAAGTTCCGGGCTTTGAGGAGGTCGACGGCGACCAGCGCCGAGGCGACCCCCAGCGGGCCGTCGTACTCGCCGCCGCCGGGGACGGAATCGAGGTGGCTGCCGGTGGCCACGGCGTCCTTCCGCACGCCCGTCGCAGTGTCCCACCAGGCCCACATGATCCCGTTGGCGTCGGTATGGACATCCAGCCCGCGCCGGCCGGCCTGCTCAATGAACCAGGCGCGGAGGTCCGATTCGGCGGTGGAGAACACCGGGCGTGAGTAGCCGCCGCGGGCACTGTCGCGTCCGACGTCGGAGATTTCCTTGAGGAGGCCTGCGACAGTAGGTGCGCCGGCAGTTTCGGCGGGTACCGCGTGCGGCGCGGGTGCTGTCTGGGGAAGGGTCACGGGAATCCGTTCTACGTGGTCAGTGCCGGTGAGGCGGTGCTGCGGAACCGGTCAGGCACGGCACCGGTTCCGGTGGCCAGGTCCGCGGCCCACTGTCCGATCAGCGGCGCGAATTTGGCCCCATGGCCTGAGCAGGGCGAGACGACGGTGAGGTTGTCCGCCCGGTCGATCAGGAAGTCCTCGGTGGGCGTGTTCGTGAAGAGGCAGGTGGTTTCGGCGTACGGCTCGGGATCCAGTCCCGGCAGGCAGCGGCGGACATAGTCCACCACGCGGGCGCGGTTGGCCGGGTCCACCACTCCGGTCTGCTCGGCGGCCGACGGGATGCCCGGGCCGCCGTTGTATTCGGCCACCTTCTGGCCCGCGAAGCCGGCGTCCCGGCCGCCGGGGAGCCCGTAGGTTTGGATGTCGCCGGCCTTGTGGATGAAGGTGGGCCAGTTGGTGGCGGAAAAGCCGGAATCTTCCCGGTACCGGAAGTGGAAGGCCTGTTCCTGCCGGACGGTGAAGTCGGGCAGGCCGGCCAGGAAGCCCGCCGGCAGCGGGAGGGACTCCAGCAGCCGTGGCAGCCAGCCGCCCGCGCTGATCACCATGTTGCCGGCGTCGAGCGTTTCCCCTGTGGAGGAGTGCAGCCGGTAGCCGCCGCCCAGCCGTTCCACCCGGTCCAGGCTCCAGCCGGTCAGGACTTTTGCACCGTACCGGACCGCGAGCGCCACCATGGCGTTGACTGACGTTTCAGCGTCGATCACGCCGGCGCCGGGGTGCCAGAGGACCTTGGTGTCGAACGCGATCTGCGGCCAGCGGCCCCGGGCTTCGGCGGCGGACACCAGCTCGTGGTCGATGCCGGCGGCCGCAAGCACCTCAGCGAGGAGGGCCGGATTGCGCTTTGGACCGTAGTCCACCGCGCCGAACGGCGTGATCAGCTCAGCGCCGGCTTCCGTTGCGAGCCCGTCCCAGAGCGCTTTGGAGTCGAGCACCGCCCGTGTGTAGAACGGGTCCGGGTAGGCGTAGCGGAAGATCCGGGCGGAGCCGTGGGAGCTGCCGTCGTGGGCGGCGGGCACGTCGCGTTCCAGCAGGGTGACCTGGTGGCCGCGGGCTGCGAGCTGCCACGCGGTGGCGGCGCCGGCCAGGCCGGCGCCCACCACCACATAATCCGACGCGTCGGAAGAAGGTCCAGCCATCAGAAGCTTCCCTGGACGCCGGGGATCCAGCTGGTGCCGGCCAGCGGCACGCGGGCCATGGCGGAGGCCTCGATAGTCAGCGCCACGAGGTCCTCAGGTTCCAGGTTGTGCAGGTGCGATTTTCCGCAGGCCCGGGCGATGGTCTGGGCTTCCATGGTGAGGACGCGGAGGTAGTTGGCCAGCCGGCGTCCGGCGGCCACCGGGTCCAGGCGGGAGGAGAGCTCCGGGTCCTGGGTGGTGATGCCGGCGGGGTCGCGGCCGTCCTGGAAGTCGTCGTAGAACCCGGCGGCCGAGCCCAGGGCGGAGTATTCGGCGGCGTAGCGGGGGTCGTTGTCGCCCAGTGCGATCAGCGCCGCGGTGCCGATGGCGACGGCGTCCGCGCCCAGGGCCATGGCCTTGGCGACGTCGGCACCGGTCCGGATGCCGCCGGAGACGATGAGCTGGACCTTGCGGTGCATGCCGAGTTCCTGCAGTGCCTGGACGGCCTGCGGGATGGCGGCGAGGGTGGGGATGCCGACGTTTTCAATGAACACCTGCTGCGTGGCCGCGGTGCCGCCCTGCATGCCATCGAGCACCACCACGTCGGCACCGGACTTCACGGCGAGCGCGGTGTCGTAGTACGGCCGGGAGGCACCGATCTTGACATAGATGGGGGTCTTCCAGTCGGTGATTTCGCGGAGTTCGCCGATCTTGATCTCCAGGTCGTCCGGGCCGGTCCAGTCCGGGTGGCGGCTGGCGGAGCGCTGGTCGATGCCCACCGGCAGGGTGCGCATCCCGGCCACGCGTTCGGTGATTTTCTGGCCCAGCAGCATGCCGCCGCCGCCGGGCTTGGCGCCCTGGCCGAGGACGATCTCGATGGCGTCGGCCTTGCGGAGGTCGTCCGGGTTCATGCCGTAGCGGGAGGGCAGGTACTGGTAGACGAGGTGCTTGGACTGGCCGCGCTCCTCAGGGGTCATGCCGCCGTCGCCCGTGGTGGTGGAGGTGCCTACCTCGGACGCGCCGCGGCCCAGCGCTTCCTTGGCGTTGGCGGACAGGGCGCCGAAGCTCATGCCGGCGATGGTCACCGGGGTGGCCAGGTGCAGCGGGCGGCTGGCGTACCGGTCTCCGAGGACGACGTCGGTATCGCACTTTTCGCGGTAGCCCTCCAGCGGGTAGCGGGACATGGAGGCGCCAAGGAAGAGCAAGTCGTCGAAGTGCGGGACCTTGCGCTTGGCTCCCCAGCCGCGGATGTCGTAGACGCCGGTGGCGGCGGCGCGCTGGATGTCGGCGATGGTGGCGCGGTCGAAGGTGGCGGACTCGCGGAGGCCCAGTTCGGCAATGTTTGCTGGTGCTGCGGCGGGTGCCTGGGCGGGAACCGGAAGGGAGGTGATGGTCATGGTGGCCTCCTAGTAGGCAGTCGAGTTGTCGACGTGGAAGTGGTAGAGGTTCCGGGCGGAGCCGTAGCGCTTGAAGTCGGCCGGGTTGTCCGTGCGGCCCGCGGCGTCGAGGAGTTCCGCGAGCTCGGCCAGGTGCTCCTCGCGCAGCGGCTTTTCGATGCAGTCGGCGCCGAGGGAGGCCACGGTGCCCTTGACGTAGATCCGGGCCTCGTAGATGGAGTCGCCCAGTGCATCCCCCGCGTCGCCGCAGACCACCAGCCGTCCGGCTTGGGCCATGAAGGCGGACATGTGGCCGATGTTGCCGCCCACCACGATGTCCACGCCTTTCATGGAGATCCCGCAGCGGGCGCCGGCGTTGCCGTCGATGACCACCAGGCCGCCGTGGCCGGTGGCGGCGGCGGACTGGGAGGCGTCGCCCTTGACGTGGACGGTGCCGGACATGATGTTCTCGGCCAGTCCGACGCCGGCGTTGCCGGTGACGGTCACGGTTCCCTTTTGGTGCATCCCGGCGGCGTAGTAGCCGGCGTGGCCTTCGATGGTTACGGTGACGTCGGCGTTAATGCCGACGGCGAGGCTGTGCTTGCCGCCGGGGTTGGTCACAGTCCAGGACTGGCCGTCGGCCGCATTGTGGAGTGCCTGGTTAAGGTCGCGGACCGGGCCGCCGGAAAGATCGACGACGGCGTGTGCCTCAGCAGGAGCTGCAGTTTCCAGGGTTTCGGGGGCTGTCAGAGTGACCACGTGTAGACCTTTCCGGGTTCCGGTTCAAAGATGCGGGCGTTGTCGATGCCGGGCAGTGCTGCCAGGGCGCGGTATTCGGAGGCCATGGCCACGTAGTCGCCGGTTTCGGCGATGATGGCGGGCTTGCAGGCGATGGGGTCGCGGACCACGGCCATGCTGTCCGCAGTGGTGACCACCAGGGTGTAGAAGCCGTCCAGGACCTTGCCCAGGTTCACCAGGGCTTCCTCGAGGGTGTCCCCCTGCTGCAGCCGGGAGGCGACGTAGCGTGCGCCCACCTCGGTGTCGTTCTCGGAATCGAACACCACGCCTTCGCGCTTGAGATCGCGCCGTACGGTGGCGTGGTTGGAGAAGGACCCGTTGTGCACCAGGCAGAGGTCGTCGGCCACGGAGAAGGGGTGCGAGCCGCCGGCGGTGACGGCCGATTCGGTGGCCATCCGGGTGTGGGACAGGCCCTGGCTGCCGGCCATCGCCTCCAGCCCGTGTTCCGCGGCGATCTCCATGGGGTGGCCCACGCTCTTCATCACGGCCACGTGTTCGCCGCGGCCGATGACGGTGGCGGCGGGCAGGGTTTCGGTGACGGCCTTCACCAGGAGGTCCGTCCCGACGGCGGCGCTCACCAGGGTGGTGTCGCCCACCACCTGCACGGCCACTGCCGCGTCAGACGGCAGGAGCGCCCCGACACCTGAGGTGATGGCCGCCGTCGTCATTCCCTGGTCCCTGCCGAGCAGGCTCAGGGTGGACATGCGTGGCGACACCAGGCCAGGGGTGTTGTAGACGGCGAGGCCGGCGGAGTCGGGTCCGCGGTCCACGATCTGGCAGAGCATCGAGGACAGCAGGCTGCCCATCCGGGGGTGCAGCGAGGGATTGCGCAGCTGCAGCGCGGCGATTCCGCACATGGTGGGATTCCTTTACAGGGTAGGGATTAGATCGAGGTGAGGTAGGTGCGGATTTCCCAGTCGCTGACCTGGTTGTGCCAGCTGAGGAACTCCTCTTCCTTGGCGTTTGCGTAGTAGGTTCCGATCTCCGGATCTCCGCTCAGGCCGGCCAGGATCACGGGGTCCCTCCGGAGCGCTTCCACGGCGTGGAGCAGGGTGGCGGGCAGCGAATGGGCGTCCGCCTTGGACTCCCCCGGCCCGGACGGCGTGCCCGGGTCGAGGGACTTCTCCACACCGTCCAGCCCCGCGGCGATGGCGGTGGCGACGGCGAGGTACGGGTTGGCGGAACCGTCGCCGGAGCGGAGTTCGATCCTTTTGTTGTCCGGCACGCGGATCATGTGGGTCCGGTCGTTGCCGCCGTAGGATGCCTTCCGCGGGGACCAGGTGGCGCCGGAGGAACTGGTGGTGGCGCCGGTGCGCTTGTAGGAGTTGACCGTGGGGGCGAGGAAGGCCTGCAGCGCGGGGGCGTGGTCCAGGATTCCGGCGATGAAGGAATACGCGAGGCCGGACAGTCCCAGGCCGCGTCCGCCGTCGTCCGCGTTTCCGTCGTCCCCCGGGAACAGCGCCTCCGCACCCGACCACAGCGAGAGGTGGAAGTGCAGCCCGGTGCCGGTGCGGTCCGTGAACGGCTTGGGCATGAACGTGGCGGTCATGCCGCGCTGCTCGGCCAGGATGTTCAGGATGTAGCGGAGGGAGACCACCCGGTCGGCGGTGGTGAGGGCATCGGCGTAGGTGAAGTTCTGCTCGAACTGCCCGGCGGCGTCCTCGTGGTCGTTGGCGTAGTTACCCCAGCCGAGCGAGTTCATCGCGTCGCTGATGGACGTGAGGTGCTCGTACATCCGGGTCACGCCGCGGGCGTCGTAGCAGGGGCGGGGCGAATCGTCGCGGGCGTCGGCGGTGCTCAGCGTCCCGTCGTCGTTCCTGTTCACCAGGAAGTACTCCACCTCGGCGCCCACCTTGGCCTGCATGCCCCGGTCAGCCAGGCGGGCCAGGGCGTTCTTGAGGATGACGCGCGGGGCGTAGGGCCAGGGCTTGCCGTCGACATGCGGGTCGCAGTGGATGATGGCCAGCCCTTCCTTGATGAAGGGGACGGGGGTGAAGGAGGCAAGGTCCGGGACGGCGATGAGGTCCCCGTCCTGGGGTTTCTGGCCGATGAGGCCGGCCGCGTAGCCGGCGAAACCCATGGCGCCTGCTTCGAGTTCGTCAGCGGCTTCCACCGGGACGAGCTTGGCGCAGGGCTTGCCGGTCATGTCCACGAACGTGGCCAGGAGGAAGCGGACGTCATGGGCGCGGGCAATGTCCGCCAGGGAAATGCGTTCCGCCAGGGCTGGCGGAGCCTGGCCGGCGAGGCCGGCGGCGGGGGTTACAGCAGGGGTTGCGACACTGGTCATCGAAACATTCCTGTCAGGGTTGGCGTTAGCTATCAGTAAACCTTGTTGCACCAGAGTATCCAAACCCGTATTTCGCGCGTCGGACCGGAAGGTTAAATGCATGTTTCGACGGGCCAGCCCGTCGGCGCCCGTCACGCAGGGCACGCTTTTGGCCAGGGCACGACGGCGGCGGCCCGGGTTTGCGGGGAACACGGCACCCGGGCGCGCCAAAAGCGGGCGCTGCGTGACGCCGTCGTACACCTCCAGGGCGAAAGCGGCCGGGGCCAGACGGGGCCCCGGCACCAGCTCCGGGGCAGGCTGCGGTACTAGGCTGAGGGGAACCGGGCAGCAAGCCACCCCCGAAGGAGCCAGCCCTTGAACAGCACGCATCCCTCCCCCATGCCGCCGACGGATTTACAGGTGGGTGTGGTGGGCATCGGCTGGGCCGGCCAGCAGCACCTCAAGGCCTACTCGGCGCTGGACGGAGTAAGGATCGTCTCGGTGGCAGGGATGGAGCAGGACCTCCGGGACTCCCTGCAGGCCGAATACGCCATTCCGAACGCCTTCGCCGACTGGCAGGACATGCTGGACCACGGCGGCCTGGACGCAGTCAGCGTGGCAGTACCCACCTTCCTGCACGCCCCGATCTCCATCGCCGCCCTGGAACGGGGTATCCACGTCCTGAGCGAAAAGCCCATCGCCCGCAACGCCGCGGAAGGCCAGGCCATGGTGGACGCGGCCCGCAAGGCCGGCCGCGTCCTGGACGTCGCCTTCAACCACCGCCGGCGCGGCGACATCAAGGCGCTCAAGGAGGTCATCGACCACGGCGGCCTGGGCAGGCCCTACTACGCGAAGGCGTCATGGCTGCGGCGCGCGGGCATTCCCACGCTGGGCAGCTGGTTCACCAACCCGGAGCTCGCCGGCGGCGGGCCCTTGGCGGACATCGGCGTCCATGTGCTCGACTTCGCCCTGTACCTCCTCGGCGAGCCCAAGGTGGTGGCGGTCTCCGCGGCCACCCATGCCGAACTGGGGCCGCAGGGCCGGGGCGGCGGCAGCCGGTTCTCCGCCCACGCCACCAGCCACGCCTTCGAAGTGGAGGACTTCGCGACGGCGTTCCTCCGGCTGGAGGGCGGCGCGACCCTGCTGGTGGAGGCCAGCTGGGCAGCCTACCGGGAAACCGATGACCAGCTGGACTTCACGGTGTACGGGACCGACGGCGGCGCCGAGCTCAGGGTGCACGGGGCGCCGTTCCCGCCGGTGGGCCGGCTGCGGGTGTTCACGGACAAGGACGGCGGGTCCGCGGACTACCTGCCCCCGGTCCTGCCGGGCCGCGCGCACGATGCTGTGGTGGAGGATTTCGTCACCGCCGTGCGGGGCGGCGGGCACGTATGGGCCAACCATGACGGATCCCTGGCGCTGTACCGCGCCCAGGTCATCGACGCGTGCTACCAGTCCGCACGCGAGCAGAGGGAGGTTCGGCTCTGATGGACGGCAAACTCCGGATCCTGGTGTGGAACGAAGGCGTCCACGAAGCCAACAACGAGCCGTCCCACATCGGGGAGATCTACCCGGACGGCATCCACGGAGCCATCGCCGCGGGCCTGCGCTCCCACCTTCCGGAGGCGGACATCACGACGGCGGTCCTGGCCACGGATCCCGACCACGGCCTTGCCGAGGAGGTGCTCGCGGAGACGGACGTCTTGTTGTGGTGGGGCCACATCGCGCACGCCGGGGTGGGGGACGCCGTCGTCGAACGCGTCCACCGGCATGTGCTGGGCGGTATGGGGCTGATCGTGCTCCACTCGGGGCACTTCGCGAAGATCTTCACCAAACTGCTCGGCACCAGCTGTTCGCTGGCCTGGCGGAATGACGGCCAGCGGGAGCTGGTGTGGACCGTCAAGCCCTCCCATCCCATCGCGGAGGGCGTGGAGAGCCCCATCGTCATTCCGGAGCAGGAGATGTACGGCGAATTGTTCGACATCCCGGACCCGGACGACCTGATCTTCATCAGCTCCTTTGCCGGCGGCGAGGTGTTCCGCTCCGGCGTGACCTTCACCCGCGGCAAGGGCCGCATCTTCTACTTCAGCCCCGGCGACCAGGAGTACCCGGTGTACCACCATCCGCAGGTCCAGCGGGTCCTGGCCAACGGGGTGCGGTGGGCTGCACAGCCCGGGATTGACCGTTCCGCCCCCTCGGTGACCAACCCCGGGCGGGAGTGGTTCCAGGCGGAAAACCGTCATTGACACGGGCTGCGCGCAGGAGCAGATTGAGAGCGTTGATCCATGGGACCGGCAGGCTCTGGACGGGGCACATCCCGCCCTGCCGGCCCCGATCCCGGCCGCGCACAGCCCCGGACGAACTCAATAACCACTCCTTACGAAGGAGCCAGCAATGCCCGCAGTAACGGTGAAGGACCTGGAGTCCAAATCATTTGACCAACCGGACGAAAAGCGCCGTCCGCCCAAGACGCAAGTAGACGTGGTGAACATTGGTGGCGCCACCCTGGGCCGGTTCACGTTTGAGCCCGGCTGGCGCTGGTCAGAAACCGTCAAGACGGTTGTCCATACGGACAGCTGCCAGAACAATCACCTTGGTTTTTGCACCTCCGGCACCCTGACCGTCCAGCTGGACAACGGAACCGGCATGACCATCCAGTCCGGTGACGCCTACTCCATCCCGGCCGGCCACGACGCCTGGGTGGAGGGCGATGAGACGTTTGTTGGCTACGAGGTCATGAGCGCGGCAGAGTACGCCAAGCCTGCCTGACCCTTGGGTTCCACCCCTATCGCCAGGAAAGGGAGGTCCGGCAGGGCCTCCCTTTCCTGCTGCCGCGGCCCTACCGTGGAGGGAACGCAACGATCGGAGAGCAATGAAAGTCACCGTCATCGGCGGCAGCGGCCACATCGGTTCGTTCCTGGTCCCCCGGCTGGTCCAAGCCGGCCACGAGGTCACCAACATCAGCCGCGGCACCAGCAAGCCGTACACAGAGGCACCGGAGTGGCAGCAGGTGCAGCACGTCACCGCGGACCGGCAGGCAGAGGACCAGGACGGAACCTTCCCTGACCGGGTGGCCGCCCTCAAGCCGGACGTCGTGGTGGACCTGGTCTGCTTCACCCTCGAATCGGCGGCAGCGCTGGTGCAACGGCTGCGGGGCGAGGTGGGGCACCTGCTGCACTGCGGCTCCGTCTGGCGGTACGGGCAGAGCCTGAAGCTGCCCATCAGGGAGGGATCGGATTCAGCCGCACCGCCTTTTGGCGAATACGGCGTCCAGAAAAACAGGATTGCCCTGATGCTGCAGGAGGAAACCGCCAGCGGCGGGCTGGCCACCACGTCACTGCACCCCGGCCACATTGTCGGGCCGGGGTGGCAGCCGGTTGGTCCGCTGGGAAACCTTGATCCCGCCGTCTGGCAGACGATCTCTGCAGGCCAGCCCCTCCGGATTCCCGGCAGCGGCACGGAGCTGATGCACCATGTGCACGCCGATGACGTGGCTCAGGCGTTCGAGAAGGCGATGGCCCGGCGGGAGGCAGCCACCGGTGAGGACTTCAATATCGTTGCCCCCACGGCGCTGACGGTCCGCGGTTATGCGGACATCGCCGCCGCCTGGTTCGGGCACGCGGCTGTACTGGAGACGGTTCCCTGGGACCGCTTCCGGGAGAACACCTCCCGCGAGCACGCGGATGCGAGCTGGAACCACCTTTACCGCAGCCAGTGCTTCAGCATCGAAAAGGCGGCCTCCGTGCTCGGCTACGCGCCGCGGTACGAACCGGAGCAGGCCATCTTCGAATCCATCCAGTGGCTCGTTGACCACGAAAAGCTGCACGTCGCCCGCCCGCTCGGCGTCCCGGCCGGCTGAGCCCCGAAACCCTGCCGGCGCAGGCGCCGCAGCCGGGCCACCAGTGTTGCGGCGAGGAGCGCCGTCCCCAGTTCCAGGGCAACAACCAGCAGCAGGTCCGTGCTGACCGAACCACCAACAGCGGACGACGACGGCTGGCCGCCATGGGCGTGCCCGGCACCACCGGCGGCCAGCAGCAGGACGGCGTGCAGGGCGGCCATCGCCACGGCCGCAGCGGTGACCTGGTGCAGTGCGGCCACCCGGCTGTGCCGCCAGATATGGACCGTGCAGGGAACGCAGACGGCGGCGAGTGCCAGCATCAGGACGTTGAGCCATGCGCCGTGGTGTCCCGACGCCGCCAGTCCCACGTGGGCAACGCAGGAACCGGCGGTGGCCACGGCGACGACGCGGGGATGCAGGACGGGACCGTTGGCACGCAGCCGCCCCGCCGCCGTCGGACGCCCTGCCGTGGCGGGGACGAGGCTAGTGGCAGCCACCGCTGCCGCCCTCGGTGTGGCAGGAGGACGCCTGCTGGTTCGGGTTGGCAGGAACGTCCAGGACGGGGCTGCGGTCGAAGAAGCCCTCGGGACGGAGCTTGAAGCCGACGGTGTCCACGGGCATGATGGGCCAGTCCTCCACCCGGGGGAAGTGGGTCAGGCCGAAGGTGTGCCAGACGACGATGTCCTGGCCGTCGATGTCCCGGTCCTGCGAGACGTAGGCCGGCAGGCCCGCGCCGCCGGCGTGCTGGTTCACGAAGTCGCCCGTGGGGTACTTCTCGTCCTCGGCGTACCGGGTGACCCACAGGTCCTTGGTGGCAAAGGCGGCGCGGCGGGCGATGGAGGAGTCCGGGTCCGCGAGCAGCGTGGGCTGGTTGTGGGAGTGCAGTTTATAGCCCACGGACTCCCCCAGCCGGTTGCGGGATTCCGGGTTGGAGATGATCCAGGTCCGGCCGGCGCGGGCGTCGGCCTCCCGGACGCCGTCGGATTCGCGGGCCAGGACGGTGCGCTTGCGGGAGAAGGCGTTGCCGCGTTCGTTGCCCGGCCCCATCGCCTGGCGGACCACGTCCTCTTCCTCCACCCGGTTGGTGAACCCGTCGATGGCCATGTCCAGCCGGGCGCTGAAGAGGTGCTGGTGGAAGGGTGCGCCCAGGCCGGGCGCCAGCTGGGAGATGTTGTCCGAACCGCATTCCGGGAATGCGGAGGTGAAGACGATGCCGGTGGCTTTGGCCTCGAATTCGATGGTGCCGTCCAGGTAGAGGTACCAGTAGAAGCCGTAGTCGTAGTTGCCGATCGTGGTGAAGAAGGAGATCACCAGGCGGCGGTTGCGGCGGGTGTAGGTGACGCCGCTCCAGAGGTCGGAGTGCTTGGAGAGGATGCTCCAGTCCTCCTCGTGCATGCAGATGCCGTTGCGGATTTCCCGCGGGTTGCCGAACGCGTCGCTGATGACCGGGCTGAGGTAGGTGATCTCGCCCAGGCAGTCGCAGCCAAGTTCCAGCGAGTTGGCGTACTGGCCCACCAGGTATTCGCCGGTGTCGAAGTAGTTCTGCCAGGACCGGATGGGCGAGGGGTCGCCGTAGGGCACCACCATTTCGGCAATGGACGCACGGTTGATGATCTGCCGCTTCCGGCCGCCGTCCTGGAAGGCGAGGTTGTGCAGGACCACCCCTTCCCGGACATCGAAGCCGACGTCCACGCTCCACTTCTCCCATTCCACATGGTTGCCGCCGGTGACGGTGAAGCTGGGCCCTTCCGGCTGGGTGATGCTGATGGGCTTCTGGGTGTCGCGGACAGGCCCGGTCAGTTCCGGATCGGTGTAGTTGCCGTGCTCTGCCGGGATGGGCATCACGCCGAGGTCGATGACCTGGGTGACTTCCTTGCTGACCACATCCACATAGGCCACCAGCCCGTCCACCGGGTGCGCCCAGGCGCTGTCCTCCGGGAATTCCTGCACGAACGCCAGGCCGCGGAGGATGCGGCGGCCTTTCTCCTCACCGTATTCGAAAACTCCGGCCGAGAGCGGCGCAACGCGGACCTTTTCGACCTCGAGGCCCCTGTCGGCGAGCGCCTTCAGCCAGCGGTCATCGGCGGCCAGGAGCGATCCCACCACGTCGAATTCCTCCTCCAGGACCGGCAGTTCGCCGGTCACCGCGGTGTCGAGTTCGACGGCGGAGAGCACCTTTTGCTGGGTAATGGAGACCACGACGTCCCGCGGCGCAGCCCCTGAGACGTCGTGGATGAAGACCCGGAAACGGCGGTCCACAGCCTGTGGTTCCGTTCCCCGGGCCGGATCCAGCAGGCCAAGGTAGGCGATGCGGTGCTGCGGTTCCAGGTGGCCTTCAGACTGCAGGATGGCGCGGACGTCAAGGATTTCCTCCGCCGCTGCCAGGCGGAAGGCCGATGCGGTTTCGGTTGGTGCAAGAGTCATGGGAAGAGCCTTTGTCCGGGCCGTCGCCGGCCACTGGTTTATTTTCTATAGTTGTAGAGAATAAACGTCCGTAACATGGCTCACAAGAGTCTGAGCGAAATATTTCCGGGGAGTGGCCGCGGTGCCGAAGATAGTTGACCATGATGAGCGCCGCCTGGAACTCGTGGATGCCACCTGGCGGATCATCGCCCGGCAGGGCCTTGAGAGCGCCACCATGCGCGAGATCGCCACGGAGGCAGGCTTCGCCAACGGCGCCCTGAAACCCTACTTCCCCACCAAGGACACCCTGCTCGAATTCGCCTTCAGCCATGTGTTCAACAGGACCAACCTGCGCATCGCAGAGGTCACGGCCGGGCGGACAGGCCTGGACGCATTGCGGGCCTTTTGCCTTGAGGTTCTCCCCCTCGACGACGAGCGCGTCAATGAGGCGCGCATCGTGGTCCCGTTCTGGCAAAGGGCCATCAATGACCCCCGGAAGGCGGCGATCCACCAGCAGTCGATGAATGAATGGCTGCTGGCAATCCGCCGCTTCCTGGCAGAGGCGAGGGACAGCGGCGACGTCCGTGCCGCCGTCGACGATTCCGTCCTTGCCGGGCAGCTGCTGAACATGCTGCTGGGGGCCCAGATCGAGGCGGCCCTTGCACCTGCTGGCCAGACGGACTTTGGGCACGCGGCCCAGCTGGAGGGCTATCTTTCCCTCCTGGGCAAAATTCCCGGCCGGAAATGAGCGCCAAACTCGAAAGTATGCTTACTATTGAGGGGTCAGGTTCTGGCGGATGCCGGAGCGAGCACGAACTGTAAGGAGCATCTCCATGGGTTTGGATGACAAGATCGGCAACGCTGCAGAGAAGCTCGGCGGCAAGGGCAAGGAAGCTGCCGGAAACGCCACGGGCGACGAGAGCCTGAAGGCTGAAGGCCAGACGGACCAGGCAAAGTCGGACCTCAAGCAGGCCGGCGAGCACGTCAAGGATGCCTTCAAGAAGGACTAGACAACGCTCGCATAATGGGTGCAACTCCAGCCGGAGTTGCACCCATTGGCGTTTTCAGGGCCGGTCCCGCATGTCCCGCAGTTCCTGCAGCAGCTTCAACTGCTCGGCGTTCATGTTCATGAGCATCTCGATCTGCGCCGCGGCCCGGACGTCAGTTTCGTAATCATGCTGCGCCATGGCCGAGGCAATGGCGTCCTGGCGCTTGGCTGCAATGAGCAGGATGGCGCCCTGCAGTCCGGCCAGCATGGACAGGAAAAGGTTCAGCAGGATGTAGGGGTAAGGGTCCCAAGCGTTGGTGGCGAGGACATAGGAATTCACCAGGGCCCACAGCCCCATGAAACCCAGGAACATCCCCACAAAAGGCCAGCTGCCCATGCCGTTCCGAAGGGCGTCAGCAGCTTTGTCGCCCGTACTGAGGCCTTCTTTGTGCCGCCGGTGCCAGTTAACTCTTATCTCAGCCATGGGCCCAGAATAGGCCCGCTTAGTGGATCAGCCCCGACACCAGGTTGATGGTGGTGGCCAGGACGATGGCACCCAGCAGGTAGGACAGCAGCGCCTGGCGCAGGACCGTGGAACGGATGGCCGTGGTCTTCAGGTCGGTGTCCGATACCTGGAATGTCATGCCCACAGTGAAGGCCAGGTAGGCAAAATCCGAGTATTTGGGCTGGCTTTCCTCATTGAAATCCACTCCCGTTCCGTCGCGGTAGTAGATGGCTGCATAGCGGAGGGTGAACAGGGTGTGGACCAGGAACCATGACAGGGCAATGCTGCCCAGCGCCATGGCCACGGTGGCGTCCTTGGCTCCGCCCTGCTCACTGGAGGCATCGAGCAAAATCAGGGCGACGCCCGCAAAGCTGGCCACGGTGGCGCCCAGGACCAGCGCGTCCGAGAAGACCCTGCCCGGATCCTCCCGCCGCGCATGCGCAGCGGTGGCTGCAGGGCCCAGGCGTCCGATCACGCTCCAGACCCAGATGAGGTAGGTGGCCGAGGCGGCGGCCCAGCCGAGGGCCGGGGCATACGTCCAGGTGCCAAACGTGCCAACCGCAAGCGCCGCCACCAGGCCGACGGCGAGCATCACCAGCAGGCGGAGCCGGGAATGGTGGGCACGGGAATTGAAGTTGCGGTGGTGGTCGCCGGTAGCCGTCATGGACTTCATGGCCCGATCATGGCACGCGAGGCTGGGCTGCGGCTGGAAAGGCAGTTCTTCTTATTTTCGCCAACCGTTGAAAAAAGACCGGTGCGCCGCTAACCTGAAGGGACCGTGTCGCAGGACACAACCCGGGGGAACGTGAAGTGGCCATCCGTCGCGAGGAACATCATGCCAGCAGCTGCAGCAACCGGGGCAACAGCCCGGACCCCACGCCAGGACCTCAACTCCAGCGTTGCCACGTCGTTCGACCACTGGAAACACCTGGTGGCCGAATCCTTCGTGCCCCTCACCGCGCGGACGGCGGACGTGGAGGGCTTCCAGGGCCGCATGCGCTCCCGGGTGCTGGACCGGATGTCCATCGTGGAAGTGACCGCCACCTCCCACGAGGTCCACCGCACCCCCGCGCTGATCGCCCAGGCCCATGAGCGCTATTTCAAGCTGAACCTGCAGCTGGAAGGCACGGGCCTGCTGATCCAGGACAACCGCGAAGCCGTCCTGCAGCCCGGCGACCTGGCAATCTATGACACCAACCGGCCCTACACCCTTGCCTTCGAGGACAGCACCAGGATCATGGTCCTGATGTTTCCCTGCGACGCCCTCTCCCTGCCCGTGGACTACGTCGGGCAGCTCGCCGCGGTGCGCATGGGCAGCGGTGGCCTCAGCGGAATCGTGGGCCAGTTCATTCGCGAACTGTCGGCGAACCTGGACGTCCTGAACGGCCCCAGCGGATCGCGCCTCGCCACCAACGCCCTGGATCTGGTGTCCACCATGCTGCACGCGGAAATGGACATCACGCCGGACCGCATGAAGCCGCAGGCACTGCTGGCGGTCTCGGTCCGCGAGTACATCGAGGCCAACCTGGCCGATCCCCTGCTGTCACCGGCAAGCATCGCCGCCGCGCACTTCATCTCCACCCGGCACCTGCACAACGTCTTCCACGAGTCGGGGACCACCGTAGCCAGCTGGATCCGGACGCAGCGGCTCGAAGGCGCACGCCGCGACCTCCGCGACCCGCTGCACGCCGGGCAATCCGTTGGCACGGTGGCTGCCCGCTGGGGGTTCCTGGATGCCGCCCATTTCAGCCGCACGTTCCGGGATGCCTTTGGTGTTTCACCCACCGAATGGCGCCGGGGCTGAACCCGGCTGCGTTTCCTAGATCAGCCCCTGGGCCAGCATGGCATCGGCCACCTTGACGAACCCGCCGATGTTGGCGCCGAGCACGTAGTTGCCGGGTTCGCCGTACTCCTCGGCGGTGGCGGCGCAGCGGTCGTGGATGCCAACCATGATCTCCGTGAGCCGCTCCTCCGTGTGCTCGAAGGACCACGAATCACGACTGGCGTTCTGCTGCATTTCCAGGGCCGAGGTTGCCACGCCGCCGGCGTTGGCGGCCTTGCCCGGCCCGAAGAGGACGCCCGCCTCCTGGAACACCGCAACAGCGTCACGCGTGGAGGGCATGTTGGCGCCCTCTCCGACGGCAACCAGGCCGTTGCGGATCAGGCGGGCGGCAGCGGCGCCGTCGAGCTCGTTCTGCGTGGCGCAGGGAAGTGCCACCGTGGCGTCGACGTCCCACACCAAACCGCCGTCCACGTAGGTAACGCCGCCCCGGCGTTCGGCGTAATCCTTCAGGCGGCCGCGCTGCACTTCCTTCACCTCACGGAGGAGCGCGACGTCGATGCCTGCCTCGTCCACCACGTAGCCTGACGAGTCGGAGCAGGCCACCACCGCGGCACCGAGGGACTGGGCTTTGGCGATGGCGTTGATGGCCACGTTGCCGGAGCCCGACACCACCACGCGCTGGCCGTCAAAGGACGTGCCCCTGGTTTTCAGCATTTCCTGGGTGAAGATGACGGTGCCGAATCCGGTGGCCTCGGGCCGGACGAGGGAGCCGCCCCAGGAGATGCCCTTGCCGGTGAGCACGCCGGATTCGTAGCGGTTGGTGATGCGCTTGTACTGGCCGAAGAGGTAGCCGATCTCGCGGCCGCCCACGCCGATGTCGCCGGCCGGGACGTCCGTGTATTCGCCGATGTGGCGGTAGAGCTCGGTCATGAAGGACTGGCAGAACCGCATGACTTCGGCATCGCTGCGGCCGCGGGGATCGAAGTCGGAACCGCCCTTGCCGCCGCCGATGGGCATGCCGGTCAGGGCATTCTTGAAGATCTGCTCGAAGCCGAGGAATTTGACGATGCCCAGGTAGACGGACGGGTGGAAGCGCAGTCCGCCCTTGTACGGGCCCAGCGCGGAGTTGAACTCCACCCGGAAGCCGCGGTTGATCTGGACGCGTCCGGAGTCGTCCGTCCACGGCACGCGGAAGATGATCTGGCGTTCGGGCTCGCAAAGGCGTTCCAGGATGGCTGCCTCGAGGAATTCCGGGTGCCTGTCGTGGACCGGGCCAAGGCTTTCGAAAACCTCCACCACTGCCTGGTGGAACTCCGCTTCACCGGGATTCCGCGCGAGGACGGTGTCCTTGATGGCTTCGAGCCGTGCGTCCATGAACTGTTCCTTACCTCTGAGCCGAAAGGAGGGACAGCGCAAAAGCAACGTCGCCCCATAGGTTTACTCTTCAACTTATCGGATTACGACCGGGGAGCAGTAGGCGGGTAGGTCAGCTTCGGCTAATCTCCGTAATGTGACACAAATATTCCACATTGCGAGAGATTTGGCACGTCTATCCTTCACACCGGAGACGCGCTGATGCCCTTCATTTGCCTGCTTCTCTCCGGTGCCGCGCTGCTGGTCAATGGGCTGGCGACGCTGGGGCGCCTCCCCCGCCGCGACGCCGCCACCTTCAGCCTGCTGCTCGGCGGCACCCAGCTGGTGCTCGGCGTCGTCCATCTTTCCACCGGCAGTACCGGCACTGAACACCTCCTGACGGCCGCCGGCATGTTCCTGTTCGGGCTGACGTACGCCTATGCCGGGCTGGATGTTTTGTTGGCCCTGGGTTCGAAGGGCCTGGGCTGGTTCTGCGGCATGGTGGCGTTTTTCGGCTTGCTGCTGGCGGGCGCGTGGATCGGGACGGATCCGCTGCTCGCGGTGCTCTGGGTGTGCTGGTCAGTGCTGTGGGGGCTGTTGTTCGCCTCGGCCGCATTCGGCGCGGTGCGGTTGGAGCCGTTCACCGGCTGGGCCCTGGTCCTGGCCAGCCAGGTCACGGCAACCTTTCCGGCGTTCCTGGGCCTGTCCGGCGCGTGGCCCCGCAGCGACTGGGCGGCATGGCTGGCAGCCGCCTTCCTGGCCGGACTGTTTATTGCGGCACGCGTGCTGGCCCGGCGCGGACCTGCCAGTCCGCGCCGGGCCAGTGAAGGGGAAGCCGTGAGCGCTAGGTAAGCGCGTGTCCCAGGGTGGCGGCGTGGTGCCGGCGCTCGATGGCGGTTTCCACCAGCACCCCTGCCACGAAGACCACGGGGACCGCGGCGAGAAGGGCGATGGCTGTTTCCGCGCTGCCGCCGATCAGGGCCGTGAAATTGCTGACCACCAGGAACAGGACCCAGGCGAGCAGCACCGTTGCCAGGACGGGGGCGATCCGGGTCTGCCACAGCTGCGCCCCCGCACGTTCGCGGCGGAAGAAGCTGACCACCGCCACCGAGCACAGCATGTAGAGCACCAGCAGTGCCGCCACGGCCAGGCCGCTGAACCAGGAGAAGAGGGTCAGGACCGGGTCCAGGGCCAGGATGGCGAAGGGAAGCACCAGGACGACGGCGGTGGCGGTCTGGATCCAGGCGGCAAAGGCAGGGGCACGGTGCCGGTTGGTCCGGGCCAGCACGGCGGGCATGGAACCACGCAGGGCCAGCGAGTGCAGGTAGCGGTTGATGCCGTTGTGGAAGGCGATGATGCCGGCGAGCAGCGAGGTGACCAGCAGGATGCCTGCCACCACGCCCGCCCATGGTCCGAACAGCTCCACCATGGGACCGAGCACGAAGGACGTGGCGTCGCCGGATTCGAGGGCTGCCCCGGCCGCGTCCATGACCTGGGACGGGCCGTAGTAGCTGACCAGCATCCAGGAGATGAAGGAGAAGAAGACGGAGATGACACCGACGGACAGGTAGGTGGCCCGGGCCACCGTGCGGTGCGGGTCCTTGGCCTCGGCCGAATAGATGGCCGTGGATTCGAAACCGAACATGGAAGCCACGGCGAACATGATGGCTACGCCCGGCGCTCCGGCCCCAATGGTCTCGGGCGAGAAGGACGCGGCCACGCTGATGCCTTCCGGGCCGCCGCCGTGGAGCAGGACGGTGAAGCCGAACAGCAGCAGGATGGCCACCTCGAGGCCCACCAGCAGGGCCAGCACGCGCGCACCGAGTTCGATGTTCAGGGAGCCCAGCACCTGGACGCCGGCCATGGTGGCCAGGGCGAGCAGCCACCACGGAACCTCCAGCCCAATCGAGGCGAGCAGGCCCGAGAACGCCGCACCATAGAGCCCGTACATTGCGGCCTGGACGGTGTTGTAGGCCAGGAGGGCCAGCCAGGCGGCGCCGGCGCCGGTTTTCCTGCCGAACGCTGCAGTGACGTAGGCGTAGAAAGCGCCGTTGGCCTGGATTTTGCGGCTCATCGCCACAAATCCGACGGCGAAGATCACGATGACGATGCCCACGATCAGGTAGGCGCCGGGTGCGCCGGCACCGTTGCCGAGCGCTGCGGCCAGCGGCGAGGCGCCCACGATCCCGGTGAGGGGTGCCTGTGCCGACAGGACGAAGAAGAGGATGCCCAGGACGCCGACGCTGCCGGCGCGCAGTGCCGTTGAATGCTCCTTGGCCGGAGCGTCAGTGGTCCGGGGCTCGGAATTCGAAATACTCATTTGATCCTTCTTAACGGTCATGAGTTCGGGAAAATTGCTGTGGAATCCAGCTTGGCAGCGGGGCACCGAACCCCTTTGTCCACCAGCGACGAGTTGTTGTTTGTCAGCGCAGTGCAGGATTTTGCGGCACTGGTTCCTGGGCGGCCGGGCGGGCGGCGGAGCGGGGGCCAAGCAGCGACGCGGCGGCCTGCGCCGCTTCCATGCCGCTCTCAATGGCACCGTCGATGAAGCCGCCCCAGCCGTTGGCAATATCGGAGCCGGCAAAAAGGACGTTGCCGTGCCCGGACTGCATCGCGGCCAGGTGGTCGCCCAGGAAACCCGTCCGGTGCATCGGCCAGGTCTCTCCCGCCAGCGGGTCCGCCACCCAGTCATGGGTGGCCACGTCCAGCACGTCAACGCCGGGCACCAGCCGGGCCAGCTGCTCCTGGACTGCCGCTGCGTCTGACGCATCGATTCGTCTTGCGTCGGGGCCGAAGCCGACGACGATCGTGTCGCCGTCGAGCGTGTACTCCACCTGGAAGAAGTTCAACGGCCAGTCCGCCTTGCCCAACGCCACGAACGGCGCGTGCTCACCCCGCAGCCGGATCCACACCTTGACGCCCTTGGACACCTGTCCGCGCTTCGCGGCTTCCGTCTTGGCCGGCGGCAGCGGCGGCTGGAAGTCGATGGTTCCCAGGACGGGAAGGGGGACCGTGACAATGGCGGCCCTGGCGCTGATGGTCCGGCCGTCCGCGCTCCGCAGGGTGACGCTCCCGCCGTCGTCCGTCATGCCTGCGACAGTTAAGCCGTAGTCGACGGCGGCACGGGAGTCCTCAAGGATGGCCTCGGCGAGCGCGGCGGTTCCGCCCTGGATCTTGTACGTGGCGCAGGCTTCGAAGTTGACGGCCCAGTCACCGTTGGTCAGGGCCACCCAGCGGAGGGCCTGGGTCAGTGCCGCGTCCTCCAGGGGGCCGTTGAAGTTCAAGGTCCAGAAGGATTCGAGGATGTCCCGGGCGTCGCCGGCGGGAAACTGTTCCCGGATCCGGTCCTGCACGGAGATCTGGTCGATGCCCTTGAAGGCATCCGTCGCCAACGGCCTGAACGGTTCGGGGAAGTAGGTCCGGGACTCTTTGGTGAATTCGCCGTTGTGCCGGCCGATCACGTCAAGCAAGGCTCCGGGGTCGCCTTCCCGGCGGCCGCCGTCGGCCCACCAGAAAGCCCGCTGCGGCTCAGGGCTGGCGACGGTTCCGATGCCGTACCGCTTCAACTCCGCCCAAATGTACGGCTGGGTCCAGTGGACCCACGTGCCGCCGATCTCCAGGTCGCGGCCCAGCCGGTGGTCCAGCCAGGTCCGGCCGCCGATGCGGTCCCGCGCTTCAACGAGGCGGACCGCCAGCCCACGACGGGTGAGTTCGCGGGCGGCGGTGAGGCCGGCAAACCCGGCACCCACGATGACGACGTCCAGGTCCTGCTCCACGGCGCTGTTGTGCTGTGCCATCCCCGGACCCCTAGGAGTAGACGAAGAATTCGACGGTGGGGGCCAGCACAGCCCACCTGGTGCGGGCGCCCTTATTGAAGGAGGCGGCGCCGCCGGCGGTGAGGTCATAGCTGACGCCGCCCTCCACCTCGATCCGGAGGTGGCCTTCGATGATGTGGATGGTCTCATCGGCTTCCATGACGAGATTGAAGGGTTCGGGGGCTTCTGTGGGATTGACGTGCCAGTAGCCGCAGGCCAGCGCAGGCCTGTCACCTTCGCCGAAGCGGCGCACCCACTGTACTTTGCCGAGTTCGAAGGGCTCATTCCTGCCGGGGTCAAGGGAAGCGGACGCGGTGAAGGACGGGGTGGTGGTCATGGGTACTCCAGAGGGGAAGGCGCGGCAGGGGAACGGTCACGCCGCGGGATGTGTGAAATGGCGGCGGTCCTGTGACGGGCATCACCGCGTGGAAGCAATCTAAGCAATTGCTTAGTTTTAAGTCAAGGGCTGCTTTTTGCCTGGCGGCGGATGGCTAGAATCGGGCTATGACCGCTTCCGCCGCCCGCACCGCCACGCCCAAATATGGCAAGGGCCGCGAAGCCCTGCTTCGGGCGGCGGTGGATGTGGTGGCGCAGAAGGGCCTGCGCGGACTCACGTACCGTGCGGTGGCCGAGGCGGCGGGCGTCAACAACAGCCTGGTCGCCCACCATTTCGGGACCCGGGACGCCCTGATCGAGGCAGCGCTCCTGTGGTCCTCGGAGCAGTCCATCGGCGCGTCACGGCTGCGGGAAGCAGCCGAAAACGGCGGGACTTTCACGGAGGCGCTGCTGGAGCTGCTGCTTGAAGATCCGGGGCTGCAGGTGTTCCAGTACGAGATGATCCTCGAGGCCCGGCGCCGCCCGGAGCTGGCGGGACCGGTGGCCGCGCTGTATGAAAGCTATGTTGGTGCGCTGTCGGAGGGGCTTGAGGCTTTCGGCTTCCAGGGTGACGTCCGCGTGGTGGCCCGCTCGCTGTTCGCCGCGCTGGATGGACTGGTGCTGCAGTACCTGGCGGGCGTGGGGCGGGAGGAGATCGCTGCCGCCCTGGAGGAGGTGCACCAGGCGATTCTCCTGCGGCGGGGTGGCATCGCGGGCAGTTAAAGCTGCCGCTGGAGCATTGCTGCTTAACGCACTTCTGCCGTGACGCGAACAGCGCCACGGCAGAAGTCCCTGAAAATGAAGCGCGTCAGCCGCGGTTGTACATCACGTGCTTGGTGCGGGAGAAGTCCTCCAGGGCGTAGCTGGACAGGTCGCGGCCGTAACCGGAGCCCTTGAATCCGCCCCACGGCATTTCGGTGGCGATGACCAGGTGCGAGTTCACCCAGACCGTGCCGAAATCCAGCTTCCGGGGAACGGTCAGCGAGCGGGCAGAGTCCCTGGTCCAGACAGAGGCCGCCAGTCCGTAAATGGTTTCGTTGGCCCGGGCAACGGCTTCCTCATCCGTGCTGAAGGTCTCCACGGACACCACCGGCCCAAAGATTTCCGTGCTGGCGATCGCGGCGCCGGGCGGAACGTCCGTGACCACGGTCGGTTCGATGAAGAAGCCCGGCCCCTCGATGGCGTTGCCGCCCACCGCGATGGTCAGGCCGTCCTTGCGGACGTCGTCCAGCGCGGCGAGGACACGCTCGTAGTGCGCGCCGGAGATCATGGAGCCGATCTCGACGTCGGTCCCCGCGCCGGGGGTGCCGACGGAGATTTCGCTGACCTCCCGCACCAGCAGGCCGGTGAATTTCTTCGCCACCGATTCGTGCACCAGGACCCGGCATGCCGCGCCGCACTCCTGGCCGCCGTTCCAGAACCCGGCACTGCGGACCCCCTTGGCAGCGGCCTCCAGGTCGGCGTCGTCAAACACCACGACGGGCGCCTTGCCGCCAAGCTCCAGGTGCACCCTCTTGACCGACGCGGCTGCACCGGCGGCCACTTTCTGGCCGCTGCCCACGCTTCCGGTGATGGCCACCAGGTCAACGTCGGGGTGTTCGGAGAGCCGGTTGCCCACCACGCGTCCGGGGCCGGTCACGATGTTCACGACGCCGGCGGGAACCTCACCGGCGATGAGTTCGGCCAGCTTGAGCGTGGTCAGCGGGGTCTGTTCGGACGGCTTGAGGACCAGGGTGTTGCCGGCGCCCAGGACCGGGGCGATCTTCCAGGCAGCCATGAGCAGTGGGTAGTTCCAGGGGGTGATGACGCCCACCACGCCCACCGGTTCGCGGTGGATCACCGAGGTGTGGTTCTCCGCGTAATCGTCAGCACCGATGGTGCTGAAGGCGCGGGCGGCGCCGGCGGAGAACCGGAAGGTGTCGATGGCGCTGGTGATGTCGTCCTCCGCCACCGCGGCGGGCTTGCCGGTGTTGGCGGATTCCAGGGTTTCGAACAGGTCCCGGTTGGCTTCGATAATGTCCGCGATCCGGAGTAGGACTCCGGCACGGTCCTTCGGCGTCTTCGCTGCCCACGCTGCCTTGGCCGCCACAGCTGCGGCGACGGCGGCGTCGACGTCTTCGACGGATCCGGCGGACACCCGGGTGAGGACCGCCCCGGTCGCCGGGTTCACGACGTCGACCGTTGCCTCCGACGTGGACGGAACAAACGCGCCGCCGATGAACTGGCCAAACGGGGGAAGGGACGGCGCGGGCGGGTTGGCCGCCCTGCGGACGGTGAACAGTGCAGTGTCAGTGGTGGTCATGGCTTGTCCGGGGTCCTCTCGGTGGACTGGTTGGCGTGGTGGAGTTGATGGTGGTGGTGCTCGACGGTAACCGGCTGCTCCCAGAAGTCGGCACCGTCGATGCCCAGTGCCTTCGGATTAAAGGTGGGGTCGAGGCCCAGCTTCCGTTGGCGTTCGTAGTCCTTGTAGATCTTGCGGACCAGCGGGAAGAGGAAGGCCAGGCAGATGAGGTTGACCCAGGCGATCAGGCCCAGGCCGATGTCGCCGGCCGCCCAGACCACCTGGGCGTTCACGATGGAGCCGACGAAGACGATGGCCATGGTGCCGATCTTCAGGACGTTCTTCCACAGATGCCCTGGCCTGCCGTCCAGCAGGTAGAGGAGGTTGGAGTTGGCCACGTAGAAGTAGGCCAGCAGGCAGGTAAAACCGAAGAGGAGTACGGCAACGGAAACGAATCCCGCTCCCCAGCCCGGAAGCAGCGTGTCGATGGCTTCCTGCACCCAGTTGGCACCAACGGGAACGCCCGGGATGTTGTTGACCAGGATACCGCCGGAACCGTCCGCGACGTTGTACTTGCCGGAAACCACCATCATCAGGCCGGTGGCCATGCAGATCAGCAGCACGTCGATGTAGATGCTGAACGTTTGCACCAGGCCCTGCTTGCCCGGATGGGAGGTGCGCGCCGCAGCTGCGGCGAAGGTGGCCTCACCCAGGCCGTTGGATGAGGCGAAGACAGCCCGGCGCACGCCCCAGGCAATTGCGGCTCCCGCGATGCCGCCCATGATGGGGTGGACACCGATGGCGGACTGGAAGATCAGGGCAACGGCGGCAGGGACACTGCCAATGTTGATGCCGATCACTGCCAGCGCAAGGACCAGGTAGCCGATGGCCAGGACCGGCACCAGGGCCTGGGTCACCTTCACCAGGCGGGTGGTGCCGCCGAAGATGACCAGGGCGATCAGGACGGTGACCAGCACGGCGGGAATCCAGCTGTCCAGGCCGAACGCCAGCTTGGCGCTTGCGGCAATGGTGTTGACCTGCAGGCCCGGGAAGACAAAGCCGTAACCGATGACCCCCAGCACTGCCACGAGTGCGCCCACTTTGGGCAGCTTCAGGCCGTACTTGATGTAGTACGGCATGCCGCCGATGTCCTCGTTGGCACTGCGGCGGTCCTCGTCCTGGACCTGGCGTTTGAAGGTTTGGGACAGGGCTGCTTCGGCGTAGCCGACGGTGCAGCCCACCAGGCCGGTGATGGCCATCCAGACGAGGGCACCGGGGCCACCGGCGCCGACGGCCGTGGCAACGCCCGCGATGCTTCCGACGCCTACGCGGCTGGCCAGTGCAAGGACCAGGGCCTGGAAGGAGGAAAGGCCGCCCTCCCCGCCTTCACTGTCCCGCAACTGGCGGAGCATGTCCGGGATGCGGCGGAACTGGATGCCTTTGGTGGCGATGGAGTAGGCGACGCCGAGGCCCAGGACCACGTAGGCCATGGGCGCCCAGATGGCGTCGGAAACGGCGGACAGGAAGGCTCCGAAATCGGTACCCATGGCTTATCCGACAGTCTGGTACAGGGCGGACAGGGCTTTCTTCACGCGTCCTAGGTCCCCGGCACCGAGGTCTGCCGTGGGACGGCGCGGGGATCCGGCGGGCACGCCCTGCAGGGTCAGGCCTGCCTTGATGGCGGGGATGAACGGCACCGAGAGGAGCGCGTCAATCACGGGGTAGACCTTCTTCCACTGCTCCAGTGCGCCCTGCAGGTCGCCTTCGGCGATGCGGCGGCTGACATCGACGATTTCAGCCGGGACCACGTTGGCCGTGCCTGCCATGACACCGGCTGCGCCTTCGACGAGGGCGCTGTAGAGGTAGACGTCCCAGCCGATGAAGGTGCCGATGACGTCCGAGTGGTGGTGGATCAGCTGAAGTGCTTGTTCCCAGTTGGCGCTGGAGTCCTTGATGTAGCGGATGTTGTCCACCTCCTCGGCCAGTGCCCGGACGGTGGCCGGATCCAGGTTCACACCGGTGACAGCCGGGATGTTGTAGAGCATCACCGGAATGGTGACGGACCGGGCCACGTCCTTGATGTAAGTGACCGTTTCCTCCAGGGTCAGCGGCTCGTAGTACGGGGTGACCAGCATGAGCACGTCGGCACCCAGCTTCTCGGCGGCCCGGGACAGGCGGATGGCCTCGGCAGTGGAGGTGGCACCGGTGTTGGCGATTACCGGCACGCGGCCGTTGGCCTGGTTGATGACGGTCTCGATAAGCAGCAGGCGCTCTTCCGAGGACAGGGCGCCTACTTCGCCGGTGGAGCCGGCGGCGACGACGCCGTCCACGCCGCCGTCGATGGAGCGGTCGACGATCAGCTTCAACGTCTCGACGTCGAGGGTTTCGTCCTGCTTGAAGGGGGTGGAGAGCGCGGTGAGGACACCGCGGAGGTTGTTGGACATGGAGTGTTTCCTTACTTACGTGCGTGTGATCAGTGGACTGATGAAACGGCGGATGGTCAGGCGACGATGGACAGGCCGGCCTGGGGCCGTGCCTGGCTGTGGGTGGCAAGGACGCTGGCGGCTTCCTGGGCTGCGGAGAAGCCGGTGGTGATGGAGCTTTCGGTGTAGAGGGTTCCGAGGTAGTCGCCGGCCAGGAAGACGCGGTCGGCTCCGCGCATCAGCGTGGACTGGATTTTGGCGCGGCCGGGGAAGCAGTAGGGGGACGCATTCTTCCAGCGGTCCACCTTGGCCTCGACGACGCTGTCGGCGAAGCCGTGGCCCAGGACCTGGTCAAGGTCGGTCAAGTGGGTCTTAATGACGTCCTCTTCGCTCTTCTCCAGCAGCGCCTTGCCCAGGCTGGCCGGGGAGAACGTCATGAAGCTGCCGCCGGGCTTGCGGACGGATTCGGTGCCGCGGACGATGCTCGCCTGGTTCAGGGCGATCGCGAAGGAGCGCTTCGGCGCCGCGATGGCGTAGATGTCGTCCCAGGGCCGGGCCGTGGTTTCGTTGGTCAGGAACGCTGTGCTGACGTGGGGGCCGTACTTGATCTGGCCGAGTGCACCGCGCAGGTCATCCGGGAGGTCCACGCCGACCTTGTGCGAGACATCGGCGGTGGTGGCGAGGACAACGGTGCGTGCCTCAACTTCGCGGTCGACGCCGTCCTGGCGGTACCGGACCACGACGGATTCCTTTTTGTGGACTACTTCGTGGACCACGGCGCCGAGCTCGATGCTGTCCCCCATGGCGGCCGCAATGGATTCCGTCAGCGTGGACGGGCCGCCAACGATGCCCCGGCTCAGCCCTTGGCCAAAGCCCAGGACCAGGCTGAAGTAGCCGATGCCGGCACCGGCGGAGATCTGGTCCATGTCGCCGGCAGAACGGGTGACGGTGGTCTTGAACAGGGCTGCCGCATCTTCAGAGAGATTGCCGATGAAGTCCTGGAAAGAGGTGTTGTTCTCGAAATCGTAGATGCGCTGCTGCCGCATGGCACCGGACTCCCCTGCCCGCTTTCGCACCACTCCGGTGTACTTGGCCACTCCACTGACGACCTTCAGGCCGGCCCGCATGGTGTCCACACGGGAAGTGAGGGACATCGGGATGCGGAACGGGTAGGTGGCGATGTGCCCCTTCTTGATGAACTTGCCGTTCATGGACAGGCCCTGCAGGGACCCGGGGATCTGGACCGCCATCACGCCGACTTCGTTCAGCAGCGCGTCGGTGGAGGATCCAGCGCCGGCAAAAACGTGGCCGCCCCAGTTCAGCCAGTAGTCACCCCGGCGTTCGGAGCGGATGCGGCCGCCCACGCGGTCCCCGGATTCCAGGACCACTGTGTCCCAGTGCCGGAGCCGCCAAGCCGCCGAGAGTCCGGCCAGGCCGCCGCCAACGATTACTGCGTCTTTCATGATTGCCATTCCTTGCTGTTGTTGGGTGTGGTTGGTCGCCGGGAGCCGCCAGCGGCTGCTTCCGGGAAGTTGTTTTGCTGCTTAGCTGATGGCCGGCTTCCGGAACGTTGACGCCGCACTGGCCTGGCCGCCGTCGAGCATCGCCGCCTCACCGAGCGTCTTGCCCCGGGTTTCCGGTGCCCAGGCGAGCGAAACGACGAGGCCCAGGAGGGTGATGACGCCGGCGATGATCATGGTGGTGCCGATGCCCAGGGTGGCCAGGGCGAGCGGGACGAGGTAGGTGCCTACAGCTGCACCGATGCGGCTGAGCGAGGAGGCCAGGCCCACAGCGGACCCGCGGACTTCGGTGGGAAAGAGTTCGTTCGGGTACACCCACTGCATGATTTGGGTGCCGCCGATGAGGACTGCGTAGGCGGCGAACAGGGCCAGGATGATCCAGCTGTCAGCGGTGGGGAAGATTCCCAGGGCCAGGAGGGCAAGGCCGCCCCAGAGAAAACTGTGGATGATCAGAGGCCGCCGTCCCATCCTGTTAACCAGCGCCACGGCGATGAGGCAGCCAACGAGGAACATGACGGTGATGGCTGCGGAGCCGATGTTGGCCAGCTCGCCGCCGAGGTTCAGGGCTTCGAGGATGGCCGGCCCGAAGGCGTAGACGGCAAACAGCGGGACGATGGAACAGGTCCAGAAGATGGTAATGAATGCCATCCGCTTGCCGTAGCCGGAGCGGATCAGCTGCCCGACGCTGACATGCGTGCCGCTCTCCTCCGGCAGGTCCGCGAGGGTGACGTGCGGGCCGTAGACCTTGGCGAGGACTTCATTCGCCTCGTCATGCCGGCCCATCTTGACCAGCCAGCGGGGGGACTCGGGGGTACCGATGCGCATCAGGACGATCAGCAGCCCGGGAAGGGCGGCGCTGGCAAGCATCCAGCGCCAGCCGCCGTCGAAGGTCAGCAGGAACTGTCCCACGATGTAGGCGACGGCCGCACCGACGAACCACATGGTGACGAAGGCGCCCAGGAGCGGGCCGCGCCAGCGGCTGGGGGTGAACTCGGCCAGCAGGGAGGTGGCGATGGGGTAGTCGGCGCCGACGGCGAAGCCGATCAGGAGGCGCAGGACGATCAGCCAAAAGGCGTCATTGACGAAGGCCTGGAGGACCGAGCAGACCACAAGGGCGATCAGGTCGACGGTGAAGAGCAGGTGGCGGCCGAACTTGTCAGTGAGCCAGCCGCCCAGGAAAGCGCCGAAGAAGATGCCACCCAGGGCGGCCGCGCCCACCATGCCCTGTTCCGACGCGCTCAGGTTGAACTGCGGAGTGATCTGGACCATTGCAACACCGATGATGCTCAGGATGTACCCGTCAAGGAACGGGCCGCCCGAAGAGAACAGGGCCAGCCTTTTATGGAAGCCGGACAGCGGTGCGTCATCAACTACGTGGGACATGGGTTTTCCTTTCGGAAGCGGCCACTTCAGCAGGTGGGCCAGGAGGAGATGTGTTGGTGGGCCGGTGCGGGTGCCGCCGCCGTTGGCAGCTGGCCGGTTATCCGGAGGCTTGCAGCCCCTCCCCCAGAGGAGGCTGCAAGGGATGCGCTTGGTCGATGTGACATAAACCACCATAAGATGTGATCACAGATCACACAAGACATATTTCAAAGTTTCTTTGTGCCCTCACGCCATGGCGCCGCCACGAGGCGCGGTTCTCCCGGCCGTATATTGGACAGGTGGTCATATCCAAGCGCGCCGAGCCCACCCTGCTGACCGACCAGGTCTACGCGATGATCCATGCTGCGATCCTCAGCGGTGAGCTGCCCGCCGGATCCCGACTTAAGGTGCGCGACCTCGCCGAGCAGGTGGGGACAAGCGTCATGCCGGTCCGCGAGGCCATCCGCCGCCTGGAGGAAACCGGCCTGGCGGAGCGTGAGCCGCACAAGGGTGCCGTGGTCAAGAGCCTCAGCCTCGAGGAATTGATCCACGTCTATGACGTGCGCCGGCTTCTGGAGACCGAAGCTGCGCGGCTGGGCAGCGAGAGGATCACCCCGGAGGACTGCGGGAGAATGCAGTCCGAGTACGAGCTGATGCGCAAAGCCATCGACGAGCGGCAGGTCATCGCCCTCCTTGACCATGACGAGGAGATGCTGGCCATCCTTTACCAGGCGGGCGGCAACCCGGTGCTGCTGCAAACGATCAGGGCCCTGTGGCAGCAGTGCCGCGCCTACAAGATCGTCGGCGCACAGGGCTCCCTGGACGCCGGTGACGACGATTCCCTGTGGCGGTACCAGCAGGACCTGGTGGCCGCTGCACGGAACGGGGACCCGGCGGCTGCCGCAGCCGTCAACGACGCATCCCTCCGCGATGCCAGCGAGCGGATCAAGGCCCGCCTCGCCGAGCAGGGCAGCGCCTAGTGCCTGGCCCGCGAACGGCGCAAGGATCAGGCAAGCAAAAAAGCGCGGCCGGCCGCCCTAGGGGCAGCCAGCCGCGGTGACAGTGTTTAGTTGAGAACCGCTAGCGGAGCACCACAGTGCGGTTGCCCTGCAGGATGACCCGGCCTTCGCAGTGCCACTTCACCGCGTTGGAGAGGGCCTTGCATTCGGTGTCGCGGCCGGCGGCCACCAGGTCCTCGGGCCCGTACGTGTGGTCCACGTCCACCACCTGCTGGGAGATGATGGGGCCCTCGTCCAGTTCTGCGTTGACGTAGTGCGCGGTGGCGCCCACGGTCTTGACGCCGCGGGCGTAGGCCTGGTGGTACGGCTTGGCACCCTTGAAGCTGGGCAGGAACGAGTGGTGGATGTTGATGGCCCGGCCGTCCAGCTTGCGGGTCAGGTCGTCGCTGAGCACCTGCATGTAGCGGGCCAGCACCACCAGTTCGACGTCGAGCCCGTCCACGAGTGCCATCAGCGCGGCTTCCGCTGCGGGTTTGGTGTCGGCCGTAACCGGGATGTGGTGGAACGGGATGCCGTGCCACTGCACCAGTGCCTCGTGGTCCCGGTGGTTGGATACCACCGCAACGATTTCCACCGGCAGTTCTCCGATCCGGGCCCGGAACAGCAGGTCGTTGAGGCAGTGCCCGAACTTGGACACCATGATCAGGACCTTGCGCTTGGAGCCCTGGCGTTCCAGCTGCCAGCGCATGCCGAACTTTTCCGCCACCGGGGCGAACGAAGACCGCAAGACGTCAAGCGTGGACTCATCGCCGTCGGAGACGAAGTGCACGCGCATGAAGAAGTGGCCTTCGGAGCGCTCACCGAACTGCTTGTTGTCAATGATGTCGCAGCCGTGCTCCAGCAGGAACCCGGACACGGCATGCACAATGCCGGGCCCCTCGGGACAGTCCAGGGTCAGGACGTGTTCCACGGTGGTGGGCGCTTTTGATGCGGGGATATGGGTTTCAGTAACAGTCATGGCTCAGCACTCGATCACATTCACGGCGAGGCCTCCTCGGGAGGTTTCCTTGTACTTGGTTTTCATGTCGGCTCCGGTGTCGCGCATGGTCTTGATCGCCTTGTCCAGCGAGACCTTGTGGCTGCCGTCCCCGTGCAGGGCCAGCCGGGCCGCGTTGATCGCCTTCACGCTGGCGATCGCATTCCGCTCGATGCAAGGGATCTGCACCAGCCCGCCCACGGGATCGCAGGTCAGGCCCAGGTTGTGCTCGATCCCTACCTCGGCGGCGTTTTCCACCTGCGCCGGCGTTCCGCCAAGCACTTCGCAGAGCCCGGCCGCAGCCATCGAGCAGGCGGAGCCCACCTCGCCCTGGCAGCCCACTTCGGCGCCGGAGATGGAGGCGTTGGTTTTGAACAGGATTCCGACGGCGGCCGCCGCCAGCAGGAAGCGGACCACACCGTCGTCGTCGGCTCCCGGAACAAACTTCACGTAGTAGTGCAGGACGGCCGGCACGATGCCCGCGGCCCCGTTGGTGGGGGCGGTGACGATCCGCCCGCCGGCGGCGTTCTCCTCATTCACGGCCAGCGCGAAGAGGTTCACCCATTCCATCGCGAGCAGCGGGTCCGCCGGTGCCTGGACGGGCGACGGCGACGCTGCCGCGGCTTCGGCGGTGGCGGCCGAGGCCGTCAGGGTGCGGAACAGGGCGGGCGCCCGCCGGGTGACGTTCAGGCCGCCGGGCAGGATGCCTTCGGCGTTGCACCCGTTCTCCACGCATTCGCGCATGACGGCCCACAGCCCGAGCAGCTGCTCGCGGAGTTCCGCTTCGCTGCGCCAGGTGAGTTCGTTGGCCAGCATGACGTCGGAGATGGACATGCCTTCGCGGCTGCAGATCTGCAGGAGTTCGTCGGCCGTGGAGAAGGGGTAGGGCAGCACGGTGTCATCCGGCACCACCTTGTCCCCGCCTTCGGCATCGCCGTCCACCACGAAGCCGCCGCCGATCGAGTAGAAGCTCCGCTCGCTCAGGACGGCACCTGTGTGGTCCAGGGCCCGGAAGGTCATGCCGTTGGGGTGCGCGGGAAGGGACTTGCGCCGGTGGAGCACCACGTCCTCTTCCCAGTTGAAGTCCACCCGGTGCGCCCCGGCGATGTGGAGTTCGGCGTCCAGCGCGGCGGCTGCCACCTGGTCGTCGGCGGTGGTGGTGTCCACGGTTTCCGGGTCCAGGCCCTTCAGCCCCAGGACCACTGCCTTGTCCGAGCCGTGGCCGCGGCCGGTGGCGCCGAGGGAGCCGAACAGTTCGGTCTGGACGCGGGCGGTGGCGGCCAGCTGGCCGTCGCCTTTCAGTCCGTCCGCGAACAGCTTGGCCGCCCGCATCGGGCCCACCGTGTGTGACGACGAGGGCCCGATGCCGACGGAAAAGAGGTCAAGGACGCTGAGCGCCATCAGGGGACCTCTGGCGAGGCGTACTCCCGCATGGCGTCCAGCAGCCACCGGCCCAGGAACTCGGCGAAGGAAGCGCGGGGGAAGATCCGGAAGGACTCGTCACCGGTCTTCCACAGGATGGCGGGGATGTTCGCGATTTCCGTGGAGAAGGCGGTGCCGGCCTTGAAGACCCGCGGGTGCAGGTCCAGCGAGCAGCCCTTTTCCAGGACGGCGCGGGCCCGGGGGCCCGTCAGTTCGAACGTGGTCCGGTTGGCGGACAGGTCCACCACCTGGCCCGCGTCGCCGCCCAGCGCGTCCCGGAGCGCGGGGATGAGGTCCCCGCCCAGGGATTCGTGCGCCTCGGTGGGTGCAACCACCAGGTACTCGGCGGGGCCGAGCCACAGGACGGACACGTCGCCGTTTCCCGCCACGGCACCGGAGCCGGCGGGGAGGCCGCCGGTGACACCGGCCAGGCGCTCCGCCGCGGCGGATCCTGCGAGGGCCCGGAGGCCCACCATGGTCAGGAAGGGCACCTCGGAGATTTCAACGGTGCCGGCCAGTGAGCCGGCCGCGAAGTCTTCCGCCAGCTGGCGCGCCGGGCTGACGCGGGCGGCGAGGTTCTTCTCGGCGTTGGTTTTTGCGGAGGTCGGGGATGCTGCTGTTTCAGCCATCTTTACGGGTCCCTTCAGAGTCAAAAAGCACTGTTTCTGCGACAACCACGTCCACCAGCTGGTCGCCGGCGGCTGCCACCAGCGTTTCGCCGATGCGGTTGCGTCCGTTCTTGATCAGGGCCAGGCCGAACGACCGGCCCAGCGCTGCGCTGTGGTAGCTGGAGGTAACGAACCCTTCCATCGGCACGGGGCCGTAGGCGGGGTTGGTGGAGCGTCCCTTCTCCACCAGCTGGGTGCCTTCCGGCAGGCGCAGCGTGCCGTCCACGGGAAGGACGCTGACCAGGTGCTTGCGGTCCTCACGCTGGGCGTCGGACCGGGTGTAGGAACGCTTGCCGATGAAGTCCTTGGCCTTGGAGACGATCCACTCCATGCCCGCGTCCTGCGGGGTGACGGTGCCGTCCGTGTCCTGCCCGACGATCGGGTAGCCCTTTTCGGCACGCAGCACGTGCATGGTTTCGGTGCCGTAGGGGGTGATGTTGAAATCGGCACCGGCGGCGGCCACGGATTCCCAGGTGTTCAGCCCGTACCAGGCCGGGACGTTGATCTCGTAGGCAAGTTCACCGGAGAACGAAATCCGGCAGATCCGGGCGCGTACGCCGGAGGCGAGGGTGGTTTCGCGGAAGGTCATGAACGGGAAGGCTTCCGCGTCCAGGCCGCCGTTGGCCGCCAGTTCGGGCGCCACCTTGGCGATGACCTCACGGGACTTGGGCCCGACGACGGCGATGGTGCTCCACTGTTCGGTGACGGAGGTGCAATGCACGTCCAGTTCCGGCCACTCGGTCTGCAGCCATTCCTCCAGCCAGTCCAGTACCTTGGCGGCACCGCCGGTGGTGGTAGTCATGAAGTAGGTGTCGTCGTCGACGCGGAGGGTCACGCCGTCGTCGAAGATCATGCCGTCCGGGGTGCACATGACGCCGTAGCGTGCCGAGCCCGGGGCGAGCTTCTTGAACGCGTTGGTGTACATCCGGTTCAGGAACTCCCCCGCGTCCTTACCGCGGATTTCGATCTTGCCCAGGGTGGTGGCGTCCATGAAGCCCACGGATTCGCGGACAGCGGCGCATTCGCGCAGCACGGCAGCGTCCATGTCCTCCCCGGCCTGCGGGTAGTACCAGGGCCGCTTCCACTGTCCAACGTCTTCGAACAGCGCGCCCTTGGCTACGTGCCAGGGGTGGATGGACGTAACGCGGGCGGGGTCGAACAGTTCCCCGCGCTGGCGTCCGGCCAGGGCCGCGAAAGCCACCGGGGTGAAGGGGGCGCGGTAGGTGGTGGTGCCGATGTCTCCGATGCCGCGGGAGGCTTCGCCGGCGGTGCGCAGGGCCGCGGCGATGACGCCGATGGCGTTGACGCCGGAAGTCTTGCCCTGGTCGTTGGCCGTGCTGATGGAGGTGTACCGCTTGATGTGTTCCACCGAGCGCATGCCGGCACCAGTGGAGCGGAGGACGTCCGCCACGGACTGGTCGCGCTGGAAGTCCACGAAGTGGTGGTGCCAGTCATCCGGGGTGCCGTTCTCGCCCGGCACCAGCCACAGCTGGCGGGTGGGGGCGGAGGCCTTCGGGTCGCCGAACACGGAGGGTTCGACGGCGGATTCGAAGCCTGTGGCGATGGCCGCCCTGGCGCCAGCGAAGATGCCCTCCGCGACGCAGTCTTCGGTGGCGAACGAGCCGCGACCGGCGCCAATGGTCTGCTGGTCGGGTACCTCGGTGCTGGGCACGAAGGCTGCCAGCTCCTCGTCCCAGCGCAGCTTGCCCTGGCGCTGGGAGTGCAGGTGGACCAGCGGGCTCCAGCCGCCGGACACAGCCAGCAGGTCTGCCGCGATCTGCTCGACGCCGGAGGTGAGCTCGCCGTCGTCGTTAATGCTGCGGACGGTCACGCCGTCCAGCCGGCCGTCGGCACCGGCGGAGGTGTTGGCCACCGCGCTGCCGATCAGCACCCGGATCCCGGATTCGACGGCGGCAGTCGCCGCTGCGGTCAGGGCCGGACGGGCGTCCACCACGGCGGCGACCTTGACGCCTGCGGCGGCGAGGTCGGCGGCGACGGCGTAGGCGCTGTCATTGGTGGTGCTGATGACCACGCGCTTGCCGGCGGCCACGCCGTAGCGGTTCAGGTAGCTGCGCACGGCGGAGGCGAGCATGATGCCGGGGCGGTCGTTGTTCTCGAACACCAGGGGGCGTTCGTGGGCGCCCGGGGCGACGACCACCTGGCTGGCACGGATGTGCCAAATCCGCTGGCGGGACACCCCTGCGGCTGCGGGGCTGGTGAGGTGGTCGGTTCGGTTCTGGACGGCGATGACGTAGTTGGCGTCGTAGGCGCCGAACGCGGTGGTGCGGTTCAGGACCGTGGACTCGGCGCCGGATACCAGCTCGGCTTCAACGTCGGCCACCCATTCCAGGGCGGGCTTTCCTTCGATGGTCTCGGCAAGGCCGGGAGCGGTGGAACCGGAGAGCAGCGAGCCGCCGAGTTCGGGCTGGTCATCGAGGAGCATGACCCTGGCGCCGGTGCGGACAGCCTCGCGGGCTGCGGCGAGCCCGGCGGGGCCGCCACCGATCACCAGGACGTCGGTGTGGACGTACTTCTTGTCGTATTCGGCGCGGTCGTCCTCCGGGTCCAGCTTGCCCAGGCCGTTGAGCAGGGTGGCCTGGAGTCCGTCCACCAGGGAAACGGTGGTGGCGGGGAGCATGGATTCGGCCACGTGGCCGGGGAAGCGGGCTTCCACGCGGACCAGGGCGTTGGCCTCCTCCACCCCGGCGGACATGATGCCGCGGGGGCGGTCCTCGTAGAGGGAGTTGCCGGCGGCGATGCGGCCGTTGGCCAGCAGCGCGGAGGCCAGGGTGTCACCGGGGTGGCCGGTGAACTCCTCGCCGTCCACGGTGAAGCGCCAGGAGATGGTGCGGTCGATGCGGCCGCCGGTAGCCAGGCGGGCGTTCTGGGAAGTCACTTGGTCGCTCCTTCCGGGGCGGTGGTGCTGAGGATGCTCGTGGTGGAGGTGCTGGGTGCGGCACTTCCCGTGGTGGTGCTGTCAGGGCCGGTGCTGGCGGTCCCGGTTTCGGGCGCGCCGTCCGGGGAGCGGTCAGGCCGCTTCGCCCCCATCGGGTAGATGGCCTTGATGTCGTAGCTCACGGTGTCGCGGAGCATGTTGAACCACTGGCGGCAGCCGGTGCTGTGGACCCAGCGCTCGGCGAAGATGCCCTTGGGGTTCTCGCGGTAGAAGAGGTAGCGGGACCACTCCGTGTCGCTCAGCTCGTTGGGGTTCTCGGGGTACGGGACGTGGGCCTGTCCCCCGTAGTGGAATTCGGTTTCGTCCCGCGGGCCGCAGTTGGGGCATGGGATCAGCAGCATGTGCGTTAGTCCTTTTCTGGTGGCGGCGGCTAGTGGGCCACGGCGGCGGCGCCGTGTTCGTCGATGAGGGCGCCGGTTTCGAAGCGTTCCAGCGAGAACGGCGCATTCAGCTTGTGCGGGGCGCCGGTGGCGATGGTGTGCGCGAAGGTCATGCCGGCAGCAGGGGTGCCCTTGAATCCGCCGGTTCCCCAGCCGCAGTTCACGAACATGTTCTCCACGGGAGTGGTGCCCACGATCGGCGAGGCGTCCAGGGTGGTGTCCACGATGCCGCCCCAGGTGCGGAGCACGTGGGCCCTGGCGAAGATGGGGAAGAGTTCGACGGCGGCCGCCATCTGCTGCTCGATCACGTGGAAGGAACCGCGCTGGCCGTAGCCGTTGTAGGAGTCCACGCCGGCGCCCATGACCAGTTCGCCCTTGTGCGCCTGGGAGACGTAGACGTGCACGTGGTTGGACATAACTACTGTGGGGTGGACGGGCTCGTGCAGTTCGGAGACCAGGGCCTGCAGGGGGTGGGACTGGATGGGAAGCTGGAATCCGGCCATTTCGGCCAGGACGGAGCTGTGGCCTGCGGCGCAGAGCCCCACCTTCTCCGTGTTGATGGTGCCGCGGTTGGTCTTGACGCCCACCACGCGGTCGCCGTCCTTCAGGAAGCCGGTCACCTCGCAGTTCTGGATGATGTCAACGCCCATTTCGTCGCACTTGCGGGCGAAGGCCCAGGCCACGTGGTCGTGCTTGGCGATGCCGGCGCGGGGCTGATAGGTGGCGCCCATGACGGGGTAGCGGATGTTGTCGCGGATGTTCAGGATGGGGCAGAGTTCCTTGACCTGCTGCGGGTCCAGCCATTCGGCGTCCACGCCGTTGAGCTTGTTGGCACCGACGCGGCGCATGCTTTCGCGCACATCGCCCAGGGTGTGGGCCAGGTTCATCACTCCGCGCTGGCTGAACAGGAAGTCGTACTCGAGTTCCTCGGGCAGGATTTCCCAGAGCTTGAGGGCCTGCTCATAGATGGCCGCGCTCTCGTCCCAGAGGTAGTTGGAGCGGATGATGGTGGTGTTGCGGGCCATGTTGCCACCGGCGAGCCAGCCCTTTTCGAGGACTGCAATGTTGGTCATCCCGTGGTTCTTGGCCAGGAAGTATGCGGTGGCCAGGCCGTGCCCGCCGCCGCCGACGATCACGGCGTCGTAGGAGGACTTGGGTTCCGGGTTCCGCCAGAGGAAGTCCGGGTGCTCCGGAAGGTGCTGGGTGCTCACTGGGCGGCTCCAATCAGGTCTGCCTCGATGCCGGCCAGGTTGGCATCGGTGGAGAGGTGCGGGTAGAGGGGGAACTTGCCGGCCAGGGCCGTTACGCGTTCCCGGAGTTCGACGGCGGTGTCCCCGGGGAGGGTGCCGGTGCCGGCGGAGGCAATCAGGGCCGTGGCGATGATGTCCGCAACCTCGGTGAACTCGGCGGCGCCGAAGCCGCGGGCGGCCAGGGCGGGGGTGCCGATCCGGAGGCCGGAGGAGACCATCGGCGGGCGGGGGTCGAAGGGGACCGCGTTGCGGTTGACCGTGATGCCGATCTGGTGGAGTGCGTCCTCACCCTGCTGGCCGTCGAGTTCGGAGTTGCGGAGGTCAACCAGGACCAGGTGGACGTCGGTGCCGCCGTTGACTACGGAAATGCCCGCGGCTGCGACGTCGTCCTTGAGGAGTCGCTCGGCCAGCAGCTTGGCGCCCTGCAGCACCCGTTCCTGGCGTTCCTTGAATTCGGGGGCGGCAGCGAGCTTGAACGCCACGGCCTTGGCGGCCACAACGTGCTCCAGCGGACCACCCTGCTGGCCCGGGAACACAGCGCTGTTGATCTTCTTGGCGTATTCCTCCTTGGCCAGGATGACGCCGCCTCGCGGACCGCCCAGGGTCTTGTGCGTGGTGGTGGTGACCACGTCCGCGTACGGGACGGGGTTGGGGTGCAGGCCGGCGGCGACGAGTCCGGCGAAGTGCGCCATGTCCACCATGAGGTAGGCGCCCACGAGGTCGGCGATGCGGCGGAATTCGGCGAAGTCCAGCTGGCGGGAGTAGGCGGACCAGCCGGCCACGATCAGCTTGGGCTTGTGCTCCAGGGCCAGGGCTTCCACCTCGGCCATATCGATCCGGAGGTCTTCCTCGCGGACGTGGTAGGGAACCACGTTGTAGAGCTTGCCGGAGAAGTTGATCTTCATGCCGTGCGTGAGGTGTCCGCCGTGCGCCAGGGAGAGCCCCAAGATGGTGTCGCCCGGGTTCAGCAGGGCGAACATGGCGGCGGCGTTGGCCTGGGCACCGGAGTGCGGCTGCACGTTGGCGAACTCGGCGCCGAAGAGTGCCTTCACGCGGTCGATGGCCAGCTGCTCGATGACGTCCACGTGCTCGCAGCCACCGTAGTAGCGCTTGCCCGGGTATCCCTCGGCGTACTTGTTGGTGAGCACCGAGCCCTGGGCCTCCATGACGGAGGACGGAGCGAAATTCTCCGACGCAATCATTTCCAAGGTGGACTGCTGGCGGTGCAGTTCCTGTGCCACAGCGGCGGCGACGTCGGCGTCGACCGTGGCGAGCGAGGCGTTCAGTACGTCCTGCATTGTTCTCCTTCTGAGCCCTTCGGAGTTACTGACCTATAACTGATCTGTAACTGATATATTAGAACTGTCGTAATAGTATGTTCCAGATCACTTGGACGTCAATAGCACTCCTGGGAAGGCTCGAAATGAGCGTCACATTAGAGAACCACCTGGCCGGCGACGGGGACCTCTCACTCTCCGAACAGGCCTACCGGCACCTCCGCGACCGGCTCATCATGCTGGACATCCGGCCGGGCGAGGCAATCAACGACGGCAAACTGGCCGCCGAGCTCGGGATCGGCCGGACGCCGGTCCGGGAAGCCCTCAAGCGGCTGGAAAGCGACCACCTGGTGGTGTCCTATCCCCGCCGCGGAACGTTCGCCACCATCGTCGACATCACCGAACTCGCTGACGTTTCGGAGCTGCGCGAATCCTTGGAACCCTTGGCCGCACGCCGGGCCGCGAAGCTGGCAACGCCGGCGCTGCGGGCGGAAATCCGGGAAACCGCGGCCGCGATCTCCACCATGGGCGACGACGACGATCCCTACGACCTCATGCGGTACGACATCAAGGTCCACCGGCTGATCTACCGGGCCGCCGCCAACGCGCACCTCGAGGACGTCCTGATCCGCTACGACAACCTGGCCACGCGCATCTGGTGCATGGTGCTGGAAAAGGTACCGTCCGTCGCGTCCCACATTGCCGAACACGTTGAGCTGCTGGAGGCAGTGGCCGACGGCGACGCGGACCGGGCGGGCAAGCTCGCCCTGGAGCACGTCACCAGTTTCGAGCAGGCCATCCGGAACGTGCTCTAGCCGTCGTGTACAACCGCAGCTACCGCAGCCGGGCCCGTACCTCCTGCGCGAATTCCATCGTGGTGGCCGAGCCTCCCAGGTCCGGTGTGGTGATGCCGTCTGCCAGCGCCGATTCGAAAGCCCCGGTGAGGGACTGCGCGGCCGCCGCCTCGCCCAGATGGTCCAGCATCATGGCCGCAGCCCAGAGCGCGCCGACCGGGTTGGCGATGCCCTTGCCGGCGATGTCCGGGGCGGAACCGTGGACTGGCTCGAACATCGAGGGGTGCCGGCGCTCGGGGTTCAGGTTGGCACTCGGGGCGATGCCGATGGAACCGGCCACTCCGGCCACGAGGTCGGACAGGATATCCCCGAACAGGTTGGATGCGACGATGGTGCGGACGCTGGTGGGCTTCATGACCAGCCGGGCCGCGAGCGCATCGATGAGCACCTTGTCCACCATGACGCCGGGGAACTGTTCCACTGTCCGTGCCACCACTTCGTCCCAGAACGGCATGGTGTGGATGATGCCGTTGGATTTGGTGGCCGAGACCAGGATGCCGCCGCGTTTCGTTGCGGCCTCTGCCGCGTAGCGGGCCACCCTGCTGATGCCGGCTTTGGTGAAGACGCTCTCCTGGACGGCGAATTCAGCGTCCGTCCCCGCACCGAAGCGGCCGCCGATCTGCGAGTACTCGCCTTCAACGTTTTCCCGGACCACCACGATGTCCAGGTCCTCGAGGCCCGGCATCGCTCCCTTGACCCCGGGCAGCAGCTTCATGGGGCGAAGGTTGACGTACTGGTCAAACTCCCGGCGGATGGGAATCAGCAGTCCCCACAACGTCACGTCGTCGGGGACGTCGGGGGTGCCCACCGCTCCCAGGTAGATCCCGTCGCCGCTGCCGAGCTGCTCAATGCCGTCAACGGGCATCATCCGGCCGGTTTTGACGTAGAGGTCGCTGTTCCAGTCACGGACACGCCAGTTGACGGTGAAGCCATGCAGCCCGGCCACAGCATCCACGCACCCCATGGCTACCTCGGTGACGTCCACGCCGATGCCATCACCGGGAATCGAATCGATGGTGTAGGTGCGGGTCATGGCTGTCCAATCATTCGTGGTTTGTGCGGTGCGTAAAGCTTAGAGGCAGCGGCCGGGTATCCGGGTGTGACGTGGAATACTTCCGTACAAGCGCGCCGGACGTTCCGGCGCGACGTTCTGAAGGGGCAGGTGGCCATGCAGGAATTCGTCAACGAGGACGAAGAGGCCCGGCGGCATGTCCTGGCAGTGCTGGCGGCTGAGCGCAGCCGGGGGCTGCGCCCCGACCCGGACTTCGACCGGAGGATGGCCCGGCACTTTCCCACCCTCCGCAGCCTCTTCCATTCCCTGTACGGTGACCGGACGGACTGGCTGGAGCAGCTCTCCGCGCTCGTGGTGCAGAGCGCAGCCTCCTGGCAGGAACGCCCGCAGGAACTGAAAACCCTGGACGCCGAACGGGAGGCGGACCCGGACTGGTTCCAGTCCAACCGGATGCTGGGCGGCGTCTGCTATGTGGACCGCTACGCCGAAAGCCTCGAAGGGGTCCGCGCCCGCATTCCGTACTTCAAGGAACTGGGCCTCACCTACCTGCACCTCATGCCTTTGTTCCTGGCGCCGGAACCACATTCGGATGGCGGGTATGCGGTCTCAAGCTACCGTGAGGTCAACCCAAGGCTGGGCACCATGGAGCAGCTGCGCTCCCTGGCAGCGGAACTGAGGGACAACGGCATCAGCCTGGTGGTGGACTTCATCTTCAACCACACCTCGGACGAGCACGACTGGGCCCGGAAGGCAGCCGCCGGGGACCCGGAATACAGCGGCTACTACTGGATCTTCCCGGACCGGACGCTCCCGGACGCCTTCGAGGCGGACGTGCGGGAGATCTTTCCCGAGAACCACCCCGGGTCCTTCATCCAGATGGCGGACGGCCGGTGGGTCTGGGCCACGTTCCACACCTACCAATGGGACCTGAACTACTCCAATCCCGACGTCTTCCGGGCCATGGCGGCCGAGATGCTGTTCCTTGCCAACCAGGGCGTGGACATCCTGCGCATGGACGCGGTGGCGTTCATCTGGAAGCAGCTGGGTACCCCCTGCGAGAACCTGCCGCAGGCGCACACGCTGCTCCGCGCGTTCAACGCGGTGTGCCGGCTGGCGGCGCCGGCGCTGCTGTTCAAATCCGAGGCCATCGTGCACCCGGACGAGGTAGCGCTCTACATCGACCGCAAGGAATGCCAGCTTTCCTACAACCCGCTGCAGATGGCCCTAATCTGGGAATCGCTGGCCACCAGGGATGTCTCGCTCCTGGCCCAGGCGCTGCACCGGCGGCACAACATCCCGCAGGGCACGGCGTGGGTGAACTACGTCCGCAGCCATGACGACATCGGCTGGACCTTCGCCGATGAGGACGCCGCCGAACTGGGCATCAACGGCTTCGACCACCGCCGCTTCCTGAACTCCTTCTACGTCAACCGTTTCCCGGGCAGCTTTGCCCGCGGCGTCCCGTTCCAGGACAACCCCAAGACCGGCGACTGCCGGATTTCAGGCACGACGGCGTCCCTGTGCGGCATGGAGGTGGACCCGGCTGAGGCGGTGGAACGGATCCTCCTGGCCCATTCGGTGCCCTTCAGCACTGGCGGCGTCCCGCTGCTGTACCTGGGCGACGAGGTGGGGCAGGTCAACGACTATGGGTACGCGTCCGAGCCCGGCCACGAGGAGGACAGCCGCTGGGTGCACCGGCCGCATTTCCCCGCGGAGCAGTACGCCCGCCGCCTGGACCCGGCCACGCCGGAAGGAGCTGTGTACGCCGGGCTGAAGCGGATGATCGAGGTCCGGACCAGCACCCCCGGACTGGCGGGGACCACGCTGATCGATTTCGGCACCAACAACCGCGCAGTGCTCGGCTACCAGCGGCCGGGCGCGACGGAGGACGATCCCACCATCCTGGCCCTGGCCAACTTCAGCGACTCCGCCCAGACCCTCCCGGCTGAAACGTTCGGCGGCTTCTCCCCTGCCGCCGTCGACCTTCTCTCCGAAGCAGCCATGCAACTGGACGACGGCGTCACCCTCCTCCCCCGGCAATACCTCTGGCTGCGCGTCACGCCCCTCTAGCCCCAACTGGGTAGCGCGAAGTGTCGTTTTCGCGCCCCAAAGCGACACTTGGCGCTACTCAGTTGGGCGGGCGGGGGCGGGGCGTGAAACCATACGGATCATGGCCTCCAAGATTGCGTACCAGGGTGAGCCCGGCGCCAACTCCAATATCGCGTGTCAGCAGATGTTCCCGGACATGGAAAGCGTGCCGTGCGCCAGTTTTGAGGATGCCTTTGAGCTGGTGACCAGCGGCGAGGCGGAGCTGGCCATGATCCCCATCGAGAACTCGATCGCCGGCCGGGTGGCGGACATCCACATCCTGCTGCCGCAGTCCAACCTGCAGATCGTGGGCGAGTACTTCCTGCCCATCCATTTCGACCTGCTGGGCATCCCGGGCAGCACCATTGAAGGCGCCACGGAGGTCCACAGCCACATCCACGCGCTGGGCCAGTGCCGGAAGCTGATCCGCGAGCACGGCCTCAAGCCCGTCATCGCCGGCGACACTGCCGGTTCGGCCAGGGAGGTGGCGGAATGGAACGATCCCCGCAAGCTCTCCCTCGCTCCCCCGCTGGCCGCCGACATCTACGGCCTGAAGGTCCTGGCCTCCCGGGTGGAGGACGACCCCTCCAACACCACCCGCTTCGTGGTCCTGGCGCGCGAAAAGGCACTGCCGGCCCGGGACGAACTTCCCGGACCGGCAGTCACCAGCTTTGTGTTCCGGGTGCGCAACGTCCCGTCCGCCCTGTACAAGGCACTGGGCGGCTTCGCCACCAACGGCGTGAACATGACCCGGCTGGAAAGCTACATGGTGGGCAACGAGTTCGCGGCCACCATGTTCATGGCTGACGTCGAAGGCCACCCCGAGGACCTGCCGCTGAAGCTGGCCCTCGAGGAACTGGACTTCTTCACCACCGAGGTGCGGATCCTCGGCGTGTACGCCGCGGCCGACTACCGGGCCGCGGCCGCAACCGCCTGACGCGGTGCCGCGGGGGCGGCCTTCAGCAGCGGCGTGAAAAACGCGCCCAGCTCCGCGGTTGCCGTCAGCGGCAGGACATTGGCCACGTACTGGTCCGGGCGGACCACCACCACAACGCCGCTGCGGTCCAGGCCGCGGAGGTCGAAAATGTCCGCCTTGGGATCCGTGGCGTACACCTTCTCGTAGTCGGTCAGCTTGAACGGGCCTACCAGCGGCTTGAAGACGGCGGGCACGGCATTGATGTCGACGGCGGTGTGCGGCTGCTGGTAGATGACCTTCAGGTCGAACCACGCGTCCGGGTCGGCGCTGGCAGGGGTGGCAGCCAGCGGGGACTCCGGCGAGTTCGCGAACCACTCGGCGAGCATGTCCGTTGCCGAGTTGGTGCCCGGCAGGGCTGGGTCCGCGAAGACGTAGATCCGCCAGCGGCCGTCGGCGGTGGCGTGGTGGCCCAGATGGAGGGGGTTGGTGTCCCCCACCCGGACCACGGGTGCAGACTTGAAGCGCTTGCCAACGGGGAATCCGGCGGCCAGGTCCTGGTGGTCGGTGCTCCCAATGATCAGGGACGGCGTGTACTGCGTCATGAAGCCGGCAGGGAATTCCGCGGTCTGCACGTAGAAGTCCTCAAGGTCGGAAGGGTGTTCGAACTCCTCCGGCTTCTTGGCCATCATGGTGGACCATTCCTTGTCGAAGTCGATCAGATTCTTCGCCACCACCTGGCGTTCCTCGGAGTAGGTGCTCAGCAGGCTCTCCGGGCTGCGGCCCTCCAGGACATGCCCCAGCTTCCAGGCGATGTTGAAGCCGTCCTGCATGGACACGTTCATCCCCTGGCCGGCCTTGGCGCTGTGGGTGTGGCAGGCGTCCCCGGTGATGAACACCCGCGGGGTGCGGGTGCCGCGCTCGGCCGGCAGGACGTCGTCGAACCTGTCCGTGAGCCGGTGGCCCACCTCGTAGACGCTGTGCCACGCGACGTTCCGGACGTCCAGCGTGTAGGGGTGCAGGATCGCGTTGGCCTTGGCGATGATCTCCTCGATGGTGGTGTTGCGGACCGAGTGCTGGCTGTTCGGATCCACTTCGCCCAGGTCCACGTACATGCGGAACAGGTGGCCGCCCTCGCGCGGGATCAGCAGGATGCTGCCCTCGGCACCCTGGATGGCGCACTTGGTCCGGATGTCCGGGAAGTCGGTGACGGCCAGCGTGTCCATGACGCCCCAGGCGTGGTTGGCCTGTTCGCCGGCAAGGGTGCAGCCGATGGCCTGGCGCACCTTGCTGCGCGCACCATCCGCGCCCACCACATACTTGGCGCGGACAATCCGCTCCTGGCCTTCGTTGGGTCCGGCGGTGTGGCGGAGGGTCACGGTGACGGGGTAGTCGCCCTCGCCGGCCACCGTCAGGCCCTCGAAGTCGTAGCCGTAGTCAGGCTTGAGGCGTGTGGGCGAGTTCGCGGCAAATTCCGCGAAGTAGTCCAGCACGCGGGCCTGGTTGACGATCAGGTGGGGGAACTCGCTGATGCCCATCTCGTCATCCACGGCCCGGGCAGTCCGGATGATGTTCGCGTGGTTGGCGGGATCCGGCTTCCAGAACGCCATCTCGGTGATGCGGTACGCCTCGGCGATGATCCGCTCCGCGAAACCGAAGGCCTGGAACGTCTCCACGCTGCGCGCCTGGATGCCGTCGGCCTGCCCGATGGCGAGCCTGCCGGGGCGGCGTTCGATGATCCGGGTGGTCACGTTGGGGAACATGGACAGCTGGGCCGCGGCGAGCATGCCGGCAGGTCCGGTGCCCACGATGAGGACGTCCACTTCGTCGGGAAGTTCCTCGGAGCGGTTAAGGCCGACGCCGGCCGCCGGCTGGATTCGCGGGTCACCGGATACGTATCCGTGGTGGTGGAACTGCACGGGCTTTCCTCACTTCGTTGTGGATGACTATCGGGATTGAGTGTGTTCTATATCGGAACACGTAATTCGATAATCGAAACTATAAATCCGGCTTCCACTGTACGCCCCATGTGATCCGGGCTACAAGTGCCATCGGTCAGCTTGTCAAAAGCCTGGAAAATCGGGGGGTTGACCGGCGGCGCCTGATGGGTGATAGTGATCGTATACGATTTCGTACCTGATGAGGAGAAGGCTTTGGAGCAGGTCAACGGCGACACCCTGGCGGCAGCACGCAAGGTGATCGCAGTGCACATTAACTACCCCAGCCGGGCCGCCCAGCGCGGCCGCACCCCGGCCCAGCCGTCCTACTTCCTCAAGCCTTCCAGCTCGCTGGCCCTGGGCGGAAGCCCCGTTGAGCGGCCCGCCGGCTGCGAACTGCTCGGCTACGAGGGCGAGATCGCCCTGGTGATCGGCAAGGCCGCCCGCCGTGTTTCCATCGAGGACGCCTGGAACCACGTCGCGGCCGTTACCGCCAGCAACGACCTCGGCGTGTACGACCTCCGCTACGCGGACAAGGGCTCCAACCTCCGGTCCAAGGGCGGCGACGGGTTCACCCCCGTGGGACCGGCACTGATCCCGGCAGACGCCGTCGACCCCGCCAAACTGCGGATCCGCACCTGGCACAACGGGGACCTGGTCCAGGACGACACCACCGGGGACCTGCTCTTCCCGTTCGCCCGGCTGGTGGCGGACCTCTCCCAGCTCCTCACGCTCGAGGAAGGTGACATCATCCTCACCGGCACGCCGGCCGGCGCCTCGGTCGCCAAGCCGGGCGACGTCCTGGAAGTGGAGGTGGACACCGCGGACGGTGCGTTCTCCACTGGGCGCCTCGTCACCACCGTCGAGGAAGGCACGACGGCGTTCGCGGACTTTGGTGCCCGGCCCAAGGTCGATGACCTGCAGCGGGAGGAAGCCTACGGTTCCCGTGAAGCCGCGGGGCTTGCCGCCGTCGCGCCTGTCCTCACTCCGGAGCTGAAAGCCAAGCTGGAGTCCGTCGCCACCGCCACCCTGTCCTCCCAGCTGCGCAAGCGGGGCCTTAACAACGTCAGCATCGACGGACTGCAGGCCACCCGCCCGGACCGCCGCGTGGTGGGACTGGCCCGCACCCTGCGCTACGTCCCCAACCGCGAGGACCTGTTCAAGACCCACGGCGGCGGCTTCAACGCCCAAAAGAAGGCCATCGACTCCGTGAACGAAGGTGAAATCCTGGTCATGGAAGCCCGCGGCGAAAAGGGAACCGGCACCGTGGGCGACATCCTGGCCCTCCGCGCCCAGGTCCGCGGCGCCGCTGCCATCATCACCGACGGTGGCGTCCGGGACTACTCCGCCGTGGCGGACCTGGAGATGCCCACCTACTTCGCCAATCCGCATCCGGCTGTGCTGGGCCGCCGCCACATCCCGTGGGACACGGACATCACCATCGCCTGCGGGGGCGCCACCGTGCAGCCCGGCGACATCATCGTGGCCGATTCCGACGGCATCCTGGTGATCCCGCCGGCCATCGCCGAAGAACTGGTGGCGGACTGCATCCAGCAGGAGAAGGAAGAAACCTTCATCTTCGAGATGGTCAAGCAGGGCAACAGCGTGGACGGCCTCTACCCCATGAACGCCGAATGGCAGGCCCGGTACCAGGAGTGGGAAGCAGGAAACCACAATGACTGAGGCCACCATGGTTGCCGGCAGCAAGTCCGAGCAGGCATACCAGTCCGTCAAGGCCCGGATTGTCGAAGGCACCTATACCCCCGGCTACCGGCTGGTCCTGGGCTCCATCGCCAAGGACCTGGGGTTCAGTGTGGTCCCCGTCCGCGAAGCCATCCGCCGGCTGGAAGCCGAAGGCCTGGTGACGTTCGAACGCAACGTGGGCGCCACCGTGGCCGGCATCGACCCCACCGAATACCTCTACACCATGCAGACCCTCAGCATCGTGGAAGGTGCCGCCACCGCGCTGTCCGCCCCGCTGATCGATCCCGCAGCCGTGGCCAGGGCCCGCGCCGTGAACGAAGAGATGCGCGAATGTCTGGACCACTTCGACCCCGTCCGGTTCACGCAGCTCAACCAGGACTTCCACAGCGTCCTGTTCGAGCACTGCCCCAACCCGCACATCCTGGACCTGGTGCACCGCGGCTGGAACCGGCTCGCAGCCATCCGGTCCTCCACGTTCCGCTTCGTCCCGGGCCGCGCCCGCGATTCCGTGGATGAACACGAAAACCTGCTGAAGCTCATTGAAACCGGAGCCGACGCAGAGCAGATCGAAAAAGCCGCCCGGCTCCACCGCTCGGCAACCCTTGACGCATATCTCGCCCAAGCAAAGCACCAGTAAGGACTTCAACGATGACGACCTCAGTAGAAACCGCCAAGCACTACGTCCCTGAGGACCTGCCCACCCACATCCAGCACTACATCAACGGCCAGTTCGTCGATTCCGTGGGCGGCAAGACCTTCGACGTCCTGGACCCGGTGTCCAACCGGAACTACGCCACCGCCGCGGCCGGCCAAAAGGAAGACATTGACCTCGCCGTCGCCGCCGCCCGCGACGCGTTCGTGAACGGCCCCTGGCCGAAGATGAAGCCCCGCGAGCGCGCCCGCATCCTGAACAGGATCGCCGACGCCGTCGAGGCCCAGGAAGCCCGCCTCGCCGAACTGGAAACGTTCGATACCGGACTGCCGATCACCCAGGCCAAGGGCCAGGCCCTCCGCGCCGCCGAGAACTTCCGCTTCTTCGCTGACCTGATCGTGGCCCAGTTTGATGACGCCATGAAGGTCCCGGGCTCGCAGATCAACTACGTGAATCGCAAGCCGATCGGCGTGGCCGGACTGATCACCCCGTGGAACACCCCCTTCATGCTCGAGTCCTGGAAGCTGGCCCCTGCGCTGGCCACCGGCAACACCGTGGTCCTCAAGCCGGCCGAGTTTACGCCGCTTTCCGCGTCGCTGTGGGCCACCATCTTCAAGGACGCCGGCCTGCCCGATGGCGTCTTCAACCTGGTCAACGGCCTGGGCGAGGAAGCAGGCGACGCCCTGGTCAAGCACCCGGACGTCCCGTTGATCTCCTTCACCGGCGAGACCACCACCGGCCAGACGATCTTCCGGAACGCGGCCGCCAACCTCAAGGGCCTCTCCATGGAACTCGGCGGCAAGTCCCCCTGCGTCGTGTTCGCGGACGCCGACCTGGACGCCGCCATCGATTCCGCCCTGTTCGGCGTCTTCTCCCTCAACGGCGAGCGCTGCACCGCCGGCTCCCGCATCCTGGTGGAGCGCGCCATCTACGACGAATTCTGCGAAAAGTACGCCGCCCGGGCCAAGAACATCGTGGTCGGCGATCCCCACGACCCCAAGACCCAGGTGGGCGCCCTGGTCCACCCCGAGCACTACGAGAAGGTGGCCTCCTACGTGGAGATCGGCAAGTCCGAAGGCCGGCTCCTGGCCGGCGGCGGCCGCCCCGGCCACCTGCCCGAAGGCAACTACATCGCCCCCACGGTGTTTGCCGACGTCGCACCCGACGCCCGGATCTTCCAGGAGGAGATCTTCGGACCGGTCGTGGCCATCACCCCGTTCGAGAACGACGACGAGGCCCTCGCCCTGGCGAACAACACCAAGTACGGCCTGGCCGCCTACATCTGGACCCAGAACCTCACCCGGGCCCACAACTTCTCCCAGAACGTCGAGGCCGGCATGGTGTGGCTGAACAGCCACAACGTCCGCGACCTGCGCACCCCGTTCGGCGGCGTCAAGGCCTCGGGCCTGGGCCACGAGGGCGGCTACCGCTCCATCGACTTCTACACCGACCAGCAGGCCGTGCACATCACGCTCGGCACCGTCCACACCCCCAAATTCGGCGCCTAAGCCAGCCGGCCGCCGTCGTACTTTCCACGCCCCCTTTCAAAGAAGAGAGAATCCAATGACCAACTTCGTCCCCACCCCCACCGTCCCGGCACCGGACATCGTCCGCTGCGCCTACATGGAAATCGTGGTCACGGACCTCGCCAAGTCCCGCGAGTTCTACGTGGACGTCCTGGGCCTGCACGTCACCGAAGAAGACGAAAACAACATCTACCTGCGCTCCCTGGAGGAGTTCATCCACCACAACCTGGTGCTGCGCAAGGGACCGGTGGCCGCCGTCGCCGCTTTCGCCTACCGGGTGAAGTCCCCCGCCGAGGTGGACGCCGCAGAGGCCTACTACAAGGAACTCGGCTGCCGGGTGGAGCGCCGCAAGGAAGGCTTCACCAAGGGCATCGGCGACTCCGTCCGCGTGGAGGACCCGCTGGGCTTCCCCTACGAGTTCTTCTACGAGGTGGAGCACGTGGAACGCCTCACCCAGCGCTACGACCTCTACTCCGCCGGCGAACTGGTCCGCCTTGACCACTTCAACCAGGTCACCCCGGACGTCCCCAAGGGCCGCAAATACCTGGAGGACCTGGGCTTCCGCGTCTCCGAGGACATCAAGGATTCCGACGGCGTCACCTACGCCGCGTGGATGCACCGCAAGCAGACCGTCCACGACACCGCCCTCACCGGCGGCAACGGCCCGCGCATGCACCACGTCGCGTTCGCCACGCACGAGAAGCACAACATCATCCAGATCTGCGACAAGATGGGTGCCCTGCGCATCAGCGACCGGATCGAACGCGGCCCCGGCCGACACGGCGTCTCCAACGCCTTCTACCTCTACATCCTGGACCCGGACGGACACCGCATCGAGATCTACACCCAGGACTACTACACCGGCGACCCGGACAACCCCACCATCACCTGGGACGTCCACGACAACCAGCGCCGCGACTGGTGGGGCAACCCCGTGGTCCCGTCCTGGTACACCGAAGCCTCCCTGGTCCTGGACCTCGACGGCAACCCGCAGCCGGTCATTGTCCGCGAGGAGAAGTCCGAGATGGCCGTGACCGTGGGCGCCGACGGCTTCTCCTACACCCGCAAGCCGGAGGGTGAAGCCGCTGAGGGCTTCAAGCTGGGAGTCCAGGTCTAACCATGCTGGAGCCAAAGACGATTGAGGCCATCGCGGACGAGCTGGTGGAAGCCGGCCGGACCCGCACCCCTGTTCCCCGCCTGACGGCCCGCTACCCGGAAATGACGGTAGAGGACTCCTACGCCGTGCAGCAGCTGTGGCGCCGCCGCAACGAGGACGCCGGCCGGACCCTGGTGGGGCGCAAGATCGGCCTCACGTCCAAGGCCATGCAGGCCGCCACGGGCATCACCGAGCCGGACTACGGCGCCATCTTCGACGACATGGTGCTGGACACCGGCTGTTCCGTGGCGTGGGACCGGTACACGCATCCGCGGGTGGAGGTGGAGCTGGCGTTCGTCCTGAAGGACGGGCTGAAGGGCCCCGGCGTCACCATCTTCGATGTCCTGAAGGCCACCGACTACGTGGTTCCGGCCCTCGAAATCCTGGACTCCAGGATCGAGATGGAGGGCCGGACCATCGTGGACACCATCTCGGACAACGCCGCGATGGGTGCCATGGTGATCGGCGGCAACCCCGTCAAGCCGGACGCCGTGGACCTCCGCTGGGTCTCCGCCATCCTCTACAAGAACCAGACCGTGGAGGAAACCGGCGTGGCCGCCGGGGTCCTGGACCACCCTGCCAACGGCGTCCACTGGCTGGCCAACAAGATCGCCGCCCACGGCGACGCCCTGAAGGCCGGGGACATCATCCTGGCCGGGTCCTTCACCCGTCCCCTGTGGGTCTACAAGGGCGATACCGTTCACGCCGACTACGGCCCACTGGGGAGCGTGACATGCCGTTTCGAATAGAGGACACCTTCCGGTCCGCTTTGGCCCAGGCGGACCGCCCACTGGCCGGGATGTGGGTCTGCTCCGGCAGCCCGCTGGTCGCCGAACTGTGCGCGGGATCGGGCCTGGACTGGCTCCTGGTGGACGCCGAGCACAGCCCCAACGGGCTCGAATCCATCCTGGCCCAGCTCCAGGCCGTCCACGGCTACCCGGTCCACACCCTGGTCCGGCCCCCGGTCAACGACACCGTGGTGATCAAGCAATACCTGGACCTGGGTGTGCAGAACCTGCTGATACCCATGGTCAACTCGGTGGCCGAGGCTGAAGCCGCGGTGGCCGCCACCCGCTACCCGCCCCACGGCGTCCGCGGAGTGGGGTCCGCGCTGGCCCGCGCCGCACGCTGGAACCGGGTCCCGGACTACCTGGCCCGGGCCAACGAGACCATCAGCGTCACCGTCCAGATCGAATCCACCGCCGCCGTGGCGGCGGTGGAGGACATCCTCAAGGTGGACGGCGTGGACGCTGTCTTCGTCGGCCCGTCAGACCTCGCCGCCTCCATGGGCCTGCTGGGACAGCAGGAACACCCCGAGGTGCGCGCCGCCGTCGACCACTGCCTGTCGGCTGCCGCAGCGGCCGGGAAGCCCGCTGGCGTGAACGCCTTCAACCCCGACACCGCCCAGCACTACCTCGACCATGGCGCCGGCTTCATCCTGGTGGGCGCCGACGTCGCCATCCTGGCCCGCGGCTCCGAAGCCCTCGCCGCAAAGTACATCAAACCCGCTGGCGGCGGCACCCCCGCCAGCTACTGACCTCCCCTTCCTAAGGACTTCCCATGACAGTTACTTCCGAGCTGCCCCCTGCCCTCACGCCGGAGCGCGAAACGGCCCTGCTGGCTTCCGTGCCCACTGGTCTTTTGATCGATGGTGATTGGGTGGAGGCGTCCGACGGCGGCACGTTCGACGTGCACGATCCGGCCACCGGGGAGGTGCTCGCCACCCTCGCCTCCGCCACCAGCGCCGATGCAGTCGCGGCTTTGGACGCGGCCGACGCGGCCCAGGCGTCGTGGGCACGGACTGCGCCGCGGGTGCGGTCGGAGATCCTGCGCCGCGCCTTCGACCTGGTCACCGAACGGGCGGATGACTTCGCGCTACTGATGACCCTGGAGATGGGCAAACCCCTGGCCGAGGCCCGCGGCGAAGTGACCTACGGGGCGGAGTTCCTGCGCTGGTTCGCCGAGGAAACCGTCCGCGACTACGGCCGCTACCTCACCACCCCCGAAGGCAAGAACAAAATCCTGGTCCAACGCAAACCCGTCGGACCCTGCCTGCTCATCACCCCCTGGAACTTCCCGCTCGCGATGGCCACCCGCAAGGTCGCCCCCGCCGTCGCCGCCGGCTGCACCATGGTCCTCAAACCCGCCAAACTCACCCCGCTCACGGCGCAGTACTTCGCCCAGACCATGCTCGACGCCGGCCTCCCCGCCGGAGTGCTAAATGTGGTTTCGTCCTCCTCTGCGTCCGGGATCTCCGGGCCGCTGTTGACCGACCCGCGGCTGCGGAAGGTCTCCTTCACCGGCTCCACCCCGGTCGGCAAACGCCTCATGGCCGACGCCGCCCAGAACGTGCTCCGGACCTCGATGGAGCTCGGCGGGAACGCCCCGTTCATCGTGTTCGAGGACGCCGACCTCGACGCCGCGGTCGACGGCGCCATGGCCGCGAAGATGCGGAACATGGGCGAGGCCTGCACCGCAGCGAACCGCTTCCTGGTCCACGAAACCGTGGCGCAGGAGTTCACCCGCAAGTTCGCCGCCGCCATGGGCGCCCTGACCACCGGCCGCGGCACCGACCCGGACAGTAAAGTCGGGCCGCTGATCGACGCCGGCGCCCGCGACGACGTCCACACCCTGGTATCAGCGGCCGTGGAGGCCGGGGCCGTGGCCGTGACCGGCGGCGCCCCCGTGGACGGGCCCGGCTACTTCTACCAGCCCACCGTCCTGGCCAACGTGCCCAACGACGCCGCGATCCTCGGCCAGGAAATCTTCGGCCCCGTCGCCCCCATCACCACATTTAAAACCGAGCAAGAAGCCATCGAACTGGCCAACAACACCGAGTACGGCCTGGCTTCCTACCTCTACAGCAAGGACTTCAACCGGCTCCTCCGCGTCGCCGAACAGATCGAGTTCGGCATGGTCGGGTTCAACGCCGGCGTCATCTCCAACGCCGCAGCACCCTTCGGCGGCGTCAAACAATCAGGCCTCGGCCGCGAAGGCGGCTCCGAAGGCATCGCCGAATACACCACCACCCAATACATCGGCATCGCCCACCCCTACGCGGCCCAATAAGACCGCCCAAACTGGCCCAGTTATCACTGCGGGACCCCGGAAACCCGGGGTCCCGCAGTCATTAACCGTTCAAAAGTGGGCCAGCGTGACACACACCCGCCGGCGTTCGCTCCAGCACAACAGTCCTGCGCACAAAGACAAGAGCCTGGAGCAGGGTCCAGCCCACACTGGGAGTAACCCGCTACGCCGACCGGCTGGCGTCCATGCCTACTCGAAGTGGAGTATCCCTTGGAAACCTATGATGCGCTTCTCGCGTCCATTGCCCCCGCCGCCGGCACCGGCCGGACCATCTTTGACCCTGCCACCGGTGCAGCCGTGGGCGAAGCCCCCATCCACGATCTCGACTACCTCGAAGGCGCCGTGTCCGCCGCCGTCGCAGCCCAGCCCGCCTGGGCTGCCCAGGGCCACGACGCAAGGTCCGCCGCGCTCCTCAAAGCAGCCGACGCCGTCGAGCGCTCCGCCGAGAAACTCGCCCAACTGCTCTCCCGCGAGCAGGGCAAACCCCTCAACGGCCCCAACGCCCGTTTCGAAGTCGGCGCCTGCGTCGCGTGGCTCCGCGCCACCGCCGGACTGCCGCTGGAACCGGAAACCATCGTGGACGACGGCGAGACCCGCGCCGAGCTGCATTACCGGCCCATCGGCGTCGTCGGCGCGATCGGCCCCTGGAACTGGCCCATGATGATCGCCGTCTGGCAGCTCGCCCCCGCCCTGCGGATGGGCAACGCCGTGGTGGTCAAGCCTTCCGGCAACACCCCGCTCTGCGTCCTGGCCCTGGTCAAGGTCCTCAACGAGGAACTCCCTGACGGCATCCTCTCGGTGGTTTCCTGCGGCCGCGAAGTGGGCGCGCGCCTCACCGACCACCCGGCAATCGGCAAGATCATGTTCACCGGCTCCACCGCCGGCGGCCGCGCCATCATCAAGTCCTCCGCTGACACCGTCAAACGTCTCACCCTGGAACTGGGCGGCAACGACGCCGGCATCGTCCTGCCCGACGCCGACCCCAAGGCCATCGCCCAGGACGTCTTCTGGGGTGCGTTCCTCAACACTGGCCAGACCTGCGCCGCGCTCAAGCGCCTCTACGTCCACGACAGCATCTACGACGCGGTCTGCGAAGAACTTGTAGCGGTGGCCAAGGCCATGCCGATGGGCAACGGCCTGGACGAGAACAACGTACTCGGCCCGCTGCAGAACAAGGCCCAGTACGACGTCGTGGCGAACCTCGTGGAGGCAGCGAAGGCTTCGGGCGCACGCGTCCTGCTCGGCGGGAACCCGGACACCAGCCAGCCCGGCTACTTCTACCCCACCACCCTGGTAGCGGACATCGACAACGACAACCCGCTGGTGGCTGAGGAACAGTTTGGCCCGGCCCTGCCGATCATCCGCTACAGCACCATCGACGAAGCAGTGGAGAAGGCAAACGGACTCGACGTCGGACTCGGCGCCTCCGTCTGGTCCCCGGACCTGAAGACCGCCCGCGAGGTCGCAGCCCGGATCCAGGCCGGCACGGTGTGGATCAACCGGCACGGCGCCGTTGACCCCCGCATCCCGTTCGGCGGAGCCAAGCAGTCCGGTTACGGCGTGGAGTTCGGCGTCGAAGGCCTCAAAGCGCTCGGCGTCCCCCAGGTCATCAACGGCTGATCGAGACTTCAACGGCGGGGGTCCCGCATGCAACCCGCATGCAGGACCCCGCTGTACTGTTTGCCGGTGTTGCTAGCCCATGGCCGGTGCGGTGGACGTCCGGCCGGCGAACTGCCGGCGGGCCCAGCGGGCGAGCTTCTTGCCCTTGCCCTTCCACCAGTTGTCCTCGTCCTTGTTGTGGTGGAAGCGGAAGACGATGGCCACCAGCACGAACATGCCCATCACCACATCGACCCAGGACGACCTCACCAGGGCGATGAAGACGGTCAGGGCGTTGGCCATGACCGAGGGAATGGCCAAGGTCCGGAACACGGTACTGGCCACGAAGCGCCGGTGCGACCTCGGGACGGACAACTCGCGGACCATGTCGAAGCAGACGCAGACCACCACGATGGTTTGGCCGATGGCCAGCAGGACCTGGCCCGGCATGGAGCCGCTGAAGGCAGCCACGGCTTCCATTCCCGGGCTCACGGCCGGGCCTTGCTGTTAAGAGCTTTGCTGAGAACTTCAAACACGGAAAACCCCCAGAACTTGCGGAACCATCGCCGCTGATCCGGCGATGGTTCCATTCAAGTTTCAGGGGGCTTTTCCGTCACGAGTAGTGGGTACTCTAATTTCGCGGAACGCCGGAAGGCGGTACCTGCCGGGCCCTGCTGGCCGGCTTCTACTGCCCGATGGCCCGCGGCCGCCAGACCACCATGGCCTGGGACCTCGGCCGGGGCCGCTGCCCCCGCGCCAGGCTCACCACGTCACCGGCGGCGCCGGCGGCGAAGATCCGTGAATCCACCGCCCGCGGACGGCGGCCCAGTTCCTCGGTGAGTTCCGAGATCCGGCTTTGCAGCGCGGCCACCTGGTTTTCGAGTTCCAGGATGCGCTTGATCCCCTCCAGCGACACACCCTCGTGGGACAGCCGCTGCACTTCGCGCAGCATGTTCACGTCCCGCTGCGAGTAGCGCCGGGACTTGCCCGGGGCACGGCTGGGCTTGACGATCCCGAGCCTGTCGTACTGCCGCAGGGTCTGCGGGTGCATGTCCGCCAGCTCGGCAGCCACGGAGATCACGAAGATCGGCTGGTCAGCACTGATGTCCACGGCTCACCTCCGCTCCTAGAGCCGGGCCTTGGCTGCCAGGCCCTCACGGACATCCGCCGACGACGTGGCCTCGGCGAACGCCTTGACCGCAGCTTCGGCATCCTTGTTGAGATTCTTGGGAACCGCGACGTCGATGGTCACCAGGAGGTCGCCCGTGGCCTTGGACGTCTTCACGCCTTTGCCCTTGACCCGCAGGGTACGGCCCGACGGCGTGCCCGCCGGAACGCGCACCTTGACCTTCTCGCCGTCGATGGTGGGAACCTCGATGTCCGCTCCCAACGCAGCCTCCGGGAAGGTGACGGGTACGTGGATGCGGAGGTTGTCGCCGTCGCGCGTGTAGAAGGCGTGGGGCTGGACGGAAACGGACACCACCAGGTCGCCGTTGCCGGCCGCACCGGGCTGGCCCTTGCCGCGGACGCGGACCTTCTGGCCGTCCTTGATGCCTGCCGGGACACGGACGTCGATGACCTCCCCGCTGGGCTCGCGCAGGCCAATGGTGGTGCCGCGGATGGACCCGGCGAAGGAAATGCTGGTGGAGGCCGTACGGTCGGCACCCTTTTGCGGGGTGCGCTGGAAGCCTGGTGCGCCGCCGAAGCCGCCGAAGAGGTCAGCGAACTCGGGCGGGATCCCGCCGCCTGCGGGGTTGAATCCGCCCGCATGGCGTCCGGTGTTGCCGGTGAACAGGCCGCCGAACATGTCCTCGAACCCGCCGTTGCCGCCCGCGGCACCGCCGGGAGCAAAGCGGGCACCGCTGCCCATGGCCCGGATAGCGTCGTACTGCTGGCGTTCGTCGGGATCCGAGAGCACCGAATAAGCCTCGGAGATGTCCTTGAACTTCTTCTCGGAAGCAGCGTTCCCCGCATTCGTATCAGGGTGGTGCTGCCGCGCAAGCTTCCGGTAGGCCTTCTTGATATCGGCTTCGGAAGCGTCCTTGGCAACACCAAGGATCTTGTAAAAGTCCTTGTCCACCCAATCCTGGCTAGCCAATGGCGTTTCCTTTCAAAGTACAAAAGCGTAAGGCGAGATTACCGCTAAGCCGGAGCGGATGAGGGGGCCCGGGAGTGGCATCGGGCCTGCCGAAGCGTGGCGGCTTAGGTCCGCAGGACCAAGCCGCCACGCGTAGGGGCGGGGCCCCCTCATCCGCGGAGGCGTTGGGGTGAACTACGCAGGGACCGCGACGATGACCTGGGCTGCGCGGAGGACGCGTTCTCCTGATTTGTAACCTGAGCGGAGGACCTGGCTGACGGTGTCAACCTCGATGTCCTCGCCGGGCTGCTGGATCAGGGCCTCGTGGATCGTGGGATCGAACTCCACGCCGGTCTCGTTGATGCGGACCAGGCCGTAGGTCTTCAGCGCGTTCTCCAGTTTGTTGGCGATCGCGGCGAAGGGACCATCGGTCAGGTCACCGTGCTGCCGGGCGGCGTCGACGTCGTCCAGGACCGGGAGCAGGGAGTTCAGGACGCCGATGACGGCCATTTCCCCTGCCACGGCGCGGTCGCGTTCAACCCGCTTGCGGTAGTTGACGTACTCAGCCTGGAGGCGGAGCAGGTCGTTGCGCAGTTCGGCTGCCTCGGCGTTGCCGGCTGATCCTGCCGGAGCGCCCTGGGCCACGGATTCCTCGGCCGGCACGTCCACGCCGTTAAGGATCTCTTCGGCCTGGGCCAGCGCGTCGCCGTCGGAATCCGCTGCCCCGGCCTGGGACCCGGCCCCGGGGGCGGACTGGCCGCCCTCGGGGTGCCGGGCCTGCCCGGTCACCGGATCAACCTTGCGGTTGTCCCGGATGACCGGCTCCTGGCCGTTGCCGTGCGCGTTCTGCTGGCCGGCGGATGCGTTGTGCTCTTCCTCGTTACCGTGGTGCGGCATGGGTTACTTCTTCGCTTCGTCTTCGTCGATGATCTCGGCGTCGACGATGTCCTCGTCCGAGGAACCTGCCGAAGCTCCGGCGGCACCCTCAGCGCCGGGTGCGGCTGCGCCGTCCGGGGAACCGGCCTGGGAGTAGATGGCCTCGCCGAGCTTGGTCTGGGAAGCCTGCAGCTTCTCGAACGCGGTCTTCACGGCGGCATCGTCGGTGCCTTCGAGGGCCTTCTTGAGGCTGTCGACGTCGGCCTGGACCTCGGTCTTGACCTCTTCGGGCAGCTTGTCCGCGTTGTCGGCGATCAGCTTGTCCACGGAGTAGGCCAGTTGCTCGGCGGTGTTGCGGGTGTCGGTCGCCTCGCGGCGGGCCTTGTCCTCGGCTGCGTGCTCCTCGGCGTCACGGACCATGCGGTCGATGTCTTCCTTGGACAGGCTGGAGCCGCCGGTGATGGTCATGGACTGTTCCTTGCCGGTGCCCTTGTCCTTCGCGGAGACGTGGACGATGCCGTTGGCGTCGATGTCGAAGGTGACCTCAACCTGGGGAACGCCGCGCGGCGCCGGCGCGATGCCGGTCAGCTCGAACGTGCCCAGCGGTTTGTTGTCCCGGGTGAACTCGCGCTCGCCCTGGAAGACCTGGATGGCCACGGACGGCTGGTTGTCGTCGGCCGTGGTGAAGGTCTCGGACCGCTTGGTGGGGATGGCGGTGTTGCGCTCGATCAGGTGCGTCATCACGCCACCCTTGGTCTCGATGCCGAGGGACAGCGGGGTGACGTCGATCAGGAGGACGTCCTTGCGCTCACCCTTCAGCACACCGGCCTGCAGGGCTGCGCCGACTGCCACGACCTCGTCCGGGTTGACGCCCTTGTTGGGCTCCTTGCCGCCGGCCAGTTCCTTCACCAGCTCGGACACGGCGGGCATACGGGTTGAACCGCCCACCAGCACGATGTGGTTGATGTCGGAAAGCTTGATGCCGGCTTCCTTGATGACGTCGTGGAACGGCTTCTTGGTGCGCTCCAGCAGGTCCTTGGTGAGGTCCTGGAACTTGGCGCGGGTCAGCTGCTCGTCCAAGTGGACCGGGCCGTCGGGGGTGACGGACAGGTACTGGAGGGAGACGTTGGTGCTGGACGAGGAGGAGAGTTCCTTCTTGGCCTGCTCGGCTGCTTCACGGAGGCGCTGCAGGGCGATCTTGTCCTTGGACAGGTCGATACCCTTGACCTTGAGCTGGTTCAGCAGGTAGTCAACGACGCGCTGGTCCCAGTCGTCGCCGCCCAGGCGGTTGTCACCGGCGGTGGCGCGGACCTGGATGGTGGAGAAGTTGTCTTCGTCCTTGCCGACTTCCAGCAGGGAGACGTCGAAGGTACCGCCACCGAGGTCGAACACCAGGATGAGTTCGTCTTCCTTGCCCTTGTCCAGGCCGTAGGCCAGTGCTGCGGCGGTGGGCTCGTTGACGATGCGCAGGACGTTCAGGCCTGCGATCTCGCCGGCTTCCTTGGTGGCCTGGCGCTCGGCGTCGTTGAAGTAGGCCGGGACGGTGATGACGGCGTCGGTGACCTTTTCACCCAGGTAGGACTCGGCGTCGTTCTTCAGCTTCATGAGGATACGGGCGGAGATTTCCTGCGGGGTGTACTTCTTGCCGTCGATGTCCACCTTCCAGTCGGTGCCCATGTGGCGCTTGACCGAAGCGATGGTGCGCTCGATGTTGTTGACGGCCTGGCGCTTGGCGATCTCGCCAACCAGGACTTCGCCGGACTTGGAGAATGCAACGACCGACGGCGTGGTGCGGCCACCCTCGGCGTTGGCAATAACGGTGGGCTCGCCACCTTCGAGAACGGAGACGACGGAGTTGGTGGTTCCGAGGTCGATACCTACTGCACGTGACATGTGTTGCTTCCTTCTTTCCTTGGAAACTGGTTGGCGCCCAATGATTGAGCGTTCTGCACTCAACTTTACTCAGCCACCAAAGGATGTCAACACAAGTTGAGCGAACTACGCTCAACTTTGCTCAGGGCGTACAACAGCGCACGACGGCGGCACGCACCGGCGGTGCGGAGGCGTCAGTCCGCGCCGGGCGCATCCAGGACTGCGGCGAGCAATCCGGGGAACCGGGCATCAAGGTCCTCGGCGCGCAGGGTCAGCCTGCGGCCGCGCCCGTTGGCCTCGTTCCGGATGATGCCTGCCTCGCGGAGCACCTTCATCAGGTGGGACTTGGTGGACTTGGGCATCTCCGGATTGCCGAGGGTGCATTCGGCCATATCGAGGGGGCCGGCACGGAGCTGGCGCGCGATTTCCAGCCGGTCGGGATCGCTCAGGGCGAAGAGCACACTGGGCAAGTGGAGGTCCGCGCGTTCGGGATGGGTGAGGTTCGCCGGTGTAGCCACGGTTCGACTTTAGTTGAACCATCGTGGACATGCCAGTAGTCTGAGGTTTCGATTATTTTCGAACCAACCACACCCCCAATGCAGAAGGCGGCATGTTGTGACGCACCCACCCGCAGTCCGGCCCAGAGAGTCGCACCGGCGGCTGGGTTTCGTCCTCATTGCTGCCGCCACGGCAGCCATGATGGCCGGAGCCAGCGCGCCGTCCCCGTTCTACCCCACCCTGCAGGAGCAGCTGCACCTGCTGCCGGTGGCCACCACCGGGATCTTCGCCGTCTACGCCGTGGCCCTCCTGGCGGCCCTGCTGGTCTTCGGTTCCATCTCCGACCACCTCGGCCGCCGCCCGGTCATCAGCGCGGCATTCCTCCTGCTCGCCGGCAGCGTCGTGACCTTCCTGGCAGCCGATTCGCTGGCGATGCTGCTGGCGGCCCGCGTCCTCCAGGGGGTGGCCAGCGGCATCCTCCTCACCACGCTCTCCGCGGCCATCGCCGATCTGGAACCGGAGGATGACCCGGGCTCCAGCGCCGCCTGGAACACGGTGGCACCCCTGGGCGGCCTGGCCCTGGGCGCGCTGGCATCGGGCCTGCTGCTGGACCTCCTCGCGGAGCCCCGCGTGCTGGTGTTCGTCTCGCTCTCGGTCCTGTACGTGGTGTTCGCCGCACTGGTGTGGGCCTGCCCGGAAACCTCACCCCGCACGCCCGGGGCGGCGGCTTCACTCAAGCCGCACCTGACCCTGCCGCCGGCCGCACGCCGCGCATTCCTCACCGGCGCCCCGGCCGTTTTTGCCGGCTGGGCCACGGGCGGGCTGTACCTCTCCCTTGGCGCCGCGATCGTGCACACCACCTTCGGCATCCGGGAGCATCTGTGGCAGGGCATGGTAATCACCATCCTGGCGGGGACAGGAGCCGCGTCGGCGGCCTTCCTGCACCGCTTTGGAGCCCGCACCATCACCATTTTCGGCACCACGGCGCTGGCCGTGGGGACCGCATTGTCGCTGCTGGCCCTCGGCCTGGATTCGTTTGGCCTGTTCCTGGCCGCTGTGGTGGTGGCAGGCGCCGGTTTCGGCACTGCCTTCATGGGCGTCATCCGGTCCATCAGCCCCCTGGTGGAGGATCATGAACGCGCCGGGACTTTTGCCTCGCTCTTCGTCGTGGCCTACACGGCCTTCGGCGTTCCGGCGGTGCTGGCAGGCCTGCTGGCCCCCATCCTGTCCCTCCCGGTCACCACCTACGCCTATGGCGGCCTGGTGACGGTCCTGGCTGCGGTGGCAGCCATCAGCCGCACCCGCAGCAAGGACGCCCAACCCGCCAGGGAGGACAGCCTGGTGGCGGCGGACGCCGTCGCGTAAGGGGACCCCCGCGGGTGCCTACCGGCCGGAGTCGGGGCGCCCATGGAGCGGTCCGCGCTCCTCATCGGTCGCCTGGACCTGGCCGTCGGTGAGGCCCTCGCGGACGGCACGCTCCGTCCGGGCGCCTCCGGTGGTGCCGGCGTCGCCGTAGTCGCCTTCCTCGTATTCGCCATCCGAAACGTCCCGGTCGGGCTCGTTGAGGGTCCCGGCGTCGCCGTAATCCCCGTCGACGTACTGCCCGCCTTCCCCCTCCAGGCCGGGTGCGCTGCTGCCCTTGCGGGGCTCCTCGGCTGCAACTTCAGGATTCTCAGTCATGGTGCATCTCTCCTTTGAGGCTCCGCGTCCGTCCGGGCGCACTGGCAGTCTATCGACGGGGCGGGCGCACCAACAGGCCTTGAACCGCCCCCGTCAGGAGGGCTGCGCCGGCAGGCCCGCGGTCCCCGCCAGGACGGCGAGGTGATGGTCGAAGAGTTCATGCGGCGCCCGGAAGGTGTCCGGCCCGTACTGGTTGAACACTTCGAAGCTGACGGCACCGAAAAGGGAACTCCACACCAAAACGCCCCGCGCCACCAGCTCGTCCGGGATGGCCAGCCCGAATTCCCGGCGGATGGCCTCCAGGTCGGCGGCCAGCGTGGGCGGAAGCTGCGGGGATGGTCCCACAACCGCCAATTGCCCCGCCCTGGAGGCGGCGTCCAGGATGCCGATGAGGCTGACGATGACGCGCGTGCCGGGACCCGTGGTGCGTTCGGCCGGGGCGTTGTAGCCGGGAACCGGACTGCCGAACAGGAGCGCATAGCTGGCAGGCTCGCGCAGGGCCCACGTCCTGACGGCTCCGCCCAGGGCCATGAACCGGCCAAGATGGTCACCCTCCGGGGCCGCCGCAACGGCCGCGTCCACCTCGTCCCCCAGTTCACCGAAGGCGTCGATAAGCAGCAAGGTGAGCAGCTCGTCCCGGCTCTCAACGTAGCGGTAGACGGCGGAGGACACCACTCCCAGATCCCTTGCCACGGCCCTCAGGGAGAGGGCGGCCGCACCGTCGGTGGCCAGGTGCTGCCGACCCAGCCGGACAATGTCCGCCACCGTCTGCGACCGCGCGCGCTGCCGGGGCGTCAGGAGCCGGGGCTGGTCAGCGGTTGATCCGCGGGCGTCATCCATGACCCCAGCATGCCATAAACGAGAGCGTGGGAAGCTAAAGAGAGCACTGCTCTTGACTTTGCCACCCTGTATGCGCATCCTTGTTTTCGAGAGCACTGCTCTCAACTACTGAAAGGGAGACAAAGTGCCTGACATATATGTGGTGACCGGGGCGGGACCGGTGGGGTGGACGGTAGCGGAACAATTGGCGGACCGGGGACGGCAGGTGCGCATCCTGACCCGGTCGGGCAGCGGACCGGACCACCCGCTCATCGAGCGCATCAGCGGGGACGCGAAGGACCCGGCGGTTCTTCGCACTGCCCTTGCCGGCGCCAAAGCCGTCTTCCACTGCATCCACGGCTCGGCATACACCGCGGCCGCGTGGCGGGCAGAGCTGCCTGCCGCCGAACAGGCAGTCCTCAGCGCCGCGCAGGAGGTGGGCGCCGTCGTCGTCTTCCCTGAAAGCCTCTATTCCTACAGCGAGGCGGACCGCGTGATCACTGAGGCCGGCCCGCGCAGGGCCACCGGAGGCAAGCGCGGTGTGCGGACGGACCTGCTGCAGGCGCGCGAGGCCTCGGCCACGCCCACGGTAAGCGTGGTGGCCGGCGACTTCTTTGGACCGCGCGTCCGGATGGCGCACGCCGGCGAGCGCATGGTGGCCCCGGTCCTTGCGGGAAAGAACGTCAGCGTGATGGGAAGCGCCCGCCAGCCGCACTCGTTCACCTACGTACCCGACCTGGCCGGCGCCATGATCGCGGCCGCGGACCAGCCGTCCGCCTGGAATGCCGTGTGGCATGCCCCGACGGGGCCGGCGCGCACGCAGAAGGAACTTGCAGCGGCCTTCGCTGCGGCGGCGGGACGGCCCACCCCGAAGGTGCGCGTCCTTCCCGGCTGGACCATCCGGACGGCGGCACTGGTTTCAGCCGGCGCCCGCGAGCTGGCGGAGATGCTGTACCAGTTTGAGCGGCCCTTCGTCATGGACTCCGCAGCTTCCGAGGCAGCGCTTGGAGTCAGCCACACGCCGCTGGAAACGGCTGCTGCCGCCACCGTGGAATGGTGGCGGCAGCAGCGGTAGTCCGGCGGAACGCAGGGGCTAACGGGCGGGAACCTCTTCCCGGGGCTCGACGTCGGGCTCCCGCGGCTGCACGGCATCCCGGCCATCCGTCCGTCCCAGCTTGCTGGGCCACCAGATCTTCGGCCCGATGTCGTAGGCCAGGGCCGGCACCAGCAGCGAGCGCACCAGCACGGTATCGAGCAGGACGCCGAATGCCACGATGAAGGCCAGCTGCACCAGGAACATGATGGGGATGACGCCGAGGGCGGCGAAGGTCGCGGCCAGCACCACGCCGGCCGAGGTAATGACGCCGCCGGTCACCACCAGGCCACGCAGGATGCCGGGCCGGGTGCCGTGCTTAAGCGATTCCTCGCGGACCCGGCTCATCAGGAAGATGTTGTAGTCCACGCCCAGGGCCGCCAGGAAGACGAAGCCGAACAGCGGAACGGTGGCGTCGGCTCCCGGGAAACCAAAGAGGTTGTTGAACACGAAGGCCGAGACTCCCAGTGCGGCCGCGTAGGAGAGCACCACGGAGAGCACCAGCAGGACCGGGGCCACGATGGAGCGCAGCAGCAACATCAGGATGAAGAGGATGACCACCAGGACCACCGGGATGATGACCAGCAGGTCGCGCTGGGCGGTGGTGTTGGTATCCAGGGCGGTGGCAGTCACGCCACCCACCAGGGCGCCGGGATCAACGGCCTTCACCTCGGTGCGCAGGGCCTTGATGGTCTCCTCCGCTTCCAGCGAGTCCGCGGCGTTCTTCAGGGTGGCGTTGATGAGCACCTTCCCGTCCCGGACGTCGGGTGCGGTGGGAGCACCCGGGGCTCCGGTGACAGGCACGCTGCCGCGGCCCAGCAGGTACGCCTCGCCCACGCCGTCGTCGGCTTTCACCTTGTCCAGCACCTCCGCGGCTTTGCCCTGGTCGGCAACCACGACGGCGGGGCTGCCGCTGCCGGCGTCGAAGTGGCGGGCCAGCGCATCCTGGCCGTCCACGGCGTTGGATGCGGTGAGGATGACGTCCGTCTGCGGCACGCCGTTGGCTTTCAGCTGGAATAGTCCGCCCGCGGCCACGAGGAGCAGGAGGACCGAGGCGACCCAGACGGTCCTGGGCCGCCGCGAGACGAGCGACCCGGTGGCCCGCCACAGGCCCTTCTGGCCCTCCAGGCCGGTGACCAGTTCGGGTTCGCGCTGGTCCGCGGGGAGGAGCTTGGGGCGGAAAGGCCAGAACGCGGCCCGGCCCAGCAGAGCCATCAGGGCGGGCAGCAGGGTCAGCGCGGCGAACAGGGCGCAGAGAATGCCTGCGGCGGCCACCGGGCCCAGGGCCTTGTTGGAGTTCAGGTCGGAGAAGAGCAGGCACAGCAGCGCGATGATCACCGTGGCGCCTGAGGCAAGGATGGGCTCGAAGGACGCTTTCCAGGCGGTCAGGACGGCCGCGGTGCGGTTGGTGGTGTGGGTAAGGGCCTCGCGGAAGCGGGCCACGAAGAGCAGGGCGTAGTCCGTGGCGGCACCGATCACCAGGATGGAAAGGATGCCCTGGCTCTGCCCGTTGAGCTGGATCCAGCCGGCCTTGGCCATGCCGAACACCAGCAGGATGGCCGCGCAGAGCGCGAACACCGAGGTGAGCAGGACCATGATGGGCAGCAGCAGGGACCGGTAGACGACCAGGAGGATCACGAAGACGGCGGACAAAGCCACAAGCAGGAGGATGCCGTCAATGCCGCCGAACGCTGCGGTGAGGTCTGCCGCGAGGCCGGCCGGTCCGGTGACGAAGGTCCGGGCACCGTCCGGCGCCGCCTCTTCCACCGCGGCCCGGAGTTCCTTGACCGCGTCCTTCAGTTCTGCAGAGGATCCGATGGGGACCACGAACTGGACGGCCTTGGCGTCCTTGGACGGAATCGGGCCAATCACCGTGCTGCCCAGCTTAAGGCTCTCCAGACCGGTCTTCAGGGTGGCCAGTCCGCCCAGCTGCTGCGGCGTGAAGGCCTGGTCCTGCTCGATGACGACGATGCCGGGAACCTCATCGGAGTCGCGGAACTTCGCCTGCCAGTCCTGCGCCTCCGTGGCCTCGGCGCTGGCAGGGAGGAAGGATGCCTGGTCATTGGAGGAGACCTCTTCCAGGCGGCCGAAGGTGGGACCGCCTACCCCGGCCAGCCCCAGCCATGTCAGCACCAGGACAACGGGAACCAGCCAGCGCAGCCAGAACGGAACGCGTTTCCTGCCAACTTTTGAGCGTTTCATGATGCCTTCCATGGTGAGCGTGGGGAGTAGTATTTGTTCCAGCATAGATTATCTCCATAACAGAGATAAGTGCCAGTCAAGCTTTTTTGGGGTCGGCCCCCTGACCGACAGCTGCGACAGCCGGCGATGCCCGGCGCTGGAGTAATATCCGTCAGGACGCCGGCGCAGGAAATGGGCCGTGAACAATGACAAGGGAGGTGGAGATGGCAGAGACGAACACTCCCCAGCCATCCCCCTTCGAGCAGGCGGGACCGCAGTTCGGCCATCCGCTGCTCCGGATCCTGCAGGAGTTCACCATCGAGGCGAACCGGTACGTGGATGCCGCCGGGGACCGCAAGGACATGCACCGCACGGACATGAACGCACTCGCCGTGATCATGCGCCACACCGCCAGGGGCAACGTGGTGACGCCCGGGCTGCTGCGGAAAGAACTGAACCTTAGCTCCCCCGCCACCACGGCACTGATCGACAGGCTGGACAACTCCGGGCACGTGGTCAGGGAGCGGCACAGCACTGACCGGCGGCAGGTCCAGCTGAAGATGACCCCCAAGGCCTTCCAGGAGGGCGGCGCCATCTTCGCCCCGCTGGCGCAGCACATGGGCAGTGCCATGGCCGGGTTCACGGAGGAGGAACTGGATACCGTCACCCGCTTCATGACGGCGATGATCGACGCCACCGTGGCGGCAAGGACAGAATCCGGGTAGCTCCCGTTCCCAAGGGGTAGCGTTTGGTTATGAGCGACCAGCAGCCTGAAGACGACGTCTACACGCATGGCCACCACGAGTCCGTAGTCCGCGCCCACGCCGCCAGGACTGCCGAAAATTCGGCCGCGTTCGTCCTCCCCTACCTCACGCCGGGATCCACCCTGCTCGATGTCGGGTGTGGGCCTGGCACCATCACCTGCGACTTCGCAGCCCTGGTCAACCCCGGCAAGGTCACCGGCCTGGACCGCTCGCCGGACATCGTGGCACAGGCCCAGGCACTCGCCGTCGAGCGGGAAGTGCCCAACATCGAATTTGTGGCAGGCAACATCTACGACCTGGACTTCGCCGACGAAACGTTCGACGTCGTCCACGCCCACCAGGTGCTCCAGCACCTGACCGACCCCGTCGAGGCACTGCGCGAGATGCGCCGCGTCGCCAAGCCCGGCGGCATCGTGGCCGTCCGGGACGCAGACTTCCACGGCATGAGCTGGTACCCGGAGATCCCGGAGCTGGACGAGTGGATGGACCTTTACCAGCGGATTGCCCGGCGCAACGGAGCAGAGCCCGACGCCGGGCGGCGGCTGGTCAGCTGGGCCCAGTCTGCGGGATTCACCGACGTCGCCCCCACCAGCAGCAACTGGCTTTACGCCACGGCGCAGCAGCGCCGCTGGCAGGCACGTGTCTGGGGTGAGCGGGTGCTGCATTCCGCCTTCGCCGAGCAGGCACTGGAGTACGGATTCGCCAACGCGGCCGACCTCGCCCGGATCTCGGCGGGCTGGCACCGCTGGGGCTCCACGGACGACGGCTGGTTCCTGATCCCCAACGGTGAAGTCATCGCGCGGGCATAGGTTGCGGTGTCCGCCCGGCCCTGGCCCGCTGTCCCCGGCGGCTGACGGAAAGACCGGCTTTTGGCCCCGTAAGATTGTGTAGTGCAATTTTCCCTGTGGCTGGCCCTCGCGGGCGCCGGCGCCCTGATCAGCTTCACCCCGGGCGCCGGGGCCATCAACACCATGAGCAACTCGCTGAATGCAGGGTTCCGTCGGTCAATGTGGGGAATTCTGGGCCAGCAGGCGGCGCTGGTGGTGCACGTCCTGATTGTCGCCCTCGGCGTTGGCGTGCTGGTGGCCAGCTCACCCGTTGCCTTCAACGTCATCCGCTACGCGGGCGCGGCCTACCTGGTGTACCTGGGCATCCGCCAGTTCCTCAGCAAGCCAGCGGTGGCCCAGGAGCAGGCCGCCACCCTCCGGAACGAACCCGCCTGGTCCATCTTCAGGCGCGGCTTCTGGGTCAACCTGCTGAACCCGAAGGCCATCGTGTTCTTCCTGGCCTTCACCCCCCAGTTCATCCGCCCGGAACAGCCCTTGTTCACCCAGTACGCCGTGCTGACGGCCACCATTGTGGTCATCGATATTTTGGTGATGTGGTTCTTCTTTGCCGCCGCCGCCAGGTCATTCCAGCGCTTCACCAGCACGGAACGGGGCCAACTGGTCCTCAGCAGGGTGTTCGGCGCCCTGTTCGTTGGGGTGGGCATCCTGCTGGCCCTGATCCACTGACGGGCTGGTTCATGACAGGGCTTTCCGCCACAGGTGCAGGTACCCTTTTCACGCCCGGTAATGCTTCTTTACAAGCCCGTAAAACTTTGTGAACAGGCGGCTAGCCAAAGGTGATGGGAAGCGCGCATGCTTAGTTCCATGACCTCAACGTCGAGCGCATACCGCGTCATCACCGTCTGCACGGGCAACATCTGCCGGTCCCCGATGGCCGAGCTCATGCTCCAGGCAGCGCTCGAACGCGAGGGCCTGGACGGGCTGGTGGAAGTGGATTCCGCAGGCACCACCGGGTACGAGGCCGGCCGGCCCATCGATCCCCGTGCCGCTCGCCGCCTCGCAGTCACGCAACTGGCATCGGAACACCACGTGGCCCGGGAGTGGGAGCCGGAGTGGTTCCGCGAGCGCGACCTGATCCTGGCCCTGGACATTGACCACTACGCGTGGCTCAGCGAAGCCGCCCCGGACCAGGAGTCCCTGGACAAGATCCGGATGCTCCGCAGCTTCGATCCCGCCATGGCCGGGCGGGACCGGCTGGAGCAGGGCATCGAGGACCCCTGGTACGGCGGCCATGCGGATTTCGACGCCGTCTGGCACCAGATCCACACGGCGCTGCCGGGCCTGGTCCAGCACATCAGGGCAGCGGTCCTGCAGAACACGCAGCTTCAGCCGCACTAGCAGTGTCCGGGCGCAATAACGGCGCAGGAAAACATGGTGCAATCCGGCAGCAGCTGGAGTATTTTGTGCTGCATGCACGCCGCACCCAGCACCGGCAGGTACACCCGTCTCCTTGGCAGCCTTGAGGAGGCGAAACCCCTGGACGCTGCCGTCAAGGCCGCAGAACCGCTGGCGTCCCGCCTCATGGCGCAGCCCAACGTCCGCAGCCTGGTCCGCGGCGACACCACGGGCATTCCGCTGCACACCATCCTTACCGACGCACCCTTTGGCGCCTGGTGGTCGGCGGTGTTCCTGGACTTCTTTGACGACCAGGCTTCCCGCCGCTCCGCCCAGCGGCTGGTGGCCCTCGGCGTCATCACCGCCGTTCCCACCGCCCTGTCCGGCTGGGCAACCTGGTCCGGCAAGGACCGCGGCCTGAAGCGCGTGGGGATTGTGCACGCCGCCGCCAACGCCGCAGCCACCCTGGTGTACCTCGCCTCCTGGCGGGCCCGGTCCCGCGGAAACCACCGGCTGGGCGTGCGGCTGGCGCGGGCGGGGGCCGTCCTGCTGCTGGTAAGCGGGTTCCTGGGCGGCCACCTCAGCAGCGGCCGCCATGCCTCACGGCACGGTGTCATTCATGGATGAAAGCGGCCAACGGAAAACGGTACGCTCTAGTCCATGATCCCAGCCCCCGTCATCATCGCCGTCGACGGGCGCTCCGGCGCAGGAAAGACAACCCTCGCCGTCGAACTCGCGGCCCGGCTACGCGCCCACCACAAGGTGTCCCTGTTCCACCTTGAGGACATCTACCCGGGGTGGGATGGGCTGGCGGCAGGCGTTGAGCGCTATGTCAGCACGGTCCTCGCGCCGCTGAGCCGCGGCGAGGCGGCCACCTGGACCAGCTGGGACTGGGAGAACCATTACGACGGCGAGTCCCGGGTCACGCTGCCCGCGGAGATCGTCATCGTGGAGGGAGTGGGGGCCGCCGCCGAGGCAGCCCGGCCGATGCTTGGCGCCGTCATCTGGGCCGAGTCTCCGGACGACGTCCGCCGGACGCGGGCTCTGGGCCGCGACGGCGAAACCTATGAGCCGTACTGGGACCAGTGGGCCGCCCAGGAAGAAGAGTGGCTGGGCCGCGACGACGTCCCCGCCCACGCAGATCTTCGCGTCCAGAACCTCGCTGACGGATCAGCCCCGGCGGACCTCCTGAAGCTCCTCCCCTGCCTGCGGGCCCTGGCGCCTGTCCTGGCCCCGGAGCTGTCCGCACGACGCGGACTTCGGCTCCATGCCGAGCGCCTGGACGCCCTCCCGGACGCACCGGCACTGTTCCAGTCGCTGTACGGACGGTCGGCCAATGCCGTCTGGCTCGATTCCTCCAACGCTGACGCCGTCCCGGGCAGCGCCGGAGAAGACAGCGCAGACCCGGCGGCCCGGACTGCTGCGGAGCGCAGCAGGTTCAGCATCATGGCGGACGACGCCGGCACCTTCGGACAGTTCGTGACGCACCGTTCGGGAGTGAGCCTGATCAGCACGGGCTCCTCCACTGCCAGGGTCCCCGGCCCCTTCTTCCGCTGGCTGGACACCGTCTGGGGCCGCCGGGCCGTACGCACCCCGGACGGCTATCCCTGCGATTTCACCCTGGGCTGGCTCGGCTGCCTGGGCTACGAGCTGAAGCGCGAAACGGGCGGCAGTGACCTGTCCGCGCCCACCCCGGACGCTGCCCTGATCTTCGCCGGCCGGGCCGTGGTCCTGGACCATGCCGAAGGCGCCGCCTGGCTCCTGGCCCTTGACGCCCCCGACGCCGGCGAGTGGCTGGCGCAGGCCAGGGCAGCAGTGGAAGCCGCCGGCGGCGGCGCACGGCCGCCGGCGGATGGCCCGGCAGCGCAGGCCGGCGGCAGCACCGGCGTCGCGCCTTCCACAGCGCCGGCCTTCCGCAGCCGGGACACGGGTGCGCGGTACCGGGAGAAGATCACCGCCGCCCAGCACCAGATCGCCCAGGGAAACACGTATGAGGTTTGCCTGACCACCACGCTCGAAGCCAGGGTGCAGGCAGCGTCGCTGGATGCGTGGACCACCTACCTGGCGCTGCGCCGGAGGAACCCGGCCCCGTTCGCCAGCTACCTCCGGCTGGGAAACCTTGCCGTGGCCAGTACCTCGCCCGAGCGGTTCCTGAGGATCGCGTCCGACGGCGGCATGCGCGCCGAACCGATCAAGGGCACCCGGCGCCGGGCTGCGGACCCGCAGGAGGACAGCCGGCTGCGCGCGGACCTGGCCACATCCCTGAAGGACAGGGCCGAGAACATCATGATCGTGGACCTGCTGCGCAACGACCTCAGCCATTTCGCGGAGCCCGGTTCCGTGACGGTCAGCCGGCTCTGCGCGATCGAGAGCTATGCCACGGTCCACCAGATGGTCAGCACCATTGACGCCCGCCTCCTCCCGGGCGCACCGCGGGCCGAGGCAGTCGCTGCGTGCTTCCCTGCGGGCTCCATGACCGGCGCCCCCAAGATCAGCACCATGGCCATCCTGGACCACCTGGAGGCAGGTCCGCGCGGACTGTACTCGGGGGCCATCGGCTACTTCTCACTCAACGCGGCGGCCGACCTCGCCGTCGCCATCAGGACACTGGTGATCAGCACGGCCGGCGACGGGACGGCTGAACTCTCGCTCGGCGTCGGCGGTGCCATCACCTCGGACTCCGTCCCGGACGACGAATACGACGAAATACGCACCAAGGCCTACGGGGTCCTCTCCACCCTTGGCGCCGCATTCCCCGGCGACTGACGCCATCGGCTCCCTGGGGCATCCACTCCGCGGACGCCCGTTTAGGAAGACGCCCCCGGGGGTACGCCCCTGACCTAGCTGAACCGCCCAAGCCAGGCGGCGGACCCATCCCTGGGTGCTTCCACACAAGTTAGGTATGCCGCGTGACGGAACCGTCCCCTCCCCAGACCAGCAAGGCACCGCGCAGCGTCAAGTACGTTCTCATGCTTGGCGCCCTGGCCGCGCTCCCCGCCCTCACCACGGACATGTACCTGCCCTCACTGCCCGCCGTCGAGGCCGACCTCCACACCACCCAGACCGCTGTCCAGCTGACGTTGTCCGGAACCCTGGTGGGCGGCGGAATCGGGCAACTGGTGATCGGTCCGTTCTCGGACCGGTTCGGCCGGCGGCTTCCGCTGCTCATCGGCATCTCGCTGCACGTAGCCATCTCGCTGCTGTGTTCCCTGACGCCCAACATCGAAACGCTGACAGGGCTGCGCGTCCTGCAGGGCTTCTTCAACGCCGCCGCTGCCGTGGTGGCACTCGCGGTGATCCGCGACCGCTTCGTCGGCTCCGACGCCGCCCAGCTGCTGTCGCGGCTGATGCTGGTCATCGGAGTGGCTCCGCTCCTGGCCCCCACCGTTGGCCAGGGCATCGCCGGGCTCTGGAACTGGCGCGCCGTCTTCTATGCACTGGCACTCATCGGGCTGGTCCTGGTGGCAATTGTCTGGAAGTTCATGCCGGAAACGCTGCCGGGGGACAGCCGGAGCCCGGGCCACCCCCGGCACGTGGCGGGCGCCTACTGGGTGCTGCTGCGGGACAGGCACTTCATGGCGCTGGCCGTCATCCCCGGACTGGGGCTGGCCCTGATCATGAGTTACGTGGTGGGTTCGCCCTTCGTCTTCCAGAACGAATACGGCCTCACCGCCCAGCAGTTCGCCCTCGTCTTCGCCCTCAACGGCGCCGCACTTGTCCTCTCGGCCCAGCTCAACGCCGCCCTGGTCCGGAAGTTCCCGCCCGTCCGCATCCTGCGCACCGCCCTCCTGGTCCAGTTGAGCCTGGCCCTGGTGCTGCTCGGTGTGGTGGCCACGGGTGCCGGCGGCGCGGCCGGCCTGGTGGCCGGCCTGTGGCTGGTCCTGTCAGCCCAGGGCATGATCCCGGCGAACGCCTCCGTGCTCGCGCTGCACAACTACGGCCACATGGCGGGAACGGCGGCGGCTGTCATCGGGGCCCTGCAGTCCGGGGTCGCCGGACTGGTGAGCCCCCTGGTTGGGCTCCTGGGCGGGAATTCCCTGTCGATGGCCAGCGTCATGATCGGCAGCTGCACCGTGGCGGTGCTGGTGCTTGCCCTGGGAACCCCCGCCTACCGCAACGGCGGCTGGCCCGAGCACGCCGGGCACGGCGACGGGCAGCGGGTCAGTGCCGACTGACTGCTTACTGGACGGGTTTTACTGCAAAGGGTCTTACTGGACAGTGTCGTCTTACTGGACAGTGGCCGTCAGCCGGGCCACGTTGTCCACGTACCGGGCGGCGAGGGGCCGGTTGAGCCAGTCCGCGAGCTTGAGCTCGTGGGAGATGTCCCGGTAGGTATCCTCCACTGCCCGCATCTTGTTCACGATGTCCTCACCCAGCAGCATCACTGACACCTCCAGGTTCAGCGAGAAGGACCGCATGTCCATGTTGCTGGACCCCAGGACCGCTACCTCGTCATCGATGGTGAAGTGCTTGGCATGCAGCACGAACGGGGCTTTATAGAGGTAGATCCGTACCCCGGCTTCGAGGAGTGCCTCGTAATAGGACCGCTGGGCGTGGTGGACCAGGAACTGGTCCCCCTTCTCCGAGACGAACAGTTCAACATCCACGCCGCGCTGGGCCGCGGTGGTGATGGCGTAGAGCAGCGAGTCGTCCGGCACGAAGTAGGGGCTGCAGATGGAGATCCGGTGCTGGGCCGAATAGATGAGGGTGTTGAAGAGCCGGAGGTTGTTCTCCGTAATGAACCCCGGACCGCTGGGAACCACCTGGGCCGTGACGGTGCCGGGTTCCGGGTTCGCCGGGAGCTGCAGCTGGTGTTCCAGCGACTCGTCAGTCTCGCTCAGCCAGTCGGTGGCGAAGACGACGTTCAGGGTGGTCACGATGGGGCCGCGCAGGCACGCCATCAGTTCCACCCATTCACGGCCGGCCTTGCGGTGCCGCGGGTTGTTGTAGGAGGGCTCGATCAGGTTCTGCGAACCCGTGAAGGCGATCTCGCCGTCGATCACCATGATCTTGCGGTGGTTCCGCAGGTCAGGGCGGCGCCACTGGCCGTGGATGGGCAGGAGGGGCAGCATCCGCTTCCACTGGATCTTGCCCGCGCGGAGGCGGTTGAGCAGCTTCCGGTACCCCTTGATGCGCAGCGTTCCGATGTGGTCGAACAGGAGCCGCACCTCCACGCCCCGTTCGGCGGCTTCCTCCATGGCGGTGAGCAGGTCGTTGGTGACGTGGTCCGAACTCATGATGTAGAACTCGGCGTTGACGAACTTCTTCGCCTTCCGCACAGCCTTGGTCATTTCCAGGATGGAATCCGGATAGCCGGGGATCAAGTCCACGGAGTTTCCGTCCACCATGGGCAGCGAGCCCAGGGTGCGGTTGAGCTCAGCAGCGGACTTCACCCACTCCGGGCCGGGGTAGTCGCTTTCCGCATCCGAAAGCGCGGTGATGCCCGCCTGCACGCGTTCGTTGACCAGCTGCTGCTGTGCCCGCCGGCGGCTGGACAAGCGGAAATTGCCGAACAGCAGGAACAGGACGATGCCCACGAACGGAATGAAGAAGATACCCAGCAGCCAGGCCATGGCGGTGGTGGGGCGCCGGTTGCCGGGAATGATGCCCAGCGCCAGGACCCTGATGGCCAGGTCGGCGAAGCCCAGGAGCACCACCACCCATGTGGGCGCGGTGCCGGCAAGCGAAAAAGGCCACAACACGTTTAAAACCCCCGGGGAGATTGGGCCCCGGAGGACGGCTTCCGGCCGGTGCACTCTGCCCAGCTTATCCGCGGTACAGCACTAAGCTGGTGCCATGACCTCTCCAGCCCCCGTGGTTCTTGCCTTCCTCGATCCTGCTTACCCCGACGGCAGGGTGGCCGATGCCACCATACCCCAGCTGCTGGTCACGGATCTGGGGGTCACACGCGGCGACGGCGTCTTCGAAACCATGCTGGCCGTGGGTGGAACGGTGCGGAAGATGCAGGCGCACCTGGACCGGCTTGGGGGCTCCGCCGCAGCACTGGACCTGGCCATCCCGGACCAGGAGGCATGGCGGCGCGTTATTGCGGCTGCGGTGGCCCGGCACCGGTCCGAGAACCCGCCGGCAGACCCCGCCGCCGATGAGCTGGTGGTCAAACTGGTGGTCACCCGCGGCGTTGAAGGCGAGGCGCCCACGGCCTGGGTGCAGGCGTCGCCGGCCGGCGCTGCCGGCCGCAGGCAGCGCGAAACGGGCATCGACGTCATCCTCCTTGACCGGGGCTACGACAGTGATGTTGCCGAACGGGCCCCCTGGCTGCTCCTCGGCGCCAAAACCCTTTCCTACGCCGTCAACATGGCAGCGCTGCGCCATGCCCACAAACAGGGTGCCGACGACGTCATCTTCCTGTCCTCCGATGGCCGCGTGCTGGAAGGCCCCACGTCCACCGTGCTGCTTGCGCATGTGGAGAAGTCCGACGACGGCACAACAGTGAAGCGCCTCATCACGCCCCAGCTGGACAGCGGCATCCTGGCCGGCACCTCCCAGGGCGCCCTCTTCGCGGCCGCCAAGGCGGCGGGGTGGGAACTGGGCTACGGTCCCCTGGAGCCCCGGGACCTCATGGACGCGGATGCGGTCTGGCTGATCTCCAGCGTCCGCCTGCTGGCGCCCGTAAACCGGATCGACGGCAAGGAAATCGGCACCCCGTCCGTCCAGAAGGAACTGACCGCCGAGTTGAGCGAACTTTTCGCCGGCATCCACTAGGCCGCAACAAGCGGCGCAATCCCTTTTCCCACTCCCGCATCACCCGTAAGGTGTGGACCATGGACTCGCGAAACCTGCCGATTGAAAACCTGTCCTTCGACGACTGCTGGGAACTCCTCGACAATGACGCGGTGGGCAGGCTGGCCATCGTGGTGGACGAGCATCCCGAGATCTTCCCCGTGAACTACGCCGTCCACCTGCGCAGCATCGTCTTCCGCACCGCACCCGGGTCAAAGCTTTGGGGCGCCAGGATGGAACGGCCGGCAGCACTGGAAATAGACGGCTACGACCCCGCCTCGGAACAGGCCTGGAGCGTAGTGGTTCGCGGCGAAACGGAAATCATCGAGGACCAGGGCGTTAAGGATGCGGTGGACGCACTCGGCCTGGAACCGTGGCAGCCGGGCGAAAAGGCCCACTACGTGCGGCTGAACGCCAAAGCACTGACGGGGCGCCGGTTCCGCGTGAACCGGCCGGACATCTGGAACACCCGCCTGCAGGACCGGCGCCGCGCGTCCTTCGAATAGCGCCGCCCGGGCAATCCGCCGTCAGCAGGCCCCGGGGTCAGGCGGCGGGGCCTGCCGCCTGCCGTGACAGCTGTGCTTCCAGCCCCGACAGCAGGATGCCAAGTCCCTGGTCAAGTTCCGCCTCGCCGTCGTACTCTGCCAGGGCGGGAGCAAGGGCACGCAGCTTGGGGAATTCCTTCGCCGGCAAACGGTGGAGCCCCAGGCGCAACAGCACCTCGTTCTCTTCCGGATCCACCACGTACTCCTGCAGCTCGTTCAGGATGTGCCCGTAGAGGAAGCCGTAGTAGGCGCGGTAGACGTGGAGGGCATCGGCCGGCGCGAATCCTGCCGAGCCCAGCAGGGACAGGATCTGTTCCAGCGGCCGCAGCGTGCCCAGGGGGCGAAGGCCCAGGGGCGTGGAAAGGGGCCGCGTGACCAACAGGGGAACCACATTGGGATGCTGCAGGGCGAGCGCCCGCAAGCTGTGGGCGATCTTCCGCAACTGGGCTTTCCAGTCCGGGTCCGATGGATGGATGCTTAGCTGGTTGAGTACCAGCTCGGTAACCCCGTCCAGCAGTGCGGCGCGGTTCTCGGCGTAGCGGTAGAGGCTCATCGGATCCCGGCCGAGTTCCTGCCCCAGCCGGCGCATGGTCAGGGCCTCCAGGCTTTCGGCGTCCACCAACTCCAGGGCCTTGGCCAGCACAATGTCCCTGCTCAGCCTCGTTTTGGCCTGCCCGGGCTGGGAAGTGTTGGCGGAAGTCATCACAAAGGTCCTCACTGGCGGCCCTCGTCCCGAAGTAACTGGGACGGTTGCCTCATATCTGGTCTACAGGTAAAGTCTACATCGTAGACAAGATGACCTCTTGAGCTTTTCGGGACCTCTCAAGGAAAGCGGCTACACAATCCTTTGCCACCTTGTGCAGGGCATCGAGGTTCGCCGCTGGAGCCTACCGGCGGCACCACGCACCGAGCGAAGGGACGCCTCATGGCCAATTCGCAGTTTGATCTTTTCCTCCACGAAGCCACCTACGCAGACAATGCCTCGGAATCCAGCCTGGACCGCGACCGCCTCTACGGGCTGTACACCAGCTGGTGCTTCGTCAACGAGCAGCCCACCGGCACCGAGTCCAGTTTCTGGGCTGCCATGAAACACAAAGTCTCGGTTCGCCGCAACGGACTGCGCATGAAGGGGCCGGCCGCTGCGGACTACATCCTCAGCAGCTACCCGCGGCTTGTTTAAGGCCCCCCGGGCTGCCAACGGGCCGCAGGGTAACCAGCGGCGCATGATGACATGCTGTGGCACTTTTGTGCCGCAGCATTTTCATGCCCGGATGCACCCTGGAACCAGGCAAAGGGGCCGTCCCCCAGGCGGGAATCCCTAGGTGGGAACGATCCGGAAAAGGAACCTGGTGCGGACCATCACCCACAACAGGCCCAGGACCACGGCGTAGGCCGCGGTGTTGAGGAAGATGCTCTGCTGCTGGAGCGCCGGGATGTTTGTGACGACGGCGATCAGCACCACATGCATGATGAAGACATACAGCGTGGCGCGGCCCAGCGGAATCAGGAACCAGCCCAGGGCACGCTCCACCGGTTTCCAGTAAGCGCTGAGGAACGCGTAGGCGGCTACCACCAGGACCAGGACGTTGAACAGCCGGCCGGGCGCCAGGTAGGTCCGGCCGAAGAGTGCGTCATACATGGCGCGGTAGGAGGCGTCCGGCATGAGCGCCAAGCGGACGTCGTAGTTGTTGGCCAGGTACGGATTCCCCCAGGACAGGAAGGCCAGCGCAAACGCTGCCGCAGTGCAGGCCGCCACCACCCACGTGTGCGCCGACAACCACGCAACGATGCTGCGGCGGTAGTAGCCAACAACCAGGCCGAGGACGAAAAGCACCTGCCACACCAGCAGGGGAAACGAGTCCTCAAACTGGGATGGCAGGATCCTGAACCGGGTCACGGCGCCTACCGCGTACACGGCGAGCGTCGCCAGCAATACCCAGACGGCCTTGCCGCGGTTCAGCGCCGCAAGGATCAGCGGGCTGGCCAGCAGGAGCACCACGTACAGGCCCATGACGTTGAACTGCCAGGGACCGAACTGCAGCAGCACGATGGCCGGCAGCACCTGCGGCGGCACGGGGAACTGGAACAGCGACGACATGCCGGCGTAGAGGTCGTAGGTCCGGCCGGCGCCGCCGTGTCCTGCGCCGCCGGTCCCCTGGTCCACGAACGTGGTCAGGGCCTCAGTGTGGAAGAACGGGAGCAGGGAAAGAAGGAAGACGCCGATCAGCACGGCCAGGGCGGTCACGTAGAGCTTCCCGGCCCGGCGGGACGTCAGGTCCACCACCCGGCCGAAGTCCTCCTTGGCCTTGGGCCCGTACACCATGCCCACCACCAGGCCGGAGAACAGGACGAACAGCTCCGCGCCTGACACGAAGCCCACCGCCTCCTGGGTGAGCAGCTGGAACAGTGAGGCCATGCCCAGGTGGTTGACCACCACAAAGACAATGGCCAGTCCGCGCAGCAGGTCCACCCGCGAATCCCTGGTGGAAGGGTCCTGGTAGCTCCAGGACGTGGCGGTGTTGATCCGGCGGGGAACCTGCCACAGGGCCACCAGGAGGATGACCATGGCGGCACCAACGGTCCAGGGGGCGGCGCCGGAAAGCGTGTTGGCCCGCACGTAGGTGCCTGTGGACGCCACATCCGTGACAGGGCCGGTGACCATCGGCGATGCCTTCAGCCTGTCCAGGGCGGCCTTGGCAATATCCGGGCTTCCCGTGAGCAGCCAGCTGATGCTTGCCACGCCGGTATCCCGCGTGCTGGTCCGTTCGTCCCACACCACGGCGGCCGTCCCGGCGAAAGCGGGTGACGTGGCAGTGGCCACCACCTGGTCCCACCAGCCCGTCTTGATGTCCGCCTCGGGCGCCCCACCGGACGCAGGGCTGTAGAAGGCCGAAGTCTGGAGGAGGAAAGGCTTTTTGCGTCCCTCCACGTAGGTGCCGTAGAAGTTTTCGCCGCCGGAGGCCGTCAGCATCTCCTGGAGTTCGCCCGGACGCGGCGTCGTGTTGACGGCGGCCCCGCCGGCAGTGTCGTCGTGATAGGCGGTCAGGCCCACCCAGTCCACGGCGTCATCGCCCGGGTAGTAGGGGGCATAGGCGCTGTCGCTTCCGTTCCAGGTCCCGTCCCCGTTCGTATCCAGGAGGGAAAACCCGTCGCTTCCCGGCTCCGGGGCATTCCGGTTCCGTTCAAAGGGGTAGTCCTTGCCCAGGTAAGGCGCCCACACCATGGCGGCCCGGCCGCCGTCGTCCTTCTTGAAGGCTGCCGCCACGGCCTGGAAAGCCTGCCGGTACGTGGCCGGCTGCTGGCCCCAGGCCACCCAGCTGGCATTCATATCGGGGGCGAACCGGACCAGCAGTTGGCCCTTGAACCCCGATGTCAGGTCGCGGACCTGGGCTGCGAACGCTTCCGCCTCCGCGGGGCCGAGCTGGTCCAGGGGCACCGACGGCTTCACCGTGAGCAGGGCGTGGGCGCCTTTGGCTGCAGTTTGCTGCAGGAAGCCGTCGATGTCATTCCGCTCCGATTCGCGGTACGGAATGGTGATGTCGTGGCCGAAGACGGCGGGGCCGGCGCCCAGCCTGTCGCTGAAGCCCGCGGCCGTATCCTCACCCCACTCGAGGACCGCCCCCAGCCACGGCTTGCCCTTGTCCGGTGGAGCAGGCGCCGCGTGTGCCGGGCCTGCCGGGACCACCAGGGCCAGTAGGACGATGAACACCGCGGCGAAAAAGGCTGCGATGGAACGCGGACGGTTCCGCGGGATGGCGGCGTGGTGGTGCGATACGTGTGCCCGCATGCTGACAAGGACCCCCCGGTACTCATTGCTCTGGATACGGGGCGGCGCCCCCGGTAAGAACTTTATCGGCCCATGGGCATAACCCGTGCCGTGACGCGGACGGCTCAATTACGGAACATGACGACGGCGGCGATGCGGCCGGGCGCGGCAGGTGTTACGTTTTTGGGGAGTAATGAGTACCGGCGCCAAGCCCTGACTTGCCGGTCGGCAACCCTCCCTTTCGCGGCGGGGTGCCTCAGGTGAATACTCGGCATATCGACCGATTCGAGCTGCAAGCGTGAGAGAAGGAGATCCGTCGTGTCCGACGCACCCGCCCCTGACGAAAGACTGTCCTACCGCCTGATTACGGGCGCGGACAACCGTGAATTCTGTGAGCGGATCTCCGCTGCACTCGCCGATGGCTACGTCCTGCACGGCAGCCCGGCGGCAACCTTCAACGGCACCACCGTCATCGTGGCGCAGGCAATCGTCCTTCCGGCCGCGATCGCTTCCGCCGACGCCGCCGTGGCCACCGCCGTGGACCAGCTCGATGCCGAATTTGAGGGCGAGTTCGACGGCGAGGGCCACGCATGAGCTACGCGGGAGACCTGACGCCGCAGGAAGCCTGGGCCAAGCTGGAGCAGGGCGCCATCCTGGTGGATGTCCGCACCGAGGGCGAATGGGCCCACATCGGCATCCCGGACACCAAGGCCACGGACAACGATCCCCTGTTCATCCAGTGGACCTTCCCCGGCGGCATCCCCAACCCGGACTTCGTCAAGGACCTCCAGGAGCAGGCGCCGGAGGATCCCCACGCGGAACTGCTGTTCCTGTGCCGGTCCGGCCAGCGGTCCATCGCGGCCGCGACTGCCGCCACCCAGGCCGGCTTCACCGCCTACAGCGTGCTGGAGGGCTTCGAAGGCGAGCCCGACCGCTACGGCGAGCGGACCGTCAATGGCTGGAAGAACCGCGGCCTCCCCACCAACCTCGGAAAGAACTAAGTGACCTTCAACCCAGACGCCCCCGGCTGGAACCCCGACACCCAGGCAGTCCGCGGAGGCCTGGACCGCTCCAACTTCCAGGAAACGTCCGAGGCCATCTTCCTGAATTCAGGGTTCGTCTACGAGTCCGCCGCGGCAGCTGAACGGGCCTTCACCGGCGAGGACGAGCGCTTTGTCTACTCCCGCTACGGCAACCCGTCCGTGGCCACCTTCCAGGAACGGCTCAGGCTGCTCGAAGGCACCGAAGCATGCTTCGCGACGGCGTCGGGCATGTCCGCCGTGTTCACCTCGCTGGGTGCCCTGCTGGCTGCGGGGGACCGGGTGGTGGCCGCCCGGTCACTGTTTGGTTCGTGCTTTGTGATCCTGAACGAGATCCTGCCCCGTTGGGGTGTGGAGACGGTCTTCGTGGACGGCCCGGACCTTGACCAGTGGCGCGAAGCCCTGTCCAAGCCCACCACCGCCGTCTTCTTCGAGTCCCCGTCGAACCCCATGCAGGAGATCGTGGACATCGCCGCCGTCAGCGAACTGGCCCATGCGGCCGGGGCCACCGTGGTGGCGGACAACGTGTTCGCCACTCCCCTGCTGCAGCGCTGCGGGGACCTCGGCGCCGACGTCATCGTCTACTCCGGCACCAAGCACATCGACGGGCAGGGCCGGGTGATGGGCGGTGCCATCCTGGGCACCAAGGAATTCATCGACGGACCGGTGAAGCAGCTGATGCGCCACACCGGCCCCGCGCTTTCCGCTTTCAACGCCTGGGTCCTGACCAAGGGCCTGGAGACCATGGGCCTGCGCGTCAACCACTCCTCGGCGACCGCACTCCGGCTCGCAGAATGGCTGGAGGAACAGCCGGCGGTGAGCTGGGTGAAGTACCCGCTCCTGAAGTCGCACCCGCAGTACGGGCTGGCGGCAAAGCAGATGAGTGCAGGTGGCACGGTCCTTACCTTCGAGCTCGCTCCTTCCGGCGGACGCACGGGCAAGGAAGCGGCGTTCGCACTGCTGGACGGGCTGCGGATCATCGATATCTCCAACAACCTCGGTGACGCAAAGTCCCTGATCACGCACCCCGCCACCACTACCCACCGCGCCATGGGCCCGGAGGGGCGGGCCGCCATCGGCCTGAGCGACGGCGTGGTCCGGCTCTCGGTGGGGCTCGAGGACCCGGAAGACCTCCTCCGCGACCTGGAACAGGCGCTGAAGCAGATCTAGCGGGGGCGGGACCAGGTCCGCCTGGCCAAATACATATGTCAGTGCCTCGTTGGATGATGTCGGTATGGGAACCAGCGGTGGTGTCGGGGTGGTGCTGGCGTCGATCGATGCCTCTGTTGCCGCCCTTGATTCGCTGAACCGTCAGGACTCTTTCCTTGCTGCCGCGGCGGCTGCTGGTGCCGGTGTGGATGTGTTGCAGCGGCGGTATGGGATCCGGCTGGAACGGCTGGAACTTATGGCTCGGCTGGAGGCGCAGCTCGCTGCGATGCAGGCACGGGCCGCTGCTGAGGCAGTGGAGTTCCAGCGCGCCCTGACCCCAGCGGACGCCTCGATCCAGGACCGCACTTACGCGGACATGTCGGTGGTGGAGGAAATCGCCGGGGTGGTGACCATCAGCTCCGCGGCAGCGGGCGCTTTGGTGGACCAGTCACGGCGGATCTGCTCCCTGCCGCACGCCATGAACGCCCTGGCCGCGGGCGCGATGTCCTGGCAGCACGCCCGGATTGTCGCCGACGAAACCGAGGGCCTCACCACTGACGGCGCGGCGTCGCTGGTGGCGCATTTCTTCGACCCGGCCGCACCCCAGCCCGCCCGCGGCGCGGCCCCCGGTGACCTCGTACCGTCACGGTTCCGAGCCAAGGTCCGCGGGTGGCGGGAACGCCATCACCCGGAATCGATCGAGAAGCGCCATGTAAAAGGGGTAGCTGACCGGCGGATGGAATACACCCCCGAGCGGGACGGTATGGCCTGGGTCTCGCTCTACCTCCCCGGGGACACCGCCTGCGCCATCTGGAACCGCACCACCGCCACCGCCCGCGGACTCCAAGGTCCCACCGAAGAGCGCACCCTCACCCAGCTCCGCCCCGACATCGCCGCCTCCCTGCTCCTCGGCGCCGGGCACACCACACAGACCGGGAAACCGATGGAGGCCGGACAGGTCCCTGCGCCGCGGGCCGACGTCCTGGTGATGGTGCCGGTGTTCTCCCTCCTCGGCGTGACCGATGAACCCGCCGTACTGGATGGTTTCGGGCCGATCCCGGCGTCCATGGCGCGCAAACTTGTCGCCGACGGGGCGGAATCGTTCTACCGGGTCCTGGTCGACCCCCGCGACGGCGCACCACTGGAAATTGGCCGGAAAAACTACCGGCTCACCGAAACCATCAAACGCTGGATCAGGATGCGCGATGCCAAGTGCACCTTCCGGGGCTGCGCCAACCGCACCCCCGACAACGAAACCGACCACCTACAAGCCTGGCAACACGGCGGCGCTACCAACGTCGGCAACCTGGCCCAACTCTGCCCCAAACACCACCGGCTCAAACACCACAGCCAATGGGCACCGGACCTGGCCAACAAGAATGAACCACCCGGTTGGACCTCACCAACAGGCAGGCACTACAACCCAGAACACCAGGACTCAGAACCAACCCACTGGCCCGAGGGCATCCTGCCAACACAACGAAGCCCGCTGGAACAGGTCCTTCTACAGCGCCTCGCTACCTAGCACCTGCTTCGCTGCGGGTCTCTACACCTGCCGTTCTACAAGACACCTGAGGTTCTACAAGTCTGCGCGCCTGGCGGCTCTTGCCCCGTCAGGCCTGCCGGACACGCAGCAGCTCGGGCGTAGCCGCCACGTCCGCAAGGTCCAGCGCATCACGCATGGTCAGGTGGACGGCCTGCCGGACCACCGCGCCGAACCCCATGTCCTCCGGCGGCTGCCCCGCCAGGGCCTTGTCGCGGGCGCGGCGCTGTTCAGCGGACCCTGTCCCGCGGGCGATGATGTCCTCCACCCCCTGGCGGGCCAATGCGAGCTCGCCCTGTTCGTCAAGGACGGGGGCCAGGTAATCCACCAGGGAACGCACCACATCCGCAGCCGGCGCCGGCCGGAAGTTGCCAAAGTCCAGCAGTTCGCCGCTCAACCCGGCGCTGCTGGCCTGCCAGGACGCCATCCGCAGCAGGACGGTGGGAACGGGCGCAGGGTCCACGTCGTCCCGCCACTCCCGGCTGGCGGATTCCACAAGTGCCCGGACCAGCACGGCGATGAGTGCGGCGTCCCCGGCACGGAGGCATACGTCCGCCACCCGCACCTCCACCGTGGGGTGGTTGCGGGAGAGCCGCGCGTCGAAATAGAGCATGCCCTCGTCGAGCATGACGCCGCTGTCCAGCAGCCGGGTCACCACCCGGCGGTAGGCAGGGTACGTTCCGTAGATGCCGGCCGGGCCGGCTGTGGGCCAGCGGTTCCAGGCCTGGGTGCGGTAGCTTTCGAAGCCGGTGGGGACGCCGTTCCAGAACGGCGAGTTCGCGCTCAGCGCCGTGAGGACAGCCAGTTTGTCGCGGATGCGGTCCAGGACCGCCACCCCTTCCTCCGGCGATTCGATGAAGGTGTGGACGTGGAAACCGCAGGTGAGCTGTTCCTGGGCGGTGAGGCCGAAGCGCTCCAGCATCCTGGCATAGCGCGGGTCGGGTGTGGTGTGGCTGGGCGATGCCACGGGTGAGGTGGCCAGCGCCGCCACCCTGGCTCCGTGCTTCCGGGCTGCCTGGTCGGCCAGCGCCCGGCCTGCCCGGATCTGCTCCAGCAGGCCGCCGTACTCCCGGCACGGCCGGGTCTGCGTCTCGATCTGCTCAAGCTTGAGCTCGGCACTCAGGCCCATCTCGTCGTCGTAATCCGCCTGGTTGCCGGCATGGCGGCCATCCAGGTCCACGGGAAGATCGTCGGCTGCGACGCGGTGGCTGGCGAGGAGGGCGTCGGCCAGGGCAAGCGGCTCCCCGGACTCCGGATCAACGATCAGGAGTTCTTCCTCTACGCCAAATGTACGCATACGAATATTCTGCGGCAGCGGGCGGCCATTGGAACCGTGGCCCGCCGTTCATGACGAAGCGTGAATGGGTCAGTCCTGGAAGTACTCCACCTTGGCGCCGATGGTGTTCAGCCGCTCCGCCAGGTCCTCGTAACCACGCTCGATCACATAGATGTTCCGCAGCTCGGACACACCCCGCGCTGCGAGCATGGCCAGCAGGAGGCAGGCGGCAGGCCGGAGCGCGGGCGGGCAGCCCACCTCGGCGGCGCGCCACTTGGTGGGTCCGTTGACGTAGATCCGGTGCGGGTCCAGGAGCTGCACCTGCGCGCCGAGCCGGTTCAGCTCCGTCAGGTAGATGGCGCGGTTCTCGTACACCCAGTCGTGGATCATGGTCTGGCCGTGGGCGTTCGCAGCAATGACGGCGAAGAACGGCAGGTTGTCGATATTCAGCCCGGGGAACGGCATGGGGTGGATCTTGTCCTCCGGGGCACGCAGCTCGGAGGGTTTGGTGGTCACGTCCACCAGGCGGGTGCGGCCGTTGCGGGCCATGTACTCGCCCGAAATCTCCAGCTTCTGCCCCATCTGGCCCAGAGTGGCCAGTTCGATCTCCATGAATTCGATGGGCACCCGGCGCACGGTGACTTCGGAGTTGGTGACGATGCCGGCCGTGATGAGGCTCATGGCCTCGATGGGATCCTCGGAGGGGAAGTATTCAATCTCGGCGTCGATTTCCGGCTGCCCGGTGATCTTCAACGTGGTGGTGCCCACGCCTTCAATGGTGACGCCGAGCATCTGCAGGTAGAAGCACAGGTCCTGCACCATGTAGTTGGGGCTGGCGTTGCGGATCACGGTTGTTCCGGCGCGGTGCGCCGCGGCCATGATCGCATTTTCGGTGACGGTGTCCCCGCGTTCGGTGAGGACGAAGGAGCGGTCCCGGGTATCGGCGGGCGGCGCCTGCACGGTGTAGAAACCTGCGGTGGCCTCCACTGACAGGTCGAACTCGCGCAGTGCCTGCATGTGGGGTTCCACGGTCCGGGTGCCCAGGTCGCAGCCGCCGGCGTAGGGAAGCCGGTACTCACGGGACTCATCCAGCAGGGGGCCCAGCAGCATGATGACGCTGCGGGTCCGGCGTGCCGCGTCCACGTCCATGGCGTCCAGGTCCAGGACGGCAGGGCGGCGCAGGCGGAGATCCGTGTCATTGAGCCAGGTGCACTCGACACCGATGCTGGTCAGGACCTCGACGATGCGGTTGACTTCCTCGATCCGGGCCAGGCGCCGGAGCACTGTGGTGCCCCTGTTGATCAGGCTGGCGCACAGCAGGGCGACGCCGGCGTTCTTGCTGCTGTTGACGTCGACGGCTCCGGAGAGGGTGCGGCCGCCTTCCACCCGCAGGTGGGTCATCTGCGGCTTGGCCACGTTCACGATGCTGCGGTCAAAGATGTTTTCCAGCCGCTGGATCATTTTCAGGCTCAGGTTCTGCTTGCCCTGTTCCATCCGGGCCACGGCGCTCTGGCTGGTGCCAAGTTCGGCGGCCAACTGCCCCTGGGTCCACCCTTTCTCGCTCCGGGCGTCCCTCAGCATGGCGGCAACGTGTTCAGCGGTCTCCTGGATCATACCGCGAATATATCATAAATGAGTTATCCAGCCTTCGTGGCAGCTACCCGCGGGCGCGGAAGGGGGCTCCAGGAGGGCGGTACCCATTCGGTGCGATAGGGAGCCCCTGCCTGTCCCCCGGGCGGGTGGCTTAACTCCCCAGCCACACCATATTCCAGGTACCGGCCGTAACAGCTGCGAAAAGGGCGAGTCCGGCCACCAGGACGCCGCCTGCCACCACCCAGAGGTCCAGCGGGCTGAAGGTGGACACCCGGGCCCAGGTCCGCCGGCCGCCTCCGAAACCCCTCGCCTCCATGGTGACGGCGAGCCTCGATGCACGGCGGATGGCCTGGACCAGCAGCCCGAAACTTTGCCCGAGCGTCGCCGTCACCCGCTGCCCCAGGCTGCCCCGGGCGCCTACGCCGCGGGCACGCCGCGCCATCCCGATGGTCTGCCATTCCTCGGCCATGAGCCCCACCAAGCGCATCGCAGCCAGGGTTCCCAGGACGAACCGGTGCGGCAGGCGCGCCTTCTGCGCGAGCGCGTCGGCGAGGTCGGTGGGATCGGTGCAGCTCATCAGGAGCACCGCCGGGAGGGCGATCGCAAAACCGCGCAGCAGGAATCCTATGCCGAGCTGGAGGGAACCCTCGCTCATGGTCCAGATGCCGGCGTCGAGCAGGATCCTGCCGCTGTCCGGTGCCAGGATGGCGGTGCTCCAGCCTCCCACGGCAGCGGCGAGGATCAGCGGCCAGCCGCGCTGCCACAGCAGGGACAAGGTGAGGCCTGCCAGGGGAAACAGCAGAAGTTCGAACACCAGGGCCACGGACGCGGACACCCAGTCGATGGACAGCGCCAGGACGGCCGTGATGAGCAGGACGGCCGCGAACTTGCTCAAGGGGTTGGCGCGGGCCAGGAGGGCGTGGTTGCCGCTCAAGGTGAGTTGCTGCCTCATGGCGCCACCGCTTCCGCCACGGCCATCCGCAGTTCCGCCCCGCCGAGCGCCTCCGTGAATTCGGCATCATGGGTCACGGCTACCACCGCGGTGCCGGCATCAAGGAGCTCGGACAGGAACGATGCCAGCTCGGCCCAGGTATTGGCATCCTGGCCGAACGTGGGCTCGTCCAGGATCAGCACCTGGGGGCTGGCGGCCAGGACGGTGGCCACGGACAACCGCCGCTTCTCACCGCCGGAGAGCGTATAGGGGTTGGCGTCCACCAGCTGGGTAAGGCGCAGCCGCTCCAGCAGTTCCTCAACGCGGTCCTCGCCGTGCCCCAGGTGCCGGGGGCCGAAGAGCAGCTCGTCAAGCACCTTTCCGGTGACGAACTGGTGCTCCGGCTCCTGGAACACCGTGCCCACCCGCGAAATCAGCTGCTCGGCCTTCCACTTGTACGGATCGATGCCGGCACCGCGGCTGAGGTCCAGCGTCGCGGACACTTTTCCGGACACCGGCTCAAGCAGCCCTGCGAGGGTCAGCGCGAACGTGGACTTGCCGGCACCGTTGGCGCCGGTGATGGCAAGGGCCTGCCCGGCACGGACCTGCGCGGCCACGCCTTCCTGGACCGGGACCGGCGGGATCTTCCGGAAGCCTTTGCGGCGGGGGCGTTCGCGGGAGACGCCCAGCTGCTCTGCGGCCAGCAGGAGGCTGCCTGCACCGGGAGCCGGGACGGCGGCGCGGGCGCGTGTGGCCGGCACATACCCGGGCACCCACACGCCGGCAGCGGCCAGCATGGTCCGCGCCTCCGTAAGGACTCGGTCCGGCGGCCCGTCCAGGAGCACTGCAGGATCCGCGGCGGAGCCGGGCTGCAGGACCACGATCCGGTCCACGAGGTCCTTCCAGACGGACACCCGGTGCTCCACCACCACCAGCGTCGCCCCGGTTTTGTCCAGGGAACGGGCCACGGCGTCGCGGACCTCCAGCACGCCGTCCGGGTCCAGGTTGGCGGTGGGCTCGTCCAGCAGGATCAGTCCGGGACGCATCGCCAGGATGCCCGCCAGCGCCAGGCGCTGCTTTTGGCCGCCGGAGAGGGCCGACGTCGGGTGGTCCAGCGGGAGGTGGGCGAGCCCGACGTCGGCAAGTGCCTCGTGAACGCGCGGCCAGATGGCGTCGCGGGGCACCGCAAGGTTTTCGGCGCCGAAGGCGACGTCGTCCCCCACCCGCGACAGGACCACCTGGGTCTCCGGGTCCTGCTGCATGAGACCGGCGCGGCCGCGCCGTGCCCGGGGCGGGGCTCCGTCAACCAGCAGCGAACCGGACTCGTCGGCGTCGCCTGCCTCGCCGTCGTCGTTTATGTCTCCCAGGACGCCGGCAAGGGCGTGCAGCAGCGTGGACTTCCCGGCGCCGGAGGGCCCCAGCAGGAGCACCCGCTCCCCGGGGGCGATGTCCAGGTCAAGGCCGTGGACGGCGGGCTTGGCCCGTCCGGCATGCCGCCATCCCCAGCCGCGGGCGGCGATGGCGGCAGGCTGGACCGTGCCGGAGGCGTCCTGGGAGGGTGCCATCAGGAGAAGACAGGCTCCGTGGCAGCCTTACGGGACGCGAAGGAGCTCAGCACGCCGGTGCGGGCCAGGCCGCGGGTGGCAAGCCAGGACAAAGCGCCCGCCAGGATGGCCCCGGAAAGGGTGGTCAGCACGATGTAGGCGAGCTTGTCCGCGCCGGAGTACGCAATGTTCCAGCCCCACGGGGCAAACGAGTCATTCAGGCCGCAGAAGAACCCTGCCGCGGCGCCGGCCAGCAGCGATACAGGCAGGTTGAACTTGCGGTAGACGACGATCGCGAAAATGATTTCCGCGCCCAGGCCCTGGATGAAACCCGAGAACAGGACCGAGGCGCCGTACTGGGAACCCATCAGCAGTTCGCCGGTGGCGGCTACGGTCTCGCAGAACAGGGCGGCTCCGGGCTTGCGGATGATGAGCATGCCCAGCACCCCGGGAATCATCCAGCCGCCCGCCAGCAGTCCGGTCAGGGGCGGGTAGGCGGCGTTCATGGGGGCGGACAGTGCGGCGGCCCCCTGGTCCCATGCCCAGAAAATGACGCCGCCCGCGATGGCCACCAGGGCGGCGACGACGATGTCCACGACGCGCCAGGACTTACTGGTGGTCTTCTTGATTGCTGCAGTACTCATGTGATCCTCCTGGGAAACAGGAGGGGAAAGTGGACCCGGCTGCCGGCCTGTGGCCGTGCATCCGCGACACTTTGAGAACTCGACTCCCTTGCGCCGGTACTAACCGGATCAGGTTCGAGGGTCTGCGGCTGTCCGCACTCTCAGCGCCCACCTGCGGTGCCCGGCCTGCGCCAGGATGCCCGACGGCGGCGCTCCCCTGTCGTTTTTAGTGTTGCTTTGTGGTTGGGTAACGCTGTTCATTTCGCCCAGTTGGGCGTGGTCAAGTTTACACCTGGCAGGAGTAGATTGAGGGCCATGACCGCCAATCCACCGGATGTGACCGGGTTCGATCCTGATTCCAGCGACGCCCAGCCGGAGGGCTCACTGGAGGCGCAGATTGCCCGCATCGAGGCGGAGGTCCGGGAGCTCCAGTTCCCCGGCTTCTCGCTGGACGATGCGTTGAACCTTGGCCTGCTCCTCGTTGAACTGGGCAAGGAGCGGTCGTTGCCCATCGCCATCGACATCGCCAAGGGTGAGCAGGTGCTGTTCCATGTCGCACTTCCTGGCGCCACGCCTGACAACGGCCACTGGATCCGGGCCAAGCAGCGCACTGCCCTCCGGTACGAGGTGCCCTCCCTCCTGGTGGGACTGCGTGGCCGGCTGGGCGGCGGCCGGATCGAGGACAACGCCTGGTTCGACCAGTCCCGCTATGCGGCACACGGGGGCGCGTTTCCGATCCACGTCACGGGCGTTGGGGTGGTGGCTTCCGTGGCGGTGTCCGGACTGCCGCAGCTGCAGGACCACGAACTGGTGGTTGAGGCACTGCGCGACATCCTGGGGTCGGCGCTGGACGAGTAGCGCCGGCCAACCAGCCCTGGCTGACCAGGCGCAGCGGGACAAGCACCCGTACATGCCAGGCGGCAGCAGGCTGCTTAGCTTTCATTAGTAATCATGCTTACTATGTTGTCCCCGGGGTACAACCACCACAGGGAATGGGAGCACCTTCGGCGTCCCTTCCCGGAACCGGCGCGGCAACCAAGGAGCACCATGAGAATCCCGGACACCAGAGGCCCCATCAGCAGCGCCCTCTTTGCGGCCCTGTCCAAGGCCCCTGATGCAGCCACGCCCGAGCTGGACGGGCTGCACCGGCTGGTCGCGGGGCAGGTGGCCCGAACCGGTGACATCATCGCCGACGAAGACATCCAGCTGTCCCTCTTTTGCCTCTACGAACTGCATTATTCGGGCCTGGACGGGGTCAGCGACGCCTGGGAGTGGGAACCGGCCCTGATCAGGGTCCGGCGCCTGATCGAGGAACCCTTCGAAGCCGCCCTTCGTGCCGCCGCACGCCAGGCCGCCGGTGACGCCGACCTGCCCGCCGGGATTGCCATGACCAGCGATGCCGTTGCCGACGTCCTTTTTGGCCTCGCCGGTATGGACACCGGTCCCAGCGTTTCCCGCTTTGTCGCACGGAAGGCAAGCCTGGAGCAGCTCAAAGAGTTCTTGATCCACAAGTCCGTGTACCAGTTGAAGGAAGCGGATCCGCACACCTGGGCCATTCCGCGGCTCACCGGCCGGGCGAAGGCTGCCCTCGTGGAAATCCAGGCGGACGAATACGGCGGCGGCAGGCCGGAACGGATGCACAGCGCGCTGTTTGCCCGGACCATGCGCGGGCTGGGCCTGGACGACAGGTACGGCGCGTACGTCGACACCATCCCGGCCGTCTCCCTCGCATCCGTGAACCTCATGTCGCTGTGCGGCCTGAACCGGCGGCTCCGCGGGGCAATCACCGGCCACCTGGCCATCTACGAAATGACTTCATCCCAGCCCAACCGTTTCTACGGCAACGGATTCCGCCGGCTCGGTTTCGCCGCGGATGTCACCCACTACTTCGATGAGCATGTGGAGGCCGACGCCGTGCATGAGCAGATTGCCGGGCGGGACCTCGCCGGCGGCTTGGTTGAGGCCGAGCCAAAGCTCCTTGCGGACGTCCTGTTCGGTGCCACCGCCGTCATGGCCATTGACGGCCGCGTCTCCGCCCACCTCCTGTCCTCCTGGGAAGCCGGGGAAACATCGCTCCGGGCGGCCGTGCCGGCGGCAGCGTGACAGGCTGGCGGCAGGCCTACGACGATTCTGCGAAGCCGCAGCGGCTGGCCGCCGAGGAAACCGGAAACAACAATGAATGTGGTGCAGGCATGAACTTCGAACAGCATGGAACACGGCCGGACGTGGAGCAGGAACCCGCCCCCGGCTCGATCGTGGTGTGCCCCGATGGTCCCCTCATTGTCAGGGGTGACTTCGAGATCGTTACCCCTTCCGGCGACGCCGTGCCCAGGGAGCGGAGGACCGTCGCCCTGTGCCGGTGCGGGGCGTCCGCCATCAAGCCCTATTGCGACGGCACCCACAAGATGATCAAGTTCCGCACCGAACCCAAGGCCGGCCAGCCCCCGGCCTGACCACAGAGCCGCCCGCCGGCCACGCCCTGCCCGGACCAGCCCGGGTGTGAGGCTAGGCTGGGACCAGTCCGTTTTCCGCCCGCAAGGAGTACCAGCAATGAACCTTCTCATCAAACTGCTCGGGACCGCCGTGAGCCTCGGCGCAGGCTTGGCCGGCACCAAGCTGGTCAACACCATCTGGGAAAAGACCACGGGGCAGAAAGCACCCACCGGCAAGAACGAGGACGTCCCCACCAGCCTCCGGTCTGCTTTGACCTTCGCGCTGATCTCGGCGTCTGTCAGTGCCATCATCCAGGTCCTGGCCAACCGCGGCACCCAGCGCGCCATCACCCGTTTCGCCAAGACGCAAGATATCGTCTAGCTGCCCAAAGCTTCGCTTAGCGCTGCCGGCCGTCGTCGGAACTGTCCTCCAGGGCGGTCTCGGCGGCGGCTTTTTGCACCACGGCTTCCAGCTCGTCGGCTGTGAGCAGCTCCCGGTGCAGGTGCTTGGTGCGGTAGCCGGCCCGGCCCACCATGTGGGCGGACACGGGCACCGTGAGCAGCTGGAAGATCCATGCCACAGCCAGGACCGGCCAGACCCACCAGGTCCGCATCTGCAGCCCAATGGCGGCCAGCAGCAGGAACAGGCCCAGGACCTGGGGCTTGGTGGCGGCATGCATGCGGCTCAGCAGGTCGGGGAAGCGCAGCAGGCCAATCGCCGCGCCCAGGGACATGAGCGCGCCCACCACCATGAACACGGCCGAGACAGCGTCGATCCAGGCATCCGGCCCGGAAAAGTCAGGATTCATTGGGCTTCACCCTCCGGTCCGCCACGAACCGGGCCACCGTCACGGACCCGATGAACCCGATGATGGAGATGGCCACCACCAGCATCAGGTTGTTCAAGTGCCGGTTCACTGCCATATCGATGCACAGCGCCCCGCCCAGGATGGCGAGCAGGACGTCGGCGGCCAGGACCCGGTCCAGCAGCGACGGGCCGCGGGCGATCCGGAGGATGGCACCCGCCGCGGCCAGCGAGAAAATGACGGCCGTGACGGCCAGGACAACGTTCATCATGCGGTGGCCTCCATTCGCACTTCTTCGAGTTCCTCGCGGCTGCCCATGATGCGGATCAGGCCGGCTTCGATGGAACGGACTTCGTTCCGCAGGCCCTCCACGTCCTGTTTTGAGGTGATGTTGAGGGCGTGCAGGTAGAGGGTGGACGTGGAACGGTCCACCTCCACCACCAGCGAGCCCGGGATCAGGGAGATCACATGGCCGGTGGCGGTGACGATCAGGTCCTGGTGGCTCCTCAGCTTCACCGCGACGACGGCGTTGGTCACCTTGGGTCCGCGGGCCGTTGCCAGGTACAGCACCTGGGCGCTGGCCACCACCACCTTGCCCACGAAGGCCAGCGCGAAGGGCACGGCGTAGAGGATATTGAAGCGGCCGCTGAGCTCCACCGGCGGAAGGTAGAAGAGCCGGGCCACGCCCACGGCCAGGAGGGCACCGAACAACAGGTTTCCGGGGCTGAAATCCTGCCACAGGGCGCCCCAGACGATCACCAGCCAGACCAGCAGGGGCAGTTCCTGGCGCAGCGAAATGCGTTTGCGGCTCATCGCCCTCCTCCCCCGGCGGTTGTGCCCGGGACGGAAGTACCGTCGCCCAGCACCGCCTCGATGTACGGCGTCCGGTCAAGCATGTCCCGGGCGGCCCGGTCCGAGAGAGCGAACAGCGGTCCGGCAAAGACGGTCAGGGCAATGCCGAGCACCACCAGACCCGCTGTCGAACCCACCATGGTGCGCGGCAGGAGCGTCACGGTGTTGTTGACCTTGGCGCCTGGACCGGAGAGCCTCGCCACGGGAGGGGCCAGGAGCACCGGGTCCGGATGTTCGGCATCGGTGGGGCGGCGCCAGAACGCGCGGTTCCAAACCCTGGCGATGGCCAGCAGCGTCAGGAGGCTGGTCACCACACCGCCGATCACCAGCGCATAGGCCAGTGGTGTGCCCAGCTGGACGCCGGCCTGCAGCAGCCCCACCTTGCCCAGGAACCCGGAGAACGGCGGGATGCCGGCCAGGTTCATGCCGGGAATGAAGAACAGCAGGGCCAGCATGGGCGAGAGCTTTGCGAGGCCGCCCAGCCGGTCCACGGACGAGCTGCCGCCGCGGCGCTCGATCAGGCCGGTCACCATGAAAAGGCTGGTTTGGATGGTGATGTGGTGCGCCACGTAGAAGACCGCCGCTGCCAGTCCCACTGCGGAGGACATGGCCAGCCCGAACACCATATAGCCGATGTGGCTGACCAGGGTGAACGAGAGGAGCCTCTTGATGTCGCTTTGGGCCAGCGCACCCAGGATGCCCACCAACATCGTCAGCAGCGCCACCACCATCAGGGGCGTGTTCAACGTGTCGCCGGGGAACAGCAGCGTCTCGGTCCGGACCATCGCGTAGACGCCCACCTTGGTCAGCAGTCCGGCGAACACGGCGGTGACCGGCGCGGGCGCCGTGGGGTAGGAGTCGGGGAGCCAGAAGGAGAGGGGGAAAACGGCGGCCTTGATGCCGAAGGCCACCAGGAGCATCACATGCAGCAGGGTTTTGGTGCCCTGGTCCAGTTCGCCCAGCTTGATGGCCAGGTCCGCCATGTTCACCGTTCCGGTGGCTCCGTAGACCATGGCGATGGCAATCAGGAACAGCACCGAGGACACCACGGACACCACCACGTAGGTGACGCCGGCGCGGATGCGCGGCCCGGTGCCGCCCAGGGTCATCAGCACGTAGCTTGCAGTCAGCAGGATCTCGAAGCCCACGTAGAGGTTGAACAGGTCACCGGACAGGAACGCGTTGGACACCCCTGCCACCAGGATCAGGTACGTGGGGTGGAAGATCGAGACCGGTGCGTCGTGGTCGCCGTCGGCCATGCCCTGCCCTGTGGCGTAGACCAGCACGGCCAGGCTCACGGCGGAGGACACCACCAGCATCAGGGAGGAGAACTGGTCCACCACCATGACGATGCCAAACGGAGGGATCCAGCCTCCGATGGTCACCGCGGCGGTGCCGTCATTCCACGCGGAGGCCAGCAGGAGGCATTCGAGCGCCAGGGTCAGCGACAGCAGGGCGATGCTCACCGCGCGCTGGGCCCTGGAGTGCCGGATCAGCAGGAAGGTCAGGGCGGCGCCCAGGATGGGAAGTACGACGGCGAGCGGGGCAAAGCTTGCGATGTTCACTTTCCGCCTCCTTCCGGGCTGGGGTCAACATTGAGCGAGCCGGGCTTTTCCTCCGCGGCAGCGTGTTCTGCGGGCATCTCCCGGCCGCCGGCCACCAGCGTGGCCACCGGCTGGTCCGTTTCCTGGCCAGCGTCCGCTGCGGACGGTCCGTGGTCTGACACATTCCGGCCGTCGGAACCCAGCATGGTGAGCGGGAATTCGGAGGTTTCCGCGGGCACCTCGGCGTCGTCCTCCGCGTCGAAGCTGGGGGTCTCCGCCACCCTGAGGTCCTCCACGTCATCCTGAATGTCGTCCTGGCGGGCCAGCACCCACGTGCGGTAGATGATGCCCAGCATGAATGCCGTGACGGCGAAGGAAATCACGATCGACGTCAGGATCAGGGCCTGCGGCAGCGGATCGTTGTAGTCCTGGGCAGGTATGTCCTTGGAGAACAGCGGCGCCAGGCCTGCATATCCCCCGGTGGCCAGGATCAGGAGGTTGGTGGCGTTGGCCAGCAGCATCAGCCCCAGCAGCACCCGCGTCAGGCTGCGTTCCAGGATCAGGTAGATGCCGCAGGCGTACAGCGCTCCCATGACAATCAGCAGGGTCAGGTTGACGCTCATGCGTGGCCCTTTGCGGTGGTTTCGGCAGGAACCCCGTCCGGTTCCTGGTCCAGGCGGCCGGATCCTTGCTCTTCCCCGGCCCGGTCCGGCTCCCGGCCCTGGCCGTGGTCCGGTTCCTGGTGCGGCTCCTGGTGCGGCTCCTGGTCCTGCTCCTGCTCCTGCTCCTGTTCCTGGTCCTCGCTCCCGGGCGCGGACTGGTCCTCCAGGTGTTCATCGATCTCGGCTCCGAGGCTGCGCAGCACGTCAAGCACCAGGCCCACCACCACGATGTAGACGCCGATATCAAAGATGGTGGAGGTGACGAACTTGATGTCCCCGAAGACGGGCAGCCACACCTGGATGATGGCGGACTGGAAGACCTGGCCGCCCAGCAGCAGGGGCATCACTCCGGAGGCGGCCGCCAGGGCCAGGCCAATGCCCAGCAGCGCGCCGGCACTCAGGGGCGCCGCCTCCCGCAGCTCGAACCGGCCACCCGCCAGGTAGCGGATGGTCAGGGCCAGTCCCGCGGTGAGACCGCCGGCGAATCCTCCGCCGGGCAGGTTGTGGCCGGCCAGCAACAGGTACAGCGAGAAGATGATCATGGAGTGGAAGATCAGCCGGGTGACCACCTCGAAGATGATGGAGCGGCGTTCCGGAGCCAGGGTCCGCCCTGCCACAATCCAAACGTCCCGGCTGGAGGCCGCGAACTTCCGGCTGATGGCCAGCGCCGCAGCGTCGCGGGAGCCGGGGTCGACACCGGGGTGGCGTCCCACCGTGCCCGCTGCAACGGTGGCGGATGCCTGCAGCCTGTCGCCCCGGCCGCGGACGAAGATCAGGCTTGCCACGCCGGTGGCGGCCAGCGCCAGGACGCTGATCTCCCCGAAGGTGTCCCAGGCGCGGATGTCCACCAGGGTCACGTTGACCACGTTCAGGCCCCCGCCGCCTTCATAGGCGAGCTGCGGAAACTGCAGGGACACGGGGATGGCGGTCCGGGCGCCCATGGCGAAAATCGCGGCGAACACCATGGTCACGCCGAAGCCCAGCCCGATGATCACCCGCAGGACCCGGTATTTCCCGCCGGTGCGGTCCCGCAGTTCGGGCGGCAGCCTGCGCATGGCCAGGACAAAGGCCACCAGGATGATGGTTTCCACCAGCATCTGGGTCAGGGCCAGATCCGGGGCACCCTGCAGGGCGAACACCAGCGCGATGCCGTACCCCGTGACGGACACCATGAGCACGGCAAGGAAACGTTTGTTGGCCTTGACGGCAGCCAGGGCGCCGATGACGATGCCCACCCCGGCCACCAGCTGCAGCGGCGAGTTGGGGTCCACAAGGTAGATGTCCTGCGGCAGTGCGTTGCCGCCAAGCAGGATCGCGGCCAGCGGCAGGACGAACGCCACGCTCAGGATGACCGCGAGGTAGAAGTACAGTGAACCGCGCTGGGTCCGGCCGGTGATCCAGACGGCCGCGTCGTCCAGCGCGCCGATGGTCAGTTGGTAGGCGCGGTCGGCGTCCACCCAGGCCGGGACCAGGGACTGGGCCCGGGCCACTGCGCTGCGGCCAAAGTACATGGCCAGGCCCAGTGCGAAGGTGACGGCCGTCAGCCCCAGTGCTGGTGTGACGCCGTGCCACAGCGCAAGGTGGCCCGCCTGCGCTGCCGCGGTGCCGGCGTCGGGCGCTGTGGAAGCGAACAGCGCGGCGTACGGCTGGATCCAGGCGTCCACCGGCACCGGCCAAAGCCCGTAGGCGATCGTCAGGAGGCTGAGGACCGCGGGGGCGGCCAGGAAGGAGGGCCTGATGGCCTTGAACGGGGTGGGGTCCACGCCGGGCTTGACGGCGAACGCGCCCCACATGAAGCGGGCGCTGTAGGCGAAAGTGAGGATCGAGCCCACCACTATTCCCACCAGCACCACCATGCCCCACGGCCCGGCGTGCGGGTCCGTGGCGTGGTGCACGAATGCTTCCAGCACCGATTCCTTGGCCACAAAGCCGGCCAGCAGCGGAACGCCCGCCATGGACGCAGCCCCGATGCCGGCCACGATGCCGAGGGCCCGGGAGGAGCGGAAGACGCCGGACAGTTTATGGACGTCGCGGGTCCCGGACTGGTGGTCGATGATGCCCACCACCAGGAACAGCGTGGCCTTGAACAGGCCGTGCGCCAGCAGCATGGCCAGGCCCGCCAGGGCGGCGTCGGGCGTTCCCAGGCCCACCACCATGGTGAGGAAGCCCAGCTGGCTGACGGTGCCGTAGGCCAGGATCAGCTTAATGTCGGTCTGCCGCAGCGCCCGGTAGCCGCCCACCAGCATGGTGGCCAGGCCCAGCCCCAGGACCACGGGCTGCCAGAACGCCGTCTCCGAGAATCCCGGGGCAAGCCGCGCCACCAGGTAGATTCCTGCCTTCACCATCGCCGCCGCGTGCAGGTAGGCGCTCACGGGGGTGGGGGCCGCCATTGCGCCCGGAAGCCAGAAGTGGAACGGGACCAGCGCAGATTTAGTGATGGCACCCACCAGGATGAGGACGACGGCGGCGCTCACCATGGTGCCGGCCGTCCCGCCGGCCAGCGCCGGGGCCTGCTCCAGGATGGCGGAGATGGTGTAGGTTCCGGCGGCATTGCCCAGCATGATCAGGCCCACCAGCATGGCAAGGCCGCCGGCGGTGGTGACCATCAGCGCCTGGAGTGCGGAGCGGCGGGCCGCAAGCCGGGTCCGGGCAAAGCCGATCAGCAGATAGGACAGGATGGTGGTCAGTTCCCAGAAGATGAACAGCAGCAGGAGGTCGTCCGCGGTGACCAGGCCGAACATGGCACCGGCGAACGCCAGCAGCTGGGCACCAAAGGCGCCCAGGTCCTGGTCCTTCCGCTTGAAGTAGCGCGCGCAGTAAACCAGCACCAGGGACCCTACGCCGAGCACCAGCAGGGACATCACCCAGGCCAGCGCGTCCATGCGGAACGACAGCGAAAGGTGGAGGCTGGGGATCCATTCGAGGACCTCAGTGATGGCACCGGGTCCGGAGTAGATGGGGTTGTGCTGGAACATCAGCCAGCCAAAGGAAACCGCCGGGACGGCAGCCAACGCGTAGAAGGCGTTGCGGCCCCAGACCCTGAAGAGGAAGGGCGCGAGGACAGCCACCGAAAAGTGCACGGCAAGGACTGTGATCACTGTATTCTCCGCAACGTCAGGGATTCGATTGTCAAAAGTTGGAGCAGGCGGCAAAAAGTAAGGTTCGGGAGGGTTCAGTTTACCAAGGCCGGTCCGGTAACCTTGGCGGTTTTACCTGCACCCAAAGCCGGAATCCCCGACGACAAGGGCCCGCGCTCCCGTGGGTGTTCGCCACGGGCGGATACGATGCATCCTATGAACAGCGCCAGCGCTCCAGGGGCGATGCAGCCCGCCTCGGATCTTGTTGCCGGAACCGGGTCCTCCACCAAAGGGCAGGTCCTGGCCTGGGCCTCCTGGGACTGGGGCTCGGCGGCCTTCAACGCCGTCATGACCACCTTCGTCTTCACCGTCTACCTGACGTCCAACGCCTTCGGTGGCGAGGACAGTGCCTCCGCAGTGCTGGGCGGCGCATTGGCGGTTGCCGGGTTCGCCATCGCGCTGCTGGCACCGGTCACCGGCCAGCGCTCGGACGCAGGGGGCCGGCGCAAGCTGTGGCTGGGAGTCAACTCGGCCGTCGTCGCCGTCCTCACTGCCCTGTGCTTCTTCGTGTTCCCGCACCCGGAATTCCTGCTCCTCGGCGTATCCCTGATCGCGCTGGGCAATGTCTTCTTCGAATTCGCCGGCGTCAACTACAACGCCATGCTCGCGCAGGTGTCCACCCCACGGAACATCGGAAAGGTCAGCGGTTTCGGCTGGGGCGCCGGCTACCTGGGCGGCATCGTGGCACTCCTGATCGTCCTGCAGCTGTTCGTCCAGCCTGCTTTCGCATGGTTCGGCGCCTCCACGCAGGACAGCCTCAACATCAGGCTGGTGGCGGTTTTCTCCGCCCTGTGGTTCTTCGTCTTCGCGCTCCCCGTCCTGTTTGCCGTCCCTGAACTGCCCCGCTCCGGGCAGGCGGCGCGCCTGGGGTTCCTGGCCAGCTATGGGCTGCTGTTCCGGCGTATCAAGGCCATCTACGCCACCAGCCCGCATACCATCTACTTCCTCCTGGCCAGCGCCGTGTTCCGGGACGGCCTCGCCGCCGTCTTCACGTTCGGCGGCATCATCGCTGCCGGCACCTTCGGCTTTGCCCTCTCCCAGGTCATCTTCTTCGCCATCTTCGGGAACGTCGTGGCAGCCATCGGCGCGGTGATCGGCGGGTTCCTGGACGACAAGGTGGGGCCCAAGGCCGTCATCACCGGTTCCCTGGTGGGCCTCCTGGTTGCCGGGAGCGCAATCCTGGTTCTGGGAAACGGCAACTATTCCGTCTTCGGCATGGAGTGGGCGGGCAGCACCACGTTCTGGGTCTTCGGGCTCTTCCTCTGCCTGTTCGTCGGTCCCGCCCAGTCCTCCTCCCGCGCCTACCTGGCACGGCTGGCACCGCATGGCGAATCCGGTGAGCTGTTCGGCCTCTACGCCACCACCGGACGGGCCGTCAGCTTCATGGCGCCCGCTCTCTTCACGCTCTGCATCACCGTGGCCACCCCGCTGGTGCCCGCGGGGCAGGCGCAGCGGTGGGGCATCCTGGGCATCATGGTGGTCCTGCTCGCCGGACTGCTGGTCCTGCTGCCGGTAAAGGCGCCGGAACGGGCACCCATCGCCGTGGTCCCCGCCAGCTGAAACCACCGTCCGGCCCTGTTCCGGACCCCGGCGGGATGTTGCCAGGCAGACTAGGCTGGAGTCATGAACGTGGATGAAACGAACCTCCCCGGACTGGGCCGCCGGAAGGATTTCATGACCGCCTCCGGACGCCGCATCGGCGTGGTGGAACTCCGGGAAGGCCAGACGGAACTCATCGTTTCCACCTGGGACGACCCCGATACCTGCCAGGCCTCGATTCCGCTTACCAGCGATGAAGCAGCCACCCTGGGCAACCTCCTGGGCGGCATGCACCTGGCCATGAAGCTCGCGGAGGAGCACAAGGACGTCCCGGGGATCGTCACCCGGCAGTTCTCCATTGCAGCGGACTCCCCGTTCCAGAACCAGCCCATGGGCAAGGCGTCCATCCGCACCCGGTGCGGGGTGTCGATCGTGGCCATCATGCGCGAGGGTGAGGTGCTGCCTTCGCCCGGGCCCGACGTCGTCCTCCACCCCGGCGACCTGCTGGTGGCAGTGGGCACCCAGGAAGGCCTCGACTCAGCGGCCGACATCCTGCGCCACGGCTAGTTCCCATGGACCCGTTGGCCCAGACCCTCGTTGAACTGGGGGCCGTTGTGTTCTGCCTCGGCCTCCTGGCCAGGCTGGCCGGACGGATCGGCATGTCCCCCATCCCCTTCTACCTGCTGGGCGGCCTGGCGTTTGGTGCGGGCGGCATCATCAAGCTTGAAGGCATGCACGAGTTCGCACATCTCTCCGGAGAGATCGGCGTCATCCTCCTGCTGCTTATGCTCGGGCTGGAATATACGGCCGCAGAGCTCTTCACCGGCCTGCGCCGCTCCTGGCAGGCCGGTGTCCTCGACCTCGTCCTGAACTTCCTGCCCGGCGCCGCGCTTGCCCTGCTCCTGGGGTGGGGTGGTGTAGGAGCCATGGTCATGGGCGGCGTCACCTACATTTCCTCGTCAGGCATCGCCGCCAAGGTCATCACGGACCTCGGCCGGCTGGGCAACCGGGAAACCCCCGTGGTGCTGTCCATCCTGGTCTTCGAGGACCTGGCCATGGCCGTGTACCTGCCCATCCTCACGGCCACGCTGGCGGGCGTGAGTTTCCTCGGCGGCCTCACCACGGTGGGGATCGCCCTGGCCGTGGTCAGCGTGGTCCTCATGGTGGCCCTGCGGCACGGGCACCATGTCTCCAAGGCAGTGCACAGCGAGAACTCCGAGGTCTTCCTGCTGAATGTCCTCGGGGCAGCCCTGCTGGTGGCGGGCGCAGCGTCCGCCATGCAGGTTTCCGCCGCGGTGGGTGCCTTCATGCTGGGGATCGCCATCTCGGGTTCCACCGCCCACAACGCCACCCGCATCCTCGAACCGCTCCGGGACCTGTTCGCCGCCATCTTCTTTGTGGCGTTCGGGCTCAACACGGACCCCTCATCCATCCCGCCGGTCCTGGGGTGGGCCCTGGTCCTGGCTGTCGCCACCGCGGCAACCAAGATGCTGACCGGGATCTGGGCGGCCAAGCAGGCCGGGATTGCCCGGCCCGGGCGCTTCCGCGCCGGCGCTGCCCTGGTGGCCCGCGGCGAATTCTCCATCGTGATTGCGGGGCTGGCTGTCGCCTCGGGAGCGGTCCCGCATCAGCTCGCTGCCCTCGCCACCGCCTACGTGCTGCTGATGGCGGTGATGGGGCCGCTGGCCGCACGCTACGTGGAACCGCTGGCCAAGCCGTTCATCCGGAGGCCGGCGGTCGCACCCCAGCTCTAGCGTTCCCGGCCCGACTGGTGGCCGGCGGCCGGCCACAGGTGCTGCTAGATACTGGTGCGGTGGAAATTCAGGTGGCTGCGGCTGGCGGTGGGACCGCGCTGGCCCTGGTACCGGTTGCCGTACTCCCCCTGGCCGTACGGGAACTCCGCGGCCGAGCTTAGCCGGAAGAAGCAGAGCTGGCCGATCTTCATACCGGGCCACAGCTTGATGGGCAGGGTGGCCATGTTGGACAGTTCGAGGGTGACGTGGCCGGAAAAACCGGGGTCGATGAAGCCTGCGGTGGAGTGCGTCAGCAGGCCAAGCCGGCCCAGGGATGACTTGCCTTCCAGCCGGGCCGCAATGTCATCGGGCAGCGTCACGGTCTCGTAGGTCGACCCCAGGACGAACTCGCCCGGGTGCAGGATAAAGGCCTCGTCCTGCTCCACTTCCACCAGCCGGGTCAGCTCGGGCTGCTCCTGCGCGGGATCGATGTGCGCGTACTTGTGGTTGTCGAACAACCGGAAGAATTTGTCGATCCGGACATCTACGGACGACGGCTGGACCATCGCCGGATCGAACGGTTCCAGCACGATCCGCTGGGAATCAATTTCGGCACGAATGTCGCGGTCAGAGATCAGCACCGTCCCAAATTACCGTATCGGTTATCCACAAGAGCACTTTCCCGTTGTTGCTGTGGCCTCGTGGGGCTAATGTTGCGAATGAAAGCCGCCGGAATGGTCTCCCGGATGGCATAACAGAGCTGGGGATGTTGTGAATAAATTAGTGGCACCGTCTTTTCTTGGCGTGCTCTGTGCGTTGGCGCTGGTCTCGTCGTCCGCGTCCGCACCTCCTGTGCCCGCGCCCCTCAACCACGCGGGAGCAGCGAGCATCTCACTGGCAGCGCCCCTGGTGCGCGGCGCTGGCATGACCAGTAAGGACGACGGCTCCGCCGGCAGCCTCACCCCTGCCGTCGACCCGGATATCCGGGCGGCGTCGCCCGCGCCGGAGGCCACCCCTGCACCCGCCCCCACGTCCACGCCCGCGGCAGCTCCTTCCACAGTGGCGGTCCAACCCGCAACGGAAACGGCACTACCACCGGCCCCGGCTTTACCATCCACCGAAGCCGCACCCCAGACCGTTTCCATCCCGCCGCTCTGGGCACCGGACCAGGAACTGGCATCGCCGTCCGCCCCATCCGCGGCTGCCGACCCTGCCGCCACACGTACGTCCACGCAAGCCCTGGTCCCGGACAGCAACTCCTCCGCCGTCCTTACCCTCTTCACCAAAATCAACGAGTACCGCGTGGCCAACGGCCTGAACAAGGTGAAGTACCACCCCACCGTGGCCGGGTTGTCGCAGGAGTGGTCGGACAACATTGCCACCCGTGAGGTGATCGAGCACCGGGCCAGTTTCTGGACCGACCCCCGCGCGATGAGCCCCAACAACGGCGCCGGTGAGATCATCGCCATCCGCACCGACCGGGACGCAGCCCAGCTCGTGGAATGGTGGAAGGGATCACCCGGGCACAACGCCATGCTCTTGGACCCGCGCTTCAACGTGATGGGCGCAGGGGTCTCCTACACCAACTCCACCTACCAGATCTGGGGTGTGGTGAACTTCTTCGGCTACACCACACTGCCGGCGGGCACCCTCGATTCACCCGGCGGTGCTTCATCGGGAGGATCGCTCCCGGCACCGCCGCCAAGCCTGTGCGACGCACCCGTCAAGCACATGCCGCCCACCCTCAACCTCGCCGCTGCGGCAATCACCGGTCCGGCCGACCTCGTGTCCGTCGACTCCGCGGGACAGCTGCTGGACCGCGCCTCCACCGGGCCCCGCACCTACGCCGCGGCCAGGGTAATCGGCGCAGGCTTTAGCGGAGCCAAGGAAGTCTTCGTCACCGATTGGGACCGCGATGGCACTTTCGACGTCCTGACCCAGTGGGCCAGTGGCAACCTGACCCTGCACCGGGGCATCGCCAGTGGCGGGTTCCAGGCGCCCATCACCCTTGGCGTGGGCGGTTGGGACACCTTGACCCTGGCGGTGGGAGGCTGGTGCGTCCACAACCGGATGCCGCAGATCCTGGCCTTGGACGGTGCCGGAAACCTGTACCTTTACGGCAACAAGGGCACCGGTGATATTGCTGAGCGCGTCACGGTTGCCACGGGTGTCTACGCATCCCGGCTGTCTATGGTGGACTACGACGGTGACGGTTTCCAGGACATCCTGGGGCTGAGGGCCGACGGCACCGTGCAGCTCTACCGCGGACTGGGCAGCACCTCGCTCCGCGCAGAAACGCGGGCCACCGTAGCCACCGGCTGGACGGACGTCACGGGAATCCGGGCGCTGCTGAACGCCACTGGACTGAACTCCAGGGGTGTTGCGATCCGCCGGGCCAACGACACCGTGCAGTACTGGGACCTGGGCTCCGGAAGCCTCGCATCGCCGTCGACCATTGCCGGACCATGGACCGGGCAGCGGCTGGCGCAGTGATCCGGAACTGATTCAGAGGGCCGGCTGGAGCTCCAGCACGTTTTTCAGCCGGTCCAGCTGGGCCACGTCGGAACTGACCCGGCGCTGGAGCATCCCGTTAAAGAAGGTCCACCTGCTGAGGAACCCGAACCGTCCCTCGCGTTTGGCTTCCACGGCAAACCGGACCCTGGTGCCGGCGTCTTCGCTGCTGAGGTAGTAGCCGCCCCAACGGGTGGCAGGGCCGGACACCACATGGAACTGGATTTCGGCTCCGGGCCGCACATTGGTGATCTCCAGCTCCGCGGGGATGCTCAGTCCGGAGCGTCCGGCGACCATCTTCCGGTACACGGCGCCCTTGGCTTCGGCCGGCCCTTGCACGAGCTTCACGCTGCGGACGTCGCTGCGCCAGGCGGGAAGATTGGTGGCATCAAGGAGGTACTGGTACACGGCCATGGCGTCGCGTTCTATGAGGACCTCGTGCTCTGCGATTGCCATGAAGAAATTCCTGTGGTTGACGTCGGCTGCCGCAATAGCTGCCTCCCCCAAAGCGGCCGCTACCCGGATCAGGTTAGCCACCGCCCGGCACCCGGACCTAGCCGGCACCGCCGACGTTATTGAAGAGTTACTGGATGACGTCCACGGTTGCAGGACACGCAGCGGCCGCCGGCCCGGGTGGGCGGGGAGCCCGCCGATCTGCGCTAAGCTAAGTTCTGCCCCGCGCGAGCGGCGGCACTGCGGCTGTAGCTCAATGGTAGAGCGCTAGCTTCCCAAGCTTGATACGCGGGTTCGATTCCCGTCAGCCGCTCCAATTTCCCCGCCGGCTACACGCGCTCCGAAGCATCCCCCAAGGTGTATGGTCTGCAGTAAGGAACCTTTTGCGGTTCCGCTACAGGAGCAATCATGGCTGATAAGTCCCCGCGTCAAACGGCATCAAAGAAGTCCGGAAAGTCCATCAAGGAAAAGCGCGCAGACAAGAGGGCCGCATCCGCCCCTGCCGGCTCCCTGGACGTCACGCCCACCAAAGCGGCGAAGAAGAAGTAAACCAGCACCAACCTGCTGGGCCAAAGCACAAGACCCCGTCATCGACACAGATGGCGGGGTCTTGTTTTGCGCCCGGGAGGATCCCAGCGGGCACGCCTCCTAGGCTCTTGCCTGCCTGCTGACGATTCTCAACGGCAGGCGGTCCTTCATGTCCATCCTGACCGTCAGGCCACCTTTCCGTGCCAGGATGGCGGCCACGGTCAGTGCCGCCAGTGCCGGGACTCCCCCGGATACCAGGAGGGCCACATGCGGATCGGCGTGTTCGGCGATCCACCCCAGCATGGGCCCGCCCAGTGCCTGGCCGCCGATGAGCACCATGATGTACAGGCTCATCACCCGCCCGCGGATCCCCATGTTGGAGCTGACCTGCACCAGCTGGTTGGACCCGGTGAGGAACATGAGGCACCAGAAGCCGGACAGCACCATGACCACCCCAAACCAGACCATGGAGGGGGCGAGGACGGCCAGGCAGAGCATCAGGCCATACATTCCGGCGCAGAACACCACTGACCGCAGCCGCAGTTGCCGGCGGCGGGTGGACGCCACGGCGCCGGACAACGCGCCCAGTGCCACCAGCGCGTTCAGGAGCCCGTAGCCGCCGGCGCCTACCCTGAATACGTGGTCCGCGAAGGCGGCCAGGAGCACCGGCAGGCTCATGGCAAAAACTGAGATGAAGCCGGCCATCAGCCATGGCCAATAGATGGTGGGCTTGCTCAAGGCATAGCGGAGCCCCTCCCGGAGCATTCCCTTGGTCTTGGGGGTGGGAGCGTTGACGTACAGCTGGTCTTTCCGGAGGATCAGCAGCATCACCACCGTGGAGCAGCAGGCAACGGCGTTGGCCGCGAAAGCCCAGCCGGCACCGACCGCCGTCAGGAGCAGGCCGGCAATGGCGGGACCGATCAGGCCGCCCAGCTGGAACGTCGTGGAGTTCACGCTGATGGCGTTCCGCAGGTACCGGGGACCAACCAGCTCATTGACGAACACCTGGCGTGCGGGCTGGTCAAGGACCGTCACCAGGCCCAGGACCAGGGCGATGGCGTAGACGTGCCACACCATGATGACGCCGGTGAGGGCAAGCGTGGCCAGCGTTGCAGCCAGGACCGCAGCCATGCTTTGGCACAGGATGAGGATCTTCCGCTTTGCGAACCTGTCGGCGATCATGCCGCCCCAGGGACCCAGCAGCAGGGACGGCAGGAACTGCAGGGCCACGGTCACGCCGACGGCCGTCACGGAGCCGGAGAGCTGGAGCACCAGCCAGTCCTGCGCAATCCGCTGCATCCAGATGGCAATGACCGCGATGAAGTGGCCGGCGGCGAAGATCCGGAAGTTGGGCACCTTCAGCGAGATGAAGGTGTGCTTCCAAGGGAGCCGCTCCGCCACGACGGGCAGCGGCTGGGTCTGGTTGTCCGGCGGCGCTGAACCCGCCGCGTCGATGACTGGTTGGGAGACGGAAGCCGACGAAGGCGGAGGCGGTGCCACAGGAGTGTCCTCAAAATTGCGGGCGGTCTGGGATGTCCTTAACGCTAGGCTGGCCGAGTAGATTATGGAGAGGTATGGTCCCTATAACTCGTATTGCAAAACGCAATAAGCAACCCAGCCGGAAGGACACAGTAGTCCCTCATGTTCGAACCAGCACAGTTGCGCTCCTTCCTGGCGGTGGCGGACACCCTGAGCTTCACCAAGGCCGCTGAACGCCTGGGGCTGGCCCAGCCCACCATCAGCCAGCACATCCGCAAACTGGAGGCAGCCGCCAAGCGCACCCTGATCACCAGGGACACCCGCGACGTCAGGCTCACGGACAACGGCGATGCGATGGCCGGTTTCGCACGGAGCATCCTGTCCGCGCACGACGCCGCTGCCCGCTATTTCTCGGGGTCGGCCATGCGCGGACGGCTGCGGTTCGGCACCGCTGACGACCTCGCCATCACCGGGCTCCCCCGGATCCTGCGCGAGTTCCGGCAGATCTATCCGCAGATCAACCTCGAACTCACGGTGGGCCAAAGCGACCAGCTGTATCGAAAGCTCAACGCCGGCCAACTGGACCTGGTCTTCGTGAAATGGGTGGCCGGGGCCAAAGACGGCACCGTGGTCCAGCACGACTCGTTTTCCTGGGTGGGCCTGGAACAGACGGTGATGGAACCGGGAACCCCCGTGCCCCTGATCGCCTATCCGGCCCCCAGCCTCAGCCGAAAGTTGGCCATCGATGCGCTGGAGGCCAACGGCAGGACGTGGCGGATCACCTGCACCACCCGGCAGATCAGCGGTGTCCTGGCCGCGGTCAGGGCGGGCATCGGGGTGGCCGTCATGCCCACGTCGCTGGTGCCCGAAGACCTGAAAATCATCACCCGGCGCTTCGACCTTCCCGCCGTGGGGGACGTGGACTTCACCCTGATCCGCAATCCGCTGGCCAATGCTGAGGTGATCGACGCCCTCACCCAGTCGATTGTCGGCAGGACCATTAACCGCCAAACTTAACTCTCCTGCGGCCCAATTTCCAGCATTTCGGCGAGTTAGGGGGGCCGTGTCCATTGATAGGGGAAGTGGCTTCCCCTATGCTGGTTTTCCAAGGTCAAGCAGCAGGCCAGTTCACCGAAACAAGCGCGTATCCGCATGCCGGAAACCACCGCTTGGGACAGGCAGCCAATGACGACAGCCAGGAACATCCACCCAGGTTCTGCGCACGCACGCCCGTACTCCAACGCACGGCCGTCCACCCGCCAGAACACCCTCGGAACCGGACACGCCTCCGTTGACTCCGGATACGTGGGGAAACCCACCTGCGACAAATGCCGTACGGACGAGTTCGTCTACCTCGAGTCGTACATTCCGCCCACCTACCGGCGTGACGGAACGGTGGCCACCCTTGGCGAGGTGGCCTACACCTGCACCCGCTGCGAGGATTTCTCCGCCCACAGCGTCCCGGCCACCTGGACGCCGCCGGGCTGGTACCTGGGCTAGCGGACATACAAAAAGGTCCGGCGGTTGGGCTTGTGAAAACAAACCCAACCGCCGGACTTTTTTGTGCCCGCAGGCGCTAGATCAGAGCATCCGACAGATGGTTCGGGGTTCCGAACCTGTGGGCGGTGATGCTGACGGCCTGCTCATGCAGGAAGGGCAGCAGCTCCACGCGGCCCGCCTCCGTGACGGGGTGGGCGTAGATGGCCAGGTCGGGACGGCCGCCGGTGGCTTCGGCGAGCGCGGAGGCGTCGCCCCCGATCAGGCGGATGCGTCCCCCTGACAGCTTGCCCGCGGCGGCGAGGTGTCCGGCGGAAGCCAGCCAGCCGGCGTCGGACTCCACCGACACGTCGATGTCCTGTGCGGTGAGCACGGAGCGCAACTGGGCGGGAAGTTCGACGGCGGTGGACACCGTGACGGCCGAACCCGCCAGCACACCGGCCGCCACAGTCCGGACCAGGTGCGCCAGCGGCGCACCTTCGGAGAGGCGGATGGTGACCGGCAGGCTGCGGTAGCGGAAGATGTTCCGCTCCGCGCCCAGCCCGGAGACGTCCTTGGCAGTGCCGAACTCGTCAGCCCAGGCTTCGGCATCGGATGCCAGGGCCCGCTGGACGGACTCAAGTTCCGCCGGTGCAAGGGCGGGACCTGCGGCGTTGAGGATGCGGCGGACGGCCGCGTTGGCTACGGGCGCCTTGGCGGATGCCTCCGTGGGGAGCCAGTCGCCCAGGCCGGCCAGGTAGTTGGGGCCGCCGGCCTTGGTGCCGGCGCCGACGGCCGACTTCTTCCAGCCGCCGAACGGCTGGCGCTGGACGATGGCGCCGGTGATGCCGCGGTTGATGTAGAGGTTACCGGCCTGGATGGTGTCCAGCCAGATGCCCAGTTCCTCGGAGTTGAGGGAGTGCAGGCCTGCCGTGAGGCCGTATTCGATCTGGTTCTGGATGGCGATGGCCTCTTCCAGGGTGTCGGCGGTCATCACGCCCAGGACCGGGCCGAAGAACTCGGTCAGGTGGAAGTAGGAGCCGCGCTTGACGCCGTAGCGCACGCCGGGGCTCCACAGCCGGCCGGTCTCGTCCAGCTTCGCGGGCTCGACGGCCCAGCTCTCGCCCTCGCCCAGAGTGGTGAGGGCGTTGAGGAGCTTGCCGTTGGCGGGTTCGATGATGGGACCCATCTGGCTGGTGGGATCCTGCGGGTAGCCCACCTTCAGGGAGGTGACGGCGTCGATCAGCTGGTTGTGGAACCGCTTGGACTTTGCCACGGAGCCCACCAGGATCACCAGCGAGGCAGCGGAGCACTTCTGGCCGGCGTGGCCGAACGCGGAGTAGGCCACGTCCTTGGCAGCAAGGTCCAAGTCGGCACTGGGGGTGACGATGATGGCGTTCTTGCCGCTGGTTTCGGCCAGCAGCGGCAGGTCCTTGCGGAACGACCGGAACAGCTCGGCGGTTTCGTAACCGCCGGTGAGGATGACGCGGTCCACGGCTGGGTGGCTGATGAGCTGGGTGCCGAGTTCCCGCTCCCCCAGCTGGACCATGGTCAGGACACCCTTGGGCACGCCGGCCTCCCACAGCGCCTCGACCATGACGGCGCCGCTGCGGGCGGCCTGCTTGGCGGGCTTGATGACGACGGCGGAGCCGGCGGCGAGTGCCGCAAGGGTGGACCCTGCCGGGATGGCGACCGGGAAGTTCCAGGGCGGCGTGACGACGGTGAGCTTGGCTGGGACGAATGTGGCGCCGTCGACCGTGTCCAGCTTGCGCGCGGATTCGGCGTAGTAGTGGGCGAAGTCCACGGCCTCGCTGACCTCGGGGTCGCCCTGGTCGATGGTCTTGCCGGTCTCGCTGGCCATGACCTCGAGGAGGTCGGCGCGGCGGGCTTCCAGGATCTCACCGGCGCGGTGCAGGATCTCCGCACGCTCGTTGCCGGAAAGTTCGCCCCAGGCCTTGCCCTTCTCCACGGCGTTGGCAATGGCCGAGTTGAGGGTGTCCTCGTCATTGATGAAGGCAGCCTTCACCGATGCGTCGCCCAGCGTGGAGGACGGGACGCGTTCAAGGATGGCCCGGCCCCAGGTGCGGTTGGCCGGCAGTGCGGGATCGGTGTCCGGGGTGTTCCGGAACCCGGTGTGCGGCATGGCCTCCGGGGGAAGGTTCCGGTCCTGCCGCCGGTTGGGCAGGGGAACGGTGTTGTCCAGTGCCTCCAGCGAGGAGAGGAAACGCTGCTTCTCGCGCTCGAACAGTCCTTCGTTTTCACTGAGCTCGAAGACCGCCGACATGAAGTTTTCCTGGCTGGCGCCCTCTTCCAGGCGGCGGATCAGGTAGGCGATGGCGACGTCGAACTCGGACGGGTGCACCACCGGCGTGTAGAGCAGCAGGGAGCCGACGTCCTTCTTGACGGCCTCGGCCTGGCCCTGCGCCATGCCCAGCAGCATCTCGAATTCGATGCCGGACTCCACACCGCGCTGCTTGGCCAGGAGCCAGGCGAAAGCAATGTCGAACAGGTTGTGGCCGGCCACGCCGATGCGGATGTTCTTGATCCGCTCGGGGTGCAGCGCGTAGTTGATGACGCTCTTGTAGCTGGTGTCGGAATCCTGCTTGGAACCCCACGTGGCCAGCGGCCAGTCGTGCAGCGAGGCTTCCACCTGCTCCATGGGCAGGTTAGCGCCCTTGACCACGCGGACCTTGATGCCGGCGCCGCCGTTGGCGCGGCGCTCTGCGGCCCAGTCCTGCAGCCGGATCATGGCAGACAGCGCATCCGGAAGGTAGGCCTGGAGCACGATGCCGGCCTCGAGGTCCTGGAACTCAGGCTTGTCCAGGATCCGGGTGAAGACCGCGATGGTCATGTCCAGGTCCTTGTATTCCTCCATGTCCAGGTTGATGAACTTGTTCTTCTGCCCGCTGGCGGAATAGGAAGCGGCACGCTGGAAGAGCGGCGTGAGCTTTTCGACGACGTGTTCCACGGCTTCATCGAAGGCCCAGGCGGAGTGCGGGGCCACGGTGGAGGAGACCTTGATGGAGACGTAGTCGACGTCGGGGCGGGCCAGCAGCGTATGCGTGCCTTCGAGGCGGCGGGAGGCTTCGTGCTCGCCGAGGACTGCCTCGCCCAGGAGGTTGACGTTGAGCTTGATGCCGTCCTTCTTGATCTTGGCGATGGCCGGGCCCAGCTTGGCGTCGGTGGCATCAACGATCAGGTGGCCCACCATTTCGCGCAGGACCTTGCGGGCCACGGGGATGACCACCTGCGGCAGGACGGGGGCCACGGTGCCGCCCAGTGCCACGGCACTGCGCATGTACCAGGGCAGGAAGGCAGGAACCTTGGGGGCCAGTTTCGCGAGGTTGCGGGCGGCGACGTTGAGGTCCTCGGGACGGACCACGCCGTCCACGAAGCCCACCGTGAAGTCCAGGCCGTTGGGGTCCTTGAGGACGCCGGCCAACTGCTCGGCGGAGGCGTCCACCGGAACCTTGGCGGCCTCGGTGAGCCAGCGCCGGACCAGGGCGACCGCTTCATCGGCGAGGGCCTTGGCCTGGGGGACGTCGACGTCGACGGTCTGCGGGGTGGCCGCCTTGGCGACTGCCGGTTCCATTGCAACGTGGGTCATTGTTTTCCCGATCTTTCTGGTGTTCTGGGAGGTCTTTCCACCAGTATGAGCTTCAACTCACATAAGATAAAGCGATCTTTTCCAACCATTACAGGTTAGGAAAACCAATGTTTTGCCCACCGCCAACGCCCCATCACCTTCCGCCCCAAAACCGCCAACGCCCCATCACCTCCCGCCCCAAAACCGCCAACGCCCCATCACCTTCCGCCCCCAAACCGCCAACGCCCCATCACCTCCCGCCCCCAAACCGCCAACGCCCCATCACCTCCCGTCGAAAGCAACGAACCCTCCCCCACGGAATGTGGGGGAGGGTTCGGCTGGACGCCGCATTCTCTGATGGGGCGCTGGGGGAAAGCGGTCAGAAGGTGATGGCGCGTCCGGGGAGAGGTCAGGTGAGCGGGCGGTGCAGCTCTGCGAGTTCCTCGTGGCGTGGGCTGTTGGGGTTCATCAGCGAGTGCTTGCGGCCGTAGCCGAAGTAGATGACCAGACCGATGATCAGCCACACCACGAACCGCAGCCAGGTTTCCCAGTGCAGCTGCAGCATCAGGAAGGCGGAGGCCAGGACACCGAAGGCCGGGATCACGGGCATCAGGGGCAGGCGGAACGTACGGGGAGCATCAGGGCGCTTGTAACGGAAGATGATCACGGACAGGCACACGACGACGAACGCGGCCAGGATGCCGATGTTGGTGAGGTCCGCGACTGCCTTGATGGGGAAGACGCCGGCCAGGAAGGCGGAGGCGATGCCGCCGATCCAGGTGACGCGCTGCGGGGTGCCGTGCCGGTCGGTCTTGGCGAACCAGCCCGGGAGCAGGCCGTCACGGCTCATGGAGAACCAGACGCGGGTGACGCCGAGCAGGAAGGTGAGCATCACGGTAAGGATGGAGAGGACCGCGAACACCGAAATGATGGTGGCGATGACGGGCAGGCCCACCGAAGTGAAGGCGGAGGCGAACCCGGCCTTGGGGTCGATGTCCTTGTAGTTCTGCATGCCGGTGAGGACCAGGGTGGCGGCAACATAGAGGAGCATGGCGATGATGAGCGAGAGGACGATGGCCTTGGGCATGTGCTTCTTGCCGTCCTTGGCTTCCTCGGCCGCGGTACTCATGGCGTCGTAGCCGAACACTGCGAAGAACACGGTGGCGGAGCCGGCCACAACGGGTCCGAAGCCGCTGGGCATGAACGGGTTGTAGTTGTTGGTGTCGATGTAGAAGACGCCCAGCCCGATGATGAACAGGATCAGGACCACCTTGATGGCCACAGCGACGAGTTCGAACCTGCCGAAGGCCTTGGTGCCGCGGGACAGGATCCAGGTCACCAGGAGGCAGACCAGGATGGCGGGGACATTGATGATGCCACCCTTGCCTTCGTCAAAGGTGGAGGTCATCCAGGCCGGCAGATGGATGCCGATGCCGGCCAGGAAGGCGTCCAGGTAGCCGGAGATGCCGATGGCCACCACTGCCACGATGGCGATGTATTCCAGCAGCAGGTCCCAGCCGATGAACCAGCCGATCACCTCGCCAAGGGCCACGTAGCCGTAGGTGTAGGCGGAGCCTGCCCGCGGGATCATGCCGGCGAACTCCGCGTAGGAGAGGGCGGCGGCCGCGGAGGCGAGGCCTGCAATCAGGAAGGAGATCAGCACCGCGGGCCCCACTCCCGGGTTGCCTTCACTGCCGGCGGCTACCAGTCCCGCGAGGGAGAAGATGCCGACGCCGATAATTCCGCCTACGCCAATGGCGGTGAGCTGCCACAGCCCGAGGGACTTGAACAGTCCGCTGTGCTTGCTCTCTTCTTCGATGTCATCGATGGGCTTTCGCCGCATGATCGATTGGCTCAAATCTTTGCTGCTCATCAGGAACTCCTGGTTGGGGTGCGACCCCGCCGCGGCACGCCAAGAAACCTGGCTGTGACGGGGGTAACTCGGTTTCAACAGTATGCGTGCGCAATTGCGTTAGATAAAGTGGCTACTTCTAACCTATATTCGTTAGTTTCAGTTAGGAATCCATCATGCTTGACGTGCGCAGGCTGCGGCTGCTCCGCGAATTAAGCATCCGTGGGACGCTGGCGGAGGTGGCCGAGGCGCTTCAGTACAGCCCGTCGTCGGTATCGCAGCAGCTGGCCCTCCTGGAGAAGGAAGTGGGCGTCGAGCTGCTCCGGAAAACGGGCCGGCGCGTACAGCTGACGCCCCAGGCGGAAGTGCTGGTGGCGCACACCGCGCAGCTGCTGGAAACCATGGAGCAGGCTGAGGCGGACCTGGCCGCATCCCTGACTACCGTGACCGGCACCGTAAGGATCGCGGTGTTCCAGTCCGCGGCGCTCGCCCTGATGCCGGACACCCTGACGCGCATGGCCGCAAAGTACCCCGAGGTCCGGATCGAGATGATCCAGCGGGAGCCGGAGACGGCACTGCACGAAACCTGGGCCCGGGACTTCGACCTGGTGATCGCCGAGCAGTATCCGGGACATGCGGCCCCGCGCTACCCCGAACTGGACAAGGTGAAGCTGACCACCGACGCCATCCGGCTGGCCGTTCCCCCGGCATCCGGCGGCGGACCCGCGATCCGTACCCTGGAGGACACGGCAGACCTGGCTTGGGTCATGGAACCGCGCGGGGCCGCCTCGCGGCACTGGGCAGAACAGGCGTGCCGCAGCGCGGGCTTCGAGCCCGACGTCCGGTTTGAAACCGCCGACCTGCAGGCGCAGGCCCGCCTGATCGAGTCCGGAAATGCCGTGGCCCTGATGCCGGACCTGGTGTGGACCGGCCGCGGCACCACCGCCCAGCTGCTGGAGCTGCCGGGCAAGCCCCACCGCACCATCTTCACCTCGGTGCGCCGCTCCAGCACGCAGCGCCCGGCCATCCTGGCAGCGAGGGAGACCCTGGCTGCGGCTGCCGCGGCGGTGGCAACGGACGACGCCGGGTGACCGGCCGCCGTCGTCCGTGTCCTTACGTGCGCAGCCAGGCCGTCCGTCGCTGCGCAGGTGCGTCCCCTGCGCAGTGAGCACCCGCGTCACCGCGCAGGTCCGTGCAGGTCCGTATGTTTCGTGCGTCACTGCGGGTAAAGGGCCGCAGGTCTAGACTGGAGCCGTTATGAATCGAACAATGTTCAAGTCCAAAATCCACCGGGCCACCGTCACGCACGCCGACCTGCACTACGTCGGCTCCGTCACCGTTGACCTCGACCTGCTCGAGGCCGCCGACATCCTGCCGGGCGAGCTGGTGTCCATCGTGGACGTCACCAACGGCGCGCGGCTTGAAACCTATACGATCGCCGGCGAGCGCGGTTCCGGCGTTATCGGCATCAACGGTGCAGCGGCGCACCTGATGCACGAGAACGATATCGTCATCCTCATTACCTACGCGGAAATGACCACGGAAGAGGCCAGGGCCTACGAGCCCAAGGTGGTCCACGTGGACCGGGACAACCGGATCATCCAGCTGGGCAACGACCCCGCCGAGGGCCTCACCCCCGGCATGATGCGCCCCCCTTTCGCGCTTAACAACGCCACCCTGTAACCGGAGCGTGCGTCCCGGTCCCTGCCTCCGCCGTGCCCGAACGGCTGATCCTTGCTAGGGGTGCTGGCAGGGTTCTTCGTGGTCTGGTGCATCATCCTGGTGGGATGGTTCGTGGGCCGGCAGCGGATCCTCGGCGATAACGCCCGCCCCGTCCTGAGCGGCCTGACGTTCTTCGTCGCCAGCCCGGCACTCCTCTTTGAAACCCTCAGCAAGGCCCGTCTGCAGGAAGTCTTCGCCGAGCCGCTGCTGGTCACGGCGGTGGCGGCGATCACCACCGCCGCCATCTTCTTCGCCCTGGCCAGGTTCTGGCTCAAGCGGGCGCTCCCGGAATCGCTGATGTCCGCGATGTCCGCTTCCCTTGCGAACTCGGCGAACCTGGGTATTCCCATCGCGGTATATGTCTTGGGTGATGCCAGCTATGTGGCGCCGCTGCTGATTTTCCAGCTTGCCTTCTTCACCCCTACGTTCCTGATGATTTTGGACTCGAGCACCAGCACGCACCGGACCACCGTCCTCGGCTTCTTCCTGATGATCCTGCGCAACCCCATGATCGTGGGCTCCGGACTGGGGCTGCTGGTGGCAGGCACCGGGTTCCAGGTACCGGCGCTGGTCATGGAGCCGATCCACCTGATCGGCGGAGCCGCTATTCCGGCCATGCTGATGGCGTTCGGGATGAGCCTGAACGGCACCCGCCCGCTGCAGGCCTCTGCCGGCCGCCGGGTGGACACCCTGTTGGCAAGTGGCTTCAAGCTCATTGTCCAGCCGGCCCTGGCTTATGTTTTTGCCCGCTTCGTGCTTGGTATGGACGGCCATGCGCTGTTTGCCGTGGTGGTGACGTCCTCCCTGCCCACCGCGCAGAATGTGTTTGTGGCTGCCAGCCGCTACCAGACGGGGCTGACCGTCGCCAAGGACACCGTGCTGATCACCACCGTGGTGGCAGTGCCCGCCATGATCGGTGTGGCACTGCTCCTGGCGTGAGCACTGGCCACGAGTCGTAACTGCAGCTTGGAGGGCTGATGAATACTGTGCTGGATACCGTCGTGATCGGCGGTGGCGCCATGGGCTCGGCCGCCGCGTGGGCACTGTCCCGCCGCGGCCGGCAGGTGACGCTGGTGGAGCAGTTCGGCCCCGGGCACAGGATCGGCGCGTCCCACGGCGCCACCCGGAACCTCAACCCGGGCTACCACCAGCCCGACTACGTGGCCATGCTGGCAGAGGGGCTGGCCCTGTGGGACGAGCTGGAGCAGGACAGCGGCGTGCAGCTGCTGGCGCGCACCGGCGTCGTAACCCACGGTCCTGGCGGCGACCTCCCGAAAGTTGCCGCAGCCCTCACCGAGGCCGGCATCAGCGCCGAATTCCTGTCCCCCGGCGTGGCCGGCGAACGCTGGCGCGGCATCCGGTTCGACCAGCAGGTCCTGCACATGCCCGACGGCGGCCAGCTCAACCCGGAGGCGGCGCTGCCCGCCTTCCAGCGGCTGGCCTCCGCCCGCGGCGCCGAGATCAGGCACCACACCAAGGTGGTGGACTTCGAGGTGTTCGACGACGGCGTGCGGCTGGTGCTGGAATCGGCTGCGGGCACGGAGGTGGTCACCGCAGCCCAGGCCGTGGTGACGGCGGGCGGCTGGACGGAGAAGCTGCTGGCCAAGGTGGCGGGCACGGCTGGCGCAGCGTTGCGGATCCCGAAGCTCAGGGTGACCCAGGAGCAGCCGGCGCATTTCCGCGTGGCGGACCCCGGCGCGGTGTGGCCCGGCTTCAACCACTATCCCGGCCCGGATTACCAGGGCTGGTACTCCCCCGTGTACGGGATGCAGACCCCCGGCGAAGGCATCAAGGCCGGCTGGCACGGGGTGGGCCAAGTGGTGGACCCGGACCAGCGGGATTTCCTGCCGGAGCCGAAACAGCTCGCCGCCCTGCAGGACTACGCACGGCAGTGGCTGCCCGGCGTGGACCCGGATTCGTTCGAGGCCATCAGCTGCACGTACACCACCACCCCGGACGAGGACTTCGTCCTGGACCGGATAGGACCGGTGGTGATCGGCGCGGGCTTCTCCGGCCACGGCTTCAAGTTCACGCCGGTGATCGGGCGCATCCTTGCCGACCTTGCCACCGGAAACCGGCCCGCGCCGTCGATCTTCCGGGCGTCCCGCTAGCTACCTGACCTAGAGAAAGAGAACCAGTGATGACAATCCCAGAAGAAGTCGACACTCCAGAGATCCTGGTCGACCGGGATGTGCTCCAGCGGAACATCGACCGCATGGCCGCTGCCGTCCATGCGAAAGGCTTGAGCCTCCGACCCCACGTGAAAACCCACAAGGTGCCCGAAATCGCGCAACTGCAGCTGGCGGCCGGTGCAGTCGGCATCACTGTCGCGACCCTCGGGGAGGCTGAAGTCTTTGCAGGACACGGAGCGACCGACATCTTCATCGCTTACCCCATCTGGGTCGGTCCTCGTCAAGCCGAACGCCTGCGCCGGCTTGCTGCCACCACAAAGATCTCAGTAGGACTGGATTCACGGGAGGCAGCCCAAGTCATGGGAGCGTCCTTGGGTGACGCAGCCGGCGACTTTGACGTGCTGCTGGAAATCGACAGCGGCCATCACCGCAGCGGAATCGCCCCGGGTGCGGTCGTTGACGTGGCACACGCCGCGGCACGCGCCGGTCTGAGGGTCAGCGGCGTCTTCACCTTCCCGGGCCACAGCTACGCCCCCGGGATGCCCCTGAAAGCAGCCGAAGAAGAACAGTTGGCCCTCAGGCAGGCCTCGGACCTGCTCACACAGGCAGGATTTGAAATCCTGCATCGCAGCGGCGGTTCAACTCCCACCGCCACTCTCACCGGTGATTCCGCAGCCACCGAGGTCCGGCCTGGAGTTTATGTCTTCAATGACGCCCAGCAACTGGAACTGGAACGATGCGCCCCTGAAGACATCGCGCTGACCGTCGCCGCAACAGTGGTAAGCCGGCATGAGGGCGACGACGTCATACCGCGAAGGACCGTCCTGGACTCCGGCAGCAAAATCCTGGGCGGCGACCGGCCTGCGTGGGCCACCGGCTTTGGACGGCTGCTCGACTATCCCGAAGCACGCATCACCGCGCTCTCGGAACATCACGCGACCGTGGTCTGGCCAGCAGATGCAGGGCTCCCGCCTCTCGGAGAGCGGTTACGGGTAATACCGAACCACGTATGCGTGGCGGTGAATCTCGTTGACGACATCGCTGTCGTCAGCGGCGGCAAAATCGTGGACCACTGGCGCGTAGCCGCACGCGGAAAAAACAAATAGCACTAAGGAAGAAAACACATTCGCCCTCAGGACTTGCCTGTAGGAACATCTCCGCCGGCGGCAGCCTGGCTGGAGCTGCCTTCCGCCTGGGTGGGCACGGGCTCCGCATCGGAGTTGCCGCTGTCTTCGGCCTTGACCGCAGGCATGGCCAGCACCGCTGCCACCGTGAGCAGGCCAGCCACGAGCGCAGCCAGGAACACGGCCCCCGAAGCGCTGATTACTGTGGCCTGATCGGAGTCGCCGCCGCTGCTGCCGCCGTAAATGGAGTTGGCAACGGCACCGAACACGGCCACGCCCAGGGCACTGCCGATGGACCGGGCGAACATGTTGGTGCTGGTCACCACGCCGCGCTCGTGCCAGGGAACGCTGGACTGGGCGGAAATCAGGGTGGGGGTGGCCAGCAGGCCCAGGCCAAGCCCGACGACGAAGCAGCTGACCGCGATCAGCGCCACGTTGGGCGTGGAGGCCGTCAGCGACAGAATCAGTAGCCCCATCACGGCGATGGCAATGCCGATCAGGGCGGTGGACTTGAATCCGATCCGCAGGTAGAACTTCCCGGCCTGTGACGCGCTGAGCGGCCAGCCGAGGGTGAGTGCTGCCAGCGCCAGGCCGGCGACCAGCGGCGAGGAGGACAACGCGCCTTCCAGGAAGGTGGGAACGTAGGAGGTCAGTCCGATCATCATCGCGCCAACGCCGAAGGACACCAGCGCGGTGGTGGCCAGCAGGCGGCGCGACACCACCCAGGCCGGAAGGATGGGCTCCGCTGCCCGCCGCTCCACCAGGAGGAACGCAACCAGCAGCACTGCTCCGACAACAAAGACGCCAATGCTGATGGAGGAGTTCCATGCCCATGCCTGGCCGCCCTGCAGGGCTCCGAGGATGAGCAGGCCCAGGGATCCGGCCAGGAGGACGGCGCCGGCGTAGTCCACCTTGTGGGTGGCCCGTTCCACGTTTTCGTGAAGAGTGCGGATCAGCATCCAGCCGGCCAGCAGGCAGAGCGGCACGTTGACAAGGAAGATGCCGCGCCAGATGCCCAGGGCGGAGAAGATCCCGCCCAAGCTGGGACCCACCACGGAGGAGACGGCCCAGACGCTGGCCAGGTAGCCCTGGACCTTGGCGCGCTCCTGCAGGGTATAGATGTCCCCGGCAATGGTGACGGACACCGGCAGCACCGCGCCGGCGCCGAGTCCCTGCAGGGCCCGGAACGCGATCAGCGAGGGCATGCTCCATGCCACCCCGCAGAGGACCGAGCCCAGCAGGAACAGGCCGATGCCGGTGAGGATGATCGGCTTGCGCCCTGCCATGTCGGAGAGCTTGCCGTAGATGGGAACAGACACCGCCTGCGCCAGCAGGTACGCGGAGAAGAGCCAGGGGAAGGAAGCGAAGCCGCCCACGTCGCGGACGATCGACGGAACCGCGGTGGCCACGATGGTGGAATCGATGGCCACAAGTCCAGTGGAAAGCATTAAAGCGATGAGAATTGGGCCCCGCTCGGAACGGAATCCCACTCCCTGGGCGCGCGCGGTCATCATCAGTCTCGTTTCAGTCTTTTTCGGGTCCCTGTTACCTCCACTCTAGGTACCCACGACGGACACCGCCTACCGCCTGTCCTGGTGCCGGTCCAGGAGCCGCGCGCAGCGGATGAATCCCAAGTGTGAGTAGGCCTGCGGGTGGTTTCCCAAATGGGTCTCCGTGCCGGGGTCGTATTCCTCCGGGAGCAGCCCCGTGGGGCCGAAAAGGTTCACCAGCTGGTCGAACAGGTCCCAGGCTTCATCAATGCGGCCCACGGCCACGTAGGCCTCGATCAGCCACGTGGTGCAGATATGGAACCCGCCCTCCAGGCCCGGCAGGCCGTCGTCGTACCGGTACCGGAAGACGGTGGGACCTACCCGCAGCTCGCGTTCAACGGCGGTGACGGTGTCCAGGAAGCGCCGGTCCGAGACATCCAGCAGGCCCGAGAGCCCGATGTGCAGGACGGCGGCATCCAGGTCCGGGCTGTCGTAGGCCACGGTGTAGGACTTTGCGGTGTCGTCCCAGCCCTCGCGCAGCACCTCCTCCCGAATGGTTTCCGCCGTCGGCGCCCAGGAAGGATCAGGTTCGCGGCCATGCCGTGCCGCGGTGCGCAGTGCCCGGTCAAGGGTCACCCAGCACATCACCTTCGAATAGACGTGATGGCGCGCCGCCCGCCGGGCCTCCCAAATGCCGTGGTCCGGTTCGTGCCAGCGGGCCAGGACTGCGGAGGCCATCTGGACCATCAACTCCCAGCTTTCATCGGCGAGTACGCCTTCCCGTTCGCTCAGGTTATGGATCAGTTCGGCAACGGGCCCAAAAACGTCAAGCTGGACCTGGTGGTCGGCTGCGTTCCCGATCCTCACGGGACGGGAACCCGCATATCCGGGAAGGCTGTCGACGACGGCTTCCGTAGAGAGCGGGGCGCCAGTCACCGAATACAGGGGGTGCAGCCATTCGGGACCGGGAGCGTGTTCGAGGATCCGGCTCAACCAGGCAAGGAAGCCAGCCGCCTCCGAGGTGGAGCCAAGATCCACCAGTGCGCTGACCGTCATGGAGCCGTCGCGAAGCCAGCAGTACCGGTAGTCCCAGTTCCTGGTGCCGCCGATTCCCTCGGGCAGGGAGGTGGTGGGGGCGGCGAGGACGGCGCCGGTTGGTTCATGCACGAGGGCGCGGAGCACCAGGGCCGAGCGCCTCACCAGGGAAGGTTTCACGGAGGGCAGGACGAGTTGCTGGACCCACTGGCGGGCGTGCAGGGCCACTTCGGCCCGCCGGTCCCTCTCCCCTTCAGGATCCGCAGGCTGGGGTTCCGTGTCGCCGCAGCGGAGGTTGAGCACCACCGGGCCGTCCTGCAGGTTGACCGACGCCGTGGCCGTCGCGTGGCGTCCGTCGGACGTGATGCTGAACGCGACGCCCGGCGCGAACAGGATGATGGGTTCGGACGTGCCCACCACATGCAGTTCGCCGCCGCGGGCCTCCATGCTGAACGGGGCATTGGCGTAGTCCGGCCGGGGAGCGAAGGTGATCCTTGCGGCGCCGTGGCCTGTCAGTACCCGGACCAGGCTGGTGATTCCGTCCGGCGCGGGTTCCAGGTAATCCGTGACCGTGACGTCGGCCCAGCGGGTTTCAACAATCATGGTGCTGTCCACGTACCGCTGGCCCAGCACCTGGGAGGCCTTGACCGGCTCCACGGAGAAGTGGCCGGCGGCGTCCCCGCCCAGGATATGTGCGAACAGTGAGCCGGAATCCGGGAGCGGGTGGCTCATCCAGCAGATCTTCGCATCCGGGGTCAGCAGGGCGGTGGACGAGCCGTTGCCGATCATTGTGTGCCGTTCGAGGCCCACGGCGTCCTCACCGAAAAGCCAGGCCCGCCGAAGTTCGAAGAGCAGGGCAAGTACCCTGGCGAAGGCTTCCGGGTCGCGGAGTCGATGCGCGGCCGAGGTCTCCCCTGGCCCTACCCGGAGCCCCAGGTCAGGTCCGCGCAGGGTGGCGATGGCCAGTTCGTCGCTGTAAGCGTCCCCTGCGAACAGGGCTGCGCTGGCGCCGAGCCGGGACCGGAGGATTTCCAGCGCCTCGGCTTTGGCCGGCTCCAGGACGGACAGGTCAAGCACGGAACCGTCCACGATGAAGAACAGCCCGTGGATCCTTGCGATCTCCCGCGCAGTTTCGGTCACCGCATCCACGACGTGCGCCGGCGCGTGCCGGGTATGCACGGAAACGGCGACTGGTTTGCGTTCGATCCAGATGCCTTCCTGGAAGCCCACGGACTCGTTGAGCTCGGCGTTCACCTTTTGCAGGACCGATTCGGTGGCCAGGGTCTGGCCGTGGGCAAAGCCCATGTCCGCTTCGGCCCCGTGGGACCCGATCAGGTGCACCTCGGCCGGCAGCCGCGAAACCGCCGCCAGGTCACGGAGCGAGCGTCCCGAAATGATGGCGGCGTGCGTATTGGGCAGGGCCGCCAAAGCACGTAGGGCTATGGCTGCATTGCCCAGCGGGAGAGTCTCGGTGGAGATGCCCTCGGCGTCGCACAGCGTACCCCCGTAGTTGCAGGCAACCAGCAACCCCGGGACACGCGCCAACACTTTGAGCTCGGCCAGCAGCGCTGGGGTCAGCCCGCTGTCCGCGGCGTCCGACTGGATGAAGGCGCGCAGCATGTCCAGCGGAAGGGACCGGGTGAGCAGAGCGGAATCCGCCACGCTTTGGTTCAACGGCGTCGGCATCCAGATAACCCCTTTGAGGCTGGACCAGTCCGGGACTGCAGCCGCTGGATTGCCTGCGGGCTACCGGTTGGTGCCCCGCTCGTGAATCCCAGCGTTTCCCGAGGGGGCAGTTCCCATGTTCAGCCTCACCGGTTTCCCGCGAAAGTCCCCTGCATTGCGTATGTGTAAAAGTCCGCTGCCGGGGACGCGGTCCGGGCTTTCCGAAGGCTAGACCCGCACCAGCCCGGCGGCCTCCGCCAGCAGTTCGATGGACCGCAGCCGGTCCCGGGTGCCGGGGCTTTGGTGGGCCGCGATGAGTTCGTCGGCATCGGCGTGCTTGCCGAAGCTGTCCAGGTAGTCGATGACGACGTCGGGTGTCCCCACCGCGGAGTACGTCATCATCTGTGCCATGTGCCGTCCCTGCGGCGAGTCCAGGATCATGTCCGCCTCGTCGTCGGTGAATTCGCGGGTGCCGCCGCCGAAGAACAGGGAGACGCGCGCCCGCTTGGTGGCCTGGAACATGGCCTGCGCTTCGGACGCGGAGTCAGCGGCGATCACGTTGACGCCGGCAATCACGTGCGGCGCATTCAGCTGGGCGGACGGCTTGAACTCACTCCGGTAGATGGCCACCGCCTCCTGCAGGGCAGCCGGGGCGAAGTGCGAGGCGAAGGCATACGGCAGGCCAAGCTGGGCGGCCAGGCGCGCGCCGAACAGGGACGAGCCCAGGATGTACAGCGGAACGTTGGTGCCCTTGCCGGGGGTGGCCTCCACGCCCTGGATGCGGGTCGGTCCGGTGAGGTAGCCCTGCAGTTCCAGGACGTCCTGCGGGAAGCTGTCCGCGGACATGGGGTCGCGGCGCAGGGCGCGCATGGTGTTCTGGTCGCTGCCCGGGGCACGGCCCAGGCCCAGGTCGATCCGGCCCGGGTGGAGGGTTTCCAGGGTGCCGAACTGTTCGGCGATGGTCAGCGGTGAGTGGTTGGGCAGCATGATGCCGCCGGCGCCCAGCCGGATGCTTTCGGTGTGCGCGGCCACATGGGCGATCAGCACGCTGGTGGCGGAGGAGGCAATGGAGGACATGTTGTGGTGCTCGGCGTACCAGACGCGCCGGTAGCCCAGCTTCTCGGCGCTTTGGGCCATGGCCACGCTGCCCGCCAGGCTCTCCGCCGCCGTCTGGCCTTTGCCGATGGTTGCCAGGTCAAGGATGGAGAGGGGAAGAGTCACGTCAGGTGCGGCCTTTCAGGAACGTTTCGTAAGAGTCGCCGGCCGGATCGCGGCGGGCACTTGATTCATAACCACGGCGGGGCCCGGGTTATTTCGTCTTTCCCGGAATACTCAGCACACTGATGATGTTGCCGCCCCTATGAGCCATGATTCAACGAACCAGCTTGAACTGTCCGAAATGATCGACCTCAAGGACCTGGGAACCGTGCACCGCCTCGGTTTCGGTGCCATGCGCATCGTTGGCGACGGTGTCTGGGGCGAGCCCGCAGACCGCCAGGCGGCCGTGGCCGTGGTGCGCCGCGCCGTCGAACTCGGCGTCGACTTCATCGATACCGCCGATTCCTACGGACCCAACATCAGCGAAGAAATCATCGCCGAGGCCCTGCATCCGTACAAGGAGGGGCTGAAGATCGCCACCAAGGTGGGCTTCACCCGGACGGGGCCCAATAAGTGGATTCCCGTTGGGCGTCCCGAATATCTGCGCCAGCAGACCGAGCTGAGCCTGCGCAAGCTGAAGGTGGACACCCTGGACCTGCTGCAGCTGCACCGGATCGATCCCAAGGTGGACGCCGAGGAGCAGTTCGGCGTGCTGCGCGAGCTCCAGGACGAAGGAAAGGTCCGCGCCCTGGGCCTGTCCCAGGTCAGCGTCGAGGAGCTGGAGGCGGCCGGGAAGCACTTCACGGTGTCCACGGTCCAGAACCGCTACAACCTGACCGACCGCAGCTCCGAGGACGTGCTCCGCTACTCCGAGGAGAACGGCATCGGCTTCATCCCCTGGGCTCCGATTTCCGCCGGCGAACTCGCCCAGCCGGGCGGCCCGCTGGATGAGGCGGCCAAGCGCCTGGGCGCCACGACTTCCCAGGTGGCCCTGGCCTGGCTGCTGCGCCGCTCCCCCGTGATAATGCCGATCCCCGGCACGGGCTCGGTGCCGCACCTCGAAGAGAACCTGGCCGCCGCGGGCATCACGCTCGACGACGCCACGTACGCTGAGCTGGAAGCAGCAGGCAAGTAGCAAGCGGCTTCCAGCCACTCACGTCAGCTAAGACAGGAGAAACACCATGGCAAACATTTTGATGGTCGTATCGGCCGCAGATTCCCTCACCATGAAGGACGGCAGCGAACACCCCACCGGCTACTGGGCAGAGGAACTGGTGGTGTCACACCAGACCCTGACCGACGCCGGCAACACGGTCCACATCGCCACCCCCGGCGGCAGGAAGCCCACCGTGGACCAGGTAAGCCTGGCTCCCGATTCGGCCGGCGGCGAGGAACGCGCCCAGGGCTTCCGCGACTACATCGCGAAGATCGACGGCGAGCTGGCGCACCCGCTGGTCCTCGCCGACGTCGACATTGCCGGGTACGACGCCGTGGTGATGCCCGGCGGCCACGGCCCCATGGCGGACCTGTACAAGGACGCCGACCTGGGCCGGCTGCTGGTCGCAGCGAACAAGGACGGCAAGATCATTGCACCGTTCTGCCACGGTCCCGCGGGGCTGCTGAGCGCAACGGACGACGACGGCGGGTTCACTTTCAAGGGCCGCCGCCTGACGGTCTTCACCAACGAGGAAGAACTCGGCGGCGGAACCGGGGAGAACACCCCCTGGCTGGTGGAGGACGCGCTCAAGGAGAAGGGTGCCGTCGTCGAAAACGGTGCGGCCTGGTCCTCCAACGTGGTGCGCGACGGCAACCTCATCACCGGACAGAACCCACAGTCCAGCGAGGACGTGGCCAAGGAAGTCCTCGCGGCACTGTCGTAATCAGCCGGCACTGACCGCTTCGAATCAGAGGAGGGGACCAGTTCGCACTGAACTGGTCCCCTCTTTGCGGCGCACGTCGCTGGGCGCCGGCCTTCATTCCCCGTGCATCAGGCGGCGCAGCCTCCATTCGCGATGCTGGGATCGATTGCCGCGATCTGCTTCTGGATGTCCGCCAGCTGGGTTTGCAGGCTGGCCAGCAGCAGCTTCTGCGTCTTGATTGCGTCGGTGTTGGGCTTCTTTTGCGCCTGAAGCCCTGCCAGCTTCTGCTGCGCAGCCGTCACCTGCGAGTCGACAGCGTTCAGCTGCAACTGCAGATCCGCCAATTTTGCTTCCGTGGCGCTGATGTCGTCGGTGAGTTGGTTGAGCTGAGCCAGCAGCGGCGTTACCCGTCCCTGCAGGTCAAGGACGTTGGCTTCGGCGATGGCGATCCGGGCATTGAGCAACGAAATCCGGGCGACGAGGTCGTCGCCCAGCTTGTTGAGCGAATCGATCTCCGCCGTCTTCGATATGACGGCAGTGTTGGCCGCATCCAGGGTGGCCTGCAGAGCCGGAAGCTGGGCCTGCAGCGCTGAAATCTCGGCGTTCTTGCCGTCCACCGCGCTGTTGGCCGCCGCCAGCGCATCCTTTGCTTGGGCCAGGGTGCCATTCAAAGCGTCGAGGATTGCCCTCTGGTCTGTGATGGCCTGCTCTGCCTGCGCGACGTTATCGGTCAAGGTCGGCAAGGCACCTTCGAGATCCGCAACCACCTGCTGCTGGGCCATCACTGCGCTGGCGGCGTCCTTTGATGCCTGCTCCAACCCCGGGAGTTGCCCCTGCAGGGTGGTGAGCTCCCCCTGTTTAGTGGTGACCGCTGCATTGGCCTGGTTCAGAGCATCCTGGAGTGTAGGCACCTGCGCCTTGAGTGTGGCAATGTCGTTCTGTTTTGCGGTCACCGCAGCATTGGCGGCGTCCAAGGCTGCCTGCAGGGGTGCAGCGTTCTGCTGCAGGGTGCTGCTTTCCTGCTGCTTGGCCAGCAGTTGGGAGTTCAGGCCGTCCACCTGCTTCTGGAGGGTAGCCAGATCGCCCTGAAGACCGGAGATGGTGGCGCTCTTATCGGCGATCTGGCTGTTCACGCCATTCAACTGGGTTTGGAGGCCGTCGCGCTGGGCGATCAGGTCGCGCTTCGCTTTCGAGTTGCCGTTGATTGCATCGATTTGTTTGGTCAGGTCGGCGATCTGCGCAGTCAACGCGTCCTTCTGGGCGTTCAGTGCTGCAAGGTCGTTCTGGGCCTGGGTCAGCGCGGCCTGCTTCGAGGCAATCTGGCTGTTCACCGTGGTGATCTGGGTCTGCAGACTGGTGATGTCGGCGTTCACGGCTGCAATCTTGGCGTTGTTGTCGCTGACAGCATTTGCTGCGGCCGCCGCGTTGGTCTGGAGCGTCCTTAGGTCCGCTTGGGCTGTGGCGATCTCGGCGTTTTTGGCGTCCAGCGCCGCCTTGGCAGCTGCGGCCAAGGACTGCAGGGTGCCGAGCTCAGCCTGTGCAGTGGCGATCTGGGCCTTCTTGGTGCTGACAGCAGCGTCCGCGGCTGCAGCGGTTTCCTGAAGCCCGGCCAAGGTCGCTTTGGCCGCGTCCACCTTGGCCTGCTGGGCCTGAAGCTCTGAAGTCGCGGTGGCACCTGCCGCCTCAAGCACCTTCAGCTGGGCCTCGGCATCCGTAACCTCCTGCTGAGCAGCATTGACGGCGTCAGCTGCCTGCTGTGCCTGGGCGGTCAGAGCTGTGAGCTGGTCCTGGGCCTGCAGGATCTCGCCTTCCTTGGCAGTAAGCTCGGACGCCGCCTGTTCGGCAGCCCCTTGCAGCGCCGAAAGCTGTGTCTGGGCGGCCGCAATCGCTGCACTGTTGGCTACAAGATCTGCTGCCAGCTGGTCGGCCTGTGCCTGGAGGTCCGCGGAGGCGGCCTTTGCAGTTGCCAGTTCCTCCTGTAGCGGCGCCAGCCGGGCCTCCACGCCTGCCTGCTGGCCCTGAAGATCAGTGAGGGCGGCTTCCGCTTCCGCCACCTGGGATGCCAGGCTCGTCTGCTCGGCGGTCAGCTTGTCGAGCGATGCCTGTGCTGATTCTTCCTCGGTGTTCAGCTGCGTCTCCTGCGCAACGAGGTCTGCCAGCGCCTTATCAGCCTCGGCCTTTTGCGCGGCCAACGCATCCGCCTGGGCCTGGAGCTTTGCCTTGTCGGCCTGCAGGGCAGCAATGGCGTCAGCGTTCTTCTTGGCCGCGGCCTTCAGGAGGTTCTCCTGGACGGCACCGCGGTGCGCCAGCTGATTGACTACGCCGTTGCACATGCCGGTGGTGGAGGTTGTAGCGGCAACGGCAGGCTGGACCAGCACCATGCTGGTAGTGAGCAGCCCGGGAAGGACAACTGCCGCCGCAAGGCGGCGCGAAAGAGGGGATTTGGATGGGGAAGTGCGCATGCGAGCTCCTGATAAGACCATTCAGGCGGCCCACGTTGGCCGCCTCAGAGCCAACGGTAGGTTCCGGCGTGGCTGGAGAGCACGCGTAATCACCACTTGTCTTTCTTGCCCGAGTACTCGCTTTCTGCTGGATGCGTGACAGGTACGTGGCCGGCGGAGTTGTGGCCGGGGAATATGACCGCCGCGGTCCTCCGGTGAACTGCCGTTACTCCTTGTATCCCCGGGTTTCATGTCCTTTGATTCCGCCTCCGGAGCTGCCGGATAGTGGCTGCAACGCGCTCACACCGTTGCATCTTCCACCCCGTTCCAAGGAGGAACCATGGCCATCACCACCAAGCCGGCCGCCGTCGTGGCCCTTACCGTCTCAGCGCTGCTGGGACTGGCTGCCTGCTCCGATCCCGGCGCCTCGGCGGCGACAGCACCGTCGTCGTCCGCCACCAACTCCGCCGGCAAGACCTTCAACCTGTCCCCGGAACAGGACCGCTTCAACGTCGCGGCCGACCCCGCCGCGGCTGCACTGGTGCCGGAGGCCATCAAGGCCGACGGCAAGCTCACCGTGGTGACCACGGGCGGGGCGGCACCGCTCAGCATGTTCGCCACGGACAACAAGACCCTGATCGGCAGCGAAGTGGACATCGCGTACGCCGTGGGCGAGTCGCTCGGCCTGCAGGTGGAGGTCCTGCCCGTGGCGTGGGCTGACTGGCCGCTGGGCATCGAATCGTCCAGGTACGAGGCCGTGCTCTCGAACGTCACCGTCACCGAGGCGCGCAAGGAAAAGTTCGACTTCGCCACCTACCGCAACGACCTCCTGGGCTTCTACGCAAAGAGTGATTCGGGCATCGGGGAGATCAAGGAAGCCAAGGACGTGGCCGGCAAGAGGATCATCGTGGGCTCCGGCACCAACCAGGAAGCCATCCTGGTGCGGTGGGACGAGGAGAACCGGAAGAGCGGCCTGGCGCCGGTCCAGTTCCAGTATTACGACGACGACTCGGCCTCGAGCCTGGCCCTTCAGTCAGGCCGTGCGGACCTGACGTTCGGGCCCAACGCGGCCGCCGCGTACAAGGCGGCGCAGGACGGAAAGACGAAGCAGGTGGGCACGCTGGAGGGCGGCTGGCCGCTGAAGGCTGAGATCGCGTTTACCACCAAGAAGGGTAACGGGCTGGCGGTGGCCGCGCAGGCTGCGCTGAACCACCTGATTGACGACGGCACCTACGCCAGGATCCTGGACCGCTGGGGCCTCTCCTCCGAGGCCATCCAGAAGTCCGAACTGAACCCGGCGGGCCTGCCGAAGAAGTAGGCGTCCCGCCGACGAAGGAATCCCCGCCGGGCACGCCAGCGATTCGCTGGTGCCCGGCGGGGATTCTTCTTTGGCTTTACCAGGCCGGCAGCACGGGGACCGGGCCTGCCGCCTCAACATCTTCGGCGTCGCCGCGTGCCAGCCATTTCAGGAGGCCCTCCCGGTCCGACTCGACGCGCAGGCCGCCGTCACCAATGACCCATTCGTCGCGTTCTTCGGTAACCAGCGTCAGCCCGGGCGCACCCTTGGCACGCATGGCACGTACCACGGCCTCGATGGCGTTCAGCAGCGAATCGGGGTCGGCCTCCTCGATGGTCCAGGCGGTGTCCAGGTCATGGTGATGCACCACCACCTCGGCAATCCGCAGCGCCACAATGGAGGTTGCCGGCAGCTCCCGGCCACCCACCTTTACTTCCGGCGCCACAAGCTCCCCGGTCAACCGCTGGGCTTCATCGGCGAAAGCGGCGGCCGAGTCCCGCACTTCAGCCAGGAGTTCCTCCCGCGGCAGGGCCGCAAGGGCGGCAATGGCCTGCGAGCGCGCTTCAGGGGACGCGTACAGCTGGCGTTCCTCCCCGGACGTCGCCCAGTCGATCAGCCCAACCAGTGCGCGCCCGCTGGATGCGACGTGCGCGATGACGTGGGCGCGGGTCCACCCTTCGCACAGCGAAGGAGCGGCCAGCTCTTCATCGGACAAGGAGGAGACCGTGGCAAGGAACATGTCCGTCTCCCGGCCCAGGCGGGACAGGTCTGAGTGCAGCCGTGCTGGATTGATCATTCCGCCAGCCTAACCGCGGCGCCATGACCCCGGCCATGGTTACGGGCCGCCTGGTTCATACCGGCCGCGTATGGACTAAGACCTGTCCATCCCATCGGCGCCGTGATGCCCGTGCTGCCGCGCGCGTTTGGCCTGTTCCTGCCGGATCCATCGCAAAAGCCGCCTCTTTGATATGCGGAAACGGCACAATGCACCCCCGGCGGGAAACCGGGTATTCCCCCCATATGCCGTGCGTCACATTGCCTGTCAGGCTGGGTTGCCAAGGCCCCGGCGCGGATTCATCTGAATGCCGCAACGCCTCCCCACCCGCCCCCTGAAAGGACATGCGCCATGACGCTGCCGCACCCCCAATCCACGATCTCCGGAAACCCGGGAAAGGAGACCCGGACAGCCAACTGGGTGGCTTTCGTCATCTGCGCCGCCCTCCTCTTTGATGGCTACGACCTGGTGGTCTACGGCACCGTCCTTCCGGGACTGCTCGCAGACGCGGGCCAAATCGGGCATTTCGATGCGGCCACCGCCGGGCTCCTGGGATCCTGGGCCCTGATCGGCGTGCTGGTGGGGTCGCTGGCATGCGGGGCGATCGGTGACTTCTTCGGCCGCCGCCGGTTGATGCTCGCGGGCATCGCCTGGTTCTCCCTGGGCATGTTCGCCACCGCCTTGGCCACGGACGTCACCGCCTTCGGCGCCCTCCGGTTTGCCACCGGGCTGGGCCTGGGCGTCGTTATCGCCAGCGCCGGCGCCACGATGGCCGAGTTCGCACCCGCGGGACGGCGGCAGTTCTACAACGCGATCGTCTACTCCGGGGTCCCCGCGGGCGGCGTGCTGGCATCCATCCTTGGCATCGCCTTCCTGGACAGCATTGGCTGGCGCGGCCTCTTCATCATTGGATCCCTGCCCCTCCTGGTCATCCTGCCCATTGCCTGGCGGAAGCTTCCGGAATCCCCGCGGTGGCTGCTGGCCCGGGGCCGGGAAGAGGAAGCCCTGGCCGCTGCCTGGCGCACCGGGGTGCCGCTCGCCGAAGAGCAGGTGATCCGGGAGGCCGGCGCCGCCCCACGCAAGTCCGGGTTTGCCGCCGTCTTCTCCCGCCAGTTTGCCGCGGCATCCATCCTGCTGGGCCTGATGTCCTTCTGCGGCCTCCTCCTGACCTACGGGCTCAACACCTGGCTGCCCAAGATCATGGAGGGCTACGGCTACGGCCGCACCTACGCCCTGTTCTTCCCGCTGGCCCTGAACCTCGGCGCCGTGGTGGGCGGCCTGGTTGCCTCCCGGATGGCCGACCGGAAGGGACCGAAGCGGGTCATCGCTGCCACGTTTGCCCTCGCCACCATTTCCCTGGGATTGATGACGTTCAGCTTCCCGCTGCCGCTGCTCTTCACCTTCATCGCCACCGCGGGGGTGGGAACCCTGGGCACCCAGGTGCTGGTCTACGGTTTCCAGTCCAACTACTTCACCACCAACGCCCGGGCCGCCGGCGTCGCCTGGTGCGCCAGCGTGGGCCGGCTGGGCGGGGTCCTGGGGCCGATCATCGGCGGCTGGCTGGCAGCGGCGGGCATCGGCGGGGCAACAGCCTTCTACATCTACGGCGCGGTGGCCCTGCTCGGCGGCGCCGTCACCATCCTGGTGCCGCGCCAGCACCGGCTCGAGGAAGCACTGCCCACGGTTGAAGAGCCGCAAGATTACGTCGAAAAAGTATCTAAGTAAGGCTTTTTATGGTTATTCTATGAATCAATGAGGCTGCGCCGCGCCTCCCCCGGCCCGTTGGAAAGGTGGCACCGGATGGAAATCCGCCAGCTGAACTACTTCATCGCGGTCGCGGAGGAGCGGCACTTCGGCAGGGCGGCCAAGCGCCTGCACATGGCGCAGCCGCCGCTGTCCCAGCAGATCCGCCAGCTGGAAGACCAGCTGGGCGTCCAGCTCCTCAACCGCACCACCCGCCGGGTGGACCTGACGGCGGCGGGCCAGCTCCTGCTGGACCGCGGCCGCCAGATCGTCAACGACGTCGAAACGCTCCGCGCGGATGTCTACCAGGTGGGCAAGGGCGCCACGGGCGTCCTCCGGGTGGGGTTCTCCGGCTCGGCAACCTACGGCGTCATGCCGCGGATCGCGCGGCTCACCAAACAGGTCCTTCCCGGCCTGTCGCTGGCGCTGAACGGGGAGATGCTGACGCCGTCCATGGAGGCGGGGCTGCGGAACGGGACCCTGGACGCGGCACTGCTGCGGCCCCCCGTCGCCTCCGAGGAGGTCGACTACCGCGTGGTCACCCAGGAGCCACTCGTCGTCGCGCTTCCCTCCTTCAGCGCCCTGGCGGTGGACCGTCCCGTGGCCATGCACGAACTGCAGGACCAGGACTTCATTGCCTACGCACCGGAGTCCGTGCTGAACCGCATCACCTCGGACCTCTGCCGCCAGGCAGGCTTCCAGCCGCGGATCACGCAAGTGGTGGGTGAGACCTCCACAATGCTGGCGTTCGTGGCCGCTGGCGGCGGCATCGCCGTCATGCCGTCCAGCGTGCGTGCTTTCCAGCTTGAAGGCGTCGCGTACAGGGAAATCGACAATGCTCCCCCGGTGGAACTCGCCGTCGCCTGGCTGCGCGGCCACCGCTCCGCGCTGCTGCAAAACTTCCTGGACGTCGTGGCCACGGCAACCGCTGACGCCGCCACCCCCGCTCCCGCTGATGAAAGGCACCTCCCATCATGAAGATCGCAGCCATCGAGGCGATCCCCTACTCGATCCCGTACCGCCACCCGCTCCACTTCGCCTCCGGCTCCGTGCACGAGGCCGACCACGTCCTGGTCAGGGTCCGCACCGACGACGGCGTGGTGGGGACCGCGGACACCCCGCCCCGCCCGTACACCTACGGTGAGACGCAGAAGTCCATCGTCGCGGTGGTGCAGGATGTCTTCGCCCCGCAACTGGTGGCCATCGACGTCTTTGACCGGGAAAAGATCCAGGCCGTCCTGGCCCGCACAGTCCACAACCAGACCGCCAAGGGCGCGGTGGACATTGCCGTGTGGGACGTCATCGGCAAGACCCTGGGGCAGCCTGTCACCAAACTGCTGGGCGGCTACACCGATTCGCTCCGCGTCTCCCATATGCTCGGCTTCAAGCCCGCCCAGGAGCTCCTGGCCTTGGCACTGGAGTTCCGGGAAACCTACGGCATCACCACCTTCAAGCTGAAGACCGGCCGCCGTCCGCTGAACCTGGACATCGAGGCCGCCAGGGTGCTGCGGGAGGGCCTGGGCGAGGACGCCGAGCTGTACATGGACGCCAACCGCGGCTGGACAGCCAACGAGGCCGCCGAGGTGCTGCGCCGCACCGCCGACCTCGGCCTGCAGTTCCTGGAGGAGCCGGACGACGCCCGCGAAGTCCTGGGCCGCCGCCGCCTGGTCACCAACTCACCCATCCCCATTGCCGCCGACGAATCCGCCGCCAACCTCGGCGAGGCTGCCCGCGAAATCCTCACCGGCGGGGCCAACCTCCTGTCCGTCAAGACCGCCCGGTCCGGCTTCACCGAAGCCGCCAAGATCGTTGGCATGGCCGAGGGCATGGGCATCGACGTCTACATCGGCAACCAGATCGACACCCAGGTGGGCACGGTTGCCTCGGTGGTGTTCGGCGCAGCCTTCGCCCACACGGCCAAGCGCGCGGCGGAGCTGTCCAACTACCTCGACATGACCGATGACCTGCTGGCCCGGCCGCTGGCGATCACCGGCGGCCGGATCCGCGTTCCTGAAGGTGCCGGCGCGGGCACTGACGTGGATGACGACAAGCTCGCCCACTACCGCACCGACTGACACCCACCCCTTCCACCGAAAGGTCACCATGAAGTACCTCGTCCATATGGACGTCAACCTGCCCGCCGGCATGCCCGCCGAAGAAGCCGCCGCAATCAAGGCCACGGAGAAGGCCTACTCCCAGGAACTGCAGCGCTCCGGCAAATGGCCCGAGATCTGGCGTGTGGTGGGCGAATACGCCAACTACTCCATCTTCGACGTCGAATCCAACGACGAACTGCACGGCATCCTGCAGGGCCTTCCCCTGTTCCCGTACATGGACATCACGGTGGTTCCGCTGGCCAAGCACCCGTCGGACGTCAAGTAACCACGGGTTAGCACCGGGGCGTTCCGGGTCAGTCCCTGGCCCGGAACGCGGCCGCGAGTTCGCTGCGTGACCGGATTCCCATCTTCCGGTACAGCCGCGTGAGGTGGTACTGCACCGTCTTTTCAGCCAGGAACAGGGCCCGGGCCGCCTCCTTGTTGGTTGCCCCCGCAGCCACCAGCTCGGCCACGGCCTGTTCCTGGGCCGTGAGCTGTTGATGGTGGCCGCCCACCGAAGAAAGCACCGGGTCCGCCGGGTCCGGCAGGTTCCCCACGTCCAGGCCGGTGGCCTTCAGCTCGCGGTCGCACCGTTCCACGTACGTTGCCGCGCCGAGGGTGTCATACAGGTCCCGGGCCGCCCGCAGCACCGATGAGGCCAGGCGGCGCTTTCCGGCCCGGCGCATGCTTTGCCCGAACGCGAAACTGATCCGTGCCCGCAGGTAGGGGCGGTTGAGCCCGCGGAGGTGTCCCAGCGCCGCCTCGAAGTACTCCCTCGCCGTGTCCGGGTCCCCCTGCGCGGCCAGCAGCCGGCCCCTGGCCCACGCCACGCGGGCCAGGTCGGAGGGGACTTCCCGCTCGCGGTGCACTCCTTCGAACGCGGTGAGGAACGTCTCTGCGGCGTCGAGCTTGTCGGTCATAACCAGCGCATTGACGTAGGTGTCCTGCCACGGCCAGAAGGACACCCGCTGATCGGTCCAGGGGTCCAGTTCGGCCAGCGGCTGCAGGGCGGCCAGGGCACTTTCGTAGTCGGCCCGCGCCTCGTGGAAGCGGGCGCGCGCCAGGCTGGCCGGGACCTGCATGGCCCGGTAGGTTCCCGGCTGCACCGCGGCCTGTGAAACGTAGTAGCGTGCCCGGTCCCAGTCGCCCCGCATGGACCACAGCTCGGCCGCCGTCCAGTACAGCAGCGGCCGGATCAGCGGCATCCGCGAAGTCTCCAGCCGGACGCTTGCCCGGGAGATGGTGGCGGCGGCCGCGTCCCAGTTGCCCAGCACAAGGTGGGTGCGGGCCAGCCAGGCCTCGGCCCACAAGGAGATCCGCAGCGATCCCCCGCGGTACTCGGTGGGGGCGGCCGACTCAAAATTCACCAGCGCGGATTCGGCGTTGTCCAGGCGCAGGGCCAGCCAGCCGGCGCCCATCTGCACCCGCTGCTTCTGGGCATTCTCGGCCGCCTGGGCCGAAGCCCGCTGGTAGGAGGCCTCGGCGTCCGCTATCCGGCCCTGGGCATACAGGCCCAGGCCATAGATGGCCTCCGACTCGATGTGCGCCGGAGTTCCGGGTTCGGTCAGAGCCATGGCGCGTTCGGCCCAGCCGGTGATCATCGGCCCGTCCCAGGAGGCCACCCCGTGGAGGACGAACCGCTGGGCCACCTGCGCGGCTGCAGCGGGTTCATGCTGAGGATTGCTGGTGCGCCAGGCCATCTCCAGTTGGCTTTGGGCGCTGTCATTCTGGCCGGACACCGTGGACAGGTACCCCAGAACCGAGGAGCGCAGGGGCGACGGCGGCAGGGCATCCACTGCCCCGGCCCAGGCCTGCGCCTGGGCCACGTTGCCGGAGCCCACCAGGGCGTCGACGGCTTTCAGGAGCCGGAGGTTCCGGGCGCGGATATCGGGGGACAGCCGCGAGGCGGAGAACAGCGCAGTGGAGGCATCCTGCCACGCCCCGACCGTGGCCTGCCGCCGCGCGAACTCTTCCAGTTCGGCGGCCAGGGTTTCGTCGGCTGCCGGGGTGGCCGCAACGCGGTGGCCCAACTGTTCGCCCTCGGACTGGACAACCTCCGCGGCCTTCCAATGCAGGGCAATGCGCCGGCTCGGGACGATCTGTTCGTAGACCGCTTCCCCTGTGCCGGGTTCGAGGAAGGCGACGGCGGAGCGGGACTGGTCCACGGACAGGCCCAGCAGCCCCGCGCGGTGCCCCTCATCGAGGGCGGGCATGACGGATTCCAGGCCGCCCACCCTGGCCACCTCAGCCAGTCCCGCGCCGGGGCCGAGCACCGCGGCGGCTTCCGCAGCGGCCACCAGGGCGGGGGACGCGGCGGCCAGGACACTGCGGACCCTGGCACGCACCCAGGAGGTGGGCGGCAGGGACGGGAACCACGACTGCCAGGTCTCCGGGGGCAGTTCACGGAGCAGCTCCACGATGGACTGGGCTATCCCGCCGGTGTGCGTCACCAGGCCGTGGGCCGCCGTCGCACTGAGGTCCAGGCCGAACAGGCTCCGGGCCACGTCCTGGACCTGCTGCGGCGAGAGGGGCTCCAGCGGAATGCGGACCACCTGGTGGCCGGTGAGGAAGTCGAGCACGCCGGCGGGGACGCGGGGCGCGTCTACAGGATTGAGGGTCAGCAGGAACAGGACCCGCTTGTCGTGCAGCCTGCGCATGACGAAGGTGAGGATGCGCAGGCTCTCCTCGTCGAGCTTGTGGACGTCGTCGACGGCGACCACCACGCTGCCGTGCGTCTGCAGGCCTTCGAGATGGGTGCTGAGGGTGGAGGCGTAGTTGACCACCTGGTCGGGGGTCAGGGAAGCGACCGGCCCCGGCGCCAGGGCCGGGCCGCCGTCGTAATCCTTTGCCGTCCGGAGCGGCAGGGTCCGCATCAGCTGGGAGTAGCCGGCCAGGGCGAACTGCGCCTCCCAGTCGTCCCCCATGGCGGACAGGACGCGGACGCCGCGGGCGGCCGTCCGGCAGCGGTCAAGGAAGAGTTCCAGGAGCGCGGTTTTGCCGGACCCGGACGGTCCGGAGAGGACCACGGTGCCCACCTTGCCCTTGCGGACGGTGCGGAGGATTTCCAGCAGCTGCTCGAACGCCGCGTCCCGGCCCGCCAGCGGGAAGTCCTCCGCCATCTCGCCCTGGGTGGAGCCCGCTGTCATGGCCGCAATCCTACCGGAGCGGCCCGGGCGCCCCTGGTGCCGCGCGTCCAGCACCGGCCCCTACCCCAGGTCGCCGCCGGCCACCGGGAGGATGCTGCCGGTCAGGTAGGACGCCTCGTCCGAGGCAAGGAACACGATGGGCGCCGTCTGCTCGTCCAGGGTGCCGTAGCGCTTCATGAACGAGGACTCCACCGTCTGGTCAACAATGGTCTGGTACCAGTCCTTCTCGGTGGCGGATTCGGCGTCCGGCCCGCGCTTGACCTTCCGCGGCGGGGCTTCCGTGCCGCCCGGGGCGGTGGCCACCACCCGGATGCCGTGCCCGGCCACCTCCATGGCCAGCGACTGGGTCAGGGCGTTCACGCCACCTTTCGCCGCGGCATAGGGCACCCGGTGCATTCCGCGGGTGGCTACCGAGGAGACGTTCACGATCGTGCCGGAGCCCTGCTCGATCATGGCGGGCAGGACTGCCCGGCAGGTCCAGAGCGTGGGAAAGAGCGAGCGGCGGATTTCCTTCTCGATCTTGTCCTCGTCGTACTCCTCGTAGGGGCGGGCCCAGATGGTCCCGCCCACGTTGTTGACCAGGACGTCCAGCCGCCCGTGGGCCGCGAGCGCGGCCTTGATGGCCTGGGTGGCGCCGGCGAAGGTCTCCAGGTCTGCGGTGACGGCCGTGGCCGAGCCCCCCGAACCCGAAGCCCTGGCGGCCTCGCCGATGCCGCGGGCAACGTCGTGGACCAGGTCCGCGCGGTCCACCAGGACCACGGCGCCGCCTTCGGCGCCGATGCGTTCGGCCACCTTCTGGCCGATCCCCTGGGCTGCACCGGTGACGACGGCGACCTTGCCGCCGAACCGGCCAGGGGTCACGTATTGCCCGGCGTACGGCGCAGCCATCACCGGGCGGCCTTGGCGTCGATGGCCCCGGCCATGGTGTCCTTCGCGTCCTGGGCATGGGCGGTGATGACGGCGCGCAGGTGGTCCTTGTCGCCGCGTTCGAAGGCATTCACGATCTCAAGGTGGTCCTGGGTGACGCGTTCGAAGATCGGCGTGCCGGCCTCGAAGGCCGCGGCCATCTGGGCGTGGACGTCCAGGCGCCGGTAGGACTCCAGGAGCATCGGGTTGTCGCAGACCATGAAGAGGTACTCGTGGAATTCCTCGTTGGTGCGCGCGAACTCCTCGGGGTCGGTGATGTTCCCGCCCTGCACCGAGCCGGTGGTGGCTTCCGCGAGCCGGCGGAACTGGCGCAGCTGCTGCTCGCTGAGCCTTCCCAGCAGCAGTTCGCTGACCGCAAGCTCCAGGCCCATGCGGGCGTCCAGCTGGGCGAAGCTGTCCTCCTTGCGGAAATCCAGCCGGCCGGTCTCCAGCGAGGAGACGGCCTCGCCGCGGCTCATGGTGTCGCCTTCGGCCTGGATCTTCCCGGCCGGTGCCGGGGCGCCGGTTTCGGCGTCGCCCCCGGTGGTCTCCTTCGGTGCGAAACGTTCGAAGTAGAAGTTGGCGGGCTTGATGCCTTCGGTGTCCAGCCACTTGGAGACGGCGTTGACCATAGGCGGCGGGCCGCAGAGGTAGATGTCCACGTCGCCGTCGTTGAGGTGCTTCGGTTCGATGATCTGGGTGACGTAGCCGGTGTGCGGGGCGGAGGTGCCGGGCTCGGAGGCGATGTAGTCCCAGGTGAAGCCGGGCAGTTTCGCCTCGTAGGCGCGGAGCCAGTCCAGGCCCACGATGTCCGCCTCGCGGGTGAGCCCGTAGATGAGGTGGACCGGGGTGGACGGCGGGTTCTCGGCGAGCTTTTCCAGGATGGACAGCAGCGGGGCCAGGCCGGTGCCGCCGGCCAGGAGCAGCAGGGGCCGCTTCGGTTCGCGCAGGAAGAAGGATCCGTAGGGGCCGGTGAATTCGATGGCGTCGCCTACCGCGGCGCGGTCGCGCAGGTACTCGGACATGGCGCCCTGCGGGGTCACGCGGACCATGAAGGACGCGTCCTGGACCTCGGGGCCGCTGCTGAAGGAGTAGGAGCGCTCGGCATCGGTGCCGGGAACCTTGAGGTTGACGTACTGCCCGGGGAGGAAGGCGAGCGCGTCGCGGTTGTCCACCTCAAGGGTGAAGGAGACCGTGGTGTCCGTGTGCCGGTTGAGCTCCTTGATGGTGGAGCTGAAGGTGGCGGCCGCCGTCTTGGCCGACTCGGACGTGGCCGGGATCTGGATGGCCAAGTCGGACTCCGGGACGGCCTGGCACGTCAGCAGGTAGCCCTTTTCGAGCTCCTCTTCGGTCATGGCGTCGTCGATGAAGTCGCCCGGGTCGAAGGAGCCGGAATCGCAGAACGCCTTGCAGGTGCCGCACGCGCCGTCGCGGCAGTCCGACGGAATGTTGATCCGCGCCTTGTAGGCCGCGTCCATGACGGTCTCATAGTCGCCGACCTTGATGACTTTGGTGACGCCGTCTTCGAAGCTGAGGGCTACTTTGTGGCCCATGGGGTCCTCCTGACTGGGCGGGCGCGTCGTCGCGTCCGGGGAAAAGTTGGGGCGTGCCCGGCGGGCACGGAATGGGACCTCCCGTGCGGCGCCCGGATGTACCGGGCGCCGGCTTGGGGCAGGTCAGATCATGTAGACGTCCACCACGTGGTGGATGTAGTCGTTCTTCAGGACCACTTTCTTCTTCAGGATCACCGGCTGCGGGCCGGAAAGGTCCACCGTGTAGTAGCTGGTGCCGAAGTACGTGTCCGTCGTGTTGTAGCGGAAGTACAGGGTGAACCAGTTGAAGCGCACCTCCACCTTGCCGCCGTCGTTCGCCAAAACCTCCACGTCCGTGATGTTGTGGCCGGTGCGCGGCTCCGGGAGGGAGGTGGCCGATGACCTGTCGGTCTTGATCCGGAATACCCGGTCCTCGATGCCGCCGCGGTTGTCGTAGTAGATCAGGGAGATCTCGTTCTGGGGGTCCTGCGTCAGCTGGTCGTCCACGTCCCAGGCCGGCATCCAGAATTCGGAGTCCGGGTGGTAGCACTCCAGCCATTCGTCGAACTGGCGGTCATCCAGCAGGCGGGCTTCCCGGTAGAGGAACGCCCGGACGGTTTCGAGGGTTGCGATTTCCTCCGCGGTCTTCAGGACCGGGGCGGTGTGGGTCAGGTTGGTCATGGGTTCAGCGCTCTCTGTGGTTCCGGCGGGCTCTCTCAGGCGGTGACGGGAACGGATTCCAGGGCGGAACGCTCCTCTTCCTCCGCCAGCGCCCGGTCCATGACTTCCTTCCAGTACCCGTGCTGGATGGGGTAGAGCCCCTCATCTTCGGTGCGCACGCCGGAGGCGATCACCCGGTTCATGCCCAGGGCCTGCGCCTGCTCATCCGGTCCGGCGATCTCGTGGGTGGAGCCGCGGGTCATGTCGTTCCACGGTGCGCTGGTGGCCCAGTAGGTCTTGTTGCAGGAGCGGAATTCCTCCAGGTCGTCCGGGGTGGCCATGCCCGTGGCGTTGAAGAAGTCCTCGTACTGGCGGATGCGCTTTGAACGGTTCTCCTGGGACTCGCCCTTGGGGGCGATGCAGTAGATGGTCACCTCGGTCTGGTCCGCGGAGATCGGCCGGAAGTGGCGGATCTGCGAGGAGAACTGGTCCATGATGTAGACGTTCGGGTACAGGCAGAGGTTGCGGGAGATGTTGATCATGAAGTTGGCCATCTCCTCGCCGTACTTGGCCACGAGCTCGTCGCGGCGGTCCCAGAGCGGACGGTCCTGCGGGTTGGTCCATTCCTGCCACAGCAGCAGGTGGCCGTGGTCGTAGGAGTAGAAGCCGCCCTTGACCTTGCCCCACTTGCCGGCGTCCATGGCCTTGGTCTTGTTGGCGGAGTCTCCGGCGCTGCGGCGGGCGGTGGTGGCCGCGTAGTTCCAGTGCACGGCCGTGACGTGGTAGCCGTCGGCGCCGTTCTCGGCCTGGACCTTCCAGTTGCCGTCATAGGTGTAGGTGGAGGAGCCGCGCAGCACTTCCAGGCCTTCGGGTGACTGGTCAACGATGGAGTCGATGACCTTGGTGGCGTCCCCGAGGTGTTCCTCGAGCGGGAGCACGTCGGCCTTCAGCGAGCCGAACAGGAAGCCGCGGTAGGACTCGAAGCGGGCCACCTTGGTGAGGTCGTGCGAGCCTTCCTTGTTGAAGGTCTCGGGGTAGCCGGCGTTCCGGGAGTCCTTGACCTTCAGCAGCTCGCCGGAGTTTTTGAAGGTCCAGCCGTGGAACGGGCAGGTGAAGGTGGTGCGGTTGTCCGTCTTGCGGCGGCACAGCATGGCGCCGCGGTGCGAACAGGCGTTGACCAGGCAGTTCAGCTGCCCGTCCTTGTCCCGGGTGATCATCACGGGGGTGCGGCCGATGTAGGTGGTGAAGTAGTCGCCCACGTTGGTGATCTGCGACTCGTGGGCGAGGTAGACCCAGTTGCCTTCGAAGATGTGCTTCATCTCGAGTTCGAAGATCTCCTGGTCGGTGAAGATCTCGCGCTTGGCCCGGATGACGCCGTTCTCTCGGTCGTCGATCACGGCGTCGGCAAGGACCTCGCGGGCATGGATCAGGTTCTCGGTCATGGCGTGCTCCTTCATTGGAGATTGCTGGACGGATGGGCGGAGGTCCACTCGGGAAGAGGCTTCGGCGGCGGACGTTGTCCAGCAATTCTTGCCGCTCGTGATTGGCCTCACATCAGGCAAATACCTAGGTTCCACCAAGGGTGTCTTTATGTACCGATAATGACTCAAAAGACGCCTAGTTGATATTTGTAGCGTCCTTATCTCCGGGCCTACGCTTGAGACCAAGATCACGCGGTGCCGAGCAGGGCAGGTGGAACTGCCCGCCCCGCAGGCCGCGTGGGGAGCAGGAGCCCTTCCTGTCCCATTCAATGAAGAAGGTGGACATCGTCATGACCCAAACCCCAACGGACAGCCGCACGGAAAACGAAGGCACCGCCGTCGAAGCAGGCTCCAAGGCAACCGAACGGTTCGCCGCGTCAGGCAAGCTCTCCCGGGTGGATGTATCCAAGGAACGGGTGAGCCTGCTGGCCGGCGCACTGATCAAGGCCGCCAACGACATCGTCGTCGAGCACCAGGTCACCTACGAGGAATACAACGCCCTCAAAGCCTGGCTGATCAAGGTGGGCACGGACGGTGAATGGCCGCTGTTCCTCGACGTCTGGCTGGAACACACCGTTGAGGACGTGAACTCCCAGGACCGTCCCGGCACCGTCGGCACCATCGAGGGTCCCTACTACGTTCCCGGCTCCCCGGAACTCCAGACGCCCGCCACCGTGGAAATGCGCGACGACGAAGAGGGCACCCCGCTGCGGTTCACCGGCCAGTTCACCGACACCGACGGCAACCCCATCCAGGGTGCGCAGGTGGAGATCTGGCACGCGGACGCCGCCGGCTTCTACTCCCAGTACACCCCGGGCATGCCCGAGTGGCTCTTCCGGGCCACCGTCAAGGCCTCCGACGACGGCCGGTTCGAGATCAACACCATGCGTCCGGCGCCGTACCAGATCCCTACGGACGGCGCCTGCGGACAGCTGATCAACGCCGCGGGCTGGCACGCCTGGCGTCCCGCGCACATCCACATCAAGGTGTCCGCGCCGGGCTACGAGCCGGTCACGCAGCAGCTGTACTTCCCCGGCGACCCCCACAACGCGGACGACATCGCCTCGGCGGTGAAGCCTGAACTGATGCTGGACCCCCGCCCCCGTACCGACGGCAAGGGCGAGGAAGTAGTTTATGACTACGTCCTGGCAAAGCAGGGCCAGAAGAAGTAGCACGCAAACTGGGAGACACCCCCGCACGGAGGCGCTCCGGAGCTGATGCTTCGGAGCGCTTCCGGTTTTTCGCGCCAGCCAGGAGTTCCGATGAGCCATCCCCGCCCCGACCCGGCCGCCACATCCGTCGGGTCAGCCCCGCCGGCGCCGGCGCCGGAACCCCTGCTGGAACGCCCGGGAATCCGGCCCGCGGGCCCCCGGCGGATTCTTCGCGACCTGGGACTGTCCTATGTCTCCAACGGGGCCATCGGGCTCATCTTCGCGGCGTCCGGACCCATCGCCGTCACCCTGGCCGTGGGGACGGCCGGCGGCCTGACCCAGGGCCAGCTGTCGTCCTGGGTTTTTGGCATTCTCTTTTCCGGCGGGGCGGCCACGCTGCTGATGTCGCTCATTTATCGGCAGCCCCTGGGCTTCGCCTGGTCCATCCCCGGCACGGTGCTCCTGGGACCGTCCCTTCAGCACCTGGCCTTCCCTGAAGTCGTCGGGGCCTTCTTCACCTCGGGCGTGCTGATCCTCGCGCTGGGCGCCACCGGGGTGGTGCGTAAAGCCATGGCACTGGTGCCGATGCCGCTGGTGATGGCCATGGTGGCCGCGGTGTTCCTGAAGTTCGGCACAGACATCGTTGCCTCCACCCAGGACAACCCGGCCGTGGCTGCTCCGATGGTGGCCGCGTTCCTGGTCCTCACCGCGGTTCCCAGGCTTGGCAGGTTCCTGCCGCCGGTCCTGGGCACCCTGGTGGCAGGCTGCATCGCTGTGGCGGCCAGCGGGCAGTTCAGGCTGTCCCCCGGCGGGCAGCTCCTGGCCACCCCGGTGTTCACCGCCCCTGAATTCACGTGGGCTGCCCAGCTGGAACTGGTGGTTCCCCTGGCCCTCACCGTGCTGTTTGTCCAAAACGGCCAGGGCATCGCCGTCCTCCGCGCCGCCGGGCACCGTCCGCCCGTGAACGCCTTCGCCATTGCCTCCGGCGCCTTTTCAGTGCTGAATGCCGGCTTTGGCGCCGTTTCGGCCTGCGTCACAGGCCCCACCAACGCCCTGCTGACCTCGTCCGGGAAGAGGGAGCGCCAGTACACGGCTGCCGTGGCGTACGGCCTGCTGGCCCTGGTGTTCGCAGCGTTTGCCCCCACCCTGACCCGGCTGATGCTGGCCGCCCCCAAGGAGTTCGTCCTGGCACTGGGCGGCATCGCGATGCTGCGGGCCCTTCAGCAGGCCTTCGTCACGGCCTTTGCCACCAGCTTCACCCTGGGTTCGCTGGTGACGTTCGTGGTGACCATTTCCGGCATGAACCTCTTCAACATCCACGCAGCATTCTGGGGCCTGGTGATTGGCTACGGGGTGTCCCGCCTGCTGGAGCGCGCGGACCACGCCCAGCCGTGAGCCGGACCGGGTACGTCGGCTCCCGGCAGGGCTTCTTCTGCGTCAGCGCGGGTCCGGTTCCAGCGCCCAGGCGAGCCGGTGCAGGAAAGTCGCGGTCCTGCTCCGGAACGCCAGCCACGCGGCCCGCTTCCACCCGGGCGTGGCGCTGAGTTGCGGCGCGTGGGGCTGCGCGCTTTCGCCCGCGCGGACGGCGCCGGCAAATAAGAGGGCAATGAGGCTTGCGCTTTCCATCGTTCTCCAAGCTGTACAGGTCAATCCCGGTGTACAACCACCGTGCCCTGCGGAAGAAGGCTTCAAACATCATCAGCGCCCCCATCGGCTTGCGGGGAGGGCGTGGCGGTACCGCGTTATGCACGTGCAGTGTTAGGCAATAGTCTGGCCAGATGGGGACCAGTGCCGTGACTTCCGGCGAACAAGTGGACAGGCAGACCCGCATCCTCGAAGCGGCCATGGACCTGCTGTCCCGCCACGGGATTTCGGGCGTGAGCATGCGCGCCGTGGCGCGGGAGGCCGGGGTGGCGCTGGGCCTGGTCAACTACTACTACGACGACAAGACCACCCTGATCCGCGCTGCCCTGCGCCGCGTCGATGAGCATGACCTTTTACTCGTCGCCCCGGACCCGTCGGTGGCACCCGATGAACAGCTGCGCCGCGCGCTCCGGCGCGTTGCCGGCGCCGACCTGCTGACCACGCGCTACCTGTCGCTGCGCCTGCACCTGTGGGCCCTGGCCCAGGCGGACGAGGACTACGCACAGATCAACGCCGCCGCCTTCGACCGGTACATCGACGGGCTCGCGGCGCTGGTGTCCAGCGCCAGGCCCGGACTGTCCTGGGAGGCGTGCAGGGAGCGGGCGTCGGACATCGTGGTCATCCAGAACGGCGTGTGGCTGACGGCGCTGCTCGGGGTGGACAAGGCCTCCATCCAGCGGAGCATTGCGCGCACGGAGCAGATCGCGTTCGCCCCGGTCCCGGACGAAAACGGCGACGGCCAGGTCCCCTCACAGCCCTGAAACACCCGCTCCAGGGGCAACAGTAGCCGGGCGGTGAGCATTGAACAAGTGTTCAAGAAAAGTATTGAACACTTGTTCAACGTGCATTACTGTCCTTCCTATGACTTACGCCACACCGGCCCAGGAAGCCGCCCCCAGCACTGAAACCAAGCCCGCCTCCTCCCTGTTCATCAACGGCAGGTGGGAGCCGGCGGCGTCCGGCGCGGTGCGTGAAATCCGCAACCCCGCAGACGGGGAGCTGGTGGCCACCGTGTCCGAGGCAGGCCGGGAAGATGCCGAACGTGCCATCGCGGCGGCCCGCGCCGCCTTCGACTCCGGCGCCTGGTCCAGCGTCCCGGCACCGGAGCGTGGCGCCTTCCTCCTGAAGGTCGCCGCCGGACTGCGGGAACGCCGGGAAAAGTTTGCCCGCGCGGAATCGCTGGACACCGGCAAGCGGATGGTGGAAAGCCGCATCGACATGGACGACATCGCCGCCTGCTTCGAGTACTTTGGCAGGCTCGCCGGGCAGCAGGCGGGCCGGGTGGTGGACGCCGGGGACGCCGACGTGGTCAGCAGGATCGTCTACGAACCCGTGGGCGTCTGCGGGCTCATTACGCCGTGGAACTATCCCCTGCTCCAGGCGGCGTGGAAGATCGCCCCCGCGCTGGCCGCCGGCTGCGCCTTCGTCCTCAAGCCCTCCGAGCTGACCCCGTCCACCAGCATCCTGGCCATGCAGCTGCTGCAGGACCTCGGCCTTCCGGACGGCGTCGCCAACCTCGTCACCGGTGCCGGCGCCCAGGCGGGCGCCCCGCTCTCGGAACACCCCGACGTCGACCTTGTCTCCTTCACCGGCGGCCTGGAAACCGGCAAGCGCATCGCCGCTTCCGCTGCCGCCACCGTCAAAAAGGTGGCCTTGGAACTCGGCGGGAAGAACCCCAACGTGGTGTTCGCCGACGCGGACTTCGACGCCGCCGTCGACAACGCCCTCAACGGCGCGTTCGTCCACTCCGGCCAGGTCTGCTCCGCCGGCGCCCGGCTGGTGGTGGAGGAATCCATCGCCGAACGCTTCGTGGATGAACTGGTCCGCCGCGCGAAGGACATCCGGATCGGCGGCCCCTTCGACGAGGACGCCGAGACCGGCCCGCTGATCTCCGCCGCCCACCGGGACAAGGTGGACGCCTACGTCCAGCGCGGGATCGCGGAGGGCGCACGGCTGCGGACCGGTGGCTCGGCACCGTCCGGGGAGAAGTACGACGCCGGCTTCTACTACCAGCCCACCGTCCTGGACCGCGTCTCCCGCGGCATGTCCGTGGTCACCGACGAGGCGTTCGGCCCGGTGGTCACGGTGGAAACCTTCCGCACCGAGGACGAGGCCGTGGCCACCGCGAACGACACCATCTACGGCCTGGCCGGCGCCGTCTGGACGCAGGACGCCGGCAAGGCGCAGCGCGTGGCATCCCGGCTGCGGCACGGCACCATCTGGATCAACGACTACCACCCTTACCTCCCCCAGGCCGAGTGGGGCGGCTTCGGCCAGTCCGGCGTCGGCCGCGAGCTGGGCCCCACCGGCCTGGCCGAGTACCAGGAAGCCAAGCACATCTACCAGAACACCAGCCCCCAGGTCACCGGCTGGTTTGCTGACCACGGCAAGGAGAACTAGATGCACTACGACAACATCGAGGACGTGACCGAACGCGGGTTCGACTACGTCGTCATCGGCGGCGGGTCCGCGGGGGCGGCGGTGGCCGCACGGCTGAGCGAGGACCCGGACGTCACCGTGGCCCTCGTCGAGGCGGGCCCGGACGACCGCAATATCCCGGAGATCCTGCAGCTGGACCGCTGGATGGAACTGCTGGAATCCGGCTACGACTGGGACTACCCCATCGAGCCGCAGGAAAACGGCAACTCCTTCATGCGCCACGCCCGTGCCAAAGTCATGGGCGGCTGCTCCAGCCACAACTCCTGCATCGCCTTCTGGGCGCCCCGCGAGGACCTGGACGAATGGGAGTCCAAGTACGGCGCCGCCGGCTGGAACGCCGATGCGGCCTGGCCGCTGTACAAGCGGCTGGAAACCAACCAGGACGCCGGGCCGGACGCACCGCACCACGGCGACTCCGGCCCCGTGCACCTGATGAACGTGCCCCCGGCGGATCCTGCCGGCGTCGCGCTTCTGGACGCCTGCGAACAGGCCGGCATCCCGCGGGCCAAGTTCAACAGCGGCACCACCGTGGTCAACGGCGCCAACTTCTTCCAGATCAACCGCCGCGCGGACGGCACCCGTTCCTCCAGCTCCGTGTCCTATATCCACCCCATCGTGGACCGCCCCAACTTCACCCTGCTGACCGGCCTGCGCGCCCGCCAGCTGGTGATCGACGCGGACAAGCGCTGCACCGGCGTGGACGTGGTGGACGGGGCCTTCGGCCGCACCCACCGGCTCACGGCCCACCGGGAAGTCATCGTGTCTACCGGCGCCATCGACACCCCCAAGCTGCTCATGCTCTCCGGCATCGGGCCGGCGGAACACCTGGCCCAGCACGGCATCGAGGTGCTGGTGGACTCCCCCGGCGTCGGTGAGAACCTGCAGGACCACCCGGAAGGCGTGGTGCAGTTCGAGGCCAAGCAGCCCATGGTGCAGACCTCCACCCAGTGGTGGGAAATCGGCATTTTCACCCCCACCGAGGACGGCCTGGACCGCCCCGACCTGATGATGCACTACGGCTCCGTGCCGTTCGACATGAACACCCTCCGCCACGGCTACCCCACCACGGAGAACGGCTTCAGCCTCACCCCGAACGTCACCCACGCCCGTTCCCGCGGCACGGTGAAGCTGCGCAGCCGCGACTTCCGCGACAAGCCGATGGTGGACCCCCGCTACTTCACGGACCCGGACGGCCACGACATGAGCGTCATGGTGGCCGGCATCCGCAAGGCCCGCGAAATCGCCGCCCAGCCCGCAATGGCGGAATGGACCGGCCGGGAGCTCTCGCCCGGCATCGGGGCGCAGACGGACGAGGAACTGCAGGACTACATCCGCAAGACCCACAACACCGTCTACCACCCCGTGGGCACCGTCCGCCTGGGCCCGGCCGACGACGAGATGTCGCCGCTCGATCCCCAGCTGCGGGTCAAGGGCGTCACCGGCCTCCGCGTGGCCGATGCGTCCGTCATGCCCGAACACGTCACCGTCAACCCCAACATCACCGTCATGATGATCGGCGAGCGCTGTGCCGATCTCATCAAGGCGGACTATGCCGGCGCCGACGCCCTGGAAGAGAAGGAGCTCACTACGTCCCTCGCCTGAGCGGCGGGTCATCAAGGGGGCCGTATTCCCCAACAATGGCGGCCCCCGCAGAACGTTATCTCGCCGCACCCCAGGGCGGCCGGTCCCATCGTGCTTTTCTGATCTAGGAGTCCATATTGGAACCCAGCAAGAGTATTGATTCAAGTGGCATGGATGAATTTGGCTACACCCAGACCCTCGACCGGAGCATCGGCAAGTTCGCGAGCTTCGCCGCCGGTGTCAGCTATATCTCCATCCTCACCGGTGTCTTCCAACTGTTCTACTTCGGCTTTTCCATGGCCGGCCCGGCGTACGCCTGGTCCTGGCCCATCGTGTTCGTTGGCCAGCTGATGGTGGCCCTCTGTTTCGCCGAGCTGGCCGGCCGCTACCCCGTTGCGGGCTCGGTCTACAACTGGGCCAAGCGGCTGTCCTCCGGGACCTCGTCCTGGCTGGCCGGCTGGCTGCTGCTGCTGTCATCCATCATGGCGCTGGGCTCGGTGGCACTGGCCCTGCAGATCACCCTCCCCCAGCTGTGGTCCGGCTTCCAGTTCGTCGGTGACGGCACAGGCCCCTATGACTTCGCCATGAACGGCGTGGTGCTGGCCACCATCATGATCACCATCTCCACGCTCATCAACGCGTTCGGCGTGAAGCTGATGACCCGGATCAACAGCGTCGGCGTCTTCGTGGAGCTCATCGCCGCCGTCCTGCTGATCCTGGCACTGGCCTGGCATGTGGTCCGCGGCCCGGAGGTCTTCTTTGATACGGCCGGTTTCGGGGAAGGCAAGGACCTGGGCTTCTTCGGCGTCTTCCTGATCGGTGCCATGGCCTCCGGGTACGTCATGTACGGCTTCGACACCGCCAGCTCGCTGGGTGAGGAAACCAAAGACCCCAAGAAGACCGCTCCCAAGGCCATCCTGCGCGCCGTCACAGCGTCCTTCCTGCTGGGCGGGGGAATCCTGCTGTTCGGCATCCTGGCCGCACCGGACCTCAGTGACCCGCAGATCGGCTCCCCCGACGGCGGCCTGCAGCACATCGTCCTCTCCGTCCTGGGCGGCCCGTTCGGCAAGGCCTTCCTGGCCTGCATCGTGGTGGCTGTGGTGGTCTGCACCCTGGCCGTCCACGCCGCCGCCATCCGCATGATGTTCGCCATGGCCCGCGACAACAACCTGCCCTTCAGCCGGCAGCTCAGCAAAGTGGATCCGGTCCGCCGGACCCCGACGGTGGCGGCCATCGTCATCGGCGTCATCGCCGTCATCCCGCTGCTGGTCAACGTGATGCAGCCGGCCATCTTCACCATCCTGTCCAGCATCAGCATCGTGCTGATCTACCTGTCCTACCTCCTGGTCACGGTCCCCCTGCTCCGCAAGCGGTTTCAGAAGAAGTGGCCGCTCATCGCAGACGGATCCGAGCCCGGGTTCACCATGGGCAAGTGGGGGCTCCCCGTGAACATCCTCGCCGTCCTGTGGGGCGCCGCGATGACGGTGAACCTGGTCTGGCCCCGCCCGGAAATCTACAACTCGGTGCCGCCGTTCGAGTGGTACCTGCAGTGGGGCGGCGTCTTCTTCGTGGCCGCCGTGGTGATTGGCGGGGCCATGCTCTACCGCCTGAAGATCCGCCATCAGACCGGGGTGCTGGCCGAACACGCCGCGGCAGTCGCCGCCCACCCGTCGTCCAACGACCCCAGGTTCGATCCCGCGGAGGACGCGGTGCCGGCCAACGCGGCGATGGCAACCGAGGGCTAGCAACACCACAGCAGAAGGGGCCGACGGCGGCACTCACGTGAGTGCCGCCGTCGGCCCTTTTGCGTTGGTCGGGCCAGCGGTTTGCGAGGGCCCGCGTCACACAACGGAACGGCCATCCGCTCCGGAGCGCCAACGCCCTACCCTTGACAGGTGACATTGACTAAACTCCGCATCGCGTCCGCGGGCTCCCTCGCCGCCGCAGGCCTCCTGCTTACCCTCGCCGCCTGTTCCACGCCGGCCTCCACCCAGCCAAGCTCCTCGGCCCCCGCCTCATCTGCAGCGGCTTCGTCGAGCGCCAGCGCCGCTTCAACCTCCGCCGGCCCCTGCGCCGGCGTGAAGGTCATCGTCGATTCGGGCGCCCTGAAGCAGTCCGCCGCCGACACCTCCGCCTGCGTGTCCGTGGATGGCCCCACCGTGGCCGCCAAGGTCCTCGAACAGGCCAAGATCAAGACCGAGGGCACCGCCAAGTACCCCACGAGCTTCGCGTGCCGCGTCAACGGAGTGCCCGCCGCGGACTTCGACATCAAGCACAAGGGTGGCACCACCCGTGAAGCGTGCGATGACAAAAACACTGTCTCGTATTGGGCGCTCTGGGTGAAGCCCGCCGCCGGCGCGTGGGCTTACGCGCAGGAAGGCCTGGACAGCCTGAAGCTCAACCCCGGCGAGAGCCTTGAACTGCTCTACACGGTGGACAACGAACCGGCAGCCCCCGCGTCATGACCTTCCGGCCCGCGCCGTTGCGCGCAGCGGCGGTTCTCGCTGCTGTGTTCATCGCGGCGCGGGTCGTCTATCGGGTCCTTTTCAACGGGGCGGCCACCGGTACTCCGGTCCTGCTGGACCTTCCGCCGCTGAGGCTCCCCGCCCCGTACGCCCACGTGGTGTTCCTGGGCCCGATCACGTCCCCGGGGCTCTGGACGGCGGTGCTGTCAGCGCTGCCCATCGCCGCAACGATCCTCGGCTTCGGCCTGCTCAACGCCTGGGTGGATGTGTCCCGTGGCTTCGTCCGCCTGGCCCGCGGCGGCCCCCTGCAGGGCGTGGCCCGCATGCTGGTGGTGGCTTGGGCGGCCCTCCCGGCGCTGGCCGACGCCGTGGCCTCGGTGCGCCTCACCTTCCGGCTCCGCGGCGAACGCTTCGGCCCCCGCGCCCTGGTGCCCGTCCTCGAACGCACCCTGGAGCATGCCGGCCGCATTGCCGCGGCCCTGGAGCTGCGCGGCTTCGGCAGCCGGGCATCCCGCCAAGAACATCACGACGACGGCGGCCCGCTTCTGGTGCGCGACGCACAGTTCCGCATCGCTGACACGCGCATCAAGGTTGATTCGTTTGCACCGCCGGCCGGGTCCGTCGCGGTGATCACCGGACCCACGGGCTCCGGCAAGTCCACCATCCTGCGGGGCCTCGCGGGCCTCCTTTCGCACGTGGACGGTGGCGCGCTGTCCGGCACGGTGCAGATAGCCGGGACGGACCGTGCCAGCACTCCCCCGCGTGATACCGCGGGGTTGGTGGGCGTCGTCCTGCAGAATCCGCGCGCCGCCTTCGCCACCACCCGCGTCCGGGACGACATTGCCCTGGCCCTCGAACTCCGCGGTATGCCCTCCGCCGCCGCGAAGGCCCGGGTGCTGGAGGTGGCGGACCGGATTGGAGTCTCCGCGCTGCTGGACCGGGACATCAGCACCCTCTCGGCAGGCGAGGCAACGCTCGTGGCCATCGCCGCGGCCGTCGTGGACCAGCCCCGGCTGCTGCTGGTGGACGAGCCCCTGGCCGACCTCGACGCCACGGCACGCAGCCGCGTCATCGCCGTCCTCGACGCCCTGGCCCGCGAAGGCGTGTGCGTCATCGTTGCCGAGCACCGGGCCGCGGCCCTGGTGCCGGCGGCTGACTCTTGGTGGACCATCGAGGGCGGTGCGCTGGTGCCGGGCACCGCTCCCTCCCCCTCCATTCCCGCCGATGTCTTGCCGGCGGCCGGTCCGGATCACGGCCGCGACCCCGTGCTGACGGCTGCCCACCTCGAGGTGAACCGGAAGGGCACGCCGCTGGTCCGGGACGCCTCCCTGGCCCTGCACCGCGGCGAGATCGTGGCGCTGGTGGGGCCGAACGGGGCCGGGAAGTCGTCCCTGCTGGTGGCGCTGGCCCTGGGTGAGGGTACGGGGACAACGTCCGACGGCGGCAGGGTCGCCCTGGTGCCGGACGCATCGGACGACCTGTTCACCAGGGATACGGTCGCGGGCGAACTGCGGTCGGCGGGGCGGCGGTTGGCACGCCTGAAGAACGGCACGGCGGTTGCTGCCGGGACCGCGGCGGCCCGCCTTGCCCGGCTGCGGGGAGGCGTCCATATTCCCATCGGGAACGGGCATCCGCGGGACCTCTCCGCCGGCGAGCGCAGGATCCTGGCCATCGCCCTGCAGACCATGGATGACCCGGATGTACTGCTCATCGACGAACCCACGCGCGGACTCGATCCCGCCGCCCGAACTGCAGTGACGGCGGCCCTGCGTACCGCGGCAGAGGATGGGGCCGCGGTCCTGATCGCCACGCACGACCTCGACTTCGGCCACGGCCTGGGCGCCCGGATCCTACCAATGCGGAACGGCGTGGCACCATCCTTGGAAGCTGTCCCTGCCCCGGAACCGTACGTCCCCGCACCCCGCGTCCAAACATCCGTGCCCGCTCTTGCCGGCGCGCAGCCGGGGGCGTCCACCGCTGAACCCGCAGACGTACCGGATGCCAGGAAGCCCCACCGGGTCCGGATGCCGCGGGGCGCCGAGCTTGCTGTCCTGGCTCTCGCCAACCTGGCTGCCCTGGCGGCGTTCTGCTGGCCCCTGCTTGCCGCGGCCCTCCCGCAGGATGCTGCGGCGGCAACCCCCTACATTGCCTTGGCCATCGCACCCGTGGCAGCGGTCGCCGTCGTGCTTTCCCTGGACGGTTCCGTCCGCTCGGCACACACGGTGGCGCTGCTGGGAGTGCTGGCTGCCGTCGGTTCCGCCGTGCGGGTGGCGAGCACCGGCGTCGGGGGCGTGGAGGCGGTGTTTATCCTGCTGATCCTTGCGGGCCGCGCGTTCGGTGCCCGGTTCGGGCTCCTGCTCGGTGCGGCGACGATTGCCGTGTCCAGTGCCTTGTGGGGCGGCATCGGGCCGTGGACGCCGTTCCAGGTCTTCGCCTGCGCGTGGGTGGGCGCCGGGGCTGGGCTGCTTCCCCGCCGGGTGCGGGGAAGGGCCGAGCTGTGGATGCTGGCGGCTTACGGCGTGGTGTCGTCGTACGTGTTCGGGCTGCTGCTGAACCTGTGGTTCTGGCCCTTCGCGGTGGGCGGCGGCACTGGGATTTCGTACGTTCCGGGCGCGCCGCTGGGCACCAACCTCAGCAGCTTCCTGCTGTATTCGCTGTTGACGTCGACGGCGGGCTGGGACACCCTGCGTGCCGTCACCACGGTGATCGGCATCGCCGTGGTGGGCCGGGCGGTCCTTGTTTCGCTGCGGCGGGTAAAGCCCGTGTCGGGTAAGAGCGGGAAGGCCTCGCCAGCCCACGCCGCCCGCACTGAATTCACGCGCACTCCGGAGTGGCTCCAGCACAGCCGTTGAGGTCTCTGCCAAGAACAGGTTGGCTCAATACACCATCGGCCCGGACCAGTTAGGTTTCCCTTTCTGCCGGGCTGCTATTGGCAACTCCGGTTCCACGACTCAGTTCATTGGCAAACTCTTGGGTGCCTAATCCGCTGCCGTTTTTCAGCACTGGTCCTCGGAAGCAGCCGACCTAGCACCAACTCGTGGCAAGGGCTGTGGCTAATAGCAAATATTAGGCAACCAGCAGTTCGCGGACAGCAGCCTATCCACGCAACTGCTCGTCGAGTGTCGAGCGCTCCTCGACCTGGGTACGGTTCGAGGAGCGCTCGCTGTATGCTCCTCGCTTGGTGGCTAGGCTGAACATCGACTTCCTATCGCGGACCATGTTCCGGCGGGCCCGCTTACCCGCGTAGAAATAACGATGATCCCTGTACATCTGCAGGCTTCGCTCGGGCGGCCGCAAAATAGGTTCTTTGTTTACCTCACAACACAGTGCAAGTAGCGTCCCTTTGATTGACAGAAATGCGTCAGCATGGACCTAATCATGCGCCTGAGATCATGGGATGAAAAGCTTAGCTGGATGCGTAGCTATCGCCTTGACAGCAAACGCTGAACACGTGACTAGAATTGGCCTAGAGTCGACTACCGTGGTCGATCAAAATTCTTGGGGGAACTTTGGCATTAGAAACGAACGCGAATTCATCAGCAGGAGACCCTCAAAGTTCAGAACATGGGTATTGGCGGCAGCTTTGGCGCTATTTGAATACCAAGGCCAACGGCGACGACGGGCATTTTATAGGCGCAGGACTCATAGGATTGATCCTTCCCTCCGCCCTTCTGCTCGCATACGCATTGAGATCTCTCGCTTGGACTGAATGGCTCAACACAGTCTCGATAATCCTCGTGAGCCTTATCGGTGTAACCGCTTTGGCTCTTCCCAAAAGTCTTGCGAAATATCCCAAGGTTCCTGGCCCACTGATTGTCTTCGCCGCGATGACGTCTATTCTCGTAGCAGTGATATCTGCCTATTACAAGGGCTTGGGAGCCGGATGGACTCTCCAATAGATTTTCCGATCACCAACCAGGCGGTCAGACGGTAGTTGTTCCGGTACAGTCGGCATCCGACCGGCGCTTCGATTCAACTACTCCAGTTCGCGGACACCCACTTGATAGAACCAACCAACGGCCCGTCAGGACCGTTTGTTTCCACGATGCATGCAGAGGCCGTGGCATACCTAGAATCGGAGGACGGCGGAAATTTCCCGCCGTCCTCCGCTTCATTTCTCTTTGTGTCAGCCATGAGCTTGGAGGGGCAGCCAGCGTCGCGCGGGCGAGACCTAAACGAGGCTTGGCCCAGTAAATGCGACAAAAGCAGTCCCTTCAGGCTCAAGCCTACGACAGAGGAAATGCGCCCGATACCGGGCAAACCCTAGTGACGATTCCCCTCATGAGAGCCTAGCCGTTCCACGCTCAAGCGGCGCTAGCTCACACCTTGAAGTACTTCGCCTCCGGGTGGTGGAACACGAACGCGTCGGTGGACTGCTCGGGGTGCAGCATCAGCTCGTCGCTCAGGACGACGCCCATGCGCTCGGGCTTCAGCAGCTCGGTGACCTTGCGGCGGTCCTCCATGTCCGGGCAGGCGGGGTAGCCCAGCGAGAAGCGGGCGCCGCGGTAGTCCAGCTTGAAGTACCCCGCCGTGTCCTTGGGCTCCTCGGCGGCGAAGCCGAGCTCCTTGCGGATGCGGGCGTGCCAGAACTCGGCGAGGGCCTCGGTGAGCTGCATGACCAGGCCGTTGAGCTCGTAGTAGTCGCGGTACTGGTTGGCCGCGAACATCTTGGAAGTGAACTCTTCGATCCTGGAGCCGGCGGTGACCAACTGCACGGGCAGCACGTCGATCTGGCCGGACTCCCGGGACTTCACGAAGTCGGCCAGGCACAGGTGCCGGTCACGGCGCTGGCGCGGGAAATCGAAGCGCAGGCGGTCGGTGCCGATCGGGCCGCCTGAACCACCGTCGGGGGCGAGCAGACCCGCTTGGCCCAGGACGCCGTCGTGATCTTCGCCGTGGTGGAGGACCACTACCTGTTCGCCCTCGGAGACCACGGGGAAGTAGCCGTAGGCGACAGAAGCGTCCAGCATGCCTTCGCCGAGGATGCGGTCCAGCCAGTAGCGCAGGCGCGGGCGGCCTTCGCGTTCCACGAGTTCCTCGTAGGAGGCGCCGTCCTCGCCGCGGCCGGGCTTGAGGCCCCACTGGCCCATGAAGGTGGCGCGCTCATCGAGGAACGCGGAGTAGTCGTGCAGGGAGACGCCGCGCACGATGCGGGTGCCCCAGAACGGCGGCACGGGCACGGGGTTGTCGGTGGCGACGTCGGACCGGCCGGGCATGGCTTCGGGCTCGGTGATGGTGAACTTCGCCCCGCCCTTGTGGATGCGCTTCTTCAACGGCGGCAGGCCGACGTCGTCCGGTGATTCGCCGCGGGCAACGCGCACCAGCGGTTCCATGAGGGAGAGTCCCTCGAAGGCGTCCTTGGCGTAGCGGACCACGCCGTCGAACTGCTCGGCCAGATCCTGCTCCACGTAGGCGCGGGTAAGGGCGGCGCCGCCCAGGATGACCGGCCACTTCTTGGCCAGGCCGCGGGACTGCAGCTCGGCGAGGTTTTCCTTCATCACCACGGTGGACTTCACCAGGAGCCCGGACATGCCGATCACGTCGGCGTTGTGTTCCTCCGCTGCGGCGATGATCTCGGCGATGCCCTGCTTGATGCCGATGTTGATGACCTTGTAGCCGTTGTTGGTGAGGATGATGTCCACCAGGTTCTTGCCGATGTCGTGCACGTCGCCGCGGACGGTGGCGATGACCATGGTGCCCTTGCCGGAGGAGTCCGACTTTTCCATGTGCGGTTCCAGCAGGGCCACGGCGTTCTTCATGACCTCGGCGGACTGGAGCACGAACGGCAGCTGCATTTCGCCGGCGCCGAAGCGTTCGCCCACCACCTTCATGCCTTCGAGCAGGTGGTCGTTGATGATGCCGAGCGGGGTCATGCCTTCGCTGCGGGCCAGGTCCAGGTCCGCTTCGAGGCCCTTGCCTTCGCCGTCGATGATGCGCCGTTCCAGGCGGGCGCCGGTGGGCAGCGCGGCGAGTTCGGCGGCGCGCTGGTCCTTGAGTGCTGCGGTGTCGACGCCGGCGAACATGTCGAGCATGCGGGCCAGGGGGTCGTAGGTGGTGTTGCCGTCGGCGTCGTATTCGCGGCGGTCCCAGACCAGGTCCAGGGCCACCTTGCGCTGTTCCTCCGGGAGGGAGGCGAGCGGAACGATCTTGGCGGCGTCGATGATGCCGCTGGTCAGGCCGGCTTGGACGGCTTCGTGCAGGAAGACGGAGTTCAGGACGATGCGCGCGGCCGGGTTGAGGCCGAAGGAGACGTTGGAGACGCCCAGGGTGGTGTTGATGCCCGGGTACTTGGCGGTGATCTGGCGGATGGCTTCGATGGTTTCGATGCCGTCGCGGCGGGTTTCCTCCTGGCCGGTGGCGACGGGGAAGGTGAGGCAGTCGACGATGATGTCCTCGACGCGCATGCCCCATTCGCCCACCAGGGAGTCGACGAGGCGGGAGGCGATGGCCACCTTGCCCTCGGTGGTGCGGGCCTGGCCTTCTTCGTTGATGGTCAGGGCGATGACGGCGGTGCCGTGTTCCTTGACCAGCGGCATGATGCGGGCGAAGCGGCTGTTGGGGCCGTCGCCGTCCTCGTAGTTGACCGAGTTGACCACGGGGCGGCCGCCGATGAGTTCCAGGCCGGCGCGCAGCACGGGCGATTCGGTGGAGTCGATGACCAGCGGGAGGGTGGAGGCGGAGGCGAAGCGGGAGACGATTTCCTTGACGTCCGCGACGCCGTCGCGGCCCACGTAGTCCACGCAGACGTCCAGCAGGTGGGCGCCGACGCGGATCTGTTCGCGGGCGATGTCCACGCAGTCGTCCCAGCGTTCTTCGAGCATGGCCTGGCGGAAGGCCTTGGAGCCGTTGGCGTTGGTGCGCTCACCGATGGCCAGGTAGGCGGACTCCTGGTCGAAGTTCACGTGCTGGTAGAGGGAGGCGACGCCGGCCTCGCGCTCTTCGGGGATGCGTGCCGGCGCTGTTTTATCCTCGGTGGCCACGGCTTTGGCGCGGAAGGGGGCAAGACGTTCGACGACGGCGGCCATGTGTTCCGGCGTCGTACCGCAGCAGCCGCCCACCAGGCCCAGGCCGAATTCGCGCACGAATTGTTCGTGCGCGGTGGCGAGTTCGGCGGGTGAGAGCGGGTAGTGCGCGCCGTTGGCGCCGAGGACGGGCAGGCCGGCGTTGGGCATGCAGGCGATGGCGACGGAGGACTGCTTGGAGAGGTGGCGGAGGTGTTCGCTCATCTCGTCCGGGCCGGTGGCGCAATTCAGGCCGATGGCGTCGACGCCGAGCGGTTCCAGGGCGGTGAGCGCGGCGCCGATTTCGGAGCCCATGAGCATGGTGCCGGTGGTCTCGACCGTCACCTCCACGAAGATGGGGAGCCGGATGCCTTTGGAGACGATGGCCTGCTTGCAGCCGTTGACCGCGGCCTTGGTTTGCAGGAGGTCTTGGCTGGTTTCGATGAGGAACGCGTCCGCGCCGCCGTCGATGAGGCCCTCGGCCTGCAGGGCAAAGGTCTGCTTGAGCCAGTCGTAGCTGGTGTGGCCCAGACTGGGGAGCTTGGTGCCGGGGCCCATGGAGCCGAGGACCCAGCGCATGCGGCCGTCTGTTTCTTCAGCAGCTTCGGCGCGTTCGCGGGCAATCCTCGCGCCTTTGAGGGCGAGTTCTTCGATCCGGTCATCGATCCCGTAGTCGGAGAGGTTGGACCAGTTGGCGCCGAACGTGTTGGTCTCCACGGCGTCGATGCCGGTGGCGAAGTAGGCGTCGTGGATGTCCGCGATGACGTCCGGCCGGGTGTCGTTGAGGATCTCGTTGCAGCCCTCAAGGTTCTGGAAGTCCGTGTCCAGCTGGAGGTCCCGGCCCTGCAGCATGGTGCCCATGGCGCCGTCAGCGATGACCACCCGGTGGTTCACGGCGTCCAGGAGTTCCTGCGAACGGGCGGGGCGGGGGACGGACTCGATGTCCAATGCGAAACGAGGCATTTAAACAGGTTACGGGCGGGGGCGCCTGCGTTGCGCTGTGTGTCCGGATGCTACGGCGGGGGATTGGAGTCGCTGGAGGTTATTCCTTTCGCTAGCGGATTGATATCCATGTCGTCGTACCCATGGTTCGGAAAGATTCCAAGAAAGTCAGACCCAGGACAGGTGGAATTCAGGGCTCCTGGGTGACACCGTCACAGACCGGAACTAAGTTCTGCTGGGTTGCACGAGTTCCTTGATCAGCAATCGCGCCCTTCAACCAGCAGCGAGGTGAATGGTCTGGCTGCATCTGTGGGAAGAGGCAGTAAAGAAGCTAGTCAGCTCTTGACCCAACAAAAGACCCTGTCTGTATGGGTGTAGAGAGACCTTCGGCCGAGCCGGAAAGGGCACTGTTGCCGCGCTCGCGTCTCTTGGGGTAGTTCAACCAGTAATCTTCGTAACGTGAATCGAACCCTCGCCTGAAACGAAGCATGGCGTTCGGGGCAGCGAAGACGGCTCCATGCACCAAATACTGGTCCTGGAGCAGCCCCGGCAGACCGACCCATTGATAGAACGAGGGAGATGTGAAGGCGATTTCGCGACCGCTAGAGGATCGGAGACTGATGGTCCCGCGGCTCCAAGAATCCTTTTCATAGCTGGACACAGAGTAAGTGCTCCTCACACATCCGATGCCCTCCAATTTCTCCAAAGCTTGCCTTGCAGTCTCAAGTGAACTGATGAGTTGCTGGGGCTTAGGCTGCTCCCGATTTGCATGCATGAGCATGTTGCGGACGGCCATGATTCCGGATCCGCTGAGGGTCGCCGAAACGTCTCCCAATGTCTCCGCGATTTTGACCTGTGACTCCGGAGTTAGATCGAGATAGGGATAAATATGAACAAATGGGAACCCTTGAAGGCTAGTGTGCTGCCAAAACTTTGGGTAGCTGCTCGCATCCCTCATGTACTGACGCTCGACCTTTCTGACATCCTCAAGGTATATAGCGAGATCAGCAAAACCCTGAACTAGATCGGAGAGAGTGGGCTTTTCGGTAAAGGCCTGGACTTCCGGGTCACGATTCTTAGCAGCATCAGCGAGTATGCGGCGGGCAAAATCTGTTATAACACTTTCCCTGAACACAAATTGTTGCTTATCCGAATAATGATCATTGAGTAGCCCCCAAGTCGTAAACATAAGGGAATCGCTGAGATAGTGCTCCAGCTCAACAAAATAGTTTGCGGCGGTAGATCGTATGACACTTGGATTTAGGCTCAGGTTTACAGCCGCAGTGGTCGAAACACGCTCGAGGGCGGCATGCTCGGCCCAGTAATCATCTCGCTTGTCAGGAACGACCGGCGGATTAAAACCCAGCTTCCACATTATCGTGTCCACCATCTGCTCATCAGGCAAATTGCGTGGAATACGGAGCTCGGAGCAAAAAGATTCTACATTTTCGCGGCGAGTTAGAACCAAGGTACGGATAATCTCACGCGGCGGCTCGGTTCGCAAAAATTCTTCGAGCCGATCAGTTGGCGTAGCACCCTCAACGCTCCTCAAGGCCCAAGCCAAGGCGTCCATTTCCTCCGCACGTTGAGTATCGAACAATTGACGGCATAGCTGCGCCAAACGGAGAAGAGGCAGCCCAGGAACGTCTCCGACTGCTCTAAACCCGTTTGGTCCCACCTGGCCTGAATAACCCCACATGCCGAACGAAACGCGACCAGAAACGCGAGGACGTCGAACCTCGCCCTGGGGAATCTTAATGACTTCCTCCCGGATGCTCGCATCGAGCAGGTCAACAACACATGTATCTTCCTCCGTAAGAAGGAGCTGTAGCATCTGAGCCCTGTTCAAGGAAGAAGCGATACTGTCAGCATGTCCACGGAGCCCATAGACGCCTGATTGTTTACGGAGCCTTCCGCCGGTTGCATCGAGCGCCGCTGCAAAAAGCTTCCTGAGCTCGTCGTCATCCAAACAGTCCCCGAGTACATGTATTACTGGCGGCATCGCCCCTTCGTCAAAATACGTGCCTGTCTGTTCGTGGACATCGGATAGAAACCCACTCCATTCAGATGCATCCTCAGATATTTCGTCGAGTACCTTATTGAGCGCCGGGCGGTGCCGGTTGATTGGAGCATCAATGCTTGTAGTGAGTTGAACGCTATGAAGGGCGCGACAAGAGTGATCTGAACAATGCTGTAATGGAATCAGCGTGGTTGGCGTTAGCGGGCGTTCGTGAGGTGAGTTAATCAAACCGTAAGGACCCACTATATAGTGGCCTGATTGAAAAACGCCCTGCGGTTCATCGCGCAACAGTTTAATCGTGTCTTCATGCCTGAGATACCTGCGTTCTTCTGCAAACATCTCAGCGGCTTTATCGTATAAGCGGCGGCCAAAAATTAACGGAAACTTGAGGGCGCCACTGGCCACTTCCTTGGAGATGGCTTCAGTAAGCTTTTCGAGGTCTATGCGGTCGACGTCAACTAACGGTTCGATGTGGACCGTTGCGAGCAGCGTTAAGAGATTTGCTTCCTTCGCAGGAACGCTCTCTTTTGTCACCATCTGGTCGCGGACCTTTTTTCCCGCATCACTTAGTATCACGGCAGCGTTGAGATCATCCGATATTTTATAGTTCTTTTCGATGATGCAGTTTCTCAACAACGCCACAATCTCAAACAGGCGAACTAGTCGTTCGAGCCATGAAGGGTCCTGGTACTTACTCGCGAGATCGGTACGACTAAGTGGTTTCTGCATCGATGCCCCCAATAGGAAATTAGATCCGTGGGGGTGATCCTATCTTGTAGCACTCACAGTATGCACCCAGGGCGCTGAGCGCATTGGCACGAGAAATGCATGAAGGCCTGTGCATCGGCCTGGTGCCACCTGATGGCCACGCCTCGCTGAGACTCCCATGTACTCTGGGTGCCTGTAAACGACTTCGCCGGCATCATCAGCCCACATATATGCCCCAACCGTGGCGGCCCACAGTCGCACAATCCGCTTCTGAAACCGTTCCCCCGTCCCGTTGCCAATGCGAGCACCTTCACCAGTGCGTGCCCGCTGTAGGTCTTCTCGATCTACCCTTTCAGCTCCCCCCCGTTCCTGCAGGTACGTTTCGTGAGGGTTCTACGGCGTCGGCTGCTCAATTTCCCCAGGCGCCCACCCCAAGACCGGGCCCACCTTTCCAGCAATATCCGTCAGGATCTGCACGTAGTCCTCGTAGTCGAAGCTGAAGGGCAGGGCGAATGCCACCTCGTCGACTTCCTGGAAGCCGGCGTGCGCGTACAAAAGCTCGGCTATCTCCTCGCTGGTGCCAATCAGGTCTTGAGCGAACATCATGCCCCGCGGCCCCTGCGGAGCAGCAGTACGCGGTGTGCGCTCGTCCACATACCGCTGGTACTTCTCCCGCTGGGCCGCCGACGCTGAATCAGTCGGGATCACCACCAGCCCCTGCGACACCCGCGCCCCGGCATGCCCCGCGGCCGCAGCCGCTTCGCGGAACGCCCAGATCTGCGACTGCTGGACCAAGGCAAAGTCCGGTTCCTGGTCCTTATCCGGGAAGATCACGCTGCTGGAAAGCAGGTTGAAGCCGTTAGAACCGGCCCACACCGCTGACTTCGTACTGCCGGCCCCGTACCAAAGCCGCTCCCGCAGCCCGGGCGAGTGCGGCTCTACGCGGTTGGAGAACTCCTCCACCACCCCCTGTTTGCCCGAGAACTCCCGCACCGGCTCCCCCGCCACCAGCCGCGCAAACCGCTCCACCCGGGCGTAGCTGAAGTCCTCCATGTCCGCCGTATCGGGGTAGAGCTCGTGCCTCACTGTGTCGTACTGCATCGGCTCCCCCACACTCACGCCGGGATTGATGCGGCCGCCAGCGAGCAGATCAACGGTGGCCAGGTCCTCAGCCAGGCGAAGCGGGTTCTCCCAGCCCAGCGGCGTCACGGCAGTTCCCAGCTCGATCCGGGAGGTCCGCTGGCTCGCCGCCGCCATCACCGCCACAGGGGAAGAGATGCCGAACTGCAGGTGCCGGTGGCGCAGCCAGGCACTGTCGAACCCCAGCCGCTCGCCCAGTTCAATGATCTGCAGCGTGGACTCGTGCCCGGCGGCTGGATCTAGAGGATCAAACAGGCCAATGGTGAGGAAGCCAAGCTTGCGCAAGGGACGGTCGGGCAGCGGCATGGCTTTCTCCAGGATCCGGGGACGTGGCTGGTGTTCAGACTAGGCGCTCACACAGAGCATGAACCAACATGTCCCGCCGGTCCCAACCCGTGGCAAAACCTTGACGGCGCCGTCCACCAAAGCGTTAGGCTCACCACGAGCCAGCGACGGCGCAGGCACAGGAGGATCACATGTCACTGCAGGAAATCGAGTTCACATCCGCCAACGGCCGCGACACCATCCAGGCCTGGGTCTACGAACCCATCGGGCAGCCCAAGGCGATCGTGCAGCTGATCCACGGGCTCGGCGAGCACTCCCGCCGCTACCTCCACCTCATCTCCACCCTGGTGGACGCGGGCTTCATCGTGGTGGCGGGCGACCACTCCGGCCACGGGCGCACCGCGATGCAGCAGGGCACCTGGGGCGACGCGGGCGAGGACGCCGCCAGCGTGGTGGTGGCGGACGAGGTCACCCTCCAGGCCAAGGCCAAAGAGGTTCTCCCCCCGCTTCCCTACGTGGTGTTCGGCCACAGCTGGGGCTCCATGATCGCCCGCGGCATGGCCGTGGACCCGCGCACCCAGCTGTCCGGCCTGATTCTCTGTGGCATCGCCGCCCAGATGCGCGGCATCGAGAAAATGATCGACCGGCCCGAACTGGAGAGGCTTGCTTCCGGCGAGCGCGGTGCCGAGCCCGCTCCCCAGGAACTGGTGGCCCAGCTGTTCGACGGCTTCCTGGGCCGCTTCGGCGAAGGCGCAGGCCCCACGGCCTGGGTGGCGCTGGATGCGGACGTGGTGGCCGATCACGGCCGGGACCCCTTCAACAACTTCGGCGCACCGCTCAGCGCCCGCTTCCTGCAGGGCTTCGTGGACCTCTACGACCAGGTCACCAATGACGACTGGTACAAACAGCTCCCCGCCGAACTTCCTGTCCTCATCCTCGCCGGCGACCAGGATCCGGTGACCAACTACGGCGAAGGCGCCTACCACGTGGCCAACCGCCTGGCGGATTCGGGCCACGCGGACGTCCGCACCCGCGTCTTCCCCGGCGTCCGGCACGAGGTCCACAACGAACCCACCACCCGCGCCGAAACCGAACGCGAGACGGTCGAGTTCATCCAGCGCGTCACCCAGCGGCAGGAGCTCCCCGCCCCGTCATCTGCACAATGAATCAGGCCGCCCGACTCACGGAGGAGCCCTTAGTACGGTTCCGGTCCAGGATCAGCGCGAGGGCGATCCCGAACATCCAGACGTCCTTGGCCAATACTGTGCCTTGCTGGCTGGGCCGGATCCCGTCCTCCAGGGTCATCTCCGGAATTCTTCGGTACATGGTCAGAAGCGATCCGGAGAAGAGGCCAAGGCCCAGCCCCGCCAGCCGGCTCGGCACGAACGGTGCCAGGAGCGCCGCGCCCAAGGTCATCTCGGCGTAGCTGAGCAGCTTTCCAAACGTTTCCGGCTCCATCCGGGCCACCTGCGGGTACACCTTGGCTCCCATGCCCTGCATACGGGCTGCGCTGTCCTTGTCCAGGTTCCGCTTGCTGTAGCCGGCGTTCAATATGAAGGCTCCGGTGGCCAGGCGGAGGGGAATGTGGCTCAGTTTCATCATTGTTCCCTTCACAACGTGCGGGGGGTGATGCGTGAGAGCATAGTTCGCCCGGCTATGCACCGCCAGAGCCGGGAGGGTGTTGATCATTTCGTCCTAGATGGTCACGTTGAGTCCCGCCGTGTAGCCGGCAGCGGCGGACCCGGTCATCGTTGCCAGCTGGTAGATGCCGCCATCGTTCCCGAACACGTTGTCCGACTTGAGCGTTGTCCGGGTCATGTTCGTGACGCTGCGCTCGTACCCGGGGGTGGCGTACACGTCGTCGCAGGCCGCCTGCGGCAGCGCGATCTGGGAGACGGCCAATACTTGCCCTGCGGCGGTTGCATTGTTCATGGACTCGAACACCTCGAAGTGGATGTGCGGCCAGCGCCCGGAGTAGGCGGCCGGGAAGATCGACGTGAACGTGACCTGCCCGTTGGCGTCGGCTTCCTGAACGCCGCGCAGGTAGTTCTCGTTCTTCAGGCTCGAGTCGTACATCGAGTACTTTCCGTCCCGGTCGCAGTGCCAGGCGTACACCGCGGCGCCGGCCATCGGGGTGCAGCCGTTGGCGTTGTCCAGGAGGGTCAGGGTGAAGGTCAGCGGTACGCCCTCGGCTTTCCCGGAGGCAGTCCCGAAGCTCGACGTGATGTCCTTCCGCACCACCCCGGAGGCTTCCAGGACGTTCGGCCCGTTGGAGCCGTCACCCGGATAGGGGCCGGCGGTTTCCTGCGGCGTTTCCACGCCGCACTCGGCGATGGCCCTGGTCAGGGTCGGGGTGGCGGTGGCGGCGTCCGTGGCAGACGCTGAGGACGTGGCGGCCGTCGCCGTGGTTGTTGCCGTCGCGGTGGAGCCCGTGGTTCCGGCGGGCGTGCAGGCGGCGAGCGCGGCCACCGCACCGCCCGCGCCGAGGAACAGTCCCAGGGACCTGCGGCTCACCAGGGTGTTCAGGTCGAACTCCAGCCCCCGGTCGTGGTCGGGGTGCGGCTGGTCAAGGTCGGGCTGGCGGGGTGTGCGTGAAGTGGTCATGATGCAAGGAAACCTCACGGGGCTATGCCCTGGGCCGGTTGCTGCTGTGCCGTAGCTGTGCGTCCGGACGGGCGCTTCCCCCTAGGAAGCCAGCCCCCGCAGAACGTACGACGGCGGCACGCGCCCGCCGCCGTCGTCGTCCGTTCCAGCGAGGCCGGCCCGGCGCCCCAGGTGACGGAAAAGCGAGGCGGCGGGGCGGGCGGCCGGCGCCCCCCGGCACGGCGCCGGGCCAGGCGCCGCACGCCGATGGCAAGCGTGACCGTCACTGCGGCGGGAAGTCCCTCGGGGATGGCCCCCACGGCCAGGGCGACGGCGGCCGTGAACATCTGTCCCGGCCGTTCGCCATGTGCCAGTCCGGCG
>NZ_JARETC010000003.1:0-486791 GCF_029077345.1 Arthrobacter sp. NQ4 | reverse complement strand
CCCCAAAGGCTCGGTGGCCGGGGCCCGGGGGGTCCCCCGAAGGCTCGGCGTGAGAATAACGCCTTGCCCGCCCCCGACCCCCCCTCCCGCGCCCCCCACCCGCCCCGCCTGCATTTAGGCATAAAGAATTACGGGGGCGGGGGGCCGGCCCTGAAGGCCGCCCTCCCGCCGTCGGGGTGTCTAAAGCGCCCGGCTGCGTTTGCTTAGCCGGCGTGCTCCGGCGCCGGGTTCCGCGCGGAAATGACCTGCGGTACCGTCACGAGTGCCACGACGGCCAGGGCGCCGGCGGCGGCGAACGCGTAGAAGCCCCACGGGTATGCGATGCCGGCGGCCACCAGTCCGCCGGTCACGGCAGGTCCGGCGATGGCGCCCACGCGGCCCACGCCCGCGGCGAAACCGAGGGCGGTGGCGCGCAGCCGCGCCGGGAACAGTTGGCTGACCCAGGCGTACACGAGGACCTGGGAGCTGAAGACGAACACTCCCGTGACGAAGACCAGGGCGTTGAGCAGGATGGCGTTGTCAACCTTGACGCTGAGAAGGGCAAGGCAGACCGCGGACAGGCCAAACCAGAGCAGCACGATCCGCTTGGTTCCGTGCTTGTCCGCCAGGATACCGGCGATGATCAGGCCGGCAACGGCGCCCAGGTTCAGCACCAGGAGCAGCGAGATGCCCGCGCTGACGGGATATCCCGCGGACGCCATGAGCTGCGGCAGCCAGGTGTTCAGGCCGTACACCAGCAGGAGCCCCATGAACGAGGCCGCAGCGATGGCCAAGGCCACCAGTGGGTACGGCTTCTTCGCGAGGTCGCGGACACTGCCCTGCTCCTGCTTCTTGGCCTCCCGTTCTGCCGGCAGGGTCTCAGGGAGCTTGAACCAGAGGAGGGGCACCAAGGCCAGGCCCGCAATGCCGCCCACCACGAACATGGTTCGCCAGTCCGGGATGACCATCAGCGCCAGGAAGGCCGTGGCCACTGCGCCTGCGTGGTAGCCGGTCATGGTCCGGGTGGTCGACTTGCCCGCGGAACCGGCGGGTGCGTAATCGTTCATGTAGGCCAGGGCAACCGGGAGGCAGGCGCCAAGCCCCAGGCCGGCCAGCAGCCGGAACGTGCTGAACACTGCCATGTTGGGCGCCCAAATCACCGCGATGGTGAAGATGGAGAACCACAGGACACAGGCAACCAGCAGCTTGCGGTGCCCGAACCGGTCCGACAGCGGGGCAATGAACAGTGCGCCGAGTCCCACGCCCACCAGGGAGATGGTGGCGGCCAGTGTGGCGCCGACCGCGTCGAAGCCAAGCTCGCCGGTTTTGATGAGTGTGGGAATGACGGTGCCGAGCACCACCAGGTCGAAGCCGTCCAGGACCATGGCCAGCCAGCAAAGCCAGACCGGCCAGCGTGACGCGCGGGTGGAAGGAGACGTAGTCATGTAATCCTCTTTGATCAGGGAAGCGGGAGCGGCACGCCGCGATGCGAGCCCGGTCACCAGGGGGAGTGACCCACGGCATGCTTTCTCATGGGAGGCTACCGCGAAGTTCATTAAACGTACAAATGTTCGATCAGCGAACATGCCTGGCGAAACTCCTCTTGCCAGAGTTGCTTGTGGCAAGGCCTGTTCAGGTGTGGCCTGTGGGGCGCAAGATAAGCCATGAAAAAGATGCTTACCGCAGGCCTGGCTGCGATGGTCCTGGTCCTCGGCGCAGTAACGGCGGCTGCCCCGGGGAACGGCGCCCCGCCGTCCTCGCCCGTACCGGGACAAATCCTGGTCAAATTCCGGGACAACAGCGCCGCTGCCGGGGTCCTGGGCCAGCATGGGCTCACCGACGGCCCGGCGATAGGCAGCACCGGCGCCCACCTCATCACAGTGCCGGCGGGCAGGGAACTGCAGCTCGTGGCGGCGCTGGGCCGCAGTTCCGCCGTTGAGTACGCCGAACCGGACGAACTGGTTACTGCCGCCACGGCCGACCCGTACTTCGACCGGCAGTACGCCCTGCAGAACACGGGCCAATCCTTCACGAACACCGACGGAACGGTAACCGTCGCCGCGGGCACCACGGACGCCGATGTGGACGCCGTCGAGGCGTGGAATGTCACCATGGGAACCGGCGTCCGGGTGGCCATCATCGATTCCGGGGTTGCCATCAACCACGAGGACATCTCATCCAAGGTGGTGGACCGGGCAAACTTCAGCGACACCCAGATCCTCGCCCCGGAGGATTACGACCAGTACGGCCACGGCACCCACGTGGCCGGCATCGTGGCGGCCACGGCGGACAACTCCCTGGGCGTGGCAGGCGTGTGCCCGGGCTGTTCCATCCTGGACGCCAAGGTCCTCAACAGCAGCGGGTCCGGCTCTTCCTCGGGCATTGCCGAGGGCATCGACTGGGCTGTCGGCAAGGGTGCCAAGGTCATCAACATGAGCCTGGGCCAGCGGGTGTCGTCACGGACCCTCGAAGCTGCCGTGAACAACGCCTGGAACCAGGGAGTGGTGATCGTAGCCGCGGCCGGCAACGCCGGTACCCAGGCCCAGGTCTACCCGGGCGCTTATCCGAACGTCATAGCGGTAGCAGCAACCGATAACAATGACGCCAAGGCGTCCTTCTCCACGTACGGCAAGTGGGTGGACGTCGCTGCCCCGGGGGTCCGGGTCTACTCGACCCTCCCGACCTACACGTCCGTCCTTGGTACGCAGAACAAGCTTTCGCCCGGCTACGACATCCTCAGCGGCACGTCAATGGCCTCACCCATCGTCGCCGCCACTGCCGCGCTTGTGTGGAGCACCCCATCGGGCACGTCAAACGCATCCGTGCGCGCCAAGGTGGAATCCTCAGCTGATCCCACCACTGGCACGGGTTCCTACTGGGCGCACGGCCGGGTGAACGCCTGCAAAGCAGTGGGCGCCGCGGGTTGTTGAGCGTGGCAGGCGGGGGTGCGGGCCCGCCGTCGTCCTCCCGCCGTCCGGTCCTGATTCCCGAAGGAGGCAACGGGATGCAGCCAGCGCTCCCTCGATCCAGGCGCATTCGGCGTGCAGCAGCAACAGGCGCCGCCCTGCTGGCGCTCTGTGCCACGGGCTGCACCGGCACCCCGTCTCCACCGGGCAGCGCGTCACCGGCGCCGGACATCCATATCGCCGCTGTGGGCGACATGAACCCCCCTGCGAACACTGACCCGGACAGCCCATCGGCGCGGAACGGCGCCGCCATCACCAAACTGGTCAGGACCAACGATATTGACGCGTTCCTGGGGCTCGGGGACTTCCAGTACAGCACCGCACGCTGCGAGGACTACGTGAACTTCTGGAAACCGCTGTGGGGCGGCACCCTGCCCAGGATGTACTGGGTGTCCGGCCCGAACCACGACTGGGAACCCGGCCGCAACGAAGACCTGGACAACTTCATGAACGGCCAATGCCCGGGGTCCCCGGACAAGGCGGCCATCAACGTGGAACGCGGGTTCATCGCGAACGGCCAGCCGTACTCCAGGGATTTCGGAAAATGGCACTTCGCCTTCCTGCCCTCCGCGCTGTGGCGGTACGACACCGCGGAGGCCAAGGCCGCGACCGGCTGGCTGGACAAGGATCTTGCTGCTGCGGAGGCGGCGGGCCAGCACCTGGCAGTCGTCTACCACGAGCCGTACTTCACGTCGGAGACGAGCGAGCACCGGCGGACTGCCGCCCAGAAGCCGTGGATCGATGTGATGTGGAAGCACCGCGTCCGGCTGACCCTGTCCGGTTCACAGCACAACTACGAGCGGTCCTGCCCCGTCAACAAAGCAGACAAATGCGTCGATGAGGGCATGACCGCGTTCCAGGTCTCCACGGGAGGCATAGACCTGCGGCCTTTCACCAGCAGTCCGACGTACATCGCAAAGCGGTTCAGCGACACTCACGGGTTCCTCCGGCTGACGCTTCATGCCGATGGTTCATTCGACTGGAACTTCGTGGCCACCACGGGGTCAGGGGAGGATTCGGGAACCCGCTCCGCGCCGTGACCACACCTGGTGATTCTGCCCGCGAGGCGCGGCGGAGACCATCTTTGGGGCTTTTACCCCTAGCCGGACTGCGCGGCGCAGGGCAAAAATAGCCGGCATGAGAAAACTCTTCGCCGCCGGTCTCACGGCAGCCGTCATGGTGCTTGGCCCTGTCCCGTTGGCCCTTCCCGCCACCGCCGCGCACGGTGAGACTGCCGCACCGGGGCACATCATCGTCAAGTTCCGCGACGCCGGTGCTGCCGCCAACGTCCTCCAACGGCACGGCCTCGCTGGTGGGTCCAGCATCGGCGGCACGGGCGCCCAGCTGGTCAGCGTTGCCGCGGGCGGCGAAACGCAGCTCATCGACGCACTAAGCCGGGACCCCGCCGTCGAATACGCCGAGCCGGACCAGCCGGTGGGTGCCGCCACCTCTGACCAGTATTTCCCCCGCCAGTACGCCCTGCAGAATGACGGCCAGTCGTTCACCAACACCGCCGGCGACATCACAGTACCCGTCGGCACCAAGGACGCTGATGTGGACGCCGTTGAGGCGTGGAACACCACCACCGGCAACGGCATCAAAGTCGCCGTCCTGGATTCCGGCGTCGCCAGCGACAACCCGGACATTGCCCCCAAGGTGGTGGCCCGCGCCAACTTCAGCAGCTCAGCCACCAAGGCCGGCGACCCCGTCGCGGAGGACTACTACGGCCACGGCACCCATGTGGCCGGCAATGTTGCCGCCACCGTGGACAACACCATTGGGGTGGCCGGCGTCTGCCCGGGCTGCACCATCCTGGCCGGCAAGGTCCTTAACGACAGTGGCGTCGGGTCCAGCTCCAGCCTGGCAAGCGGCATCGACTGGGCGGTCAGCAACGGTGCCAGGGTGATCAACATGAGCCTGGGAGTGCGGGCCTCGCGCACCCTGGAAGCCGCCGTCAACAACGCCTGGAACAAGGGGGTGGTGCTGGTGGCTGCGGCGGGCAACGGCGGCAACCAGACCAAGATCTATCCGGGCGCCTACCCCAACGTCATCGCCGTCGGCGCCACCGACAACAACGACGCCAAAGCCTCGTTCTCCACGTACGGCGCCAGCTGGGTGGACATCGCCGCGCCCGGCGTGAACGTCTACTCCACGTTCCCCAACCACCCGTTCGTCCTGGCAACCCAGAACAACCGTTCGCAGGGCTATGACGTGGGCAATGGCAGTTCGATGTCCTCAGCCATCGTGGCCGCTGCCGCCGCCCTCGCCTGGAGCGCACACCCCGGCGCGACGAACGCGTCCATCCGGGCAGACGTGGAATCCACTGCCGACGATGTTCCCGGTACCGGCACCTACTGGGCATACGGCAGGGTCAACGCGGCCGCCGCCGTGAAGTAGCCCGGTGAAGCAGCCCGCGGCCGGAGCCTAGCCCGCGGGCTTCAGGGCGGCCTGCCAGGCGGCAACCGCACGCGCCCCGCCCAGGGTCCAGGTGGCCGTCCCGGCTGAACCTGCCGTGCCCTGGACCTTGTCCGCGAGCTCGGCGATCTGGCCACCGGCGGCCTGCCAGCGCTGGGTCCAGCCGCTGGGCGCGGACGACACTATCGGGGAGGCGCAGTCGCACCCCAAGCCGCCGATCAGCATGGCGCCGTTGGTGGCGGTTGTGACGCTTGGGGCGGTGATGCTGGTGGCGGTGTACGTGGCGTCCACGGCCGTCGCGACCGGGCTGTCAAGCGGCGTGCTGTTGTTCACGCCCCGGTAGCCGGTGATGCCGCCGCCCCACTTCACGGCGGTGCCGAGGGTCCACGAGTAGCTGGCAGGATCCGAGGCGCCCACCACGTGGTAGTAGACGAAGACCCTGGCGCCGGAGGTGGACGAGCTGTTGATGCCGAGGCCGTTGACCAGCGGAGTCCAGCCCGCCGGGACGGATGCCATGGGCGGGTTCAGGTCCGCCGTGATGGCGGCGACCAGGACGTCGCCAGCCGCAGTACCGGCGGGAGCGCTGATGGAGACGGCGGAGGCAGCTGTTCCGGCGTAGGTGGTCACTGAGCCCACGGCGGTGATGCCGGCGGACGCTGTGGCTGCACTGACAGTGACGGTGGTGCTAGCCGAGCTGGAACCGGCGCTGTTGGTGGCGGTGAGCTTCGCGGTGTAGGTACCGGCTGCCGCGTAGCTGTGGGCGGGATTCTGCGCCGTGGACGTGCCGCCGTCGCCGAACTCCCAGGCCCAGGACGTGGGCGTGCCGGTGGACGTGTCGGTGAAGGCGACGGTCAGCGGCGCGTTCCCGGAGATGGGGGAGGCCGAGAAGGACGCCACCGGCGCTGTTACGGCCGGCCCCAGCGGACGGTCCGAGTACCAGTAGCGTTTGGCCACGTCGTCGCTGGCCATGGCCACGATGCCCGTGGAGCTGTCCACCCCCTGCTTGGTGGTGGTCACATTGTTCATGCTGGACGACGATGCGCTCTGGATGATGGGAGTCCCGCGGCCGCTGCCGAAGACCGGGTCGTCCAGGGACGCTGTCTTCTCGTAGATGCTGCCGGCAACCCCGGAGTACGCGCAGCCGCTGACCGAGGTGGGCGGGGCGGTCTGGAACGCACGGACCAGGTTGAACTGGGTGTCCAGGACAATCTGCGGCCTGCTGACGCAGTCACCGGTGGTGGAAATGGTCGATTGCGTGAAGGATCCCGTGCCTGGTTTGAAGACGAGCAGCAAAAGCTGCGGAAGGGTGGGATCACTGGAGATGTCGTTCAGGCTGGTTTTCACCGCGGCGAAGACCCGGCCGCTGGTATCCGACTGCAGGGACTTGATGTTCAGGTGGTCATCGGCCTGCCCCTGGCCGCGGATGGCCGGCTGGAAGTTCCAGGACGACGACGAGGTGGGGGAGGTCCCGTCCGTGCGCGAGGCCCACCATACCGAGCCGGTGAGTTGGTCGCTCCACATCACGCCGATCTTGTTCTTGTTGTAGGACACCACGGCGGAGATGTCGTCCGCTGCCGGGTGCGGGTTGGAGACCGGGAGGACGAACGGCGCAGCCCAGCTGGAACCGCCGGGCGCCGAGTTGTTGACGTAGACCGTGTTGGTGAATCCGTTGGTGCTGTTGCCGGCCACCTGCGTCCACGTGGCCCAGATGGCGCCGGTGCTGTCCTCATCGATGGTCATCGACTCGCTGCTGTTGTTGGTGATGACCGTGGGGAAGCCGGCATCCAGCGTGTACTTGCCGCCGGAGTAGCTGTACCGGTAAAGGTAAGCGGGCTGTCCGGCGGCAGAGGGAACCGGATTGGCGTCGGTGGAGACCGTGACCACGTGCGAGGCGATGTAGAGATGGCTGCCGTCCCACATGGTGTCCGCCAGGGTGCTGCCGCGGGTGTCATTGACCACGCCCGTGTTCACCCAGGTGGCGCTGGGGCGGTCCAGCCGGTAGATGCTCCAGCCGCTGCCGCTGGTCCACATGTCCGCCCACCACGAGCCGTCGTTCCACCAGAGCTTGCTCTGCGGCTTGTCCGAGGTAGGCGGATTGGCGACGCCGGAATAAGTGATGCTGGGGGTGCCGTAGACGGCGTCGGCGGATGCCGGGGGAGACGCGACGAGGGCCGGTCCGGCTACCAGTGCCAGGACCACCGCGTGCCGTAACCACCTGGGGGAAACTGCGATCTTCATGGCCGGCTCCTGGGCGCTGATGCTTTAGGCAGATTCTCTTTTCCGCTGAGGTCGCAGTCGCCGGCCCAGCCCGGCGCGGACCCCCTAGGGGAACACGAAGGTCCCCTAGGGGACTAAGAGTAGGCTCCATTAGGTACCCCTACAAGGACACTCGGTACCTGTTTTTGTTGCCTAGGGCTACGGGTATTCACGTGCTGGACTCTGCCCGCTGCTTGACCCCGCGGAGCACGCCAACCACCAGGTGACTGTTGGGCGACACCGCCGGCTCATCATCAACGCGTTTGCGTCACTCTTGGCTTCGAGAGGAGCAGGAAACCCCGCAAATGAAGGGTGCTGCACCAGCAAGAGGCCCATAAGTCACGCAAACGCGTCCCCGCGGAAGGTCAGGCGCGCGGCTGCAGCCCCGGGACGCCGTCGCGGATCTCGAAGGAGGCCTTTGTGGAAACCGGGGCGCCCGGCGTCGTGACATGGTCCAGCACCCTGAAGTCCGCGGTCATGGCGTCCCTGGTGATGCGCGTGTTCACGTAGCCGCGGTTGTCGTTGTAGAACTTCAGGTGCGGGTTCCAGGCCATGGTGGCGTCCGTGGCGGAGCCGGTGCCGTCGCCGGTGGACGTGATGGAGGTGCAGACGAGCTCCGAGCCCACCACCGGGGAGGCAGGATCCTTGTAGTCCACCTTGACGTCGTTGGCCCAGTTGCGGTGCACATCGCCAGTGAGCACGACGGCGTTCCGGACGTTTGCGTCCACCCAGCCCTGGGTGATGCGGCGGCGGGAGGCTGCGTACCCGTCCCAGCCGTCCATGGACACGTCGTCGATCTCCGGTGCCTTGTTGCGGTCCCGCTCGGCGAAGAAGACCTGCTGGCCCAGGATGTCCCACCGCTGCGTGGAATTCCTGAATCCGTCCAGCAGCCACTTCTCCTGCTCGGCGCCGGTGATGGTCCGGTCCTCCGCCAGCCGCTCCGCCACGTTCTTCTTCCAGCCGTCGCCGGCGAGCTGATCGTCGCGGTACTGCCGGGTGTCCATCATGTGGAAGTTGGCCAGCTGGCCCCACTGGATCCTGCGGTAGATCTTCATGTCCGGGCCGGACGGGAGCGACGACGGGCGGAGCGGCATGTTCTCGTAGTAGGCCTGGAACGCGGCGGCGCGTCGCTGCCGGAAGTGCTCGGTGCTGTCGTTGAGCTGGCCGGCGTCGTTGTTTTCCGGCACGTCGTCCGCCCAGTTGTTGTCCACTTCGTGGTCATCCCAGACCACTGCCCAGGGTGCGATGGCGTGCGCGGCCTGCAGGTCGGCGTCGGCCTTGTACTGGGCATGCCGCTGCCGGTAGGTCTCCAGCGTGACGGTCTCAGGGCCCTCGTGGTCCCGCGGGTTGCCGCCGCCGATCACGTAGCTGCCCTTCTTGTACTCGTAGAGGTAGTCGCCAAGGTGCAGCACCAGGTCAGGGTGGTCCTCCGCGAGGCGGCGGTATGCGGTGAAGTAGCCGTGCTCGTACTGGGCGCAGCTGGCGAACGCCATGGCCAGGGAGGCGGGTGTCTCGTGCGGTGCAGGGCTGGTCATGGTCCGGCCCACGGGGCTCACGTGCCGGCCGGCGCGGAACCGGTAGAAGTATTCGCGGCCTGCCTTCAGGCCCCGCAGTTCCACGTGCACCGAGTGCGCGGCCTCAGGGCGGGCCTGCTCCACGCCGCGGGCCACCACGTTCCGCATACCCTGGTCCTCGGCCACCTCCCACTGCACCGCCACCGGCCGCGACGGCATGCCGCCCAGCCCGTCCTCCGCCACGGGGTTCAGCGCCAGGCGCGTCCAGAGCACGAAACCATCCGGCCAGGGCTCGCCGGAGGCGATGCCGAGCATGAAGGGGTCGGTGCGGAGGCCGGCATCGTCAGCGGTGGAAACGGCGACGGCGGCATTCGGCAGTGCGGCAACCAGGCCGGCTCCAAGGCCGGCGGAGATGAGGGTTCTGCGGGAGATGTTGTCCATGGCTCCCACGCTATTTCCAGCCGTTGTACAGGTTTTGAGGAGGATATGAATGTGCGGTTAACGGCGTGACAAGGCTTGTTAATCATTTCTTTGGATGCTGCGGTGGACGGGCCTTTGGACTCTGGATTCCGCAGGGCCTGCCGGGCAGAGTTGGGGCCGACCCGTCCGGCCAGGGAAAGAAGGCACCACCATGCCCCGCACGTCCGTTATCACCGGTGCCGCGTCCGGCATCGGCAAGGCAACCAAGGAACTGCTCGAGCAGCGGGGCGAACGCGTGATCGGAGTGGATCTCCATGATGCGGAGGTGGTGGCTGACCTCTCCACCGCGGAGGGCCGCGCCGGCCTGGTGGACGCGGTACGAAAAGTCAGCGGCGGCAGGATCGATGCCATCTACGCGAATGCAGGCCTTGATACGCCGGTTCCCGCCACCGTGGCCGTCAACTTCTTTGGCGCGGTTGCCACCCTTGAAGGGCTGCGGCCGCTGCTGGCGGGATCGGATGCCCCACGCGCCGTGGTGGTCTCCTCCATGGCGGCCCTCTTTGCAACGGACGATGAGCTGGTGGCGCTGCTCACCGCGGGGGACGAGCCCGGTTCCTTGGACCGGGCCGGGGTCCTGGCCAAGGAACCAGCCACCACCGGCGGCCTCATTTACTGCTCCACGAAGCTGGCACTGTCGCGGTGGGTCCGCCGCCAGGCTTCCACTGCAGCCTGGGCGGGGGCCGGGATCCCGCTGAACGCCGTGGCGCCCGGCGTCATCGCCACCCCCATGACCGCCGAGCTGATCGATACCGAAGAGGAGCGTGAGGCGCTGCTGAAACAGGTCCCGATGCCGCTGAACGGCATCGCGGACGCCATCGTGGTGGCCCGCCTGCTGGCCTGGCTCAACAGCGCCGAGAACACGCACCTGTGCGGTCAGATTGTCTACGTTGACGGCGGCAGCGACGCTGTCCTTCGCGGGGATTCCGTCTGGTGACGGATGGGACCGGCCGCTAGCTGATGGCGGTCATCACGTTCCAGCCCGGGCCCACGTTGATGCGCCAGCCGAAGAGGCCGTTGCCCTGGCCGGGATAGGTCCAGAGGGTCCCGTCGGTGTCGCGGGCGACGAGGTCGGGTTTGCCGTCCCCGGTGAGGTCTCCTGCTGCGCTGATGGCGGTCATGACGTTCCAGCCGGGGCCTACGTTGATGCGCCACCCGAACAGGCCGTTGCCCTGGCCCGGGTAGGTCCAGAGGGTTCCGTTGGTGTCGCGGGCAATCAGGTCCGGTTTGCCGTCCCCGGTGAGGTCGCCTGCTGCGCTGATGGCGGTCATGACGTTCCAGCCGTCGCCGACCTTGATCCGCCAGCCGAAGAGGCCGTTGCCGAGGCCGGGGTAGGTCCAGAGGGTCCCGTTGGTGTCTCGGGCAATCAGGTCCGGTTTGCCGTCTCCGGTGAGGTCGCCTGCTGCGCTGATGGACGTCATCACGTTCCAGCCGTCGCCGACCTTGATGCGCCATCCGAAGAGGCCGTTGCCGAGCCCCGGGTAGGTCCAGAGAGTCCCGTTGGTGTCGCGGGCAATGAGGTCAGGCTGCCCGTCTCCCGTGAGGTCGCCTGCTGCGCTGACCGCCGTCATGACGTTCCAGCCGTCGCCCACCTTGATGCGCCAGCCGAAGAGGCCGTTGCCCTGGCCCGGGTAGGTCCACAGGCTCCCGTTGCCGTCCTGTGCCAGCAGGTCTGCCTTGCCGTCACTGGTGAAGTCCCTCGCCACCAGAGCCGCGGCCGGTCCGGTAAAGAGCAGGCGGTTGGGGGTGCCTGTTGACACGTTGGTGACAGTGCCCTGGGTGGCGGTGGACGTGAGTTCCGCTGCCACCGCAGCCGGCGTCTGCTGCGGGTTCCGCGACAGGGAAAGTGCCGCAGCACCGGCAACGTGCGGGGACGCCATGGACGTGCCGCTCAAGGTGGCTACCGAGGTGGTGGAGGTGTCCCAGTCGGACTGGATGCCCACGCCCGGCGCGTACAGGTCAACGCAGCTCCCGTAGTTTGAGAAGCCTGCCTGCCGGTCTGAGGAATCGGTGGCGGCGACGGTCAGGGCCTCTGCCACCCGTGCCGGGGAGGTGGTGCAGGCGTCAACCGCGGCGTTTCCGGCAGCCACCACGGCTGTGACGCCGTCATTGATGATTCCCCTGATGGCGTCATCCAGCGTGGTGCTGGTGGGGCCGCCAATGCTGAGGTTGGCCACCGCGGGCGTGCCGGCGGCATGCTGGGACGCGATCCAGTCGAGCCCCGCGATGACGTCCGAGTCATACCCGGACCCGTCACAGCCGAGTACCCGCACCGGAACCACGCTGGCTGATTTGGCCACCCCGAAGGTCTTTCCGGCGATGATGCCGGCAACATGCGTGCCGTGGCCGTTGCAGTCGCTGCTGCCCTTGCCGTCGGCGATGGCCGTCCAGCCTGCGGCCACTCGGCCGCCAAAGTCCGTGTTTGCCGCCATGACGCCGGTGTCGATGACGTAGGCGCTGACGCCCGCGCCACTGGCAGTGGGCGTGAAGGTGTTCGAGAGCGGGAGCGCCCGCTGGTCGATCCTGTCCAGGCCCCAGGGCGGTGACTGCTGGGTGTCGGAAACCGAAACGGGCGAATCCGGCTCAATCAGGGAGATCCGGGGCGAATGTGCCAGGGCAGCCGCCTGCGCTTTGGTGGCGGTGATGGCCGCTCCCCGGACCGCTGCGGAGAACGTCCTGCCGACGCGGACTCCCTGGGACCGAAGGGACTGCGCCTCCGTTGCCACGTCCGAGCCCTTGGTGAAACTGACCAGGTAGCGGCCCTCGTCACCGGCCAAGGGGCCGGCAGCCTGCGCGCCACCGCTGACTGCGGGCGAGGGCAGGGGAGCGACGGTCGCCGCAGGGGTGAATGCCGTGGCCGGGGGAGCCGCCAGCATGACGGCAGCCGCGGCTGCCAGCACCGCGCCGGCGGAGCCCCTGAATCGCTTGGAAAATGACATGGGTGGCCTCCTAGTGACCGATCCATCCTGCGGTGAATAAACCTCGGGCGGTTCCGCAGGCCGTTCCGGGCACTGCAAAGGAGGCAGGTGTTGCCCGCCGGCAGCGGGTACAACCGCCGGCAGTAAATTCGGTAGCCCCAGACATCCCTTGTGCTCCCCAGCTTTCGGCGGAAACGGAAACCATTCCCTGGTCCACACTGCCCGTCCTGTCCAGGAGCCCCGGCTGAGCCCGGGGTCTGTTCTCCAGCGCAGGAGTAGCGCGTGACGATGTGACCCCGGCCATTTTACAACTCCCCGGTTACGGAAGCGGCGGCCCCACCTTGGCGCGCTCAACCAGCAGGGCAGGACGCCCGGAAGGCCAGGTACCGCGGATCACGGCGGCCCACCAACCGGCCCAGTGCCTCGACCGCCAGTTGGTCAACAGCTCCCATGTCCGTGGAAAGCCACTGAACCAGCAGCGAGGTGTCCCCGCCGGCCCGCACGGCCGATCCCACGGCCAGGTCCAGCTGGTCCCGCAGCAGCTGCACGGCAAGGGCAACCGACCGGCGCAGCAGGGGTGCCCGGTACGCTTCCAGCGCTTCGGCCACATGCCCGTCGCGCAGCAACCGCAGGACCCTCCCGGAATCGGAATGTCCCGCAAGGCCAGGGGCCAGGCGGTAGGGGTTGGACTCCACGGCACCGCCCAGCATGGACCGCACCCGGAACATCTCGGTCCGGATGGCCTGCGGGGTTCCGGCATCCCCATGCAGCTCGTAGGCCAGCTCCTCCGCGGACCAGCCCTGCGACCGCGAATCCAGCAGCGCCAGGATTTCCGCCCGGCGCAGGGTCAGCGGCGTGCGGCTCCCGTCAGCGGACACCGCCGCGGGCTTGTCGCCGAGCAGTTCCAGCGACTCCACCGCCACGGACCGGGCTGCAGTAGGCGCAGGCCGCCGCGACGCACGCCCGGAAGACGCACGCCCGGAAGACGCACCCACGGAAGAGGAGGCACCCGGGGAGGTGCCGCCGTCGGACGTTCCCAGCACGGCCTCCGCCACCCGGACGGCGCACCGCACCATCCGCAGCGTGTCCGCGCTGATGGTGTCCAGCGGTCCCGAGACATCCAGCACGCCCAGCACCCGTCCCGTGGCCGGGTCTGTAATGGGTGCCGCCGTGCAGGCCCACTCGTGGTGCGTGCGCACCAGGTGCTCGGCGGAGAACAGCTGCACGGGGCCGCCGGTGACCAGGGCCTCGCTGATGGCGTTGGTGCCGATGCCCGCCTCGGACCAGTCCGCGCCTTCGGAGAACTCCAGCGTGTCGGCCCGCCGGAGCACGGCCGGGCTGCCCACGCGCCACAGGATCTCGCCGCTGGCATCGGTGAGGACCAGCAGGTGGCGGCCGGACCGGGAATCATCGGCCAGGAGGTCGTGGAGCGCCGGCATCACCTGCTGCAGCCGGTGTTCCCGCCGCAGTTCCAGGACCTCGGACACCTCGTGCAGGTGCCGCGGGCTGTGCTGGTCCGGGCTGATGCCCAGGGCCATGGAGCGCCGCCACGACTCCGCCAGCGGCGTGGGGATCTCGGGCCGCGGGACACCGGCGATGACCAGCTCGTGCGCGCGCCGCAGCGTCCGTGCGTACCGCGCCGGGTCCGAAAACCTCTGGCCGTAGTCCACCGTTTCCTCCTCGCAGCCGGCTCCCTTGCCGGATCCGTGTAACGCCGCTGTTACCCCCGCCGCGTTCAACTGGTGATGCAGCTCACGCCCGCCCCAGCATATCGGGCAGGCGGAGCCCATGAAACAGCACAAAGGAGTGGAGATGACCCAAACACCCACGGCTGCCGCCCAGGCCTGGCTTGCCGGTCTGGATGAGGCGCTGCAGCGGCGCGACGTGGACGCCGCGCTGGAGCTCTTCGAGGACGACTGCTACTGGCGGGACTTCGTGGCGTTCACCTGGAACCTCAAGACGCTGGAAGGAAAGGCGGACATCCGCCGCATGCTGGAGGCCACCCTGGATCGCGTGCAGCCGGCCAACTGGGCGCTTGCCGAGGATGCCACCGGGGACACGGAGAACACGGAAGCGTGGATCACGTTCGAGACCGGCGCAGCCCGCGGCTACGGCCACCTCCGGCTCCGGGACGGCAAATGCTGGACGCTGCTGACCACCATGCAGGAGCTCAAGGGCTTCGAGGAAAAGAAGGGGCCGCGGCGCGAGCAGGGCGTGGCCCACGAGATTGTCCGGGGGCGCCGGTCCTGGAAGGAGCTCAAGGAGGAGCAGGAGGCACGGCTCGGCTACGAGGAGCAGCCCTACTGCGTGATCATCGGCGGCGGCCAGGGCGGGATTGGCCTCGCCGCCCGGCTGAAGCGGCTTGGCGTGCCCACCATCATCGTCGAGAAGAATCAGAACCCCGGCGACTCCTGGCGCAACCGCTACAAGTCCCTGCACCTGCACGACCCCGTCTGGTACGACCACCTGCCCTACCTGAAGTTCCCGGACGACTGGCCCGTCTTCGCCGCCAAGGACAAGATCGGTGACTGGCTGGAGCACTATACCCGCATCATGGAGCTGAACTACTGGTCCGGCACCGAGTGCGTGGGGGCATCGTACGACGACGGCACGCAGGAATGGGCGGTCAACGTCCTTCGCAGAGGCGAAGCGGTGACGCTCCGGCCGAAGCAGCTCATCTTCGCCCTGGGCGTCTCCGGCTACCCGAACATCCCGGTCTTCGACGGCGCCGAGTCCTTCCTGGGCGAGCAGCGCCACTCCTCCCAGCACCCGGGCGGCGGGGACTGGACGGGCAAGAAAGCCGTGGTGATCGGCTCCAACAACTCGGCGCACGATATCTGCGCCGACCTCTGGGAGCACGGCGCCGACGTCACCATGGTGCAGCGGTCCTCCACCCACATTGCCCGCAGCGAATCCCTGATGGACCTGGCGCTGGGGGACCTGTACTCGGAGCGGGCGCTCGCGGCCGGCGTGACCACGGAAAAGGCCGATTTGCTCTTCGCCTCCCTGCCCATGCGCGTCCTGCCCGGGGCCCAGGTGCCGGTGTACCAGGAGATGGCATCCCGGGATGCCGGGTTCTACTCCCAGCTGGAGGCCGCCGGGTTCGACCTTGACTTCGGTGTGGACGGCTCCGGCCTGTTCGTAAAGTACCTGCGGCGCGGCTCCGGCTACTACATCGACGTAGGCGCCTCCCAGCTGATCATCGACGGCCGGGTGAAACTGAAGAACGGGCAGGTCACCAAGATCACCGGCAACGCCGTGGTGATGGACGACGGCACCGAGCTGGAAGCGGACCTGATCGTCTACGCCACCGGGTACGGGTCCATGAACGGGTGGCTGGCGGACCTGGTCTCGCCCGAAATCGCGGACCGGGTGGGCAAATGCTGGGGATATGGCTCAGACACGCCAAAAGACCCTGGTCCGTGGGAGGGGGAGCTGCGCAATATGTGGAAGCCCACCAACGTGCCCAACCTCTGGATCCATGGCGGCAACCTGCACCAGAGCCGGCACTACTCCGCCTACCTGGCGCTGCAGCTGAAGGCCCGGATGGAAGGACTCGACACACCGGTCTACGAACTGCAGCCCAGCCACCACACCCGCTAGCCGCGTTTACAGCATGGAGGAATCATGAAGGCAGCACGTTTCCACGCCCGCAAGGACATCAGGATCGAGGACATCCCGGAGCCGGAACTCCGCGCGGGGGCGGTGAAGATCGACGTCGCGTGGTGCGGCATCTGCGGCACCGACCTGCACGAGTTCCTGGAGGGGCCAATCTTCTGTCCCGCGCCCGGGCATCCACACCCGCTGTCCCACGAGGAATCCCCGGTGACCCTGGGGCACGAATTCTCCGGGACTGTGGCCGAAGTCGGCGAAGGCGTGGAGGGGCTGGAGGTGGGTGACAACGTCGTCGTCGAACCCTACTTCGTGGACGGGACCTGCGACATGTGCCAGGCGGGCAGCTACCACCTGTGCCGGCAGATGGGGTTCATCGGGCTGTCCGGCGGCGGGGGAGGGCTGAGCGAGAAGATCGTGGTGGACCAGCGCTGGGTGCACCCCATCGGCAACATCCCGCTGGATGAGGCGGCGCTGATCGAGCCGCTGTCCGTGGCGCACCACGCGGTGGCGCGCAGCGGCGTGAAGGCCGGCGACACCGCGCTGGTGGGCGGGTCCGGGCCGATCGGCCTGCTCACCGCGGCGGTCCTCAAAGGCATGGGCGTGACCACGATCATCAGTGAGCTCACCCAGGCCCGCAAGGAGAAGGCCACTTCCAGCGGGGTGGCGGACCACGTCCTTGACCCAAGCAAGGAGGACGTCCCGGCGCGGGTTCGCGAGCTCACCGAGGGCGCCGGGGCGGACGTCGCCTTCGAATGCGCAGGCGTGAATGCCGTGCTGGACACCATGCTCGACGCCGTCCGGCCCGGCGCCGTGGTGGTCAACGTGTCCATCTGGGGCGCGCCGGCCACCGTGGACATGCAGAAGATCGTGCTCAAGGAAATCGACCTGCGCGGCACCATCGCCTACGTCCGCGACCACCCCGCCGTGATCAGGATGGTGCAGGAGGGGAAGGTGGACCTCAAGCCGTTCATCACGGGCAGGATCGCGCTGGAGGACCTGGTGGAGCAAGGCTTCGATACCCTCATCAACCACAAGGACACGGCCGTAAAGGTGCTGGTGCATCCGTAAAGCCGGCGAGGCTGCGGGGTGGGGCGCATCGTTCACAGCCCGCAGCCTTCCTGCTGCCGCAGCCGGCCGGCCCCCGTGCTTCCGCGTCAGGGGTCGGGAAGCTCCGCCGGATCGCAAGTCCTTGAATCTACAGGCGCCCCGATGTACAGGTAGGCCGGGCTTTTCGACTCGATACTGACGATTGCTCCGGCCGCATTCGCGCTGCGCGCCACCGTCCAGCCGCCCGGTGTTGGGTCTGTCCCTCCAAACGCAGGAAAGCCGTACTTTGCCAGGACGGGGTCGCCGGCGGAAAATATCCGCGAACCGGTGCGAGGGCTCCACTACGTCGGCGCTGCTGACCATCGTCCTCGTCTCGAAGAAGCACCTGCCGTCGGCCAGCTTGTTCACGCTGGCCGGCAGATGCACGGTCCAGCTGATGCCGGGGAGCTGTTGTTCCAGGGCGGCGATCAGCTCCGCACGCAGTCCGTCGTATCTGGCGAAACTTTGCGCCACAGGGGCTGGTGATTCCGTGACCGGCGGTTCACTGCTCTTTTCGGGCAAAGGATGTTTGGGACCGGCACACGCCGCCGAAACCAGCGACCCCAGAACCACCACAAGTGCCAGCGGGTACTGCCGTGGTGTTGCCCTGCACGCCATCTTTCCCCCAAGTCACCTCCAGGCCCAAGCAGGCCCTACTGCATGCTTCCACACGTGGGCGGGAGCCTGCGATGGGGAGACCTGCCCAAGACGCCAAAGGCCGGGCTCGGACTTTAGTCCCTGTTGTGGAGTAACCCCCAGGCGTACCTTGAGGGTGGGTTCCACAGCCGCGGAACCCGCATTCAAGGGGGCATCATGACCAGGCCCAGGCTTTCGGCACTCAGCGTTCTCGGGCTCAGCGGCCTGATGGTCCTCACCGCCTGCTTCGGGCCGCCGGCGCCGGGCCCCACCACCAGTTCCGCGGCCCCCGGCCCCACGGCGAGCAGCGCCGGCCCCAGCACGACGGCGACCCCCACCATGACGACCGCCCCCACCATGACGGCGACCCCGACCATGACGGCGACCCCGACGACGCCGGGCACCACCTCAGCCGCGCCCACCACCCCAGGTGCCGCGCCGCCGTCGTCCGCCCCGGCAAGCCCGCCGCCCACGCAGGAACCAACGCAGGAACCCGCCCCTACCGGCCTTCCCGAGCAGGTGGGGCCGCTGACCGTCTACTACGTGGCGGTGGGCGACAACGGCGTCTCGGGACCGAAGATCGGGTGCGGTGACAGCCTGGTGGCCACCACGACGGCACCCGTCCGCTTCACGGACCAGGTGGGCCCCAGCGTCGGGACCCTGCTGGCCAATAAGAGCCGGCACGTGGGCCTGTCCGGGCTGATCAACGTCCTGTACCAGTCGACCCTGACCTACCTTGGCGGCGAGCTGAACGGCAGCACCATCACTATCTGGCTCTCCGGGCAGTTCATGCTGGCCGGCGTCTGCGACATCCCGCGGGCCAAGGCGCAGCTTGAGTACACGGCCATGGCCGCCTCCGGGGCCACGAGCGCGCAGGTGTTCGTCAACGGCCGGCCAATAGACGAAGTGCTGAGCCTTAAGTAGTTGTGAAGGGTGGCTTACAGAGAGCATCCCCGAGGAGGCAACCGCATGGACCGCCTGCAACACCCGCTTTTCGCCCGGGCCTTCGCACGCGCCGTCGCCGGCATGGACCGCCGCGGGGCCGCAGAGCACCGCCGCCGCATCGTGGCCGGGCTGCAGGGAACTGTGGTCGAAATCGGCGCAGGGGCGGGATCGTCTTTTCCGCTGTACCCGCCTGCCGTCACCCATGTCCTCGCCCTGGAGCCCGATGACTATCTCAGAAGCGTGGCGGAGAAAGCAGCAGCATCGGCCAGTGTGCCGGTCACCGTTGTGGCCGGCGCCGCGGAGCACATTCCCGCCCCTTCCGGAAGCGTGGACGCCGTGGTGGCAAGTTTGGTCCTCTGCAGCGTCGGGGACCAGGCCACCGCCCTCGCGGAGATCCGCCGCGTGCTCAAGCCCGGCGGAACCCTGGCCTACTACGAGCACGTCCGGTCCGCCCATGCGGTCCTGGCCAGGGCCGAAGACGTGCTGACCCCGGTCTGGGGACGGTTCATGGGCGGCTGCCATCTCAACCGGGACACCCTTGCCGCCATCACCGCGGCGGGATTCACAGTCCAGGACAACCAACACTTCGATTTTGCCGTTGCGCGGTTCAACCCGCCCATGGCCCACATCCTGGGAACCGCCATCAGCCCCGGGGCGCCTGATTGAACCGGCCCCGCCGTCGTACCCTTGCCTTAGGTTAAAACCACGAAGCCCACGCGTTCCGAACGGATCCGGCATGACAGACGTGAACGTCCAGGAGCGCAGCTCCCTCCAGCTGGCCATCACCGACGCCGCGAGCCTGACGGCGGAGCAGACGCTGGCGCGCCTGGGTTCCGGGCCTGGCGGCCTCACCGGGGAGGAAGCGGCCGCCCGCCTCCTGCAGCTCGGCCCCAACGCGGTCCGCACGCACCGCGCCAACGCCTGGGCTGTACTGGGCAGACAGTTTGCCAGCCCCATCCTCATTCTCCTGATCGTCACCGCCGGGTTGTCCCTCTTCCTTGGCGATGCCACCAACTCCATCGTCATCGGTGTGATCCTGCTGGCCAGCGTAGGCCTCGGCTTCACCAACGAGTACCGTGCGGAGCGGGCATCCGAAGCCCTGCACGACCGCGTAACGCACAGGGCCGTGGTGCTCCGCGACGGAACCACCGGTGAAGTGGACGTGACCGCCCTGGTGCCGGGCGACGTCGTCCATCTCTCCCTGGGTGCCATCATCCCGGCGGACATCCGGCTCCTGACCACCAACAATCTTCTCTGCGATGAAAGCATCCTCACCGGGGAGTCCCAGCCTGCGGCCAAGGAAGTTGCTCCCGTTTCCGCCGGTTCAGCATTGGGCGACCTCGCCTCCTGCGTGTTCATGGGCACGGTGGTCCAGTCCGGCGGCTGCACCGGGGTGGTGGTGGCCACCGGCGGCCGGGCCGAATTCGGGCGCATCGCACTCGGGCTGGGCGAGAGGCAGCCGCAGACCGAGTTCCAGCTGGGACTCAAGCGGTTCTCCTTCCTGCTGCTGCAGGTAGCCATGGTGCTCACCTCGCTGATCTTCGTGGCCAACCTGCTGCTGCAACGTCCGCTCATTGAATCCCTGCTGTTCTCGCTGGCAATTGCCGTCGGCATCACCCCTCAGTTGCTCCCGGCCGTGGTCAGCACATCCTTGGCCACCGGCACCCGGCAGCTGGCCAAGCGCAAGGTGCTGGTCAAACGCCTGGTATGCATCGAGGACCTGGGGGACATGGACATCCTGGTCACGGACAAGACCGGCACCCTGACGGAGGGCAGGATCAGCTTCACCGGTGCGCTGCCAGCCGCCCCGGAGACGTCCGACGACGGCCTGCTCACCTTGGGCCTGCTGGCCACCGAGACCGATTATGCGGAGGCAAAGAATTCCCCGGCCGGGCAGAACCCGCTGGACGCCGCCCTCTGGGACAGCCCCGGGGCGTCCGGTTTCGATCCGGGGCGCTTCGAGCGGGTGGACCTGATCGGCTTTGACCACCAGCGCCGCCGCACCACCGTGCTGGTCCGGGAGCACGCCGGCCCTGCGAAGCTGGTCACCAAGGGCGCCCCGGAGGACATCCTGGCCCTCTGCGGACCCACCCCGGCCGCCGTGCAGGCACTGCTGGACCAACAGTTCGACGCCGGCTCCCGGGTGGTTGCCGTGGCCACCCGCCCGGCCGCGGGGCTGGAAAGGCTGGCGCCGGCGGACGAGCGGAACCTGACCCTGGCCGGTTTCCTCGTCTTCCTGGACCGGCCCAAAGCCAACGCCCGGCAGTCCCTGGACCGCCTTGAGGCACTGGGGATCTCGGTGAAGATCGCCACCGGGGACAACGCCAAAGTGGCGGAGAAGGTCTGCGCGGACCTGGACGTGATTTCCGGCGGCACGCTCACCGGCTCCCAGGTCGAGGCGATGTCCGACGCCGACCTCGCCGCCGCCGTGCGGACGGCCACGATCTTCGCGCGCGTTTCGCCCGAACAAAAGGCGCGCATCATCGGCCTGCTGCGCCTCAGCGGCGGCTCCGTGGGCTTCATGGGCGACGGCGTCAACGACGCCCTGGCACTTCACAAGGCGGACATCGGCATTTCCGTGGACACCGCAACGGACGTGGCCAAAGACGCGGCCGACGTCGTGCTGCTGGACAAGGACCTGGGCGTGCTGGCGGACGGCGTGATGGAGGGCCGGCGGATCTTCGCCAACACCATCAAGTACGTGCTGATGGGCACGTCCAGCAATTTCGGCAACATGTTCAGCGCGGCGGTGGCCTCCGTGGTGCTGAGTTTCCTGCCCATGCTGCCGGGCCAGATCCTGCTGAACAACCTGCTGTACGACTCCGGGCAGCTGGCCATTCCGGGGGACCGGGTGGACAAGGAGCAGCTGCGGGCGCCGTCGCACTGGGACATCGCGTTCATCCGGCGGTTCATGCTGCTGTTCGGGCCGATCAGTTCGCTGTTCGACTTCGCGACGTTCGGGCTGATGCTGTTCGTGTTCACTGCAGCGCCGGGGGAGTTCCGGGCCGGCTGGTTCATCGAATCCATCGCCACCCAGACGCTGATCATCTTCGCCATCCGCACCCGGCGGGTCCCCTTTCTGCGGAGCCGGCCCTCGGCGGGCCTCATCGCTGCCTCGCTGGGAGTTGTGGCCCTCGGCATCTTCCTGCCGCTGTCACCTGCGGCCGCAGTTCTGGGCTTCGACCCCTTGCCGGTGCCGTTCTTCCTGGCCCTGCTGGGCATGGTGGTGGTGTATCTGGTGCTGGTGGAGGCTGCCAAACAATGGTTCTTCGCACGCGACGCCCAGCAGCTGCCGGCCCTGCCGCCGCCCGTCCGGCGCCGGAAGGATACGCACCACATCTCCCGGCGGGCATTCCGGTTCAGCATCCCCGTCAAGGTGCCCCCTCTCCCGGTCCCTGCGTCCCGCAGAAACCTGTTGAAGGGCCGAAGGGCACAGCGGGGGACGACTGTCCGTAACCTTTAGGGCGCGCGGTGCCGAGGGTTGTTAGCATGGTGAAAAGAGACGCTGGGGGCTTTCCAAAAACGGATCCGGGGTGATGCAGCCCGCCGTGGATGCGTTCGATTTCGGAGCGTTTTTACATGTGGCGTGAACCAATTAGGCGGCGGACCCGGGAACTCCTGCGGGAGTTTGTAGAGCGGGCGGATGATCTTGTCCGGGCACAGGAACATGTCGAGGGGCTGCTCGGCGCAGTGGTCTCCATGACAGAGGACCTGAGCCTGGAAGCAGTACTGGACCGGCTGGTGCAGTCGGCGTGCGAACTGGTGGGGGCACGGTACGGGGCCCTGGGTGTCATCGGCGACGACCAGCAGCTCAGCCACTTCATCACCGTGGGCATCGATGAAGAGGGTGCCCGGGTCATCGGTGACCTGCCCACCGGCCATGGCGTGCTTGGCGAGCTGATCCGGGAACCCAAGCCGTTGCGGCTCCACGATTTGGGCGAGCATCCAATAGCGGTGGGGTTTCCTTCCAACCATCCGCCCATGAGCACCTTCCTGGGCGTCCCGGTCCGGGTCCGGAACGAGGTCTTCGGGAACCTGTACCTGACGGAGAAGATCGGTGACCAGGATTTCACCGGTGAGGACGAGGACCTCGCTGTCGCCCTGGCGGCGGCCGCCGGGGTGGCCATCCAGAACGCGAAGTTGTTTGATGACACCAGGCGGCGCCAGCGCTGGCTGGAAGCGGGCATGGAAGTCAGTGACCGCCTCAAGGACCAGCCACGCTCCGACACGGAGAACCTGGACATGATTGCTGAACGCGCCCTAAACGCCTCGGCTTCCGTCCTGGCCCTGATCGCCTCAGTGGGGCCGGACGGAATCATCAGGTGCCGGACCTCGGTGGGTGCCCAGTCGATGCCAGGCGGCCAGGAAATGCCTGCTGCCGCCGTCCTGTCAGAAGTCCTGGAAACGGGGGAGTCCAAGGTCCTGGCCGACCCGCTCCTGGTGTTCGATCCGACGTCTGCCGAGAAGTTGGGGCCGGTCCTGGTGGCTGCCCTGGGCAGCAACAGCGACGGCCACCGCGACAGCGTCCTGGTCCTGGCCAGGGCTGTTGGCGGAGCACGGTATACGGAAGTGGACGTTGAGCAAAGCGCCGTATTTGCGTCCCGGATAGGCCTGACGCTGGACCTGCTCAAGGCGAACCAGTTGCGGGAAGAGCACGCCCTGTTCATTGACCGGGAACGGATTGCGGCGGACCTGCACGACCTGGTGATCCAGCGGCTCTTCGCTGCCGGACTGAGCATCCAGGGCCTGCGCCGCTACACCGCGGATCCGCCTGCCCACGAGCGGCGCATTGCCGGGATCACAGCAGAACTGGACGACTGCATCCATCAGCTCCGGGACACCATCTACTCCCTGCAGGCCCGGGAGCCCGATAAGGAACTGCTGAGCGGACGCGTGTTGCGCGCTGTCCAGGAGGCCGCAAACGCTTCCGGTTTCCTCCCCCGGATCCAGTTTTCCGGGCCGGTGGACGATGCGGTAGACGACGACGTCGCCGCACAGTTGCTGCCGGTACTCCACGAAAGCGTCAGCAACGCCGTCAGGCATTCGGGATCAGAGGACATCGCCATCCTGCTCGCCGTCCAGGATGGCGACGTGGTCCTCACAGTCCGGGATACCGGGCGCGGATTCAACGATCCGCAGCGGGTCAGCGGGTTGACCAACATGAAGAACCGGGCCACCCGTCTGGGCGGGGAATGCATCATCGACAGCGTCCCGGGCAAGGGCACGAGTGTGACATGGAGGGCGCCCGCTGCCGGCTGAGCGGGTTACTGGACCGTGGCCGGCTCAAGATGGTGCCTCCTCACGATGGTTCCGGAGTGGCGGTCAGGGGGCGGTCAGTGCAGCAGCTCCCACGCTCGGGGGATGGGAGCGGGAATCAGGTGGCCCCGCCGCCGGAAGCCCAGTTTATGGAGCACGGAAGACACGTGGGTGGCCACGGCGGCGTCCGGCAGCACCATCTCCTGCCCGATCTGGGGGTTGGTCAGTCCGCGGGCCATGAGGGCGAGTACATTCCGTTCCGTCCGCGTCATGGCCTTCAGCCAAGGGGCTGAAGCGGTGGCGTACAGGCTCTCGGCCACCCGCTCCCTGACGCCGGGGCCGATGGGGGAAATGCCGGCGGCTGTGCTGCGGATGCAGTTGATCAACGCATCGCTGTCTCCGATTCGCTTGAGCACGTAGCCAGAAGCGCCCGCCAGGACCGCTGCCCGTACGGCGTGCTGTTCGTCCCAGCCGGTAAGGATCAGGCAACGCACCTCAGGAGCGGTGGAGCGCAGGTCGCGGCACACCTCGATGCCCGTGCCGTCCGGGAGCCTGTCATCCAGCACCACGATGTCCGGCTGCAGGACGTGGATCAGGCGCCGGGCTTCTGCAGCGGATCCGCTTTCGCCAACTACATCGAAGCCAAAGTGTTCGAGCAGGTCGCCAAGGCCTTTCCGGACCATTTCATGGTCAGTGAGGATGAAGACCCGGAGGGGCAGGATGGCGGACCAAGACTCGTCGGGGGGTGCTGCAGGTGTATTCATGAAGACGCTCTCATCAACTCGATGCCCTCCCCGGCTGCCCTTTCCCCTGCAGCCGCCCCTCCGGGAGGAACTTCATTAAATTATCGGGCACTTAGGGCCAGCCAATTCCCAGCGCCGTCCCGGAGGAAGCCGGAACCTCCCGGTGGACGCTGCAGACGGCGCAGATGGTGCTGTGTTCCGGCCCCGGCACCCATTGATGGGACTCCTCCAGCCGGTATTCGTACCGGCCTCCGAGCTTCTGGAGCCGGTTCAGGGCCACGCTGGCAGTTTCCCACGAACCCCAGCGGCCCACCACCCCGCCGCTGTCCTTGGAAATGACATTGCAGCCGCCGTGCCCCAGCTCGGTGCTGTGGTCCAGGCCTCCTGGCGGTTCGTTGCCGGCGTGTACGGCCTTGTACTCGTCCATGGTTGCCAATGTTCCGTACCTCCCTGCCCAGGCTCAGGCGGCGTGCTGCTGCGGTCGGGTGAGGAAAACCTCCAGCGACTGAAGCGTGGCGACTGCGTCCTGGAAGGCGGGGTTGCGGTGCGGATGCAGCCGGTGCAGCAAGCCTCCGTTGTATTGGAGGCGGCGGCGTGCGGTGCTGACGGCGCGGACAGCGTGGTGGGGATCTTCAGGACGGCGCGGCAGGACGCTGTTCAGGCACTGGATCGAAGCAAGGGCGACGGCCAGGACGTTGGCATCCATTTGCTGGCCCGCGGCACGGTGCTGCCGCAGCTGGACGGCGAAACCGTCCCAGATCTCCCGTGCGGCCGCCCGGGCCACCTCGGTCCTGGCCCCGTTAGCGGAGAGTCCCCGGTCCAGGAACTCCTTGTACAGGGCGTCGAACCGGCCGGCCTGCTCTTCGGCCTTCTCCGTAGCGTCACGGTCCGGAGCAGATGCCGGGACGAAATTGGACGGGTGGAGGAGCATCGCCCGCCGGCGCGCGGCGTCCGCCTGCGACAGGGGAGCGGGACGGAAGGTGAGGATGTCAGCGGACATGTCGGCCCTTTCAAAATCCAGCCAGCTGGGTGCGGCTGCACGCCGGCGGGCATCCTTGACGGTGCCTCCGGCGGAAAGTCACTGGGGGTTTCACGGTGGAAAGCCGCTCCGGCCTCGCAATGTGAGGACCCGGACGGTGCCTTTACAAGGATGCCAATCCTCCCGGGCCCGCTATAGGGCTGAAGGTCCCGTCCTGGACGCGGGCCACCGGCGGTCACCGGGGCCGGGGGCTTTGTGCCCTGTTTCAGGCTCCGGGGCCGCCCTAGCCTGAAACAAACAGGGCGGTGTAAGGCCGCCTGCCGGATCCGGGAGGTACACGGTGAAATCGGCAAACGCAAGCATCATCGCAGGCGTGATCCTCATTGCCCTGGGCGGCCTGTTGCTCCTGGACCGGCTGGGCGTCATGGACACTGCTGCGTTCGTGGCGCCGCTGATTTTCGCGGCCGTGGGGGTGTTGTTCCTGTCCCTGTTCATCCGGCGCCGGGAGAACTGGTGGGCGGCCATCCCCGGGTCCGTGTTCCTGGGCCTGGCAGCTGTTGTCATCGCCACCGAGCTCACCGGAGGCGCCTGGGGCGCGGCCTTCCTGTTCCTCTTCATGGGTGCCGGGTTCGGGGCCGTGTTCGTGCGGGAACCGGGCAATTGGTGGGCGCTGATACCTTCCGGCGTCATGTTCACGCTGGCGGTCATCGTGGCCCTCCCGCAGGAACTGCAGGGTACGCCCACTGCAGCCGTCCTCTTCCTGGGCCTGGCGTCCACCTTCGGCGTGCTTTCCCTGGTCCCGGTCCGCGTTGATGAGGCCGGCAACCGCAGGGAACGGATGAAATGGCCGTTGATTCCAGCGGGCATCCTTGCCGTCATGGGCCTGATCTTCGTGCTGCAGGCCATGGCCGTGCTGATCCCGGTGGATTTCGCCTTCCCTGCAGTAATGATCGTGGCCGGCATCGCCCTCATGGTCTACGCCTACCTTGCCCACCGCGACGGCCGGCAGAGGGCCCACGGTCCCGGCCCGCGGGCAGGCTGACCCGGCACGCTGCGACCGCCAGCCACAGTTCGTCCCGGCCGATGGCTGCCACCAGGGGCAACTGGTCGGCGCGGCCCAGGTAGATCCCGGCTACGGCGTACATGCCGAGGGGGAAGATCACGCTCCACAGGCCCGGCTCGTAGGACAACGGCACGCGGTGGAGCACGTGGCGCCACCCGCCGGCGGCGAGGAGCACCGGGAAGAGCCACGGGGCGAAGGACCAGAACACCACGGAGGCGCCGGCCACCAGCCCGCGCGTTGCATCCACCATGGGCGCGCCTGCCATCTCCACGGTCCGTGCGCCAATTCCAGTGTCCACGGCACGACGTAGCCGAGCACCACCCACGCGAGCACTGCGACCGCAAGCAGCACCGCCGTCGCGCCCTGCCATCCCGCCATGCCAAGGCGCGTCCCCAGCACGTTTGTTCCGGCGATGAACGTGAAGAATCCGAACGCCCGCCCGGGATCCATGAAGTCGCTGCGCATGTCGGCGGCGAACCTGGCCAGGCGGAACAGGCTGGGGACAAGAATCAGGAGGTAGGAGAGGGCGCACACCACCAGCAGCGCCATGGACAGTGCGTGGAAGCCCTCAAGCACGGGCCCCACGGAGATGATGCCGCTGGCCATGGTGAGCGCGAAGTAGCCGGGGGTGAGCGTCCGTGCGCGGGGCTCCGCAGAAACAGAGGAAAAAGTCCCAGCCGCCCGCTACGACGCTGCCTGTGCCCGTGCCCAGTGCGCCCCCAGCAGCGCGGCAACCCGCTCCGGCTCCGCACGGTGCGGCGGGTCGAAATGGTGCCGGCGGGGAAATACCTCCAGCCGGAAATCAGGGAAGACGCGGGACAGGCGCCCAGCGTTGTCCCCCTGCTCATCCGGGCTGCTCATGCCGCCCAGCACAAAGAGCACCGGCTTTTCGAAGGCCGCCAGCCGGCCGCGGTCCAGGTCATAGGTGTTGAATGCCTGCAGGAAGGCGCTGATCCCGGCCGGGCGCTTGGCCATCCACGGCGGCGGCGGGCCCGGCGGTGGAGGCGGCAGGACGGCATCGGGCTTCACCTGCAGCCTCGTGAAGGCGGCCATGAATTCCTCCTGCGGCAGGTCGCGCAGTTCTCCGTACCGGTGCCACAGCCGCGTGTGCTCCGGGCTCCAGTCCCAGGTGCCTGCCCAGGCCGGTTCAAGCAGGGCCAGGCTCAGCAGGCGTTCCGGGTGCCGGGCCGTGAGCGCCAGGGCCGCTGCGCCACCACCGGAATACCCCAGCAGGTGGAAGGTATCCCAGCCGCGGGCGTCCGCCTCGCGGAGCACGCCGTCCGCTTCGGTATCCAGGGTCCAGCCGGGCGGGGGAGCGTCGCCCGCGTAGAGCTCAAGGTCCTTGGCCACGGCATCAACCGTGCCATCCAGTGCCGCCAGCAACGCGCCGTATGCGGGGCCGGCGGGGAGGACGCTGCCGGGCAGGAGGATGACCCGGAACGGTTCCATGGCTGGGGCTCCTTCCGACGGTACGCCAGGGGCGGACACGGTTACTTCGCCGCTCCGCGTGCCCCGGCTTTGGTGGCCCGGGCCTTGGGCTCCTTGGCTTTCTTGGGCGGCAGGGTGGCGACGTAAGCCAGCGCCTTTTCGGCCCATGCCCGCGCCCGGGTGTCGTCGCCGTCGCCCTCTTCATTCCACACTTCCGGCAGCCCGGTGTAGCCACCCATGGGCCTGTCCGCCGGCCCGAACGGGACGGTCCGTTCGGATGACTCCAGCAGCTCCGCGTCCTCCCGGGAGAGCTTCACCCCGATGGTGGACCCGAACAGTCCCGCGAACATGTTGCCGTTGATGAACGCGCCGAGATTGCCGAACATCGGCTTCACCACAACTCCGGGATGGCTGGGGACCACACGGCGGAACCGCTCTTTTTCTTCCTCGGTTGCCTTGGGCATTTCCATGGCGTCACCTCCCGGTGGCAGGGTTTTTCCGCAGGTCTGGATGCAGGATATGCCCGTTGGGTGCCGCCGTCGAGGGCTGGCGGCCACCCCTGCGCAGCAGGCAAGAATTCCGTCCCTGAGCAGGTCAAACTTCCCGCGCCGGTGCTATACCTGACCATAGGCAACTACTTTGTGGCTGCCTTGGGAAGGGCGAATTCCGAGGATCCGGGGGCTTCCCCGGAGGGTTGGAGGCGATGGTGCTGACAACTCCAGGGCCGGGCCCGGCCGGACGCAGCACGCGGACGGGCCGGAAGCACCTGGGCGGACTGGTCCTCGCCGCGCTCGCCCTGCTCACCGGCTGCAGCGGAGGCACCAGCCAGTCGGTGTCCACGGCCCTCAAAGACAGTTCCTCCGCCGTCGCCACCGCCCGCATCGCGCTCCGCCAGGACATGGACGGCAAACTGACCCGTGCCGCAGCCTCCACCACGCTTGACGATGAGCTCAAGGAGATCCAGACCAGCCGGAGCACCGTCCTGAAGCTCTCCCCGGCCACGCAGGAGGAGCGCGAAACCCAGAAGCAGGCGCTGGACGTGCTGGACCAGTGCGCCGCCGGCTTTGCCACGGCACGCGCCGCGTTGGCAGCGAACGACGGCGGCACCCCCTCCGTGTCCGACGGGGACAAGGCGCTCGCCGGCGCGCAGGACGCCCTCAAACAGCTCGAAGGCAAGGTGGGGTCCCCATGAAGGCTGAACCGTGAAGCGGCTCCTCGGCGTCGCGCTCGGGATCCTCACCGCCATCGGCGGGTTTGTGGACATCGGGGACCTGGTGACCAACGCCGTCGTCGGATCCCGCTTTGGCCTGTCCCTGGTGTGGGTAGTGGCTGTGGGCGTGGTGGGGATCTGCCTGTTCGCCAACATGTCCGGCCGGGTGGCCGCTGCTTCCGGCCGGGCTACCTTTGAGGTGATCCGCGAACGGCTGGGCGCGCGGGCCGGGCTGGCCAACCTCGCGGCCTCCTTCCTCATCAACCTGATGACCGTGACGGCCGAGATCGGCGGCGTTGCCCTGGCCCTGCAGCTGGCCAGCAGCGTGTACTACCTGCTGTGGATTCCCGTGGCGGCACTGGCCGTGTGGCTGGTGGTCTGGCGGGTCAGGTTCACCATCATGGAGAACGTCACGGGCCTGCTGGGGCTGACCCTGATCATCTTTGCGGTGGCACTGTTCCTGCTGAAGCCGGACTGGGGCATGCTGGCCGGGCAGCTGGCGCCCGCCGTGCCGGAACAGGAAACGGTGTGGACGTACAGCTATTACGCCATCGCCCTGTTCGGCGCGGCCATGACCCCGTATGAGGTGTTCTTCTTCTCCTCCGGTGCCGTGGAGGAGGGGTGGACGGTAAAGGACCTGCTCCAGGAGCGGATCAACGTCCTGGTGGGATTCCCGCTGGGCGGCCTGCTGTCCGTCGCCATCGCCGCGTGCGCCGCCGTCGTCCTGCTCCCGGCCGGAATCTCGGTGACCTCGCTGTCCCAGGTGGTCCTGCCCGTCGCGGAGGGCGCCGGGAAGATCGGGTTGGCGCTGGTCCTGGTGGGGATCGTGGCGGCGACGTTCGGTGCGGCGCTGGAAACCACGCTCTCCAGCGGCTACACGCTGGCCCAGTTCTTTGGCTGGTCCTGGGGCAAGTTCCGCCGGCCCGCGGAGGCCGCCCGCTTCCACCTGGCCATGATCGTGTGCCTGCTGGTGGGCATCGCGGTCCTGGCTACCGGCGTGGATCCGGTGCTGGTGACCGAATACTCGGTGGTGTTCTCGGCGATCGCCCTGCCCCTGACCTACCTGCCCATCCTCATCGTGGCCAACGACCCCCAGTACATGCGCGAGCATGTCAACGGGAGGGTGGTCAATGTCCTGGGCATGGTCTACCTGGTGATCATCCTGGTGGCCTCCATCGCCGCCATCCCCCTCATGATCGTGACAGGAGCCGGCTCATGACATCCTCGCCCGACCCGCTGCTTCCCGCCCCGCCGGTGGCCGGGCGCGTCCTGGACGCCCAGTTGCACCTGCTGGACCGGCAGGTTCTGGATCACGACGGCGTCCCGGTCACCACCGTCGACGACCTCGAGTTGAGCGGGCCCGCGGTGGACGTGGAGATTGAGCCGGGGACCGCGGCGCCGGTCGTCACTGCATTGCTGACGGGGCCGGTGCTGGGGACGCGCATCTTTGGCGGCAGGCCGCCGTCGTCCCGGCTGATCCGCATCCCGTGGAAGGACGTGGCCGAGGTGGGTGTGGTGCTGCGGCTTGGCATCAGTGGTGAGTCGCTGGACGCGGGCTGGGTGGAGCGGTGGGTCCGGGACAAGATCATTGCGCGCATTCCGGGAGGCCGCCATGATCCTCGGTGACCTGCTGGGCACCCCCGTCCATGATGCCGACGGCGGGAGGCTGGGCCGGGTGGCAGACGTCAGGTTCGTCCTGGACGGCACCCCGCAGCAGCTGATGGCGGAGCCGCGCCTGCTGGGGCTGGTCATCGGCCCGCACAGCACGGCCTCCTTCATGGGCTACGACCGGAACGGCCTCACGCGGCCCCGGCTGGTGGCCAGGATCCTCCGCTGGCGGCACCGCGGGTCCTTCCTGGTGCTGTGGGAGGACATCGCCATGGTGGGCCCGCGCTCGGTCCGGCTCCGGCCTGGGTTCACCCGCTACAGCGCGGCGCTGCAGAAGGCTGCGAACGGTTAGGGCGGAGTTGAAGAGACCCGCAATTAGGCGTGCGGCGGATCTCCTGTAGTGTTGACCCTGTTGTTGTGTTTATGCAGTTGGTAGTTCAGGCAGTACGCACGGTCGAAAGTCCGTGTTCTTCTGAAGTAGCGGTTTTTGAACACCCCACGCCGGAGGGCCCGAAAGTCGGGACGTTCCCTCCACCTTCACGAAGGACAAAAATAATGGCTACTGGTACCGTCAAATGGTTTAACGCTGAAAAGGGCTTCGGCTTCATCTCCCCGGACGACTCCTCGCAGGACGTTTTCGCGCACTACTCCGCGATCAACTCCTCCGGTTTCCGCTCCCTCGAAGAGAACCAGAAGGTTTCCTTCGACACCGAGCAGGGCCCCAAGGGTCCCCAGGCCACCAACATCCAGGCTCTCTAATTTCCTAGGGATCCGGGACCGTTAGGTTTCAAAAGCAGGGCTTGCCGTTTCACGGCAAGCCCTGCTTTGTTGTTAACCCGCGCCTTTCGTGGTCCGCTCCCAGGCCCTCGGTTTTTCCTCCTCGACAAAGTTCAGTTGAAGGAGCAATCTATTAGGTGCGTACGTACGCAGCGTGCCAACCCCACGCCCACGGCGGCGTTTGGAAAACTCCAACCAGCGCGGCACCAGTTGGGGTGGTGCATGTCCGGCACGATGCTCGGCCGGCCCGGCTGCCTGCGCTCCCCGGCATCGGCAGCCGGCACTTTCACTCCGATAATCAGTGGCCGGTTCGGCCCCATGAGCAGTGACTTGAATCGGCCATAGCTGTACACCGGCTGATGGCCGGTTGCCGTTCAAGGAAGCATTGCTATGAAGAGTAGTCGGGGAAGCAATTCCAGATTCAAGATACTGGCGTTTATCGTTGCCTTCGCTGTTTCGCTGCTGGCCTCAATGGCTGCAGCGGGTCCCGCCTCGGCGGGCCAGCCGGGCCACCGGACGTGGGAGGTCCAGGTGGGCTCTGAGTCCCGCAACCAGGCAATCCAGGGCATGCAGTTCCTCCCCTCCGAGATTTTCATCAACGAGCAGGACACCATCACGTGGGAGGCCAACTCCGCGGAGATCCACACAGTGACGTTCCTGGCATCGGGACAGCCGCTGCAGCCGTTCAATCCGTTCAACAACGATGAGCTGTTGAAGCGCGGAGGGGACAGCTACGACGGGCATTCGTATTACAACTCGGGCCTCCTGGCCAACGTTGACGTGCCCGGCTTCCCGGACGCCAGGAGTTACAGCCTGTCGTTCCCGCGCGAAGGCGATTTCACCTACTACTGCCTGGTTCACGGCGCCGTGATGAAGGGGACGGTGCACGTCCGCGAGCAGGGGACTGACTATCCGTACAGCCAGGCCGATTACGACAAGTCATCGCGGGCCGAGGAGCGGTCCATCCTGCGCGACGGACGCGAGCTCACCGCTGACCTGGCGGACCAGGCCAACAGTCACAGGGTGATCGCAGGCGGTGACGACGGCGTTGCGATGGTCATGCGCTTCGTCCGGCCCACCGTGACGGTGCATGTGGGCGATACCGTCGTGTTCGCCAATACCGGCATGGACGCTCCCCATACCGTCACGTTTGGTACCGAACCGGCGAACATTTTCGCCCCGTCCGGCGACCCGACGCATTTCACCGGGGGCAACCTCAACTCGGGAATCATGTGGCCCGGCGCGGAGTTCGCGGTGACCTTCCAGTCACAAGGTACGTTCGAGTACATCTGTGCACTCCATGACTACATGGGCATGGTGGGGAAGGTGAAGGTCGTCGACTGACGCCCGGTTTCCACGCGGTCCGGTTGGGGCGGTTGCCCCGGCCGGACCGTTTGCGTGTCGCCGGTGTCAGTGCAGCCCCATCGCCTCGCGCACTTCATCGAGGATGTGGTGCATGGCCCGTTCCGCCACGGCAGTGTCTCCGCCGGCCACGGCAGCTGCCACATCCTCGTGTGCCTGCAGCGCCTCGGCCCGCGGCTTGAACGGCATAAGCCCTTGCCGGGTGCGGCTGGTCAGGACCTCCGCCACCATGCCCTCCAGCGCCCGGAACATTTCGTTGCCGCAGCTGCGCAGCAGCAGTTGGTGGAAGGCGATGTCGGCGGCCAGGAAAGCCTGCAGGTCCCCGGCTTCCCCCAGCCGGCGGAGGTCCCCGGCCAGGGACACCAGCTGTGCGCGTTCGGCGGCGCTGGCCCGGCGTGCGGCGCCGGCGGCGGCAATGGGCTCGACGGCGATGCGGAGTTCGGTCAGGCTGCTGTACTGCAATTCCCGCCGGTCCGAGGCCAGCCGCCACCGCACCAGCTTCGGGTCAAAGACATTCCACAATGACGGGTCCTGCACCACGATGCCCACCCGGCGCCGGGAGTAGACCAAATTCATGGACTCCAGGACTTTCATGGTGTCCCGCGCGACGGTGCGCGAGATCCCGTAGTCCTGCTGCAGCCCTTCAAGGGTCAGCCTGCTTCCCGGCGCGAGGCGCCCGGAGGCGACAGCGACTCCCACCGCCTCAAGCACCCGTTCGTGCATGGCCGGGGAGGACCCGCCGTCGTGCATCTCATCGCCATCCTGGACTGTCGCCGTCGACATTCTCTCCCCGTTCGCTCACGCGCCGCTGCGCCCTCCAAGAATAGCGGGGATTGGGCCAAAGGTATGACTTGTGACACGCATAGATAGCATCTTTCAGCAGGAAAGGTGATACCTTATCGCTTGGCCCGTTGCAGGCGGGTCCACAGCGAGCTTCTTCGAAAGCCAAAGACGTCTTCTCCGGAGGTATGACATGCAGTATCCAGCCACGCACCTTGTGGTCATGGGCGTTGCCGGTTCCGGCAAATCAACCCTGGCCGCGGCACTTTCCCGCCAACTGGGCTGGGCATGCGCCGAAGCGGACGAATTCCACCCCGCCGCAAACATCGCCAGGATGAGCCAGGGCATCCCCCTCCAGGACGAAGACCGCTGGCCGTGGCTGGAGGAGATCCGTGACTGGATGACCGCCCAGGCTGCCGCAGGCAAGAGCACGGTCCTGACCTGCTCCGCGCTCAAGCGGGGATACCGGGAACTGCTGTCCGGCGCCCAGGGCCGCGTGGTCTTCCTCCACCTTGACGGCGGGGCGGACCTGATCAGCCAGCGCATGCAGGGCCGGGAAGGGCACTTCATGCCGCCCACGCTGCTGCCCAGCCAGCTGGCCACCCTGGAGCCTCTCACCCCGGAAGAGATCGCCGCCGGCAGCCTCCGCCTCGACATCTCGCGCTCACCCGAAGAGCTGGTCGCCGCCGTCGTACAGGCCCTCAACCTCCCCACCGGCCAGGCGCCCGGCGCGTCCTGACCCCCCAAATCCCCAACCCTGTTTCAAAGGAGAACCATGACCATCGAAGGATGGACCCAGACGATGGGCGCAGGTCCACTGCTGCTCATCGCCGCGGCGGCAATTCTCGTGCTGCTGTTCCTGATCATCCGGCTGCGGATGCACGCCCTGATCGCCCTGATCCTCATCAGCCTCGCCACGGCCTTCGCCACGGGGATCCCCGCCAACAAGGTGGTTCCCGTCCTGGTGGACGGCTTCGGCACCACCCTGGGAACCGTGGCCCTGCTCGTTGGCCTGGGCGCGATGCTCGGCCGGATCGTGGAAACCAGCGGCGGCGCCAAGGTCCTGGCCGATTACCTGATCGGCATCTTCGGTGAAAAACGCGCCCCGTTCGCACTGGGCCTGGCCTCACTGATCTTCGGCTTCCCCATCTTCTTCGACGCCGGCCTGGTGGTCATGCTGCCCGTGGTCTTCGCCGTCGCCCACCGCCTGGGCGGGGGAGTGCTCCGCTACGGCCTGCCCGCCGCCGGCGCCTTCTCGGTGATGCACATCTTCCTGCCGCCGCACCCGGGCCCGGTCTCCGCCGCCGCCTTCTTCGACGCGAACATCGGCCTGGTGCTCATCGCCGGCCTCATCACCGCCATCCCCACCTGGTACGTCACCGCCTACCTCTACGGCCTGTACACGGGCAAGAAGCTGGTCCTCCCCGTCCCCGAAATCCTGGGCCACGCCAGCGCCGAGGCCGAGGCGCACCCGCCCCGGTTCCGCACCATCATCGGGCTGCTGCTCCTGCCGCTGGTGCTGATCTTCCTCAACACCGGCCTGAACACCCTGGCGTCCTCCGGTGCGCTGGATGACTCCGTGAAGAAGGAACAGTGGTTCCAGGTCCTGCGCACCATCGGTGAAACCCCGGTGGCCCTGCTCATCGCAGTGCTCGCGGCGCTGTTCGTGCTGGGAATCCGACGGGGCCGCGACGCCGGCGCCCTGGAGAAGCTGCTCGAGTCCTCCCTGGGACCAGTCTGCTCCGTCATCCTGATCACCGGCGCCGGCGGCATGTTCGGCGGCGTCCTGCGCACCTCCGGCATCGGCAAGGCGCTGGCGGACGTGCTGGGCAACGTGGGCATCCCGCTGATCCTGGCCGGGTTCCTGATCTCCGCCATCCTGCGCATTGCCCAGGGCTCCGCTACCGTCGCGCTGACCACCACCGCCGGCCTGATTGCTCCCGCCGTGGCGGGTGGCGGCCTGAACGGCATGCAGATCGCCGCCATGGTCATCGCCGTGGCTGCCGGATCCGTGGTGGTATCCCACGTCAACGACTCAGGGTTCTGGCTGGTGGGCCGCTTCTTCGGTATGGACGTCAAGACCACCCTGAAGACCTGGACCGTCATGGAAACCCTCATCGGCGTGATGGGCTTCGCCGTCGCCGCCGTCATCTTCCTGGTGGCCGGCGCGGTGGGCTGACACCCTCCTGTCCGGGAGCACGGCGGGGCGGCTGGTGGGAACACCGGCCGCCCCGCCGTCGTTGTGCCCCTTGGTGTGCCATGCCGGTGCGCCACCCGCCGACCAAAGGACACCCCTTGACGACTCCCCGCACGATCGTGATCACCGGCGCCAGCGACGGCATTGGAGCGGCAGCCGCAAGGACGCTGGCCCAGGCAGGGGACCAGGTGGTCGTCGTCGGCCGTTCCGCCGGCAAGACCCGCGCCCTGGCCGGGGACATCGGCGCCGACCACTACCTGGCCGACTTCGCCGACCTCGCACAGGTCCGTGACCTCGCGGAGAAACTGAAGGCAAACTACCCGCGCATCGATGTCCTGGCCAACAACGCCGGCGGGATCATGGGCAAGCGGACGCTTACCGTGGACGGCAACGAGACGACGTTCCAGGTCAACCACCTGGCACCGTTCCTGCTCACCACCCTCCTGATGGACACGCTCACCGCCAGCGGCGCCAAGGTGATCAACACCTCCAGCGCCGCCAACAACTTCGGCAAGCTGGACCTCTTCGACCTCAACGCCGAGTACGGGTACAGCACCAACCGCGCCTACGGCACGGGCAAGCTCGCCAACATCCTGTTCACCTCCGAGCTGCACAGGCGCTTCCATGACCAGGGGATTACGACGGCGGCATTCCACCCGGGCGTGGTCCGCACCAACTTCGCGGCGGAGTCCGGAAGCCCGTGGCGGCATGCCTACACCACCCTGCTGAACCGCTTCATGCTCAGCCCGGACCAGGGCGCCGACACGATGCTTTGGCTCATCAACGGCACAGCGGGCATGGACTGGATTTCCGGGGCCTACTACGCCAAGCGCGCCCTGGCCAAGGCCAACGCCCAGGCCTACGACGCCGGACTGGCGCGCGGGCTGTGGGAGAAGAGCGAAGAGCTGGTCAAGGCCTTTGCCTGACCGCTGTGTCACTCACAGCCGACGCCGTCGTGGTCTGCATCGAGTCCGTAGATGTCGCGGCCGATGACCTGGACGGGGCCACGGACGTAAGCCGGTCCGTTGCCGCTTCCACCTGCGCAGTCAACGTCGGAGGCGATGGGAACGCAGCCTGAGTAGTTCGGGTCGCAGCCGGGGTTCGTTCCCGGCACGGGCTGGGGCGCAGGCGCGGGCGCTGGAGGTGCGGCGGCCCTGGCCGCGGCGTCTGCAGCGGCTTTGGCTGCAGCCGCGTCCTGGGCCGCCTTCGCCTCAGCCGCTTGCCGGGCTGCAGCCTCCGCCGCGGCCTTATCGGCGGCGTCCTTTTCTGCGGCCGCCTTTTCAGCAGCAGCCTTCTCAGCTGCAGCTTTCGCTGCAGCTGCCTGTTCGGCTGCGGCCTTGTCGGCGGCCGCTTTCGCGGCAGCGGCCGCAGCCACTTTGTCGGAGACGCGCTTGGACACGGAGGCCTCCAGCCACACCAGCCTGCCTGACTCGTCCTTGGTGCACACATAGCTGCTTCCGCCAAAGACCTGCCGGGCGTCGATGGCCGTGCACGGGGTGTCCGCGATGGGCTTCGCGGCAGGCGTTGCCGTGGCGGATTCGGTGGCGGGGCGGGCAGCAACGGACAGCGAAGCCTGTGTGGAGCAGCCGGTCAGCAGGAGGACCACGGCGGCCGCGGCCCCCGCGCGCAATTTCGGCTGCCGGGGCCCTGCCGCGGCAGGCGTCCCGTCCCCGCGGTACGGGCGAAAAGGCAAAGAAAAGTGTCGACTGGCAGGCATGTTTCCCCCAATGGCGTGCGCTGGATGCGGATGGCACGGCCAGCGTAGCTTCGTCCATCGGGGGGAAGACCGGTTAAGCGCAAATCTTGAGTGTTAAGCGGCAGGAGCGCTGCCGGGCTTATACCGGACAGCGCTCCTGCTGTTCTTGCTGTGCGGAGGGTGGGGTTACTGCCCCGCGGGGTGCCCGTTGTGGGTGATCGAGGCGACGGCTCCGGTCTGTTCGTTGAGCAGGACCTTGTCGTTGCGCTCATGATGGAAGTTGAACATTGCGTCCACTGACCCGGCCTTCGCATCAGCCGAGGAGTCGCCGATCTGGCCGGTGTGCCAGTTGTCCTCAATGAAGCGCAGGATCGAGGCCTGGTCGGTTTCGGTGTGATCAACGAAGTTCTTCTTCGCGAAGGGGGAGATGACCACCAGCGGCTGGCGGGGACCGGGTCCGCAGCGGTCGGCGTAGCCGCCGGCCACGGGGACGCCGTTGGCGGCGGCGTTCAGGCACCATGCGGCGTCGTCGGTGCCGGTGGAGGCGTTCTTCGGCTGCGCGGCGGCGTGGTCGTACCAGCCGTCGGAGTCGTCATAGGCGAGGACGACGGCGGTGTTGTCCCAGTTCCTGGACTGCTGGATCTGGTTGACGGTTTTGGCGATGAAGTTCTGTTCGTCGACCGGATCCGAGTAGGCGGCATGGCCGTCCTGGAACATGCCCGCTTTCAGGAAGGAGACGGCTGGCATGTTATCGCTGTCCACCACCTTGCTGAAGTCCGTCAGGTCGTACTGGTGGTTGGCCTGGCCGTCGTGCCCGATTTCCGCGTCCGATGCCGGTGCCAGGTGGTGCGGGTTGGCGGTGGACGCGTAGTACTGGAAGGGCTGGTGGTGCGGGGAGTAGTCCACCACGGAGGCGCCGGCGGCGTTGGTGTGGCTGGAGAGGCACGACGCCGGCGAGGTGGCCGTCGCGGGGGTGGTGGGCGCGAAGCCGCCCTGGAACCAGCCCCAGGACGTGCCCTGGGCGTTGAGCAGGTCGCCAATGTTCCTGCCGGTCATGCCGGCAAGGTTGTTGGTCTTGGCATGGCTGTTGTTGGAGCAGTCATCGTAGACCGGGTCGGGATCGTTGATCACCGTTCCGACGCCGTTTGCGTCGGGCTGCCGGACCGCGCTGCTTCCCGTGGCCGGCGTGGCGACGGGCTGGCCGGCGGCGGTGTATTCCTTGGCGCCGTGGGTCTGGCCCGAAATCAGGTTCAGCGCGCCGGGGGTGGACGGACCGAAGACGGTGCTGAAGTGGTTGTCGCTCATGGCGTAGTTCTGGGCGTAGTTCCAGATGCCGGTGACGGTGTTGCCGTCGTAGTAGTCCATGGTCAGGCCGGGGCGGCCGTACTGGTTGGTGCCGCAGGCGTCGCGGCTGGTGAACTGGACGAACTTGTCCATGAGGCCGCCGTTGTAGGCGTTCTGCTCGGCCTTGTAGCCGTGGTCCTGGTCGCAGGTGACGGCCTGCATCGGGGAGAGCCGCGCGGGCTGGACGGAGTTGGGGTTGTTCGGCGCCAGCAGGCCGGCGTTGGCCAGGGTATTGATGTCCTTGGGTGTGTCGTCCGCCGCCGTGAAGGAGCCGGCGGGGGAGCCTGATCCTTGAAGCGTCTCACCCGGGGTGTTTGCCGCCTTGGGGTAGGTGGCGAAGTAGTGGTCGAATGACACGTTTTCCTGGAAGAGGACCACGACGTGCTTGATGGGCGTCGCCGTGGCGTCCTGGGTGCCGGCGGCCGTGGCCGGGCCGGCGCTGACGCCGACCAGTCCGGCCGAAACTGCCGAAGCAGCCAGGACGGCCGCGCCGGTGGCCGCAGCAACTCTGTTTCTGGTGAATCTCGGTGCCGTAAAAGGCATGGGGTATCCAATCGTTCCTGCTCAGGGGCGCACCTGCCGCCGGACGGGGCAGGTGCAGGGAGGGTTCTGCTGCTACTTGGCGGGGGTGACGTCGGCCTCGTAGGTGAGGATCTCGGTGCCGTTGCCTTCGTCGCCGTTGTCGGGGGCCACCGTCATGCTCAGGTGGTTGGCGTCGGCGGTCATTTTGAACGGGTTGCGGGTGGCCACGTGCCCGGCAGTGGACCACTGCTGGAACGGGACATCGCGTGTCACCTGATGGGACTTCAGGTCGATCATTGCCATGCCGCCCAGTTCATAGGTGGCCGCTGTCCCGCCGGCGGACGGAGTCTGCGGAAGGTTGGTCACGCCGGCGCAGAGCATCCTGGCATTGGGGACGTACTGGCAGTCCTGGTAGTCGATGAAGTAGTTCGGGTTCTCCCAGGTGGACAGCTCCTTGCCCTGGAGGTCCCATTCGGCGAACCGCCGGGAACCCCAGGTGTTGCCCACGAGGTGGCCGGTCTGCTTGTCCAGGACGATGCCGCCAAAGTGGTCTTTGACTTCAAACTGCTTGTGCACGTCCAGGCTCTGTGCGTCCACCTTGTAGATGATGGCGCTGCTGTCCGGCCGGTACTGGGCTACCGGAACCCACACGTTGGTGCCGTCGAAGTCGATGCCGCCCGGGTGGTACATGTCGCCCTCGCCCAGGATGATGTCCTTTTGCAGGTTGCCGGCCTTGTCCATGACGAACAGGTGGCCGATGCCCTTGCCGGGCGTGCGGTCGTACCCGCCCTGGGGAGTGGGGTACTTGACGGTGGGTTCGAGGATCTGCACGGCCGAGAGGAAGATGTGGTCCTGGCTGTAGGCGATTCCCTCGGTGTGGTACGTGGGGAAGTTCAGCTTCAGCTGGGACGTTTGCTGCCAGGCGGTGTTGCGGGTGACGGAGTCGAACGCGGTGGCCAGGTCGGTGTCCGTGTCATGGTGGGTTCCGGCTGCGGGACTGGTGCCCTGCGCCGGGACGGTGGCCTGTGCTGCGACGGTTCCCCCGGCCGCGCAGGCGGCAACGATGAGGGAGGCGGCCAGTGTCAGGGCACGCCGGTTGGGTTTGGGGCTCATGGTGGGGGGCCTCTTAAGGTTGGGGTCTCAACAGGAGCTCTCAAGTTACTAATGGGTAATGAACCGGGAATGGCGGCCCGGTTAACGACTGCTGGCGCCCCGCTGACCTGTTGGCGCACGGGGCGGGTCCCTAGCTGTACTGAGTCAGGACGTTGGTTACATCGTGAATAGGTGAAGACCTCTTAGGTTGGTGGTTACCACACACAGCCAACGACTAAGAGGTCTTCATGTCCCACCGTAACGCCCGCCTGACTCCGAACGGTAGGCGGATCATTATCGAGCGCGTCCTTGCCGGCCAGCCAGTGGCCCATGTAGCCAAAGAGATGGGCATCTCAAGGACCTGTGCGCACCGCTGGATCAGCACGTACCGCGCGGATGGCTGGGCTGGTTTGGAAGACCGCAGCTCCCGTCCGAGGTCATGCCCGCACGCCACCTCCGCGGAAGTCGTAGCGGATGTTCTCACCCAGCGCGTCGAGCATCGCGAGGGACCAGCGGACCTGGCCGTGCGCTGCGGCACGAGCGCCCGGACGGTCTCCCGGATTCTGGTCCGCGCGGGCATGCCCAGGTTGTGGGACCTGGACCCAGTGACCGGGGCACGAATCCGCGCGTCCCGGGCCACCGACCGCCGCTACGAACGCGACGCCCCAGGCGACATGATCCACATCGACGTCAAGAAACTAGGCCGGATCCCGGACGGCGGCGGTTGGCGGACCGACCCGGCGCAAAGCCGCGCCAACCACCGCAAATCACCTCAGAAAGTCGGTTTTGACTACGTCCACGTGGCCGTCGATGATCATTCCCGCTTCGCCTATGCCGAGGTCCTGCCCGACGAGAAAGGCCCGACCTGCGCCGAATTCCTCACCCGGGCCGCCGCCGCCATGGCCGCCAACGGAGCACCGGTGAAACGGGTCATGACAGACAACGCCTTCGCCTACCGGCTCTCCCGCGACTTCCAGGACGCACTCGCTGCCCTGGGCGCCAAACACATCCTGATCAAACCCCGCCACCCCTGGCAAAACGGCAAAGCAGAACGCTTCAACCGCACATCCAAGAAGGCTGGGCCTACCGCCAACCCTTCACATCCAACCAAGCCCGGACAGACGCCCTGCAGCCCTGGCTAAACTTCTACAACAACCACCGGCCACACAGCAGCCTCGGAGGCAAACCACCCATCAGCAGGTGCAACCAACCTACTGGCTGAGTACACCTAGCGGCTGTTGCGGGCGAGCGCTTCTCCGATGATGCGGGCACCTTCCGGGTAGGCGCCGGGGTTCGGTCCTGAGTAGTTGAGGCGGATGAACGCGCCGGCGGGCTCGGCGGGAAACCACCCGGTGCCGGCGGCGATGATCACGCCGGCGTCCCCGCAGTCACGCACCAGCCGTGGAAGGTCCGTGGTGTCCGGCAGCCGCAGCCACAGGTTCAGTCCGCCCCTTGGCAGGTTGTCGAGGTGTGCCTGCGGAACGTGCTCCCGGATGCTGGTGGCCAGCAGGTCCCGGCGGGCCTGCAGTTGCTGGCGGAGGCTCCGCAGGTGGGTCTGCCATCCGGGTTGCGTCACCACGTCCAACGCCGCTGCCTGCAGGAGTCCGCTGACGTACATCGACTCAGCGGCGCGGTGGCCCAGGATGCGTTCCCGCGCCGGCCCGCGCACGATCACGGCGGCAATGCGGATGGCCGTGGACACGCTCTTGGTCAAGGACCTGATGTAGACCACATGGCCGGAATCATCCTGCGTGGCCAACGGGACGGGGTTCGAGGTGATGCCGAAATCGTGGGCCCAGTCGTCCTCCACCAGGAAGGCACCACGCCGGCGGGCTATGTCGAGGATCTCAGCGCCCCGGCCCGCCGCCCACTGGGCCCCGGTGGGATTCGCATAGTTGGGCTGCACGTAGAACGCCCGGGCCCCGGTCTCGGCAAAGGCGCGGTCCACGTCGGCGGGGTCCGGGCCTTCGGGCCCTGTGGGCACCGGGACCACCCGCACCCCGGTCTGGGCGGCGGCCAGGATGGCACCCCAATACGACGGCGATTCCATGAGCAGAGGCTGTCCCGCGCCCACCAGGGCCCGGAAGATGGAGCTGAGTCCGCTTTGGCTGCCGGGGAGGACGATGACGTCGTTTGGCGTTGGGGGCGTGATCCCCACGGGGGTTGCCGTGCCCAGTTCCTGGGCGAACCACTGCTGCAGTTCGGGCATGCCGGCGGCGGGCGGCCGGGACAGGGCCGCGTCGCCGCGGGCGGCGCGGGCCAGCGCGGACCGGACCAGCCGTTCCGGCAGCAGCTCGCGGTCCGGGTAGCCGGAGTGGAACCAGATGGCGTCGCCGGGGACGTTGCGCATGGTGTCCGACGACGGCGGCAGCGGAGATGACGGCGAACGCAGCGCTGCGGTCTGCCAGCCATAGTCCGACGGGCGTGCGGTGCGGACGGCACGGACAAACGTCCCGACGCCGGGCCGGCTTTCGATCAGGCCCTGCGAGGCCAGCGCCTGCAGGGCCTTCTGGACCGTCACGGGGCTCGCCTGGTACTCGGCCACCAGCGAACGGGTGGACGGCAGCTTGGCTCCGGGCGCCGCTCCCGCAACCCATTGCCGGAGTGCCGCCACGATTCGTGAACTGCTATCGTTATTCATGAAAGAACATAGTAGCGCTACTGTCCTGGACGGCCCAGTGATACTGTCCCGGCCGTCCACCGGGATCTGGTGGGGCCTGCTGGGCATTGCGGCCTTCTCCTTCACCGTTCCCTTCACCCGTTTGGCTGTCGCCGGGTTCCCGCCGTTGTTCATCGGTTCCGGCCGGGCCGTGGTGGCCGCTGTCCTTGCCGCCGCAGCGCTCGCCATCACCCGCCAGCGGCTGCCGCATCCAGGCACCTGGCTGCGCCTGGCGCTCGTGGCCGGTGGCGTCGTCGCAGGCTTTCCGCTGCTGACGTCCTACGCCCTCACCGCCGTGCCGGCCGCCCACGGCGCCGTGGTCATCGCCCTCCTGCCCGCCGCCACGGCCACGGTGGCCGTGCTGCGCACAGGCGAGCGTCCACCGGCCCTCTTCTGGACCGTGGCGGTGCTTGGCTCGCTGGCAGCCATAACCTTTGCCGTCCTGCAGTCCGGGGGAGCGGGACAGCTGCACTGGGCAGACCTCCTGCTGCTTGGCGCCGTTGCCTGTGCCGCGGTGGGGTATGCGGAGGGTGGCCTGCTGGCCCGCGAACTGGGCTCGTGGCAGACCATCGCCTGGGCGCTGGTCCTCGCCGCGCCGGCCATGCTGGTTCTGGCCGTTGTCTCCGTCCAGGGCCAGCCGCCGTCGGCCACCCCCACCCAATGGGCCGCGTTCGGCTATCTGGCCGTGGTCAGCATGTTCCTTGGCTTCTTCGCCTGGTACCGCGGGCTGGCCACCGGCCCCATGGCGCAGGTGAGCCAGATCCAGCTGCTGCAGCCGGTGATGAGCATCTGCTGGGCCGCGCTCCTTTTGGGCGAGGCGCTCACCTGGCCCACGGTGGCCGGCGCCCTCGCCGTCATCCTCTGCGCCGGTGCTGCGGTCCGCGTCCGGCTCAAGACCACCTGACCACCCGAAAGGACTCCCATGTACATTCCAGCCCACTTCGCCGCCCAGCCCGGCGCCATCCGGAACCTCCTGGCACACGCCGGTGCCGCCAATCTCGTCACCATGACCGACGGCGGCCTGCTGGCAACGCTGCTGCCCGTCGCGTTCAACCCTGCGGTGGGGGAGCATGGCGCACTGCAGGCGCACATGGCGCGGAACAACCCGCAATGGTCCAGCACCCCCACCGCGGAGGCGCTCGCCATCATCCAGGGCCCCGATGACTACATCTCGCCGTCGTGGTATCCCGCCAAAGCAGAGCATGGCCGCGTGGTTCCCACCTGGAACTACAGCACCGCGCACGTCTACGGCGAGCTGGTGGTCCATGACGACGCCGGCTGGCTGGCACGCCATGTCCGGCACCTGACCGGCCTGCACGAGGGCGGCCGGCCGGATCCGTGGGCAGTGGACGACGCCCCGGAGAAATTCATCGCCGGGCAGTTGCGCGCGATTGTGGGCGTGGAACTGGTGATCACCAGGATCGAGGCGAAGGAGAAACTCAGCCAGAACCGCTCCGATGCCGACGCCGCAGGGGTGGCGGCGGGACTCCGGGCCATCGGGCGGGAAGCCGGAGCGGCCGCCGTCGAACGCGTCCGCCCCTGACTCCCGGGAAGGCGGCGGGCGCTAGGCCGTCCGCTCCAGGAGCACCATCACCTCGTAGTGCGTGGTCTGCGGGAACATGTCCAGGACCCGTGCCCGCCGGGCAGTAAAGGACGGGAGCGCGGCCAGGTCGCGGGCCAGCGACTGGGCGTTGCAGCTGGAGTACACCACGTGCTGCACGTCAGAGGTTTCCAGCCAGCCGCACAGCTCCTTGCCGATGCCACGCCGGGGCGGGTTCACGATCACCAGCTCCGGCGACTGCTCCGCGGCGAGGGCAAACGCCGTGGCGTCGCCGGCGTGGAATTCCATGCCCGCCAGCCCTGCCTCGTCACTGCTGAGCCGCGCCGAGACGATGGCCTCGCTGCTGGCTTCAATGCCGGTGACCGTGCGGGACGGGGCAGCGCTGTGCAGGGCGAAGCCGCCCACGCCGCAGTACAGGTCCCACACCGAGGCCGGCGCCAGCTCGTTGACCCACTCGCGCCCCTGCCGGTACAGGGCCGCGGCCATGCCGGTGTTGGTCTGGAAGAAGCTCTGCGGCCTCAGGTGCAGGTTGATGTCATTGACCCGCATCTCCAGCGTGGACTGCTCCGTCAGCAGGATCTCGCGGTCGCCTTCGAGGACGGCCTTGTGCTCCGGGAGCAGGTTGACGGAGACCACCTTGACCTGTGGCAGGTCGGCCAGGAGCTCCGGAAGGTGCTTCCGGATCCGCGGCAGCACCTGTTCCGATCGAAGCACCAGGCGGAGCATCACCTCACCTGCCGGGGATTCGGTGATGATGACGTGCTTGAGTTCGCCGGTCCGGCGCGGAACGTCGTAGGGCGTCAGGCGGAGGCGGCGGATGTAGGTGGCCAGCACCGGGAAGACGGCCCGCAGGCCGGGGGAGCAGACGCCGCACTTGCGCAGGTCCACGCCATGGCCGTCGGCGTCAAGGATTCCGATGGTGGGGTTCTGCGCCGTCCCGCCGATCACCATCTTGGCCTTGTTGCGGAAGCCGGACTCCTGGCTCGCCACAGGCTCCAGCCACTCCAGCGAGGCATGGTCGGAGAGGAGGGTCTGGCAGTGCAGCTGCTTGCCCGCCAGCTGTTCGCTGTACGGCCTGCCCATCTGGGTGCAGGAGCGGCAGGTGCCGGCATCAAAGTAGGAACAGCGCATGACTGGTCAAGTTTACCCGGTCGCCTTCCCGGCCGGGACGGGAAGGTACGACGGCGGCACCCGGCCAGGTGCCGCCGTCGTACCTTCCAGCACGGCCGCAAACGTAACCCCGTGCAATATGCGCATGCTTCCATGCTTTTGATGCTGAGAAATTCGGCAGCCGTGCTACTTTCGGCACTGACACCGTGCATTTCTTCGTTTGGAGACCCGTGGAACCCACACCCCCGCTCACCCTCGATCCACGGCCTGCGGCACCGCAGCCCGTGGAGTCCGCCCTCCGCCGTTCCATGGGGCCTCGCCATCTGGTCATGATCGCCATGGGTGGGGTGATCGGCTCCGGCCTCTTCGTCAGCTCGGGCTACACCATCTCCCAGGCCGGCCCGCTTGGCGCCGTCATCGCGTACCTGGTGGGCGCCTTCGTGGTGTACCTGGTCATGGCATGCCTGGGCGAACTGGCCATCGCCTATCCCGTATCCGGCGCCTTCCACATCTACGCCGCCCGCTCCATCGGCCCGGCCACGGGGTTCGCCACCGCCTGGCTGTACTGGCTGTGCTGGGCCGTGGCCATCGGCTCCGAGTTCACCGCGTCCGGGCTCCTCATGCAGCGTTGGTTCCCGGACGTTGAGGTGTGGGTCTGGTGCCTGGTCTTTGCCGCCATCCTCTTTGGCTTCAACGCCGTCTCCTCCCGGTTCTTCGGCGAGGCCGAGTTCTGGTTCGCCATCGTGAAGGTGGCCGCCATCATCGGCCTGATCGTCCTGGGCGGGGCGGCGCTGTTCGGCTTCCACCCGCTCAACAGCGGCGGCAACCACCCGCTCCTGCTCCAGAACTTCGCCACGGAATCGGGCCTCTTCCCCAACGGATTCACCGGCATCCTGGTCACGGTGCTGGCCGTCTTCTATGCCTTCTCCGGGTCGGAACTGATCGGCGTCGCCGCCGGTGAGACCAAGGACCCCGCAACCGCCATTCCCAAGGCCATGCGCACCACCGTGATCCGGCTGCTGATCTTCTTCGTGGGTGCCATCACCGTAATCGCCGCCACCATCCCCTACACCGAAGTGGGGCTGGACGAAAGCCCATTCGTCACTGTCTTCTCCGCCATCGGTGTCCCGTTCGCCGCGGACATCATGAACTTCGTCATCATCACGGCCCTGCTGTCCGCCGGAAACAGCGGCCTCTACTCCTGCGCCCGGATGCTGTATTCGCTCGCCGATGAAGGGCATGCACCCCGCGCCCTGAAGAAGCTGAACCGCCGCGGCATTCCCATGGTGGCCCTCTCCGTGAGCATGGTGGGCGGCCTCGCATCCCTGCTCAGCAGCGTGGTGGCCCCGGAAACTGTCTACCTGGTCCTCGTCTCGGTGGCAGGCTTCGCCGTGGTGGGTGTGTGGATGTCCATCACCGCCTCGCACTACTTCCACCGCCGCGCCTTCGTCCGCGACGGCGGCGACGTCTCCATCCTTGCCTACCGGGCGCCCCTGTTCCCGCTGGTCCCCATCCTCGCGTTCTCCCTCTGCGTCATCTCCCTGGTCGGCATCGCGCTCGACCCCGCCCAGGCGGCCGCGCTCTACTTCGGCATCCCCTTTGTCGCCGCCTGCTACGCCTACTTCCACTTCCGGCACGGACGCAGCGCCGCGCGGGCCGGCCGGTAGCCAGGGCACGGACGACGACGGCAGCGCCCTGGGTGCAACAAGCAGCGCCCGTGGAACAATGGGGCCGTTGTCAGCAGCCAGGAGGGCAGGAAAGCGTGGAATCAACCGCCGAGGCGTCCTCGATGGCGCAGGGACTGCGGATCCTGCGGCACGTGGTGGAACGGGAAAAGCGGAGGCAGGCGCCGCTGGGCGTTTCGCAGCTCGCCGCGGAGCTTGGCATGGAACAAAGCCGGGTGTCGCGCCTGGCCCAGGAGCTGTGCGGCCTGGAACTGCTGGAGCGCTTTGACCGCGGGCCGTTCCGGACAGGCCCCCGCTTCTTCAGCCTTGCCGCCGCCTTGAACACGGGCTGGGTCCGGGAGGCGAAGCCGCTGCTCGAGGAGCTGGCCGCCGGGCTGGGGGTGCGGGCACGGCTTTCGGTCCGCGACGGGTACCGGGTCATCCTGCTCCGCGCCTCGAGCAACGAAGCCGTGCCCGGCAGTTTCGTGGTGCCCGGCATGGTCACGCCCGTCTGGTGCACCGGCGCCGGGAGGGCCCTGCTGTGGGACTTCGACCGGTCCGCCCTGGCCGAACTGCTCGCGGACGTGAATTACATCGGCATCGGCGGACCCGGCGCTGCCCACACCACCGACGGCATCTGGGATCTCATGGTGCGGGACCGCACTGCCGGTTTCATCGCCGCCGAGGAGGAGTTTGAACACGGCGTGGTGGAGCTTGCCGTGCCCGTGCGGGACGCCGGCGGTTCCATCCTGGGGGCGCTCAGCGTGCTGGGCAGCCGCGGAGAGTTCGGAGCTGATTCCGCCGCCGCGGCAGCTGTGCTTTGGGCCGCCGCCACGCGCTTCGGTGCACCCCGGACCTGAGGCTCAGCTCCGGTAGCCGAGCCTTGACTCAAGCCAGGACCCCTGGGCCGCCAGGGCGGCTGCGCATGATGCCCGCCGCGGTTCCAGCCGGTCCTTGATGCCCACGATCTGCAGGGCCGCCACCACGTCGCCCTTGAAGTCGCGGACCGGCACGGCCAGGGAGTACAGCCCGGGCTCGGCTTCTTCATCCACGATCGAGTATCCGCGGGCGCGCGCCGCCTCCCGCCGCGCCAGGAACTCATCTACGCTTGCGGGCGTATTGGGGCCGTGGCGCGTGAACAGGACCTGTGAAAACACGCTCCGGACCTCCTCTTCCGGCGCCTCCCACAGGACCGCCTGGCCGGCGTCACTGCAGTAGGCGGGATAAGGGCGGCCCAGCCAGGAACCCACCAGGTTGCTGCCGGCCGGGACACTCTCACCGATGGTCACCGTGCTGTCACCGCGCAGCACTCCAAGGAAGCACGCCTCGTTGGTCCCTGCGGCCAGGGCGTCCAGGGCGGTGGCGCCGTCGGCCTGGAGCCGGCGTTCGGTCAGCAGTTGCGCGTCCGTGAAGACCGACCAGTCCAGGACATAGGTGCGCGCCGCTGTGCGGGCCAGGAAGCCTTCCTGTCCGCCGGTCCGCAGGCTGCGGGACACCTGGCTCCGGTCCCTGTCCAGATCGGCGGCGACCTCGGCGGCGCTGCCGCCGGGAAACCCCCGTGCGTGGCGTTCCCCCACGGCAAGCACGGCCTGGATTCCGCGGCCCATGCTGGAGGTCTTCGACATAAAAGGGAGTCTAGCGATCCCCAAGGGGCCCTCCGGTGCGGCAGAGTTGCCGGCGCCGGTAACACTCAGTAAAAGCATGAGTCCATGCCTATAGTGAACTTATGCCTCCCCTTTCTTCCCTCTCCGCCGCACTGGAATCCGGCCGCACCCTGATTGCCGACGGCGCCCTGGCCACCGAACTGGAGGCGCGCGGCTGCAACCTGGACGACCCCCTGTGGTCGGCCAAAGTCCTGCTGGAGCAGCCCGGGCTTATCCGGGACGTGCACCGAGACTACTTCGCGGCGGGTGCGAACATCGCCACCACAGCCAGCTACCAGGCAACGCCCCGGGGGTTTGCGGCACGGGGCATGGCAGAGGAGGAAGCCCTGGACCTGGTGGAACTGTCCGTCCGGCTGGCGGATGAAGCACGGCGGGAGCACCTGATGGAGCATCCGGACGCCGGGCCGCTGCTGGTGGGGGGCTCCGTGGGCCCATACGGCGCCTATCTCGCGGACGGCTCGGAATACCGGGGGGACTACAGCCTCGCCCCCGGGGAGTTCGAGGAGTTCCATGCTCCCCGCGTAGCGGCACTGGTCAAGGCCGGCGTGGACTTCCTCGCCTTCGAGACGCTGCCCTCCTTCGCCGAGGCGGAGGCCCTGCTGGCACTCAGCCGGGAACACGGCGTCGACACCTGGTTCTCCTTTTCCCTTCGCGACGGCGGCCACATCAGCGACGGCACGCCCCTGGCCGCTGTGGCACAGCTTGTGGACGGGCAGCCGCGCGTCGCCGCGGTAGGAGTGAACTGCGTGCCCCTTGGCCTGGTACGGCCGGCGCTGGCCGCCCTGCGCCTGCACACGGACATACCCCTGGTGGCCTACCCGAATTCGGGGGAGACCTACGATTCCGCAACCAAGACGTGGAGCCAGGCAAGCGGAGACGAGGGCGGCGCGGCCGGGGGAGGGGCGCCTGCAAGCCTGGCCGCCGGCGCCGGGGAATGGCAGCAAGCGGGCGCGCGCATCCTGGGCGGCTGCTGCCGGACCACTCCCCGGGACATCGCCGCATTGGCCGCGCAGGCGTAGCCTTCCGGGAACACTGCCGCCTCCACGGGTGTTAAACCCAGTGGAGAAGCGAACAATGGACACCAGAACTTACACAGCACTTGTCATACCGGCCGGCAATGCCGAGCCCATCCGCCTGGAACAGGTTGACGCGGACCTGAAGGCCCTTGAAGCCCTGGTGGGCGGCCCGCTGGAATCCGTGATCCGCGGCGACTGGCATGTCTACCTCAACGCGGAAAGCGTCACGAGGCTCCTACCGGTCAACTTCCGCGCGGGGCAGCTGATGCACGAATGCGGCCTGGACCTTGACGGGATCCGCGGCACCGCAGTTTTCCTGGGCCGCGGCGAACACGGCACCGAGGCAGACATCCCCGAGCACCTGGAGCGGCTCGTGGAGGAGCTTTTCGGGGCGTTGGCCGCCTAGTCGCTGGCGCGTACCCCGTAGGTGCTCAGCACGTTGCCCTTGCTGGTTGCCGACTGGTCCTGCAGCACCAGGCGTGTCAGCGGGTCGCCGTCCTCGAACAGCCGGCGGCCGCTGCCGGCGATTACGGGGTGGGTCATCAGCTGCAGCGAGTCCAGCAGCCCGGCGAACAGCAGCTGGCGCACCACGGAGATGCTTCCGCACACGGCGATTTCCCCGCCGTCGCGTTCCTTTAGCGCACCCACGAATTCCGTCAGCGGCGCGTCCATCACCCGCGAGTTCTGCCATTCCAGCGGTCCCGTCAGCGTGCGCGACGCAACGAACTTTTCCACGGGGTTGATGAACGCGGCAAAGTCCTGGTCCTGCGGAGCGGTGGGCCAGTAATCCGCCCACTCCTGGTAGCTCACGCGGCCCAGGATGACGGTGTCCACGGTGTTGATCATCGTGGCCAGGCCCGCACCGAGTTCCTCATCGAAGCTGTCGAACTGGAACTTGAAAGGTTCGGACACCACCCCGTCCACGGAGTGGAACAGGCCGGCAGTGACTTTGCGCATGGGAGCCTCCAGATAATGTGCGGACAGGCCCTACGGTATTCGGCCAGGTCCCTTGCGGGAAGGGTTTTAGGGCGGCCGTTTCGGCCCCCGGATACGGACGACGCCGGAAGCCGCGTTAGCTTCATCACTCGCCGTGTTGTCTTGCGCGGTTTCGAACCCGCCGGGCCCCATACTGGTGAGTGAACGGCTTTCGCCGTCCCCCCGGCCAGGCAGGAGGAAGTGCATGGAAACCCTGAAAAAAGTCGTGACCAACCAGTATTTTCCTGCCGGCGCCGTGCTGACGGCCGTCCTGCTGTTCTGGGTCGTCGCCATGCTCGGCGGCCTGTCGCTGCTCAACAACAACCAGCCGCCGTTGACCACCCTGACCTGGATGCTGTTCGTCTACGCCGCAGCCGTGCTGACGCCACTCGCAGGACTGCTGGCCGCCGTCGACCTGGTGCGCCGCTGGCGCCGCGACCGCGCTGCCGTCCCGGCCGCCTCCACGCCCGCCGGCACGGCCGGCGTTCCTGCCGGTGCCGGAGAACCGGCCCAGCCCGCGCAGCCGCACAATTCCCAGCCGCAGGCTTCCCAGCCCCAGTCTTCCCAGCCCGCGCCGGGCAAGCCGCAGCGCCCGGGCCGCCAGGAAGCAGCCTGATCCCGGAGCCTTCCGGCTACCTGCCCTTCAGCGCGTTGAGGGCTTCTTCCGCGTGGTGCAAAGCCGGGTGCAGCCTGTCACCGGGTTCCGGCAGCGAGAAAAGGTACCCCTGGAGTGAATCGCACTCCAGCGCCGTCAGGTAGTCCGCCTGCGCTGCTGTCTCGATGCCCTCCGCCGTCACGGTCAGGCCCAGGCTGTGCGCCATGTTGATCATGGAGCTGAGGATGGGCAGGCGCTCATTGCCGGTCCGCACCATGGAGACGAAGGTCTTGTCGATCTTGACGGTATCCACGGGCAGGTCCTGCAGCCGGCCCAGCGAGGAATAGCCGGTGCCAAAGTCATCCAGCGCCACCCGGGCGCCCGCGTCCCGCAGCGCGCTGAGCTGCTGGATCAGGCTGCAGTCGGCGTCAAAGAACACGCTCTCGGTAACTTCCACGACCAGCTGGTAGGGCGCCACCCCGCTGGCTTCCGCCAGCCGCAGGACGTTTTCGGCGAAGTCGGGTGCCTGCAGCTGCACGCCGGAGACGTTCACCGCCAGGGACCGTGACGGATCCTCGCTGAGCCACTGGGACAGCTGCACCATTCCGGTGGCCATCACCTCGGCCCCGATCTCGCCGATCAGCCCGGTGCGCTCGGCGAGTGGGATGAAGATCGACGGCGGTATCCGCTCGCCGCCCCGGTCCCACCTGGCCAGCGCCTCCAGTTGGACCACCTGCCCCATGCGGTGCGAGACAATCGGCTGGAAGTCCACGGTGATTTCGCCGCGGGGCACGGCCAGCTGGAGGCCGCTTTCCATGTGCGTCCGCTGTACCAGGGCCTGCATCATGTCCGGGTGGAACCGCAGGAACCGGTTCTTGCCGGCGGCCTTGGCGGCGTACATCGCGATGTCCGCATGCCGCAGCAGTTCGGACGGGCCCACGCTGTCCTGGCCCAGGGAGGCGAGCCCCAGGCTCAGGCTGGGGCGCAGGACGGTGCCGCCGATGGTCACCGGGACGTGCAGGCAGCGCACGATGCACGCGGCGATTGCGTCGGCGTCGGGGCAGGCCGTCAGGAGCACCACAAACTCGTCGCCGCCCAGCCGGGCCACGACGTCGGCCGTGGGAACGCAGCCGCGGAGCCGGCGTGCCACCTCGATGAGCATGTCATCGCCCGCCTGGTGGCCAAGGATATCGTTGACTTCCTTGAAGTCGTCGAGGTCCAGGAGCAGGACATCCACGGTCTTCAGCCGCGGTTCCTGCAGGGATTCGGCCAGGGCATCGTTGAAGACGGCCCGGTTGGCCAGCCCGGTCAGGGGGTCCTGGAAGGCCATGGCGCGCAGCTTCTCAGCCTGCACGGCGAGGTCCATCAGGGCCTGCTGTGCCTGCTCCTGCGCTTTCCGCCGCGGCGTCACGTCGCGGAAGCTCCATACGCGGCCCACGATTTTCTCGCCGACGCGTTGCGGGCGGGAATAGCGTTCCAGGGTCCGGCCGTCGCGGAGTTCCACCACGTCGTGGCTTTCGGCTGCCGGGTCCTCCTGGACTTCGCCCAGCCGCGCGGCGAAGGGCACGGGATCTGCAATCTGCGCCATGACCAGCCTTAGCGCCGGCTCCTCGCTGTCGGCCTCCATCATCTCGGGAGGGATGCCCCACATGGTGAGGAACTGGTCGTTGAATCCGGCCACGCTGCCGTCGGTGGCGATGACCAGGATGCCGTCTGCAGTTGATTCAAGGGTGGCCGTCAACAGGGACATGGCCTCGCGGAGGTTGGCGTCGGCTGTCTTGCGGTGCGCAGTGCCGCGCGCAGAGAGCAGCAGCCGTGCGCCGGCGGGGCCGCTTATGCCGGCGCCGTTTGGTTGGGTGCCGTCCGGGTCCGGCCCGGGGAGGACGGCCACGGCCAGTTCGACGGCGGTCTCGGTGCCATCCCCGCGCAGGGCGCTGATTTCCAGCGGCGGGGGATGCTCTTCCGGGTGGGTGAGGAGCTGGTGCAGCAGATGGGCCACGTCGTCGCGGAAACCCTCGCCGATCAGCAGCCGGTGGTCCAGGCCGGTGAAGGCGTCCCGGTGCAGGGCAAACAGCCGTGCCGCTGCCGCGTTTACGGCCAGGACGGTGCCGTCCGCAGCCAGGGCCAAAAGGGCATCCGGACTTGCGTCCATGACCCCGCCAAAAGTTTGTAATGCCACATTGTTGTCACGGCCCGAAAAACCGGTCATCACACCACCCCTTCGCCATCATAAAGGCCGCAGGGGGAAATTGGGCCGGTACCCGTACTTTCATATTGGTCCAGCACGGACCTGGCCCCGGACGTAAAATGCGCCGGACCCCCCAATGGGGTCCGGCGCCTCTTACTGATGAATAGGGGAAAGCCGCTACACCCGGCGGCCGCTGCGGTTGGTGACGGCGCCGTAGATCAGCAGCACGATGATCGAGCCGAGGATGGCCAGCAGCCAGGTCCTGATGTCAAAGAATTCGGCCAGTCCGCCGCCGAAGATCAGTGATCCGATCCAGCCGCCCAGGATGGCCCCAACAACGCCGAGGACCATGGTGATCACCCAGCCGCCGCCTTGGCGTCCCGGCAGGATGGCCTTTGCAATGGCTCCAGCAATCAGGCCCAAAATGAGAAATCCGATAATGCCCATGTTGCCACTCCTTGTCAGTAAGTTGTGCCGGGCCCCCATTTCCGGTTCCCTCATTCAATCAGCAGGCTTACTACTCTGCAAGGCTTTCAATATCACAGGATGACTATCAGTTTGACCCGAATTCCGCGAACTTTTCTCCGGCGGTAAAGCGGCTGCCGGTAGGATTGGGTGTCCCTGCATCTGATGAAGGAGCTCCGGCATGTCCAGCCACCCCCAGCGGCCGCGTGCCATCTTCCTTGACATCGACGGCACCTACGCTGACCACGGGCTGGCTCCGGAGGCCCACGTGGATGCCGTCCGGACCGCACGGAAGCTGGGCCACCTGGTGTTCGTCTGCACCGGACGTCCCCTGTCCATGGTGCCCGGGCACATCCTTGAAGCAGGATTCGACGGCACCATTACCGGTGCCGGCGCCAGGGTGGAGGTCAGCGGTGAAGTCCTCAAGGACACCCGCTTTGAGCCGGAGCTGGCGGCACGCATCGTCGAAACGCTCGACGCGCACGGTGCGGCCTACATCCTGGAAGCGCCGGAGGCCCTGCACGGCCGGACGGGCGTGGACCGGCGGCTGCGGGAGGTCCTCGGGCCCATCTTTGCCGGCCGGCCGCAGCATGACGGCGTCCTCAGCACGGACGTTGATCCGCTCGAGGACATCCTGGGGCCCATGCAGTACAGCGACGACCTCCGCGCCACGTCCTACGCCAAAATCTCCTGCTTCGACTCGCCGGTGCCGCTGGGCCGCCTGATGGAGACCTTCGGCCCCGGGGTGGGGCTGATTCCCAGCTCGCTGTCGGCGCTGGGCGAGCGTGCCGGGGAGATCTACATGGCGGGCACCCATAAGGCCGTGGGTATCCAGGTGGTGGAGGCCCGGCTCGGCCTGGACCGGGCAGACATCGTGGCCATCGGCGACAGCGCCAACGACGTGGAGATGCTCGAGTACGCGGGCGTGGGCATCGCCGTGGAAGGTGGCCATCCCTCCGTTCTTGCCGTAGCGGACAGGGTTACCGCCGCGCCGGCCGGTGGCGGCGTTGCGCTGGCCTTCGCCGAGCTGGGGCTCCTGGGCTGAACCTCAGTGTGCGGCCGCCGCCAAGGCCCCCGCGGCGGTCCCAAGTCCTCGCACCACCCAGCCCTGTTCCTGCCAGGCGGCAGCATCCAGCACATTGCGCGCATCCAGGACCACCCGGCGTCGTACCTGCTGCCCGGTCGAGGCGGGGCACAGCTGCCGGTACTCGTCCCATTCGGTGAGGAGCAGCACCAGTTCGGCGTCCTGGAGCGCCCGCGCCGCGGAGGACTCGAACCGGAGGCGTGGGTAGCGGCGCCACGCAAGGTTCACCGCTTTGGGGTCCGTGACGGTCACATGGGCACCGGCGGCGGCCAGCCGGTCCGCGACATCCAGTGCCGGGGAGTCGCGGATGTCGTCGGTATCCGGTTTGAAGGATGCACCCAGCACGGTGATGGAACGCCCGGCGAGCGCCCCGCCGCACAGTTCCGCCGCCAGGCGCACCGTGCGTTCCCGCTGGCCCAGGTTCACTGCATCCACCAGCCGCATCCAGTCCTCCACCGCGGGCACGCCCAGGGTGGCTGCCTGGGTTCGGAAGCTGCGGATGTCCTTGGGCAGGCAGCCGCCGCCGAAACCAAGACCCGCGTGCAGGTACCGGCCACCGATCCGCGGATCCAGCCCCATCGCCTCGCTGAGTTCGGTGACATCAGCGCCCGCGGCATCGCACAATCCAGCGACGGCGTTGATGAAGCTGACCTTGGTTGCCAGGTAGGCGTTCGCTGCCGATTTGATGAGCTCTGCCGTGGCGAAATTGCAGACCAGCCGCGGGATGCCGGCAGCCAGCAGCGGCTCATAGACGCCGTCCAGGGCCGCCGTCACCCCCAGGGGTGCGCCGGTGGCGGGATGGAAGGCGGCGGCCCGGCCGCCGTCCACGCCGTAGACCAGCCGGTCCGGAACCAGGGAGTCCTTGACGGCGGTGCCCTGCCGGAGGAACTCGGGATTCCAGCCGAGCAGCACATCAGGCCGTGCGGCCAGGACATCCTGAAGCATGTCCACGGTGCCAACGGGCACCGTGGATTTACCGACGACGACGGCGCCCGCGGCCAGGTGCGGCAGCAAGGCCGCCGCGGCGGAGACCAGGAAGGTGAGGTCGGCGGCGTCGGACGTCTTGTCCTGCGGCGTCCCCACGCACAGAAAGTGCACCTGGGCGTCCCCCGCGTCGGCGGGATCGGTGGAGAAGTGCAGCCGTCCGGTGGCGCGGCCGTGCTCCAGGAGTTCATCCAGTCCAGGTTCGTGGAACGGTGCGGCTCCCCGCGCCAGTTGCGCCACCTTGCCGGGGTCGACGTCGATGCCCACCACGGTGTGGCCCATGGAGGCCAGGGTTGCTGCGTGGACCGCGCCCAGGTAGCCGCAGCCGATCACGGAAGTCTTCACGATGATACTCCTGCCTTTGAAACCTTTTGTGCCGGTGCGGGCGCCCCCGCGATGACGTCCGCGTAGTGCTGCACCAGTTCCGTGCAGAGCGCGGGCCACGTCCTGTCCTGGACCGAGGCGTGTGCTGCGGCCGCAAATGCCCGCCGTTTGGCGTCGTCGCCCACGAGGTCCTCCACCCTGGCCCGCATGGCGGACAGGTCGCCCGGTTCGTAGAGCCACCCGGTGCGCGAGTTCTCCACCAGGTCCAACGGGCCGCCCCGGCCTGTGGCCACCACCGGTACACCCGATGCCATGGCCTCCTGGATGGTCTGGCAGAAGGTTTCGAACTCGCCGGGATGGACGAACAGGTCGAACGATGCCACTGCCCGTGCCAGGTCATCACCGCCCAGGAATCCGGTGAACACCGCCCGGGGGAGTGCCGCCCCAAGGGCTGCCCGCTGCGGGCCGTCGCCCACAACCACCAGCCTGGTGTTGGGAATGCCGGCGAGGGCGGCAAGGTCTTCCACCTGCTTTTCGACCGCCAGCCTGCCCACGTAGCCGATGATCCGTTCCCCGCCCGGAGCCACCGAAGCCCGCCACCCGTCGTCGCGCTTTGCCGGCGAAAACCTCGCGGTGTCCACGCCGCGGCGCCACATGCGCACCCGCGGAATGCCCCGGCCGCGCAACTGGTTCAGCGCGAAGGTTGAGGGCACCAGGGTGCGTGAGGAGAGCAGGTGGATGTTCTCCACCCTGTTCCAGGCCCAGTTTTCCAGGAAGGGAACGCCGTACCGGGCGGCGTAGCTGGGAACTTCGGTCTGGTAGATGGCCACGGTGGGGATGCCCAGCTGGTGCGCAGCCTGTGCGGCACGCCAGCCCAGCACGAACGGCGAGGCAAGGTGGACAACGTCGGGCGCGTACTCGGCAAGGATTCGCTTGACCCGGTACACACCTCCCAGTGCCACCCGCACATTCGTGTAGCCGGCCAGCGGGACCGCGGGCAGCCTGTGCACCTCCGCCCCCTTGACCCGGCCCGCGGCCTCCCCGTCATGTCCGGAAGGCGCGATGACCAGCACCTCGTCGCCGCGCTCCTGGAGGTGGTCCAGGACCCGCAGGATGGAATGGGTGACGCCGTTCATCAGCGGCAAAAAAGATTCGGCAACGATTGCGATCCTCACCCCTCCACCGTGGTTGCCTTCCTTGAAATGACGGGGGAGGAAGCGTTACCTCGAGGAGAAGGCCGGGTGAACAACTGCAGCGGCCCGCCAAAAAAATTACTAAGTAGGCTTTGCATTTGATGCTAAGCATGCTTACGGTAGTGGGGCAGTCAGCGCAGAGCCTCAAGCAGCCGGGGCGGAAGCCGGATGACGGGAGAATGCCCCGGTCCGGAACATCCACTGCTGGCAGACCCAGTGCAAAGACCATCCAAAGGAGACGTCATGCTCAACAGGGAAAACCTTGAAAACCTGCTCACCAAGGGCGGCAACGTCGTCGGTTCCGACGGCACGAAAATCGGTTCGATCGGTCAGCTGTACGCAGACGATGACACGGGCGAGCCCACATGGGTCACCGTGAAGACGGGGCTCTTCGGTACCTCCGAGTCCTTCGTTCCGGTGGAGGGCGCGCACAACCAGGGCGAAGACCTGGTGGTTCCCTTCACCAAGGAGCACGTCAAGGACGCTCCCCGCGTGGATGCGGACGGCCACCTCACCCCGGAGGAAGAGGACCGGCTCTACACGTACTACGACCGCGGTGCCCGGACCTACACCGAGGCCCGTTCCGGCACCGCCGGGGACGTTGACCTGCAGGGCGACGCCGACCTGAACGCAGGCACCCCCACCGCGGGGATCGGTGCAGGCCGCGACACGTATGACCGCGACGAAACCACACGCGGAACCGTTGGCCACGACACCTCCGGCCCCACCACGGACGACGCCATGACGCGGTCCGAGGAGCAGCTGCACGTGGGCAAGGAACGTGAAGCCACCGGCCGGGCACGGCTGCGGAAGTACGTCACCACCGAAAACGTCACCAAGACCATCCCGGTGGAGCGTGAAGAAGTACGCATCGAGCGGGAGCCCATCACGGACGGCAACCGCGGTGCAGCCTTCGACGGGCCTGCCATCAGCGAAGAAGAGCACGAGGTGGTCCTGCATGAGGAACGCCCCGTCGTTGAGAAGGAAGCCGTTCCCGTGGAGCGGGTCCGCCTGGACAAGGAAGTTGTCCGTGACGATGTCACGGTCAATGAGGAAGTCCGCAAGGAAAACATCGAAACAGACGGCGACACCCGTCGCTGATCGGGACCCGGGGCTCCGGCCCCCAGTTCCGCGGGCAGCCCGGATGAATCAGCTGCCCTGACACGGTGAACGGCGCCGGGAGCCTCCAGGAGGCTCCCGGCGCCGCACTGTTTAAAACGCTGGTGCAGCCGCGCCGGAAGCGGTGGCTGCACCAGCCAGTAGGACGAATATCTTCAGAACTTACGGTTCATCTCTCATTCGCGGCTCCTGTTTTCCCGGTTGACGGTATCCGGGTACACGGCTGGCAGTGTCCACGTCCGGCAGCCAGCAGAAATCACACCATGCCCTCAGCGGGGCGGCGGGTTGTGGTTTCTACCAATTTTACGGCGGGGCAGGGCAAAAAGCGCCGCACGCCGGGGCATTTGATTGGTGATCAGTGGCTCCCCGGAGCCTGTCGTTCGCGGGTCCGGCACGCCCGGCGTGACACCATGGAACACGATGAAACTGCGCGCTGATCAGACCGGAGACCGTGGCCTACCCATGCCGTTGTGGCTGCAGGGTGCCCTTGAAGCGGCGCAGGCGGCCATCATTTCGGCCCTGGTGGTCGTGGCGCCCATCGTTGCCGTCTGGGCCACTGCCGGATTCCAGAACGGGCAGTTCGAAGTCCTGGCCCGCCTGGCCGGGCAGTCCTGGCTCCTGGTCCATGGGGTGCCGCTGGAACTTGCCGGCACAGGACCCGGGACTGCCACCCACGGCGGGTCCGGCATCCTGAGCCTGATTCCGCTGGGCCTGACCCTCATCCCTTTCCTTCTGGCCTGGCGGGCAGGCCGGCGGCTGGCCCGCGCCTCCTATACGGACCAGCTGTGGCAGGCGCTGCTTGGCTCGTGGGCAGTGTATGCAGCGTTCGGCGCCGCTACCGGGTTCGTCTGCCGCAGCGCCGACGTCGGCATCAACCTCTGGTTCGCCATGCTGGTTCCCCTTGTCCCGTTCGGGCTGGGAATGGTGGTTGGCGCCCGGAGGGAGGCCGGGTCCTGGAGCCGGCTCATCGGCGTTGACGCGGTGGACTGGATCTCGCGCACCAGCCAGCACTCACGCTGGGCCGGATCGTACTTCGCATCCGCGGCGAAAGCGGGGTCCGTCGCCGTGCTGTCCGCCCTCACCCTCGCCGCAGTCCTGCTGGCGGCAGACCTGTTCATCCACTGGAACCTGGTGGTTTCCGTTTATGAAGCGCTCGACGCCGGCCCGGTGGGAGGTGCCGCCCTCACCATCGCGCAGCTGGGTTTCCTGCCCAACCTTGTGGTGTTCGCCCTCGCCTGGACGTCGGGCGCCGGGTTTGCGATGGGGGCGGGCTCCCAGGCCGGGGCGCTGGGGACGGCCGTCGGGCCGCTTCCGTCCATACCGGTCCTGGCTGCCATCCCGTCGGGGTCCCTGGACTACGCCTTCGTGGCCCTGGTTGTTCCGGTGCTGGCAGGTGTCATGGCGGGATGGTGGTTCCTGCGGGAGGGCGAAAACCACTTCGACGAGTGGCTCGCCATCAAGGTGCATGCCCGCTGGTTCACCGCCACCGTCTCCACGCTGGTGCTCGGCGTGCTCGTGGGCGTGGCGGCGGGCCTGCTGACGGCCTGCCTGGCCTGGATCGCCAGGGGGTCAGCCGGCCTTGGCCGCCTGACGGCCATTGGGCCCGACCCCCTGTGGACCGGCCTGTGGGTGGCTGCCGAGGTAGGCATCGGCGTCGTTGTCGGTTACGCTGCCGGACCGTGGCTGGAGCGGGAGAACACCGGGGCGGCGGAACACGATGCGGAGCTGGTCCACTAGAACCGGGCCGCCTCTAGCGGACCTTGGTGGGCAGGACGTCCTGGAACTGGGCCATGCACGCATGGGTGGCCCGGTCCGTCAGCGCCCGGCCCAGGCACGCCTGGTACTCGCGCACCTGGTCAAACAGGACCATGGTGGTGACGATCAGCAGCACCATGACGGCGGCCACCACCAGTCCGGAAATGGTGCCGAGGAGAACCAGCCTGGATTCCTTGAGGCGGATTGACCGGACCAGCAGGACGACCCCCAGGACCAGGCCCGCGGCGGTCAGCACGGTCGCCAGCCACAGGTAGCCGACGTCCAGCTGGTACACGAAGAACGAACCGAGGACCGAGACCACGAACATCCGGAACAGGGTGCGGGTCTTGGCAAGGGAGGCTTTCGCCGCCTCGCTGAGCGGGGGCCTGACCTGCTGCTGCCCGCTCCGGCCCGGTTCGCTGTTCATGTTTTCCAGCGTACGCGAGCCTGCACCTAAGCTGGACCAATGCGTATCGTCGTCCTCGTTTCCGGAACCGGGTCCAATCTCCAGGCAGTTATCGACGCCGTCAAGGCGGGGGACCTCGACGTGGACATCGCAGCGGTGGGCGCGGACCGCGAGGGAACCTACGGCGTCGAGCGTTCCGCTGCCGCCGGGATCCCCACCTTCGTGGTGGACTTCAAGGCCTACCCGGACCGCGCGGACTGGAACGCAGCGCTGACCCGGGCTGTGGCCGCCTACAAGCCGGACGTGGTGGTTTCTTCCGGGTTCATGCGGATTGTCAGCCCGGAGTTCATCGACGCTTTCCACGGCAAATACCTCAACACGCACCCGGCACTGCTCCCCGCTTTCCCCGGTGCGCACGGCGTCCGGGATGCCATGGCGTACGGCGTGAAGGTCACCGGCTGCACCGTGCACTGGGCAGACGCCGGTGTGGACACCGGCCCCATCATTGCCCAGGAAGCCGTGGCCATCGAGGACACGGACACCGAGGAAACCCTGCACGAGCGCATCAAGGTGGTGGAGCGCCGGCTGCTGGTCTCCACCCTGGCCGCCCTGGCGGCAGACCCTTCATTCGCCGCGCCCCAGCCCAACTAGGTCGCGCCAAGTGTCGTTTTAACCCCCTCAAAACGACAGCTGGCGCTACCTACATTGTTTGAGTGGGCCGAGCCTGTGGATAACGTCCAGCAAGGACAGTTGCGGCTGCCACCATGGGCTGATGAAGGTTCCTCGTCCCAGGCCCGAACAATTTGAGTCGCTGCCGTTCACCTTCCGGGAGGCAGTCGACGCCGGCATCAGCCGCCGCCGGCTGCGTCACCGGGGCTTGCAGCGGCCCAGCAGGGGCGTCCGGGTGCCGGACTCCTGCGGCCGAACGGATTTGGCCGCTTGCCTCCGGCCCTACACCCTGGTGACGGAATTTGCCGCGGCTTCCCACGCATCCGCTTTTCTGTTGTGGCAGTTTCCAGGGTTCCTGCCAGGCTGCAACGAACCGCTGTTGCATGTCTCCCGTCCCGACACGGTGGCCATCATGCGCCGGCCCGGTGTGAGGGGCCACCGGGGACAGTTTTTCGACGACGAGATTGTCAGCCACCAGGGCCTGCTGGTCACGTCGCGGACCCGGACGTGGCTGGATTGCTCCCGCAAGATGGGCATTGAGGAATTGACCGTTGTTGCAGACCATCTGATCCGATACCCGCGCCCGGAATTCGAAGGCAGATTCGAACCCTATGCAACGCTTGAAGATCTGGCGGAGATGCTGGACAGGCACAAAGGAACACCCGGAATACGCAAGGCCCGTCTTGCCCTTGATTTGGCCAGGGTGGGTTCCGACTCCGCACAGGAAACCAGGCTGCGGCTGGCTCTGGAGCATGCTGGCTTGCCCGAACCTCTACTGAACGTGCCCACGCCGCTGGCCCCCGGCGTCGTACGTCAACCCGACCTGAGCTATCCCGAACAGAAGGTGGCGGTGGAATACGACGGTGAGGGACATTCGGCAGCGGGACAGATTGAGCGGGACATTGCCCGCGAAGAGGATTTCGGACGCGGTGGATGGATTCTTGTGCGAATCTCAAAGCGGCACATGGAACAAGACGCGAAGCTGGCGGTGGCAAAAGTGCGGCGGACAATGCTGGCCCGCGGCTGGTTGCCCGGAGGCTAGAACCAGGTAGCGCCAAGTGTCGTATTGAGGCTCCAGAACGACACTTGGCGCTACCTGGTTGGGAAAGGTTACTCCAGGCGGGCCTGGCGGGTTTCGGGGGAGAAGAACGCCATCCACAGCACGGAGGCCAGCACCAGGGCACCGGCCAGGGCGAAGGATGTGGCCAGCCCGAGTTCCGGCCAGAAGTAGTTGGCGAAGATCAGCGGCCCAAAACCCGCACCAAGCCGGGAGAATGTGGACGCCCAGCCGAATCCGGTGCCGCGCAGTTCGGTGGGATAGAGCTCAGAGACATACGCATAGAGCACCGGAATGGCCACCTGCACCACGAACCCGAACACCAGCAGCCAAAACACCGCGGCCGTGGGGATGTCCACCACGAATGCCACGATCACCAGGGTCAGCGCGGACAGCGGACCGGTAATGGCAAGGATCCATTTGCGCCCCACGCGTTCCACCAGGAGCGCCGCCACCACCACGCCCAGGAAGCCGACGGCGGCCATGGACGCCGTCGTGACGAACGCCTTGTACTCGGCGAAACCTGCGCCGATAAGGATCCTCGGCATCCATGTCAGGGACAGGTAGTACACCAGCAGGATGCTGAAGAACAGGGCCCAGGCGGCAGCCGTGATCTTCCAGTTGAACTGCCACACCGAGCGCAGCTGGGTCCAGGCGCTGCCGGCGGAAAGCCGGGGAACGTCCCGGGCGTCGGGAAGGCTGTAGGCGCGGGGTTCCGCCCCGGTGGCTTCCACCAGCCCATCGATGATCTTGGCGGCTTCTTCCCGCCGCCCCTTCCTGATCAGGAACAGCGGGGATTCCGGCACGCTCCGCCGGATCCAGAAGACCAGCAGGGCGGGAAGCACCATCACCAGCATGGTCAGGCGCCAGTCGCCGTAGAGGGCCACCAGTCCGGCGGAGACGAACCCCGCCAGGGCTGCGCCGATGGGCCACCAGCCGTCCATGGCTGTCAGCACCTTGCCGCGCTGCTTCCGGGGGGTGAACTCACCCACCAGGGCGTAATCCACGGGAATGCAGCCGCCCAGGCCAAACCCGGCCATGAACCGGAAGAGGCAGAACCAGATGAAGTCGGGGGCGAACGCGCCCAGGACGGTGAAGACCGAGAACAGCAGCAAGGTGGCGGTGAAGGCCTTCTTGCGGCCCACGGTGTCCGCGATCGTTCCCCAGATGAAGGCACCCAGGGCCATGCCGATCAGGTTTGCGGTACCCACCCAGGCGGCCTCTCCCGCGGAGAGCGACCAGTGCTTGGACAGCAACGGAATCAGGATGCCGTTCAGGGTCACATCCCAGGCGTCGAACATGAAGCCGAGGCCCCCGATCAGGAAGATCCTGCCCTGGACTTTCCATCGCCAGGGCAGTTCCTGGACCACCTGTTCGCCGCTGGGCACAGTGGTGTAAGTGTTCATCGCCGCCTCCTGTTCAAAACTCTAGCCCGCCCCCACGGCGTTCACACTCCGGCTGACACACCGGCCAACCGCGCCTTCGCGATAAACTGGCCCTATCCCCACCAACCGCGGCCCTGTTCCGCGAGATAAGACGGAGACATTTGTGAGCTTCACGCAGCATGAGCGCGTATCCATTGACCGTGTACCCATCCGCCGGGCCCTGATCTCGGTTTACGACAAAACCGGTCTGGAGGAGCTCGCAACGGGCCTGCACGCCGCGGGCGTAAAGCTCGTCTCCACCGGTTCCACGGCCAAGAAGATCGCCGCCGCGGGCATTCCCGTGCAGGAGGTTGAGGAAGTCACCGGTTCGCCCGAGATGCTGGACGGCCGCGTCAAGACGCTGCACCCGCGCGTCCACGGCGGAATCCTGGCGGACCGCCGCGTCCCCGCCCACATGGAAACCCTCGCCAGCATGGACATCGAAGCCTTCGACCTGGTGGTGGTGAATCTCTACCCGTTCGTGGAAACCGTCAAGTCCGGTGCCGCGCAGGATGACGTCGTGGAGCAGATCGACATCGGCGGCCCCGCCATGGTGCGCTCGGCCGCGAAGAACCACGCCGCCGTCGCCATCGTGGTGGATCCGTCCTTCTACGGCCAGGTGGTGGAGGCTGCCGCCGCCGGTGGCTTCGACCTGAAGACGCGCCGCCGCCTCGCTGCCAAGGCATTCGCCCACACCGCTGCCTACGACAACGCGGTGGCCACCTGGACCGCCAGCCAGTTCCTGGACGAGGACGGCGACGGCGTCATCGACTGGCCCGCCTACGCCGGCCTGTCCCTGGAGCGTTCCGAGGTCCTGCGCTACGGCGAGAACCCGCACCAGCAGGCCGCCCTGTACGTGGACAAGGCTGCGCCGATGGGCATCGCCCAGGCGGACCAGCTGCACGGCAAGGCCATGAGCTACAACAACTTCGTTGACGCCGACGCCGCCCTGCGCGCCGCCTACGACTTCGCTGAGCCCGCCGTCGCCATCATCAAGCACGCCAACCCGTGCGGCGTGGCCGTCGGCTCCGCCGATGCCGCGGACCCCATCGCCGATGCCCACGCCAAGGCGCACGCCTGCGATCCGGTCTCGGCGTTCGGTGGCGTCATCGCCGCGAACCGGACCGTGACTGCCGGCATGGCCAACACCGTCAAGGACATCTTCACCGAGGTGGTCATCGCCCCCGGCTTCGAGCCCGAGGCAGTGGAGATCCTCTCCAAGAAGAAGAACATCCGCCTGCTCGCCCTGCCCGAGGGCTACGGCCGCTACCCCACGGAGTTCCGCCAGGTTTCCGGCGGCATGCTGGTCCAGGTCACGGACAAGGTGGACGCTGAAGGCGACAACCCCGCCAACTGGACCCTCGCCGCCGGTGAAGCCGCGGACGACAAGACCCTCGCGGACCTCGCCTTCGCCTGGACCGCCTGCCGGGCCGCGAAGTCCAACGCCATCCTCCTGGCAGAGAACGGCGCCGCAGTGGGCATCGGTATGGGCCAGGTCAACCGCCTGGATTCCTGCCGCCTGGCCGTGGAGCGGGCCAACACCCTGGGTGTCACGGTGGAGTCCGACGTCGAAGGTGCCGGCGGCGCTTCCAACGCGGACGCGAGCGGCGCACCTGAGCGTGCCCGCGGTGCCGTGGCCGCCTCCGACGCGTTCTTCCCCTTCGCTGACGGCCTGCAGATCCTGATCGACGCCGGCGTCCGCGCCGTGGTGCAGCCGGGCGGTTCTGTCCGGGATGAGGAAGTGATTGCGGCGGCGAATGCTTCCGGTATCACGATGTACTTCACCGGAGCCCGCCACTTCTTCCACTGATAGCCACGCTTCATCGCCGGCCCGGATTAACGACGACGGCGCCCGTCCCCTGCGCAGGGGACGGGCGCCGTCGTCGTTGTGCTGGTTCAGTCTTGGTCGTCTTGGCCGGAGCCGGGCTCCGGGAGCTGAATCTCCCGGGGCTTCGCCGCCGCCATCCGCTCCTCTGTCCAGTACTCGAGGACTTCCTCGGGGGACTGGGTCAGGTCCACGTGGCTGACGGGATCCTCCTTCGGATCAGGTGCCTTAGGACTTTGCTGCACTGTTGAAGGTTGCCTGGATGACTTTGCCCCAGTACGGGCCGTACATCACGGCTGAGCCGTTGTAGCCATAGCTGTTGATGGAGTTCTGTACGCCGTCTGAGCCGATGCCGATGAACCACGGGCCACCTGAGGAGCCGCCCGTCATGTCGCACGGGATGCCCTGGGTACCGAACTGGGGGTTGTTCGGGTCATCCGTGGCCGTACCGGTGCAGCTGAACAGTGACGTGCCGTTAAACGGCGAGGCCTGCGGGTAGCCGTACGAGGTGTAGGTCAGGCCCCGTGCCTGGTTGAAGGCTGTGCCAGAGCCGCCGACAACATCGGTGAGCCGGTCACCGTTGCTGTCCGTATTCACGACGGCGAAGCCGGTGTCGTAGGTCATGTCGCCGTTGGAGGCCCACTGGGTGGGGGCGTACAGGGCCCTGGCGGTCCACTTGCCGTAGGGTGCCGCGCCGTTGTCGTAGGCGGGCACGAAGACGAAGTTGGTGGCGTACGCGCCCGGGCCCTCGTTTACGCAGTGACCGGCGGTAGCCACGGTGCTGCCGTTGGTCGAGGCGACGGCGTTGCCCGAGCACACATAGTTGGTGCCGCCCATGGTGAAGAAGACTTTGCCGATGTGGGAGACGGGATTCTCGCTCTGGGCAATGGTGGGCTTGCCCTTGGTCCCCTTGGTGGAGGAAGGCTTGCCCTTCTCGACCAGGGCGGCGCTGGAGCGGTTGCCGCGGCCCAGCGCCTTGCCGGCCAGGGTGTCACCCGAGACGGCGCTCTGCATGCGCTCCGGAGTCCAGTAATCCGCTGCGCCGTCGGCATTGAGCGTGACGCCGGCCACGGACGGGGCTTCATGTCCATCCGATGGTGCGGGCGCGGCTGAGGCCCCGCCGGCCGAGGTGAGTGCCAGCACGGCGGCAGCCGAGAAAGTCAGGAGGCCGGAAGCCAGAGACCTGGTGCGTGTCATTGTTGTCCTGTCTGAACGGGGTTTGGGCCCTGGATCGGGAGTGACTTAGCGAATTTATCGCCACCGGACAAGTTTGTACACAGTAGTGAGATATCAAATACCGGCTTAGGACCCTTTCACTGCCCCGGCCGCCCCTTGGTAGCGACGGCGGCCCCGGCACGCGGGCGTGTCCCGCCGTCGGCCGTTCTCCATCGCTGTAATCCTGCCCACCGCCGGGGTAACGCTGGGACTCCGGTACGGTTCAACGCCATGTCCTCGGGTAAGTTGTACATGGTGAAATAGACCGAATTTTTCACAATCAAGCCGACCCACAGGGAGACGCCCGCGCATGTCCAAGATTATCTACACCCACACCGACGAAGCGCCGATGCTGGCTACCTATTCGTTCCTGCCCATCATCGAGGCGTTCGCTTCGACTGCAGGTGTGGAGGTGGAGACCCGCGACATTTCGCTCGCCGGCCGCATCATTGCTGTGTTCGGTGACTACCTCACCCCGGAGCAGCAGATCGGTGACGCCCTTGCTGAACTCGGTGAGCTGGCGAAGACGCCGGAAGCCAACATCATCAAGCTGCCCAACATCAGCGCCTCCATCCCGCAGCTGAAGGCGGCCATCGCCGAGCTGCAGGGCCAGGGCTACGCCCTGCCGGATTACCCGGACAACCCCTCCTCCGACGAGGAAACCGCCATCCGCTCGCGCTACGACAAGATCAAGGGCTCCGCCGTGAACCCGGTCCTGCGTGAAGGCAACTCGGACCGCCGCGCGCCGCTGTCCGTCAAGAACTACGCACGCCAGAACCCCCACTCCATGGGCGCCTGGACCTCCGACTCCAAGACCAACGTGGCCACCATGGGCCAGGACGACTTCCGTTCCAACGAGAAGTCCGTGGTCATCGAGTCAGACGGCACCATCGCCATCCAGCTGGTCCGTGAAGACGGGTCCGTGAAGGTCCTGAAGAAGGCTTTCCCGGTCCTGGCCGGTGAGGTCATCGACGGCACCGTGATGCGCGCCGCCGCCCTGGACGAGTTTTTGAAGGCCCAGGTTGCCCGCGCCAAGGAAGAAGGCGTGCTGTTCTCCGCGCACCTGAAGGCCACCATGATGAAGGTCTCGGACCCCATCATCTTCGGCCACGTGGTCAAGGCCTACTTCTCGGAACTGTTCCAGACTTACGGCAAGCAGCTCTCCGCCGCCGGCATCAGCCCCAACAACGGCCTTGCCGCCATCCTCAGCAGCCTCGAGGACCTGCCGGAAGACGTCCGCGACGGCGTGCAGAACCTGATCAAGAAGGGCCTGGAAGACGGTCCCGCCCTGGCCATGGTGGACTCTGACAAGGGCATCACCACCCTGAACGTCCCCAGCGACGTCATCGTGGACGCCTCCATGCCCGCCATGATCCGCAGCTCGGGCCACATGTGGGGCCCGGACGGCAAGGAAGCGGACACCCTGGCCGTGCTGCCGGACAGCTCCTACGCCGGCATCTACCAGGTGGTCATCGATGACTGCCGCGCCAACGGCGCCTACGACCCCACCACCATGGGCACCGTGCCCAACGTCGGCCTCATGGCACAGGCGGCCGAGGAATACGGCAGCCACGACAAGACGTTCGAGATCCAGGAAGCCGGCAAGGTACAGGTCGTTGACGGCTCCGGCAACGTCCTGATCGAGCACGAAGTCTCCGAGGGCGACATCTGGCGCGCCTGCCAGACCAAGGACGCCCCCATCCGAGACTGGGTCAAGCTGGCCGTCACCCGCGCCCGCGCCTCCCAGACCCCCGCCGTGTTCTGGCTGGACGAGGAACGTGCCCACGACGCCAACCTGATCGCCAAGGTCAACGAATACCTGAAGGACCACGACACCGAGGGCCTGGACATCCAGATCATGGCCCCGGTCAAGGCCACTGCCTTCACCCTGGAGCGCATCCGCAAGGGCCAGGACACCATCTCCGTCACGGGCAACGTGCTCCGCGACTACCTGACGGACCTGTTCCCCATCCTGGAACTGGGCACCAGCGCCAAGATGCTCTCCGTGGTCCCGCTGATGAACGGCGGCGGACTCTTCGAGACCGGCGCCGGCGGCTCGGCCCCGAAGCACGTCCAGCAGCTGCTCAAGGAAAACCACCTCCGCTGGGACAGCCTGGGTGAGTTCCTGGCCCTGGCCGTGAGTTTCGAACACCTGGCCACCACCACGGGCAACGCCCGCGCCCAGGTCCTGGCCGACACGCTGGACCGCGCCACCGGCACCTTCCTGCTGGAGAACAAGTCCCCGAGCCGCCGTGCCGGCGAACTGGACAACCGTGGCAGCCACTACTTCCTGGCCCGCTACTGGGCCGAGGAACTGGCCAAGCAGACGGACGACGCCGACCTGGCCGCCGCGTTCAGCTCGGTCGCCAACGAGCTTTCCTCCAAGGAGGAAACGATCGTGGGCGAGCTGGCCGAGGTCCAGGGCTCACCTGTGGACATCGGGGGCTACTACCGCCCGGATGACGCCAAGGCTTCGTCCGTGATGCGTCCTTCCGCCACCCTGAACAAGGTCATCGCCAGCCTGGCCTAGTACCGGCTGGTAAGGCAGAGAGAAGCGGTGCCCCGGTTTCCACCGGAGCACCGCTTCTTTTGCTTTGTCACCTAGCCTGGGCGCGGTTCAGTTCTTGCCTTTGCCCTTGTCGCCGTTGTTCTTGCCGCCGTCCGCTCCGTTGCCGGCGGCACTGCCCTGTGCCGGGGCCGGTGCGGGAGCTGCCTGCGACGCAGGTGCGGGGGAGGGATCCTGGGCTGCCTGGGCGGCGGCAACGCGGGCGTCTTCGGCAGCCTTCGCGGCCGCCGCCTGAGCGGCAACTGCTTCAGTGAGGTCTGCCCGGACGGCGGTGGCCACGGTGGTGATGCTGCGGCGCCGCTCTTCGGAGACCTGGCCCTTCGCCTGGGCAGCCGAAAGGTCCGCTTCGAGGCCCTCCAGTGCCTTGAGCGCGGCTGCGGGATCGTTTTGGGAGGAAGCCTGGGTCACCTCAAGGACCCGCGCCTGGAGCTGTGTTGCCGCTTCGCGCTGCAGCCCGCTCCCGGGGGCGGCACAGGCGTTGAGGAAGGTGGCCGCCAGCAGGGCCGCCGCGCAGGCCAGCAGCAGCCGGCCCGGCACGGCCTGCCGAAGGGTCACGGCGCCACGCTCTTTTGAAGTTCCTGCAGGTGGTCGCCCAGGACACCGGTTACCGTGGGGTAGGGGACGACGTCGGCGGGCCGGGCGGAGATGCTCATCATCACCGCGGCAGCGGCTGCGGCAATCACCAGGGCAGCGAGCACCACGGCAAGCCAGATCCGCTGGTTCCGTGAGAGGCGGGGCTTGCCGGCAGCCTTGGCCGGGGAGGGTGTGGCTGCCGTCCCGGAACCGGATTGCCGGACAGGATCAGATTCATGCACAGGATCAGATGCGGTCGCAGGAGCCTGGGCCGACGGATCGTCAGAGGACCCCGTCGCTCCGGTGGCCCCGGCTGCCTCCCGGACGTCATCCGCCGACTCTTCGGCAGTGATGGTCGGAGGGTGGAAGGGCATGGCCGGCAGTACCCGCGTGGTCTCCGGCACCAGTTCTCCGGGCGTTGAGGCCGGGGAAACCAACGCCTGGCGGAGGGCGGTCTCGATGTCGGCGGCCGATGGCCGCTCCAGCGGCTCGATGGTGGTCATGGAACGGATGAGGTCGGCCCACTCCGCGGGGACGTCGTCGGAAATTTCCGGGGCGCGGTGAAGCCGGGCAACCGCGGATTCCACCGCGCTGCCGGGGTATTCCACGGTGCCCTTGATGCATTCCAGCAGCACCAGCCCGAAGGAGTAGATGTCCGTGGCTGACGACAGCGGCTTGCCCAGGGCCTGTTCCGGGCTGAGGTAGGCGGCGGTGCCCACCATGGTGCCCGTGGCAGTGAGCCGGGTGGAATCCACGATCCTGGCGATGCCAAAGTCCGTGAGCTTGGGCCGCAGCGGCTCGCCGGGCCGGATCTGGACCAGGAGGATGTTGCCCGGTTTGATGTCGCGGTGAATGATGCCCAGGCCGTGCACATAGGCCAGCGCGTCCGCGATGCCCGCGCCGATGACGCTCAGCTCTTCAAGGGGTACCCTGCTGTGCCGGATACGGGCACGCAGGTCCTGGCCCTCCACGAGCTCCATGGTCAGAAACGGCCGGGGCTCATCCGGAATGCGGTCATCGATACCAGCGTCGAAGAGGGTTACCAGGCCGGGGTGGTTGAGTGTGGCGAGGAGCTGGATCTCCGCTTCCTGGCGCTTGAGTTCATCCGCGTCCGGTGCCTGCGGGGCGAAGAGCTTCAACGCCACATCGCGGCCCAGGTTTTCGTCCCGCGCACAGTACACCGATGACATTCCGCCGCGGCCGATGACATCACCCAACCGGTAGCGACCGCCGACAACTTCATTCTTGATGGAGCTAGGCGATTCCGCCACCATGACCGTTCCTCCCGGTGCGCTGCGGCACTGTCGTACCTCAAATTATACGGGCGGTGAGGTGGAAGCAGCGATTGACCAGGCTTTCCCGTTCCGGCACGCCGACGGCCCGGCGGCGATTTTACGAACCTTCGCCGCCGGACCACCGGCTTCAAGGACATGTGTGCTGACGACATGTTTCTTGTGCTGTTGTTGTGTTTCGGGGCTGCTGTCCTCCTTCCGTCAGCCCGCCGGGTGCTGCCGCTTCAGGCGCACAGGCGCGGGCGGTTACTGTTCTGCCGTGGGGCGGCTAGGACACCTTGCGCTTGCGGAGCGCCAGGAGTCCTGCGGCCAGGAGCAGCAGGGCCAGGGGGACCAGCGATCCGTCCCAGCCGGTCTTGGCGAGGCCGGTGTGGGCAGCGCCTCCGTTGGCAAGGGCGGCATTACCGGCGACCGTGGTGCCGCGGGGGACCGTTACGGTACCGATTGCCCCGCTCACCGCGGTTGAGCCGGCCGGTGCTGCCGCGAAGCCCTCTGTTCCTGTATCACCGGCGCCACCGCTGGAGTCGCCGCCCGTGATGTCCGAGCCCGGGGTGCTGGTGCCGGGATCCATCGTTCCGGGATCAGCTGTTCCCGGGTCAAGGGTTCCGGGGTCAAGGGTTCCGGTGTCGCCCGTGGTTCCGTCACCCGGGGTGGTGCCGGGATCGGAAGTTCCCGGCGTGCCTGTGGTGTTGTCGCCGATGAGCCCGATGCCGAGGTCGATGCCAAGGTCGACCACAGCATCCAGGCCGCTGCCGTCTGCTGTCCCGGCGCCCACAGCAGCACCAAGGTCTGCGCCTGCATCGATGACACCTGCCGTGTCACCGTCCGTGACAGCCCCGAGGGTGATGTCGAAGGCTGCGTCCACCGTGCTGCCGGCACCGGTGGCGTCACCATCGGTGAGGCCGCCCAGGCCCAGGCCTGCGGCTGCATCGACCGCGAGGTCTGCCACGGTGCCGTCCGTAGTCCCGGTGCCGGTGGTGCCGAGGCCGAGGTTGACGTCTGCCGCGGCTGCCAGGTCGGTGGTGCCGGTGGTTGCGGGGTCGGTGGTGGTCACTGTGCCGAGGCCGAGGTTGACGTCTGCTGCGGCTGCCAGGTCGGTGGTGCCGGTGGTTGCGGGGTCGGTGGTGGTCACTGTGCCGAGGCCGAGGTCCACGGCGGCGCCGACGGCGAGGTTCGCCGTGGTGCCGTCCGTCATGCCGGTGCCGGTGCCGGCGGGATCGGTGGTCGCCACAGTCCCCAGCCCGAGGTTGACGTCCACTGCGGCGGCGACACCTGTTGATCCGGCCGGCGTTGGGTCACCCAGCAGGCCCAACGACGTCGAGTCAGCGGGTGCCGCCGCCGAGATAAGGGCGGAGGCGGAAAGGTCCGTCCCGCTGGTGGTGTCCGCCGCGTTGGCGGTGGCGCAGCCGAAGGCCAGGAGGCCGCCGGCAAAGAGGGTGCTCAGCAACCCCCTGCGAAGGGTGCAGTTCATGGTGTTTACTCCTGAAATAGTTGAGTGTCCGGGCGCTGGACAGCTGCCCGTAAAGCCGCGTGCTGCCCTCGGGAGGGCAGAGGGCCTCAACTAGTCAGGGGAAGAGCCGGGGTCGAACGACACCGGCGCAGGGGCATGCTCGGAGGACCGGTCGGCGCGAACACTTCCGGCCCGGTCAAAATCAAAGTCGAAAGGGTCGAGCCACGCAGCGGCAGGGGACGCTCCGCCCGCTGATCCTCCGCTGCCCGTGCCGGACGCCGGGGCTGCCGGAGCCTGGGCAGGCAGGGGCAACGGGTCCGGCAGGGGCTGCTCCTGGACGGCGCCAGCCATCACGGATTCCCCGGACTGCGGCGCCGCCGTATGGGCCAGGATGCCCGCGCCCGCGGCTTCCATGCTCGCGCCGGGGTGGGCTGCTGGTGCCGCGGATGAGACTTCAACAGCCTGGTCAGATTCCGGGGCCGTGTTCATGGCACCCGGCGCATCGTCCACGGCTCCAGGCTGATCCTGCGCGGGAGCAGGGACCACCTCGGCGGGAACATCCACTTGCACGGCATCCAAGGGCGGGACGGGCAACGGAGCAGCTCCCGTCAAAAGATCTGAAACCGGTTGGAGCACCGGCTCCAGGATAGGAACCGCCTCGGCTGCGGGGGCTGCGACTTCCTGGGCTACACCGGCAGCCACGGTATCGGCCAGCTCAGCAAGGGGAGCCGAGACCTCTGAAACCGTTCCGGCCGGAACCACCTGGTCCACCACGGGAACGGCGGCAATAAGGTTGTCCGCGAGGCCGGCAACCGGCGTTACGACAGGCTGCAGCAGCCCGGGGGACGCTGCTGGTCCAGCCGCCGACCCGGCAGGGACCGGTGAAACCGCAGCTGCAAGATCCTGGCTCAGGGAAGACACCGAACTGGTGGCGCCGCCGAGCAGTGAAGTGGAATCGGTCCCGGCATCGGCAGTTGCAGCCGTTGATGAAAGAGTCAACCAGGTGGCCGCGGCTGCTCCTGCCAGGAGCAGCGGGCGCAGGGCATGCCATGGCGAACTACTACGAGCCATGCGTACCACCCCCCAGTGACCGGCGCAATCGATGCTTTCTAAATGCTAAGACTGCTTATCGCCTGAAGTCCAGCATTCACTAAAGGGAATTTACAAATGCCGGAAACGGGTGCAGAAACTGTCAAGGCAGAATCGGGCAGTCACAGTGGCGTGACCAGCGGGCAAAAGCTGCCCGCCGCCGTCGAACGCAGCCTTTGATGATCCTGCTAGTGGCTGTCGTTGGGGTAGGTCACGCCGAGCTGTGCGCGCACACCGTCGAAGAGGCGCATGGTGTTCAGGGTGTCCTCAAGCGGCATGACCGGACTCTCAGTCAGCCCCTGCTGGACACACCTCATCACCTCGCGCAGCTCGTAGGCGTAGCCCTTTCCCACGACGTCGAAGGTCTCCGTCCGGCGGTCCTCCCACCCCTTCGCGATGACCAGTTCGCGGGGGTTGTTGATGGAGCCCACGCTTTGCAGGAAGCCCAGGCTGCCGGCCACCGTGGCAGTGCGGGGTCCGTGGGCCAGCAGGGAGGAGGTGAGCTGGACCTGGGCGGCGTGGCCGTAGCCAAGGCTCAGGGCGTTCTGCGCATCGACGCCGTCGTCGTTGACGAAGCCCGTGGCGCTGACGGTCTGCGGGAAGCCAAGCGTGCCGAGCGCCCACAGGAGCGGGTACACGGACAGATCCAGCAGTGCGCCCCCGCCGTCCTTCCGGGCCCACAGCCTGGCGGTGGGGGAGTACGGTGCCGGGAACCCAAGGTCAGCGGTCACCCAATGGATGTCGCCCAGCTCTCCGGAAGCAGCGATGTCGAAGGCACGCTGCATCGAGGGCAGGAACCGGCTCCAGACCGCCTCCATGAGGAAGAGCTTCCGGCTGCGCGCCACCTCGATGAGTTCCGCCGCTTCCCGGGCGTTGATGGTGAAAGCCTTCTCGCACAGCACGTGCTTGCCGGCGTTGAGGGCGGCGAGAACCATCTCGTGGTGCTGCGCGTGCGGGGTCGCGACGTACACAACATCCACGGCGTCATCGGCCAGCAGCCGCTGGTAGCCGGGCACCCCGCCGTCGTCCCCGTACGCCTTGGAAAAGTCGTACGCCACGGCGAACGCGTCCGCGGTGTCCTGCGCCCTGGAACTGACCGCATACAGCTCGGCGTCATCAAGCAGCGCGAGATCCTGCGAGACGGCGCGGGCAATGCTGCCCGTGGCGATGATTCCCCAGCGCAGGGGAGCCCCGGTGGCGGACCGGGGATCCTGGTTGGGCTGGCTGGAAAGCCACGGCTTTGCGATCGGAGCAGTCATAGCTGCAATCCTGTCACAGGGCCGCCGGACGGCCCCGGAATTCCGCGCCCCGTGCGGTGGCTGGCAGCGGAAAGAGGCCGACGGCGGGAGGACGCTTTGGGCGCTCCCCCCGCCGACGGCCCTGCCGGGCCCGGTTTCTCTGGGTCAGGTTTCTCCGGGTCAGGCCGTGGCGGCGACGGCGCTCCGTCCCCGGACCGGCTCTTCCGTCAGCTTGCCCTGCTGCAGGCGGAACCGGCGGTCGGTCTTGTTCGCCAGGACCCTGTCGTGGGTGACCACCAGGATGGTGGTGTTGTGGTCGCGGCTCAGCGAGCTGAGGAGCTCGATGATGTGGTCGCCGGTCTGCTCATCCAGGTTGCCCGTGGGCTCGTCCGCCAGGATCAGTTTCGGCTCATTGGCCAGGGCGCGGGCAATGGCCACGCGCTGCTGCTCGCCGCCGGAGAGCCTGTTGATCCGCCGGTCGTGCTTGGACGGATCAAGCTGGACCTGTTCCAGCAAGTCCTTGGCGCGCTGCAGCCGCGCGGCCTTGCGGACCCCCGCGAACTCCATGGGCAGCATGACGTTGTCCACGGCGGACAGGTTGGGGATCAGGTTGAACTGCTGGAACACGAAGCCGATGTCCCGGCGCCGGTATTCCGTCAGCTTGGTGTCCGGCAGGCTTGCCAGGCTCACGCCGTCCACCACGACGTCCCCGCTGGTGGGTTTGTCCAGCGCACCCAGCAGGGACAGCAGGGTGCTCTTGCCGCTGCCGCTCTTGCCCACGATGGAGGCCAGGGTGCCCTGCTCCAGGACAAAGCTGACATCGTTGACCGGCTTGATGGTGCGGTCACCGGAGTTGAAGGTGCGGACCAGGTTCTTGACTTCAATCATGGCTATTCTCCTCGCAGGACTTCGATGGGACGGATGCGCGCGGTAAGCAGCGCGGGGACCAGGGCGCCGATAATGGCCACGCCGAACACGGCGGCGATGCCACCGGCGATCACGCCCGGCGATGCGCTCGCGGTGACCGAGTTCAGGAGCTGGGAGGCGCCGCCGAAGGGGCCGCCCTGGCCGCCCGGGAAGCCGCCCGCCCCGCCGGGGCCGCGGCCCGTGCTGGCAGTGGTTGTGGTGGTGTTGCTGCTGATCAGGGCGGACGCGATGCCGCCGCTGGCGAAGGATGCTATGGCTGCGCCCACTGCGCTGCCCAGGGCCGCGAGGACCAGGGCTTCGAGGACGAACTGCAGGCCGATGGTGCGGTTGGGGGCGCCGATGGCTTTCAGGACCCCGATTTCGCGGCGGCGCTCGCGGACCAGCATCACCATGATGAGCAGGATGATCAGGCCAGCGGTTCCGAGGGCGGCAATGAAGGCGATGAAGGAGATGTTCTTGACGCTGTCCAGGGAGCTGACGGCGGTCTGCAGGTTCTGCCCCTGGGTGACGTCGGCCTTGCCACTGCCCAGGGCGGCCTGCAGGGCCGTCTTGGTGGTGGCGACGTTGTCCATGGAATTGACCGTGACGATCATGCTGGACAGTTCGCCCGGTGTCCCGGCGAGCGACTGGGCGGTGGGGAGCGTGAGGTAGGCGGCGTTGTTCCCGAACGCCGTACCGGCGTCGAACAATCCGGTCACCGTGTAGGTCTGGTCGTTGATGGTGAAGGTGGACCCAACGGTGAGGCTGTTTTTCTCCGCCAGCGTGGTGCCCAGCAGTGCTCCCGTGGACACTGCCGAGTAGTCGCCCAGTCCGGTGCCCTGCGTAATGTTCAGTGCCTTGCCCGTGGTGTCCACTTCAGCGCCGATACCCGTGGCGGTGATCGGCAGGGACCGGACCGGCTGCTGCGTGCTTCCGGTGGATCCGGTGGTTCCGTTGGCCTGCTGGTTGCGGTTGCCCAGGGTGCCTGCATCCACCGCGGCGGTGAGGCTTGTGGTCAGGGGCGCTGCGGCCTGGCCGCCGGGGCCTCCCTGCCCGGTTTGGCCGCCCGGTGCGGTTTGTCCAGCCTGCGCCGTTTGTGCCGCGGCAGCCGCCGCGTTCCGCAACCGCAGGGATGAGGTCCCGACGACGGCGCTGACGTTGGGGACGCCGGCGGCGGTGGCTGCCTGGGCGGCTGTGAGCGGCTCTCCGCCGCCTTCGAAGCCTTGGCCGCCGGCGGGGTTGACGGTCAGGACGGTGCCGACGGAGGCGTTGAGCTCCTGCACTTTCGCCCCGACTGCCTGGTTCGCCACCAGCATGGCCAGTGCCAGGCCAATGGCGACGGCCAGCACCGCAACAACAGCTGCGGTGCGGACCTTGTTTCTGAAGGCATTGCCTACGCTTCGGGCAAGGACGCTCACGTTACTCCTATGGCTCAGGTGCCGGCGCGGGAGGCCGGCTTCCCATCAACCCTCGCCGGGCATCCTGTGCCGCAATCCGGCCGGACCTGTGTTTGGCCTGTGAAGGATGTTGCTGTTGAGGCAGGACGCAGGAAAGCCCGGTCCTGTTGAAGGACCGGGCTTTCCGCTTGCCGGGGTTTACCCGGCGTTACCGACTGTGTTACTTGGTGATCGGGCCGAGTACGGGATCGTCCGTGTAGGCCGTCTTGACGTTGGCCGAGGTCACGATGACCGGCTCCAGCAGGTAGGCGGGAACAACCTTGTTGCCATTGTTGTAGGACTTGTCGTCGTTGACCTCAGGCTTCTTGCCGGCCTGCAGGTCCTTGACCATGGTGATGGCGTGCTCAACGAGCTTGCGGGTGTCCTTGTTGATGGTGGAGTACTGCTCGCCTGCGATGATCGACTTGACCGACTCAACCTCGGAGTCCTGGCCGGTGACAACCGGGATCGGCTTGCCGGCAGCCTTGACCGAGGTCAGGATTGCGCGGGCCAGGGTGTCGTTGGGGGAGAGGACGCCGTCCACGTTGGCGCTGGTGTAGCTGCCGCTGAGCAGGGTGTCCATGCGGCGCTGGGCGTTTTCAGCCTTCCAGCCCTGGGTCACGGCCTGCTCGAAGCTGTTCTGCCCGGAGACGACCTTCAGGGTGCCGTCGTCGATCTTGGGCTTCAGGACGCTCATGGCACCGTTGAAGAACACCTTGGCGTTGGCATCGTCCGGGGAACCGGCGAACAGTTCGATGTTGTACGGACCAGTGGGCTTCTTCGCCTTCATGCCGTCCAGCAGGGCCTGGCCCTGGAGCACGCCGACCTTGAAGTTGTCATAGGCCACGTAGTAGTCCACGTTGTCCGTGTTCAGCAGGAGGCGGTCGTACGCGATGATCGTGGCGCCGGCGTCCTTGGCCTGCTTGAGCTGGGTACCCAGCTGGGAGCCGTCGATGGCGCCCACGATAATGACCTTGGCACCCTTGGTGACCATGGCGCTGATCTGGTTCTGCTGCTCCGACACGCCGCCGTTGGCGAACTGGACGTCAGCCTTGAACCCGGCACCGTTGAGGCCGTCGTTGAACAGCTTTTCGGCCAGGACCCAGTTTTCACTGGTCTTCTGGGGGAGGGCAACGCCGATGGAGGACTTCTGGTCGAATCCCGCGGCACCGGTGCTGGACCCGCCGGACGGCTCCGAGCGGCCGCAGCCCGTCAGCGCCAGTGCTGCGATGGCAGCTACCGCTGCGGCCTTTCCTGCTTTACCAAACATTCGCATTGTTGGTTCTCTTTCTTTGAGTGATGGAACGGTATTCAGGCTGCAAACTTCAGGCTTCCCTGGCGATCGCTTCCTTGGTGGAGGTGGTTTCGTCGGGCTGGATGGGGCTGCTGGGTCCGCCGGAGGGACGGTTCATGTTCCGGGTCAGCATGCCGATGATGGAGCGTTTGCCCTGGGACTTGTTGTAGACGTCGAAGGCGACGGCGATCAGGAGCACCAGGCCCTTGATGATCTGGGTGAGGTCGGCGCCGACGCCGAGGAGCTGCAGGCCGTTGTTGAGCACTGCCATGACCAGGCCACCAATGATGGAGCCGACCACGGTACCCACACCGCCGGTCACTGCCGCGCCGCCAATGAAGACGGCGGCGATGGCGTCCAGCTCCCAGCCCACGCCGTCGAAGGGTCCTGATGCGGTGGAGCGGCCCACGAAGATCATGCCGGCCAGGCCGGCCAGGATGGACATGTTCATCATGACCAGGAAGTTGACCTTCTTGGACTGGACGCCGGAGAGTTCGGCCGCATGCCGGTTGCCGCCGACGGCGTAGACGTGGCGGCCCAGGATGGTGCGGGAGGAGATGAAGCCGTAGATCAGTACCAGCACGGCCAGGATCAGGCCGGGGATGGGGAACGAGGTGCCGGGACGGCCGGTGGCGAAGAGGTACGTGGCGTAGAGGATGGCGGCGCAGATGAGCACCAGCTTCAGCACGGTGACCCACATTTCGGGGACCTCGGCGCCGAGCGCCTTGGCCCGGGCCCGGGAGCGGAGTTCGCCCACCACGACGAAGACCGCGACTGCGACACCCATCAGGATCGTGAGGTTGTTGTAGCCGGTGTCCGGACCCACCTCGGGCAGGTAGCCGGAGCCGATGTACTGGAAGTCGTTGGGTACGGGAATGGTGTTGGACTTGCCCACGAACTGGTTGAAGCCGCGGAAGAGGAGCATGCCGGCCAGCGTCACGATGAAGGCGGGGATGCCCACATACGCGGTCCACCAGCCTTGCCAGGCGCCGATGACCGCACCCAGCACCAGGCCCAGCAGGACGCCTGCCCACCACGGGATGCCCCAGTCGCGGATGGCGAGGGCGACGGTGACGCCGACGAACGCGGCGACGGAGCCGACCGAGAGGTCGATGTGGCCTGCGATGATCACCAGCACCATGCCGATGGCCAGGATCAGGATGTAGGAGTTGCCGTTGAAGAGGTTGATGACGTTGCCGGGGGTCAGCGTCCGGCCTTCGGTGGCGAACTGGAAGAAAATGATCAGGGCCACGAGGGCAAAGATCATGCCGAATTGGCGGGTGTTGCCGCCAAACAGCTTTTTGAGGGCGTTCATGGTGTCAGTCCTTGTGTCCGGAAGGTTCTGGATGGGCCAGAGGGTCAGGCGGCTTTTCGGGTGGCGGAGGTCATCAGCTTCATCAGGCTTTCCTGGCTGGCCTCGTCTTTGTTCAGGACACCTGTGATGGCGCCTTCGAAGATGGTGTAGATGCGGTCGGACAAGCCCAGGAGCTCGGGCAGTTCGGAAGAGATGACGATGACTCCCTTGCCCTGGTTGGCCAGCTGCTGGATGATCCCGTAGATCTCGTATTTGGCTCCGACATCGATGCCGCGGGTGGGTTCATCCAGGATCAGCAGGTCCGGGTCGGTGAACATCCACTTGGCCAGGACCACCTTCTGCTGGTTGCCGCCGGACAGCTTGGCCACGCCTTCCTCCACGGAGGGCGTCTTGGTGCGCAGTGACTTGCGGTACTGCTCGGCCACCGTGAACTCCTGGTTGGGGTCAACCACCGAGTTGTGGCTGATCTTCTTCAGGGCGGCTGCCACGGTGGTGGTCTTGATGTCATCGAGGAGGTTCAGGCCCAGGGTCTTGCGGTCCTCGGTGACGTATCCCAGCCCGGCGTCGATCGCCTGGCGGACGTTCTTGAGGACCACTTCCTTGCCGTCCTTGTAGATGTGGCCGTCAATGAAACGGCCGTAGGAGCGGCCGAAGACGGAGCGGGCCAGTTCGGTGCGTCCGGCGCCCATGAGGCCGGCGAACCCTACGATTTCTCCGCGGCGGACGTAGAAGCTGGAGTTCTTGCAGATCAGGCGGTCCTGGACGTTGGGGTGGCCCACGGTCCAGTTCTTGACCTCGAAGAACACCTCTCCGATCTTGGGGGTGTGGTCCGGGAACCGGGATTCGAGGGTGCGGCCCACCATGCCCTTGATGATGCGGTCCTCATCCACGCCGTCCTTCTTGACGTCGAGCGTCTCGATGGATTTGCCGTCGCGGATGATGGTGATGGAATCGGCGATCTGCTCGATCTCGTTGAGCTTGTGGGAGATGATGATCGACGTGATGCCCTTGGCCTTCAGGCCCAGCATCAGGTCCAGCAGGTGCTGTGAATCCGATTCGTTCAGGGCTGCGGTGGGCTCGTCCAGGATGAGGATCTTCACGGACTTGTTCAGGGCCTTGGCAATTTCCACCAGCTGCTGCTTGCCGACGCCGATTTCCTTGATGGGGGTATCGGGGTCGTCCCGCAGGCCGACCCTGGCCAGGAGGTCCAGGGACCGCAGGCGGGCCTCGCCCCAGTCGATGATGCCGCGCTTGGTGGGCTCGTTGCCCAGGAAGATGTTCTCCATGATGGACAGTTCGGGGATCAGCGCCAGTTCCTGGTGGATGATCACGATGCCGGCGTGCTCGCTGGCCCTGATGTCCCGGAACTGCTGGACCTGCCCCTGGTAGACGATGTCGCCGTCGTAGCTTCCGTACGGGTACACGCCGGACAGGACCTTCATGAGGGTGGATTTGCCGGCGCCGTTTTCGCCGCAGATGGCGTGGATTTCGCCTGCCTTCACCCGGAGGCTCACGTTCGACAAGGCTTTAACGCCGGGAAATTCCTTGGTGATGGACCGCATCTCGAGAATGACCGGGTCCGCGTGCGTGGTCTGGGACGTCATGAGCCCTAACCCTCCAATGCAATGACTTCTTTGTCCGGCCGGCAAAGCGCAGGGCCGTCTGAACCAAAAGTAAACTGGATCACAGCTATTGTCGTCAAGTCTTTAACGCAATTGCTGGATAACGAAATGGTCTACGCCTTGCGGATCCCGGCGTGCTGGAACACCAGGGCGGCGGCGCCAAGCGCCTCCGCCCGGTCCCCGAGCGAGGACATGGTGAGGGTTGTCGTCTCGCCGATCACGGGCACTGCATGGCGGATCAATCCTCTGCGGATGGGGTCCAGCAGGATGTCGCCCAGGCCCGCCAGGGGCCCTCCCACCACGATGACCTCAGGGTTGATCAGGTTGGCCACATTGCCCAGTGCGCGGCCCACGGCCAGTCCGGCATCGTCCACGACCCTAAGGGTGGCGGAGTCGCGGTTCAGGGCCTTGCGGACAATGTCGGCCGGAGTCATCGGCGGGTCTTCGCCGCGGCTGAGGAGCTCGATCATGGTGGTGGTGGAGGCGATGGTTTCCAGGCAGCCGCGGTTGCCGCAACGGCACACCAGGCCCTGCTCATGGATGGTCGCGTGCCCTATTTCGCCGGTGATTCCCACGTTGCCGTAGTAGGGGGCGCCGTTGAGGATCAGGCCGGCACCGATGCCCGATCCGATCTTCATGAACATCAGGTTGCTGACCCCGGAGTGCTGCCCCCACGTCACCTCGGACCAGGCGCCGAGGTTGGCGTCATTGTCAACAAAGACGGGGATTCTCAAGGTTTCCTCAAGGTGCTGGAGGATGTTGATGCCTACCCATTCGGGAAGGATTGCGCCCTGGGCCACCGTCCCTGTCCGGCGGTCGATGGGGCCCGGAATTCCGACGCCGGCGCCCACGACCGAGGAGCGCTCCACCCCGCTTTCCCGCAACAGTTTCTCCAGGAGCGCCACCGCGGCCTGGATGCCGTCATCCGCCTGGTGGCCCAGGGGGAGCATTATCGATTCTTCGGCGATGACGTGGTAGCTGAGCGAGGCGAGGACCACCCGCAGGTGCCGCCGGCCGAAGTCGATGCCCACGGCCACGGCGCCGTTGCTGTTCAGCCGCACGTTCAGTGCCCGCCGCCCGGAGCTGGTGATCGGCTCGGTGGATGCCAGACCGGAATCGAGCATGATCTTGACGATGTTGGAGACGGTGGCGGTGGACAGCCCCGTCTGCCGGGCCAGTTCCGCCTGGGTGGACGGGCCGCCCATCAGGGTCTCGATAATCCGCTGCTGGTTCAGCTGCCGCAGGGCGGACTGCGATCCGGGATTTTTAGGTTTGCTCCTCGTTGAGCGCGTAGTTGCGGACATGCTAAGAAGATTGCCCTACCGCTGCGCTTGTAGTCAAGAAGTTAACGCATGGCTGCGTCGAATGCAGTTGGGAACGGTACGCAGGGCCCAGGCCGGATCCCCGTGCATTCCGTCCCGGCATGCCTGCGGGTGGGTCCAAACGACCCGTCATCCGCCGCCTGCGGCTGGCTAGGCTGGTAGGCGGAAACAATCCAGCCCAGCCCTGTTCCCGTGGCCGGGCATGAAGAAGGTGGTAATGATGCTGCTCTCCGTCCTGCAGGCGAATGCGGTGGTCCTGGATATTGGGGCCAACCTGCGCACCGTGGACGATGCCGCCCGCCGGGCCGCGCAGGCCGGTGCCGACGTGCTGCTCACGCCGGAACTGTTTCCCGTGGGCTATGCCCCGCTGCGGCTGCGCAGCGAACTGGATCCGGCGGCCCTCCCCGCCATCCGCGCCCGCCTGGCGGACACCGCGCGCCGGCACAGGATCGCGCTCGTCTACAGCCTGCCCGTCCCGGTGCGCACTGAACCACCATCCGCCGGTGCGGCCGGATGGCACATTTCAGCCACCCTGGTGGACGCCCACGGCATGGAAATCCTCAACTACGCCAAGGTGCACCTCTTTGGCAACGAGGAACGCGAGGCATTTGTCGCAGCCGCGGAACCTCCCGCCGTCGTGGATTTCCACGGCATCCCTACCTCACTGCTGATCTGCTACGACATCGAGTTCCCCGAGGCCGCACGGGCGGCTGCTGCCCGGGGTGCCGAGCTGCTCCTGGTGCCCACCGCATTGTCGGCCGGCTTCGAGGCAGTACCGCAGGTGCTTGTCCGCGCCCGTGCGCTGGAAAGCCAGCTCACTGTGGCGTACGCCAACCACTGCGGAAGCGAGGACGCCTACGCTTTTGGGGGCGGAAGCGTGGTGGCGGGGCCCGACGGGACGCTCCTCGCCGAGGCCGGCGATGCCCCGGCGCTGCTGTTTGCCGAGGTGGGCACGGAGGCCGTCCGGGCAGCACGCAATGCAGTCCCGTACCTGCGGGAACGCCGGCCCAGGCTGTACCGGGAGTGGGAGGCAGCCCTGCTGCGGGAACCGGGCCACCCTGGGGGCATCGGCGCCTAGCCGCTGCCCGTCAGCCCGTCAGCCAGTCCCGTCCCTCAGTCAGCCCTGCCCGCCAAGCTGTCTGCGTACTGCAGCGCAATCCACAGCTCTGCCCGCACCTGTGCCTGATTCAGGTCCATCTGGAGCAGCTCGCCAAGGACGCCGATCTGCCGCCGAACGCTGTTCCGGTGCAGGCCCAGCAGTTTGGCGGACGCGTCCCAGCTGCCGTTCTCGCTGAGCCAGCCGCGGAGGACAGACAGCAGCGGATGGCGCCGGTCCGGCTCCAGCGCCAGGACCGGCTGCAGGAGGCGTTCGGCCAGCAAAGTCCCGGCCTCACGGCCCAGCAGTCCGGTGACGGACCAAGACACCTCATCGGCCCGGATGCTCTGCCCGCTTCTCTGGACCTGGCCGCGCAGGGAGGTGGCCCGCTGGTAGGCGGCGGACAAGCCGGCGAGCTCGGTCGGTTCGCCCACCACCAGGCGCCACCCGAGCTTCTCCACATCGGCAAGCAGGGCATCATCCACCCTGAGCCGGGTCACGGCGGCGAAGCCGTAGTCAGTGATCTCCACCAGTTTTGTGTCGAGCATCCGGCGCCACTGCAGCAGTTCCCGGACGGGGCCGTCTCCTGCCGGCCACTGGGGCGCTTCCACGTTGATGCCCTGCACAACCCGCATGGGCGCGGACCGGGTGGAGGAAAGGCTCTGCGCCAGCAGGTCCTTGAGCCCATTCACATGCCTGGTCCCGCCCGCGGTGAGGCTTTCGGGGTGCAGCAGGACGGCGGTGGCCAGCTGGCTTGGAGCCAGCGACCCGCTGGTGCGTTGCCGCACCAGCAGTTCGAGCAATCCGACCGCGGACTGGACCACGTTGTTCTGTGCGGGGGTCAGCGGAACGTCGGAGCCCAGAACCAGGGCGCCAAGATTGGCATCCTTGGTGCTGCGCAGCGGGTGGCCCACCACCAGCGCCGAGCCCGGCAGGTCAAAGCCGTCCATCTCCACCCGGGGGCCCCGGCCGGACAGCAGCCGTTCCAGCATCGGTTCCAGCAGGGAAAGTTCGACGGCGGTGCTGCCGCCGGCACTGGTGCCGCGTGCCCGGACCCGGCCGTCCGCCCCCACCATGACCGCCCATACAGGCACGCGCTGGACCAGGGCGGCCAGCAGTTCATGCTCCGGCCTGGGGGAGAGGACGGCCCGCATGAGTTGCCGGTTGGTCTCCGCCAGCTGCCGGAAAACCCGGGCATTGTCAGTCTCCAGGAGCTGTGAGAACTGGAGGCCGATCGCCGCGAACGGAAGCGACTCAGGCACCTCGAACAGGGTGAGATTGTGCCGCCGGCACGCGTCCAGCACCACGTCCGGGACGGCATCGAAGTAGGGCCTGATCCCGAACCCGAGGGCCGCCACCTTGGCCTCCACCAGCCGCCGGACATACGCATCCACCCTGGCCGGCGTGCCGCCGTCGCCCAGGAAGGGAAGTCCGGCGGTGAGCAGGAACTCACCCTCCGGCAAATAGGGTGTGGGGTCCTCCAGTTCGCTGGGTTCAACCCACCGCAAAAGACGGCCGCCGCTGCCGCCGTCGTGGAGCGTTTTCAGCAGCGGCGGCAGCTGGTCAAGGAACTGCTGGAGGGTGACGAAGCTCAGCCGTCCGGACTCCGCGGGTCCCACAGTCATGGCTCGCACCGGCGTCGACCGGCACCCGGCAGGCGGCGCACCCGGCCGCCGCAGGCGCCGGATTGCGGGATCCGCTGCGTTTGTGCATAAAGTCTCACGGTGGATCACTATAAGTCATTTTGCACCAGCTTGAGAGTTGGCTCACATGCCAATGTTGGTCAGGGGAAACCGACAACTACTCTGAAGGGACGTCAACGGTGACTGTGCCTGTAACCACCGAAAAACCCATCGCGCCAACCATCGGACGGCCCGGCCTCCGGGCCCAGCTGCTCCGGCGTAAACCGATAGGCCACATGGTCAGCGAAGCCGAAGGCGCCGGTGGGGGAACCGGCCTGGTGCGCAGCTTCGGCGTCCTGCACCTGACGATGATCAGCGTGGGTGCCACCCTGGGGACGGGCATCCTGGTGATCCTCGGCGAATCGGTTCCACTGGCCGGACCGGCCATCTGGATTTCATTCATCATCGCCGGCCTGGCCGCGCTGCTCTCCGCGGTGTCGTACGCCGAGATGGCCGGCCTGGTCCCGGCCGCAGGGTCGAGCTACTCCTATTCCTACGCCACCATGGGGGAGGGCATGGCCTGGATCTGCGGATGGTGCCTCGTCCTTGAATACGCCGTTTCCGTGGCCGCCGTGGCCGTCGGCGCGGGCCAGTACGTCAACGAAACGCTGGCTGTGTTCGGGCAGGTGCTGCCCGACGCGATGTCCCAGCCTCCCGGCGACGGCGGCCTGGTGAACGTTCCGGCGGTGGCCATCGTCGTGCTCGCCACCATCCTGCTGGTCCGCGGTGCCCGGGAAAGCGCCTGGATCAACACCGCCATCGTCATCGTCAAAGTAGGCATCCTGCTGTTCTTCTGCGCCGTGGCTTTTACCGCCTTCAACGCAGGAAACTTCGAGCCGCTCCTGCCCATGGGGGCCGCAGGCGTCTCCGCCGCCGCCTCCAGGGTGTTCTTCTCCTACATTGGGTTCGACGCCGCCTCCACGGCCGGCGAGGAAGCCCGGAACCCCAAGCGCGACCTGCCCCGCGCCATCCTGCTGTCCATGGTGATCGTCACCAGCATCTACGTCCTGGTGGCCGTTGCCGCCATCGGCGCCCGCCCCTGGGGCTGGTTCGACGGAACCGAAGCCGCCCTGGTCCAGATCCTCGAGGAGACCACGCACCAGCCGTGGATAGCGCTGGTCTTCTCCGTCGGCGCGGTCCTCGCGATCGCCAGCATCGTCCTCACCGTCCTCTACGGGCAGACCCGCATCCTCCTGTCCATGTCCCGGGACGGACTGGTGCCCGCGGTCTTCAGCCGCGTCTCACCCCGCACCGGCACCCCGGCCGCCGGTACCCTGATCGTTGGCACCGCCGTCGCCCTCACCGCAGGGCTGGTGCCGCTTGGCGCCCTGGCCGACGCCACCAGCATCGGAACCCTGTTCGCGTTCGCGCTGGTCAACGTGGCCGTTATCTACCTGCGCCGCAACCGCCCGGACCTGAAGCGCAGCTTCCGGGTGCCGCTGTACCCCATCACCCCCGTCCTGGGCACGCTCATGTGCGCCTACCTGATGGCAAACCTTGGCGCCGAAACCTGGGTGGTGTTCGGCGCGTGGATGCTCGTGGGCATCGCCATCTACTTCGGCTATGGACGCCGGAACTCCAAGGTAGCGGCCCTGAGCGAGCTCGACTACCGTGAACTGACCGCCAAGGCCCCCGGCCAGGAACCTGTGAAAGCAGAACAATCATGACCATCGCCACCGAACTGCCTGCCTCCGACCCCTCCAGCACCTCCACGCCGCCGGCGGACGCGGCAGGGCGGGGCACCGGTGAACAGGCAGCTCCCATCACCATGCTGAACCCCGATTTCCCGTTCAGCTACGACCACTACCTGGCCCACCCGGACGGACTGGGAACCGTCCCGCCGGAGCTGCACGGCACGGAGGTGGCCGTCATCGGCGCCGGGCTGTCCGGGCTGGTGACCGCCTATGAACTGATGAAACTCGGACTGCGGCCCGTGGTCTATGAAGCGGACCAGATCGGCGGCCGGCTCCGCACGGCAGCCTTCCCGGCGGCGCCCGGCGTGGTGGCGGACCTGGGCGGCATGCGGTTCCCGGTCTCCGGCAAGGCCTTCTACCACTACGTGGACCTGCTGGGCCTGGAGACCCAGGACTTCCCCAACCCCCTGGCCGAGGCCACCTCCAGCACGGTGATCGAACTGGCAGGCAAGAAGTACTACGCGGAAAAGCCGGGCGACCTTCCGCCGTTCTTCCGCGAAGTGGCCGACGCCTGGAAGGCAGCAGTCAACGACGGCGCCAGGTTCGTGGAGATGCAGGACGCCATCAAGGCGCGGGACATGGCCAGGATCAAGGAACTCTGGAATGAGCTGCTCCCGCTCATGGATGAGCAGACCTTCTACGGTTTCATCGCCGCCAGCGAGTCCTTTAAGAAGGCAGGCTTCGCCCACCGTGAAGCCTTTGGCCAGGTGGGGTTCGGCACCGGCGGCTGGGACACGGACTTCCCCAACTCCATCCTGGAAATCCTCCGCGTGGTCTACACCGACGCAGACGACCAGCACCGGCTGATCCGCGGGGGAGCGCAGCGGCTGCCCGAGGCACTGTGGCAGCACGCGCCGTCGGACATGGTGCACTGGCCGGCCGGCACCTCCCTGGCCTCGCTGCACTCCGGCTCGCCCCGCGGCGCTGTGGGGAAGATCAGCCGGGACCCTGACGGCAACCTGCGGGTCCGTGAGCGTTGGGGCCGCGAGGCCAGCTACCCGGCGGTGGTGACCACCTGCCAGTCGTGGCTGCTGTCCACCCGCATCCACACTGAGGAGGCGCTGTTCCCGGCCGAACTGTGGACCGCCATGGAGAAATCGCACTACATGCAGTCCTCCAAGACCTTTGTGATGGTGGACCGGCCCTTCTGGAAAGACATCGACCCCGCAACGGGCAACGAGGTCCTGTCCATGACCCTGACGGACAGGCTGAACCGTGCCACCTACCTGCTGGACAACGGCCCGGACCAGCCCGCCGTCATCCTGTTGTCCTACACCTGGAATGACGACGCCCTGAAGTGGCTGGCCCTGGACGCGGACGAGCGCGTGGAACTGATGCTGCACTCGCTGGAGCAGATCTACCCCGGCGTGGACATCGCCGGGCACATCGTGGGCCAGCCCATCACCGTGTCCTGGGAGGCGGACCCCAACTTCATGGGGGCCTTCAAGGCCAACCTCCCCGGACACTACCGCTACCAGCAGCGGCTGTTCACGCACTTCAAGCAGGACAGGCTGTCGGAATCCCAGCGCGGCATCTTCCTGGCGGGCGACGACGTCTCCTTCACCGCCGGCTGGGCAGAAGGCGCCGTGACCACCGGGCTGAACGCGGTGTGGGGCGTGTTGAAGCACCTGGGCGGGTCATCGGCGCCGGGGAACCCGGGCCCAGGCGACCTGCTCGACGAGTTCGGGCCAATCAGCCTCGACTAGCCAACGTGGAGCTCGCGGTGTTTCGCCGCGAGCTCCACGTAGCGCGCCGCGTTGGCGCGGACGCCGTCGAACTCTTCATCGGTGAGTTCGCGGCGCACCTTGGCGGGCACGCCCGCCACCAGCGAACGGGGAGGAACCACCGTACCTTCGAGTACCACGGCGCCGGCGGCCACCAGCGAGCCGGCGCCGATCACTGCACCGTTGAGGACGGTGGCGCCCATGCCGATCAGGCAGTCGTCCTCCACCGTGCAGCCATGCACGACGGCGGCGTGCCCCACGCTGACCCGCTGGCCCACCGTGCAGGGGAAGCCGGGGTCGGCGTGCAGCACCACATTGTCCTGCAGGTTGCTTCCGGCGCCCACGGTGATGGCCGCGGTGTCGGCGCGGACGGAGACGCCGTAGAAGGCGCTGGCGTCCGGGCCCAGGGTGGCCTTGCCGATGATCGAGGCCGACGGGGCCACGAACGCTGATTCATGGACAGCCGGGGAATTGCCGGCGAAAGGGTAGAGAGGAGCCATGGCTTCACCCTAAGCCACCCCTCCACCCAACTGAGTAGCAAAAGATGCCGTTTTGGGGCTTCAAAACGGCATCTACTGCGACCTAGTTGAAGACCACCGTACGGTTGCCGTCCAGCAGCACCCGGTGCTCGGCATGCCACTGCACGGCCTGCACCAGCGTGCGGCCCTCCACGTCGCGGCCCATCTGCACGAACTGCTCCGGCGTGCGCGCATGGTCCACGCGGATGACTTCCTGTTCGATGATCGGGCCCTCGTCCAGGGCGGCGGTCACATAGTGTGCCGTGGCGCCGATCAGCTTCACGCCGCGGGCATGCGCCTGGTGGTACGGCTTGGCACCTTTGAAGGACGGCAGGAACGAATGGTGGATGTTGATGGCCTTGCCGGTCAGGTCGGTGCAGAGCTCGTCGGAGAGGATCTGCATGTAGCGGGCCAGGACGGTCAGCTGGATGTCGTGTTCGGCGATGAGGGCACGGAGCTTGTCCTCGGCCTGGACCTTGGTGTCCCTGGTCACGGGGATGTAGTGGAACGGGATGCCGTAAAACTCGGCGAGCCCTGCCAGGTCCTGGTGGTTGGAGACGATGGCGGGGATTTCAATGGGGAGCGTGCCGGAACGCTGCTGGAAGAGCAGGTCGTTGAGGCAGTGCGCCGAGGTGCTGGCCATCACCAGGGTGCGCACCTTGTCACCAACGGTATCGAGGTTCCACTGCATGGAGAACGCTTCCGCCACCGGTTCCAGCGCCGCCCGCAGCTCGGACTTGGGGGCTGCCGTGGTCACCTCCACGCGCATGAAGAAGTTGCCGGTGGAAGGGCTGCCGTACTGCTGCGAGTCCATGATGTTGCACCCTGCAACCAGCAGGGCTCCGGCCACGGCGTGGACGATTCCGGGGCGGTCCGGGCAGGACAGGGTGACGACGTACGCTTGGTTCAGCTGCTCTTGATTCACGCGTAATAGCCTACCCGCGCCGCGGGTGCCGGTTTTGGTAGGCTGGAAGGGTCGCAACTGGCGTTGGGTGGCTAACCACCAGGGAGCGGCAATCACGAAGACCACGGATCGTACGCCTGGGCCGAGGGTCATGTCTTGCCGGAATTGGGGTTGCCCCTGCGTCAGCACAGCAGCACCATGCCGGGCTTTCACGCCCTGTCATCAACGCGGTGCGGAAGCGCGCCAGCCGGTAGCCTGACCTAAGCAGTGCCCGTATCCCTAGCCAGGAGTTCTTCGTGACTACTACAGCCACCTCAACCACAGCCGTCAGCAACCAGCCGCTGGCTGAGCTTGACCCCGAAATTGCCGCAGTCCTTGAGCAGGAGCTCGGCCGCCAGCGCGGCACCCTGGAAATGATTGCTTCCGAGAACTTCGCGCCCCGCGCCGTGATGGAAGCCCAGGGCTCCGTCCTCACCAACAAGTACGCCGAGGGCTACCCGGGCCGCCGCTACTACGGCGGCTGCGAATACGTCGACGTTGCAGAACAGCTGGCCATTGATCGGGTCAAGGCCCTGTTCGGCGCCGAGTTCGCCAACGTCCAGCCGCACTCCGGCGCGCAGGCCAACGCCGCCGCGCTCTCCGCCATGATCACCCCCGGCGACAAGATCCTGGGCCTGTCCCTGGCCCACGGCGGCCACCTGACCCACGGCATGAAGCTGAACTTCTCCGGCAAGCTGTACAACGTGGCTGCCTACCAGGTGGAGGAAGACAACTTCCGCATCGATATGGACAAGCTCCGCGAGCAGGCCATCGCCGAAAAGCCCCAGGTGATCATCGCCGGCTGGTCCGCTTACCCGCGCCACCTGGACTTCGCAGCCTTCCGCTCCATCGCCGATGAAGTGGGCGCGCTCCTCTGGACCGACATGGCACACTTCGCAGGCCTGGTGGCAGCCGGCCTTCACCCCAGCCCGGTGCCGCACTCCGACGTCGTCACCTCCACCGTGCACAAGACCCTCGCCGGTCCCCGCTCGGGCGTGATCCTTGCCAAGGAGCAGTGGGCCAAGAAGCTCAACTCCAGCGTCTTCCCGGGCCAGCAGGGCGGCCCGCTGATGCACGTCATCGCTGCCAAGGCCGTGGCCTTCAAGATCGCCGGCACCCAGGAATTCAAGGAGCGCCAGGAGCGCGTCCTGGAAGGCGCCAGGATCATCGCCGACCGCCTGAACCAGGCCGACGTCGCCGAAGCCGGCGTCTCCGTCCTCACCGGCGGTACGGACGTGCACCTGGTGCTGGTTGACCTTCGCAACTCGCAGCTGGACGGCCAGCAGGCCGAGGACCTCCTGCACTCCGTGGGCATCACCGTCAACCGGAACGCCGTGCCGTTCGACCCCCGCCCGCCGATGGTCACCTCCGGCCTGCGCATCGGCACCCCGGCCCTGGCCACCCGCGGCTTCGGCGCCAACGAGTTCACCGAGGTTGCCGAGATCATCGCCACCGCCCTCAAGGCAGGCAGCAGCGCCGACGTCGAGGCCCTCCAGGCCCGCGTGGACAAGCTGGCGGCCGACTTCCCGCTCTACCCGCAGCACGAGCAGTGGTAAGCAATGACTGAAACCACAACCGCACAGATCCTTGACGGCAAGGCCACCGCCGCTGCCATCAAGGCCGAGCTGACCGAACGCGTGGCCGCACTCAAGGCCAAGGGCGTCACTCCCGGCATCGCCACTGTGCTGGTGGGCGCCGACCCTGCCTCGCAGCTGTATGTCTCCATGAAGCACAAGCAGTCGGTGCAGATCGGGATGAACTCCATCCAGCGCGAGCTCCCGGCGGACGCCACCCAGGAACAGGTAGAGGCCCTCATTGACGAACTCAATGCGGACCCCGCCTGCCACGGGTACATCGTGCAGTTGCCGCTGCCCAAGCACCTGGACACGGACGCCATCCTGGAGCGCATAGACCCCGCCAAGGACGCGGACGGGCTGCACCCCACCAACCTTGGCCGGCTGGTGCTGAACGTCAACAACAAGATCACCACCCCGCTGCCGTGCACGCCACGGGGAGTCATCGAGCTGCTGGAGCGCAACGGGTACAGCCTGGCCGGCAAGCACGTGGTGGTGGTGGGCCGCGGCGTCACCATCGGCCGCTCGATCGGCCTGCTGCTCACGCGGCGGGACGTCAACGCCACCGTGACCCTGACCCACACCGGCACCACCAACCTCTCGGAGCTGCTGAAGCAGGCGGACGTCATTGTGGGCGCGGCGGGCGTGAAGCACATCGTCAAGGCCGCGGACGTGAAGCCGGGCGCTGCCCTGCTGGACGTCGGCGTCACCCGCGAGACCGATCCGGAGACCGGCAAGAGCCGCGTCTACGGGGACATCGATCCTGCCGCTGCCGAGGTGGCCGGCTGGATCTCACCGAACCCCGGTGGAGTAGGCCCCATGACCGTGGCGCTGCTGATGACCAACGTTGTGGAGGCTGCCGAACGCGCAGCAGGCGTCGGGGAGTAGTCCCGGCCCAAACCGCTCGACGGCGGCACGGTAACTTTCGCAGGGAAGGTGCCGGGCCGCCGTCGGCCGTTTAAGCGCAGCGCAGGCTGAGCCAGGCGCGGCCGTGCACCTACTCCCGGGGGAGTATGGCCGCTACGCCGCCTATCTGATTACTTTCGCGGCCCGCGGGAATAGGCTCGGACCATGCAGCGCCGATTCAGGGGACCACCCACCGCCGTCATCGTGGTGGTGGTCGCCGTGATCCAGGTGGCGGGGTCGGCGTTCGCGTCGGTGCGCCAGCCTGGACACGCGCCGCTGGACCCCCTGGCGCTGGCATTGCTGCTGCTGGGGCCCGCCGCGCTGGCTTTCCGCCGGCGCGCGCCGCTGGTGATGCTGCCCGTTGCCGCCGGGGCCACCGCAGCCTACCTTGCCCTGGGCTACGCGTGGGGCCCGGTGGTCCTCTCCTTTGCGCTGGCACTGATCCTGACGGCGGCGGCCGGAAAGCGCGCTGTGGCATGGTCCGGGGCCGCGGCGGGAATCCTGGCATTGTTTTTGGCCGCCGCGCGCAGCGGCGATGAAGCGGCGTTCGTCCGCGCCTTCGCCGGGTCCTCATGGCTGGCCATCCTGGTCCTGATCGGGGAAGGGGTGCGGTTCCGCGGCGAACGGGTGGCCGAACGGCGCCGCCAGGAGGCCGCGGCGGAGCAGGCTGCCCGCGATGAATACCGGCTTGCCCTGGCGCGGGACATCCATGACGTGGTGGCACATTCGCTGTCCCTGATCAATGTCCGGGCCTCGGTGGCGCTGCACCTGGGCGAGAAGGATCCGGCGCAGTTCCGCCCTGCCCTGGAGACCATCAAGGCAGCGAGCAGGGAATCACTGGCTGAAGTCCGCCAGCTGCTGGGCGTGCTCCGGGAAGATGCGCCGTTGAGCCCCACCAGCCGGCCCAGCCTGGCCCGGGTCCCGGAAGTCGTTGACAACGCGCGGCGGGCCGGGCTCGATGTCCGGTTCCATGCCGGCCCGGGCCTGGACCACGTTCCCGCTGCAGCCCAGGAAGCGGCATACCGGATTGTGCAGGAGGCCCTGACCAATGTGGTCCGGCATTCCGGGGCGCGGACGGCCCGGGTCTCCATCCACGCGGCGAAAGGGGAACTGCTGGTGACCATTGACGACGACGGCGCCGGGGCCGGCACAGCGCCCGAAGGCAACGGCATCACCGGCATGCGGGAGCGGGTGGCAGCTTTGGGCGGCAGGCTTGAGCTGGGGCCGGCGCAGTCCGGTTCGGGCTGGCGGGTCCGCGCGGTCCTCCCGCTGGCCGCCCATGCAGGGCAGGGACCAGGATGATCAGCATCCTGCTGGCCGATGACCAGAACCTGATCCGTGCGGGCTTCCGGGCTCTGCTGGACGCCGAAGCCGACATGAAGGTTGTAGCCGAATGCGGGACCGGGCGCGACGCGGTGCGGCTGGCCCGCCAGTGGCATCCCGACGTGGTCCTGATGGATATCCGCATGCCGGACGGTGACGGCCTGGAGGCTACGCGGCAGATCCTCTCCGATGCGGCGCTGCCAGGTACCCGGGTGGTCATTCTCACCACCTTCGAGCTGGACGACTACATCGCCGAGGCGGTGCGGGCCGGGGCCGCCGGTTTCCTGGTCAAGGACACTGAACCGGCCGAGCTGCTGCGCGCAGTCCGCATTGTGCACGATGGCGACGCGCTGCTGTCGCCCTCGGTGACCCGGCGGATCATGGCCCAGCTGGCGCGGCACTCCCGCGCCGCCGAACCGCCGGTGGCACTGGACCGCATCACCGACCGGGAACGGGAAGTCCTCCAGCTTGTGGGGGAGGGTTTGAACAACGCGGAAATCGCCGGGCGCCTGTTCATCACTCCGCTCACGGCAAAGACGCATGTCTCGCGGATCATGGCGAAGCTGATGGTCAGGGACAGGGCGCAACTGGTGGTGCTGGCCTACGAATCCGGCCTGGTCCGGCCCGGCTGGGCCGGCTGAGTCCGGCACGGGATGCAGCAGCAGGACTCCCCAGGGAGTACGCGGCCCCGTACAGGTGACTCCCGCCGCCGGACGCGCCGGCCGGGGTGCGGCAACGAGACTCGATACAAGGCCGGATCCCCGGCCGGTTAAGAAAGTCTGGAGAACAAAAAATGTTGGCTTCACTGAGCACCGCCCTGTCCACCACCGCCCTGTCCACCACCGCACTGTCCACCACCGCCCTGTCCGCGGCTGCGCAGGTGCCGGCCGATACGGTCGTCTACGGACCCTGGCACGGTGCCTTTTCCCCCTGGTTCCTGTTGTTCCCGCTCTTCTGGATCCTGGTCATCGCGCTGTTCATCTTCGTGGCCCGCAGGACCTGGCGCCGCAACCAGCACTGGGCAGCAGCCCAGGGAGCTGAAGGAGTGCTGCGTGAGCGCTACGCCCGGGGCGAGGTTGACGAGACCGAGTACCGGCAACGGCTGGAGGTCCTGCGCAGCGGGGACCGGCGGCAGAAGTGACCCGGGCCGCCCGGGGCTGTTCGCCGGGGGTGGAAGGCGGCCGAAGCACAGGCCGGGGTTTGAGACAATAGCTCCATGCGAACTTTGGGCAGCTCCTCGTCATCCGCCAAACCCGCAAGGGCCGGTTTTTCGATGTTCCGGATCAGCGGGCCGGGCCTGATGGTCCTGGTGACGGCGTTCATTGTTGCCGTCATCTTCGCCGCCAACCAGAACGACGTCGTGGGCTGGGTTGTTGCCGTCATCGCCGCGTTCTGGCTGGCACTGGCCACGTTCGTGGTCTTCAGCATCCAACGGGCGGCCAAAAAGGCCGGTGCCAAGCTGTCCGAGGCACAAAGCGCCTTCCACACCGCAACCGGCCGCGCCCCGGCGCAGGCATCGGCCGACCATGGGGGCACCCGGGTAGTGTACGAGCGCACCGAGGCCGACGAAGTACGCGACCTGAAACTGGACCACTCCTTCAAAATCGTCCAGGTGCAGATCCGCGTGGTGGAAGAGGAACGGGCCAAGGGCGCCGCCGCCAACCAGGACACCATCAACCGCGCCCTCGAGACCATCGAGATCACGGCCACCAATGCCCGGGACATGATCAAGTCCTCCGGCGGCAGCGGAGAGCCGGTGACCGGAACCATCATCGACTAGAGTGGAGCGGGTGAGCTCGGCATTGAACAAGGACCACCTTCGCATCGCATCAGTCAACGTCAACGGCCTTAGGGCTGCCTACAAAAACGGCATGGCGGCGTGGCTGGAGCCGCGCGAAGTGGACATCCTCTGCCTGCAGGAAGTGCGCGCCCCTGACGCGATCGTCCGGCAGCTGCTCGGCGAAGGCTGGCATATCCTGCACGCCGAGGCGGAAGCAAAAGGCCGTGCCGGCGTCGCCATCGCCTCCCGCCGGGAGCCGCTCGAAACCAGGAACGGCATTGGGGATGACTACTTCGCCACCGCCGGGCGCTGGGTGGAGGCCGATTTCCGCGTCCCTGACGCTGCGGGAAACCCCGTCCAGCTCACCGTTGCCAGCGCCTACGTGCACTCCGGCGAGGTAGGGACTCCCAAGCAGGACGACAAGTACCGCTTCCTTGACGTCATGAGCACCCGGCTTCCGGAGCTGACCAAGCACAGCGACCATGCGCTGGTGGTGGGGGACCTGAACGTCGCCCACACGCCAAGGGACATCAGGAACTCCAAGGGCAACCTCAAGAAGGCCGGCCACCTGCCGGAGGAACGCGCGTACTTCGACCGGTTCTTTGGTGAGGAAATCGGCTGGCATGACGTCCACCGGAACCTTGCCGGCGACGTCGACGGGCCATACACGTGGTGGTCCTGGCGCGGCAAGGCGTTCGACAACGACACCGGGTGGCGCATCGACTACCACATGGCCACCCCCGGACTGGCAGCATCCGCCATTTCCGCCGTTGTTGACCGTGCAGCCACCTGGGATGCCCGCTTCTCCGATCACGCCCCGCTGGTAGTGGACTACCAGCTCTAAGCCCGAAAGTTTTCCATGACCACCCAGACTCCCTCCACTGCCAAGAAGCGCATCCTTTCCGGCGCCAAGCCCACCGCGGATTCCCTGCACCTGGGCAACTACATCGGCGCCGTGCGCAACTGGGTGGACATGCAGGCGGAATACGACGCCGTCTTCTTCATCCCGGACCTGCATGCCATCACGGTGGATTTCGATCCCGCCGAACTGGCCAAGCGCACCCGCATTGTGGCGGCGCAGTACATCGCCGCCGGCATCGACCCGGACAAGAGCATCTTCTTTGTCCAGTCCCATGTCCCGGAGCACGCACAGCTTGCCTGGGCGCTGAACTGCATCACCGGCTTCGGTGAGGCGTCCCGGATGACCCAGTTCAAGGACAAGACCCAGAAGTCGGGCGCTGACGCCGCAACGCTGGGCCTTTTCGCCTACCCCACGCTGATGGCCGCGGATATCCTCCTGTACCAGAGCGATCTGGTGCCGGTCGGCGAGGACCAGCGGCAGCACCTGGAACTGACCCGGAACCTCGCGCAGCGTTTCAACACCCGGTTTGGCCACACCTTCACGGTTCCCGAGGCGACGATCGTCAAGGAAAGCGCCAAGATCTACGACCTCCAGAACCCCAGCGCCAAGATGTCCAAGACGGGGGAGTCCCCCAACGGTGCCATCCAGCTGCTGGAGGATCCCAAGATCGCCGCCAAGCGCATCAAATCGGCAGTGACGGACGCGGGCACGGACATCCGCTTCGACGCCGAGGAGAAGCCCGGGGTCTCCAACCTGCTGACCATCTACTCTTCCCTGACCGGGAAGTCGGTGGCGGAGCTCGAAGCCGAGTACCAGGGAAAGATGTACGGCCACCTCAAGGTGGACCTCGCGGAGGTGGTGGTGGACTTCATCACCCCGCTCCGCAACCGGACCAACGAGCTGATGGCTGATCCCGCCGAGCTTGACCGGCTGCTGGCCCTCGGTGCGGAACGGGCCCGGGAAATTGCCTCCGTCACGCTGGGCCAGGTATACCAGCGCATGGGCTTCCTGCCGTCCCTCAGCCTCGCAGGAGTCCGCTAGCGCCATGTCTTCGAGAAACGTCACCGCCAGGGGAGGTGCCTTCTCCGCCGGCCAGGCGGAGCGGAACCTGGCTGACCGCTTCGAAGACCAGTCCGGCCACAACGCGGCAACGGACCGTGAGATGCCCCGCAGCGACGAAATCAGTGTGGGCGTCATCCTGGGCTTTCCCGCCGAGATAGCTGACGAACTGCAGCGCTGGCGCGCGTCCTTTGGCGATCCCCTGGCCGGGGTGGTGCCCGCGCACATCACGCTGGTCACCACTACTCCCACCCAGGACTGGGAGGCCACCCGCCGGCACGTCCGCGAGGTGGCCCGCTGCCAGAGCCCCTTCATGGTGACCATCGCCGGAACCGGAACTTTCCGGCCGGTTTCGCCGGTGGTGTTCATCAACGTGGAGGACGGCTTCGAGGAGTGCGTGGACCTGCATCGCAAGCTGCAGCAGGGTCCCCTTCACCGGGAACTGCCCTTTGCCTACCATCCCCACGTCACCATCGCCCATGATGTCGCCCCTGAAAGCCTGGATGAAGCCGAAACGGTGCTGAAGAACTACAGGGCCACCTTCCCCGTGGTTAGCATGGGACTCTATGAGCATGATGCCGACGGCATCTGGCAGCTACGGGAAGAGCTGGACTTTGGGACCGAAACTGACAACCACGCCGGCACCAGCTTCACGGACGCTGCCGCGGACACCACAACCGAAGGCGGCTGACCGGCCGCCGCTGCCCACGCAGCATGCCCAGCTGAAGCTGGCCGTCATCCAAAAGCGGATGGAATGGGGAAAAGCCAGGAGAGCGGGCGGCGGCGTGGTACCGGGCCTGATGGCACTGATCCAGTGGCTGCTGGCCAAACTCAACACCTTGCGCCCCATGCGGGCCTTCCAGCACTACAACCTCCAGCACGGGCCCCTGCTGAGCGCCGGCATTGGCTTCCGGATGTTCTTCTCCATCACCGGCCTCCTCACCACCGGGTTTTCGATAGCCGGGCTTGTCCTCAGCGGACAGCCGGCCCTCCTCGACACCATTGTTGCCACGGTGGCGCACAGCGCCCCCGGCCTCCTGAAAGTCGGCAACGGGGACGGACTGGTGGACCCGAAGGACCTCCTGAACCCGGGCGGCCTCGGCTGGACGGCGGTTATTGCCGCTGTGGTCACCATCATCACCTCGCTGGGCTGGATCAACGGGATGAGGGACGGGCTGCGCGGCGTGCTGCAACTTCCTCCGCTTGTGGTCAACCCCATCCTGGTGCGGCTGCGCGATGCCGGTACCCTGCTGCTGCTGGGGCTGGCCCTGGTGATCAGCGCGGGCGCCTCCCTTGTCTTCGGCACGGCGGCGGGTTGGGTGGTGGGTTTCCTGCATCTCAGCGACGCCGTGGCCGGTCCCCTCACCACGTCCGTCAAGATCGTGGTGCCGCTGGTCCTGAACTGGGTCACCGCGCTGATCATGTTCCGGCTCGCCGCCGGACTGAAACTGTCCCGGCAGGCGCTGCTCGAAGGCACCCTCCTCGCCGCCGTAGGCACCACCGTTCTGCAGATCTTCAGCACTGAGCTGCTGGCAGGGGCCAGCCGGAACCCAATCCTGGCCTCATTCGCCATCATCATCGGCCTGCTGATCTGGTTCAACCTGGTCAGCCAGGTCTACCTTGTCTCAGCCGGGTGGTCGGCGATCCGTGAGGCTGATTTGGAGTCCGGCGGCGCTCCGCGGAAAACCATCCTCGGCGCGCGGCGGGCCACGCCCCAGACCTGACCTGCCGTGCCGGGTGAGGCCTGCAGGGATATCGGGCCGTGGCCGGCTGTTCTACGGCGCCGGCACCAGCCCCTCCCACGCCACCGTCCAGCCCGCTGGAAAGCCGGGGGCGTGCCGGTCCGGGCCGTTGTCCCAGCCGGCTGCCATCAGGGCGACGGCGGCAAGCAGGCCGCCGTTGCCCGGCAGGTACAGGGGCAGCGAGTCCGTCTGGCGGTTGTGCCCGTTGGACAGCACCGTATTCTTTCCGGCCTCCTGCAGGAGCGCGTTGACTGCGGCCTCGGGGCGGCCCAGGCGCGCAGCGGTCATGGCCATGACCGGATAGTCCCAGCCCCACGTGCTGTCCCAGTCCCAGTCCGCCAGGACATCCTCCAGCGTGGCGTTCATGATGCCTTCGTCGATCAGGTCCGTCAGCGGAAGGACGCCGAGCGCGCACAGCATTGAGGGGTGGTCTGTCCTGATGGTGAAGGGTTCCACGTCCATGGCCGCGTAGACGCCGTTGAGCACGCGCGGGGGCACCAGGCCGTCCGCCACCGTGAGCCAGGACTGCACGGGTTCCAGCCCCAGCCGCTCCCGCCAGGCGGCGGCCGTGCGCAGGCCCCACTGCCAGTACGCGAGTTCAAAGGTGGGGTTGGTGACCGTCCCGCGGAGGGAACCGTAGCATTCCTGCGCGGGAATGAGGGGCGGGCCCAGCTCAAATCCGCGCGGTGTGGGGTGGGCGAAGCCGGCCATGAAGTGGGCGGATTCGAAGACGATGTCCGCAAATTCCTCCAGCACCTCCCGGCCCGGACGGCTCCGGTACACCAGTTCCGCCATGTGGATGGGATGCGGCTGCTGCCAGATAAGGAAGGTGCCGATCGGGCTGGGGCTCTCCCTTCCGTCCGGACCTGTCTGCTTTGGCCAGCGGGCGCCGTCGAACCCTTGTCCCCGGGCCGTTTCCCGTGCGCCCTCCAGCACCGTGGCGTACCAGCGCAGGGACGGCAGGAGGAGCTCCACCCGGTTCCAGTGCGCAAAGTGGGCGGCGTGCCACCAGTGCATCTCCAGGTGGAAACGTCCGCGCCAGGAATTGCAGACCAGCCCGGTTTCCTGCGGCGGCAGCGACCCTGAACAGTTGACGGCCGTGAGGTATTGGGACAGCACGATGCGCCGTTCCAGCTCAGCGGCCCGGGGATCCGCCGTGGCAGCCAGTTCCACGGCACCGCCGGATCCCCAGAAGCGTGGCCAGTGCGACGCCGACGCGGCGGCGACAGTGCTGCCAGGCAACGGAGGAGCCACCATCGGATGCCCGGCGCCGGGAGGCAGCGGAGTGCTTGCGCCCGCCTTTCCGGCCACCCGGGAAAGGCCCGCGCCGCCGCGCGGAATACAGTCACCATCTCCGGCGGTAAGGAAGGCGATGGACAGGTCCAGGACGGCCGGATCCGCATCCACGCACGAACGTATCCTCACGTGGTGCGTCCCTGTTTGGTCCACGGTCAGGCCCTGCCCCGAAACCACCACCTGGTACCGCGCGTTATCCAGTTCGCGGTGCACGATCCAGCTGGTGGATCCGGGGTGGAGCTCTGAGGGGTGTGGTTGGCCAAGGCGGGTTGTGTGGGCCTCGGGCTGCTCCCAACCGGCCGCGTTGTGCCACGCCTCTGAGCCGTACGGAAAGTCAATGCCGATCACCAGCCCGTCCCGGATCGCAGTCGACTCCACCCGGATGCCCAGTTCGTCGCGGTCCGGATGGCAGGCTGTGGTGACCTTGGCCGGATGGCCCGCAACCGTGAACGTACTGGTGACGGTGCCGGTCCACAGATCCAGGGTCTGGCTGGTGCCGGAGAGTTCGCCGCTGCTGAGCGGCCGGCCGGTGCCGCCCTGCAGCAGGTGGAAGCCGATGCGTCCGAGGTCCAGGCGGTGCGGGTTGGCGCGAAGCCATGTTTCTGCTGCTGAGGTGCCCGTTTCACGGTCATTGACGATGTCTCCCACCATGTCCACGTACGGCACCGGGCCGCGCGGTGAATCGTAGAGGACAGTGGACCCTGCCAGGGTGCAGTGTTCCCCGCCCGGCGTGGAGTGCCAGCCCCACGCGGACTGTGTCCCCAGCAGGGTTCCCGGCGGGAGTGCGTCCTCGCGCGGCCCCACAGGGTAATCGCGCGGAAGCGTCTGCAGCCCGGTGAGGTCCATGGTGAAAGCGAACTCGCCGTTGCCCACGGAGAGGGGACTGCGCGGATCAAGCGTCCGCTGCCGGACATTGTGGCGCCGCACCAGTGCTTCCCGGTCGATGGGGGCTGGACCGTCTGAAGGGACTCCTCCGGCTCTGTCCGGTCCTGCAGTGCTGCCGTGGCTGCGCAAAGTGCACGTCCTCCTGAGGGATGGCTGGTGACCGGAATGTCCGGCGCACGACGCGCCGTCCCGTCCACTGCGGACCAAGGTTCCCGGACGGTGAGAAAGCGGTTTCCGCGATCCATCATTGGCTGGTTCCAGGGCGGTGTCAAGGCCTTCCCGGGCGCGGAACGGCCCGAAAGTTTTCGGCGGCAACACCGTGCGGACCAGGATACCCGCCGCGTATTGACGGCCTGCAAAACGTGTTGATACGTTTCACGAAACCGTTTTCCAGCCCCCTGATCCAGGAAGAAGCCTGCCCAATGACGCGCCACGGTATGCCCCGCATTCGTCAGTCCATTGCCATCCTGTCAGCAGCAGCCATGCTGGCCGTGACCGCGGGTTGTTCCAGCCCATCGTCCAACAAGGCCGAGGATGGGCCGGTGGAAATCCGGTTCTCCTGGTGGGGCAACGCCGGCCGCGCCGACCTGACCAACAAAGCCATCGCGGAATTCGAGGCAGCCAACCCCACCATCAAGGTCAAGCCGGAGTACGGGGACATCGGCGGTTACTTCGACAAGCTTGCCACCCAGATGGCCGCCAACGACGCCCCGGACGTGATCACCATGGGCGGCGCGTATCCCGCGGAATATGCCAACCGCGGGGCGTTGCTGGACCTGTCGAAGGTAGAGGGGTCACTCGACTTGTCCAAGCTGGACCAGGGTGCGCGGGAAAACGGCCAGGTCAAAGGAAAGCAGTACGGGGTCTCCACGGGAGCCAACGCACTGGCGATCGTGGTGAACCCCGCAGTCTTCACGGCTGCGGGCGTCCCCATGCCGGATGACAGCACCTGGAGCTGGGATGACTTTGCCAGGATTGCCGGCGACATCACGGCCAAGAGCCCGAAGGGGACCTACGGAACGGCGACCGTCCTCACCCATGACTCTCTGGATGCCTTCGCCCGCCAGCGTGGAGAATCGCTCTACACCCAGGACGGCCAACTGGGACTGGGCAAGGAGACGGTGCGGGACTACTTCGATTACTCACTGAAGCTCAGCGAATCCGGCGCCGCCCCCAGTGCTTCCGAAACGGTGGAAAAGCTCAACGTCAGCACCGAGCAGACGCTCATGGGCATGGGCAAGGCCGGGATGATGCTGACCTGGAGCAACTCGCTGACTGCCCTCAGCAAGGCTTCAGGCGCAGACCTAAAGCTGCTCAAGCTTCCCGGCGAAAAACCCACTCCGGGAATCTGGCTCCAGTCCTCGCAGTTCTACACCATCTCCGCCCGCAGCAACCACACCGACGCTGCGGCTAAGCTGGTGGACTTCCTGGTGAACAACCAGGCCGCCGCCAGGATCATCCAAAGCGACAGGGGCATCCCCGGCAACGCCGATATGCGGGCCGCTATCCAGGACGGCCTCACGCCGCAGGGGAAGGTCGAAGCCGGGTACATCGACCAGATCGGCAAAATGGACTTCGCTCCCACCTACATCGGCCCTACCGGTTCCACCGCGGTTTCCGAGATCACCGCCCGGATCAACACCGACGTCCTGTTCAAGCGGCTCACACCGGAGAAGGCGGCCGAACAGTGGATCAGCGAGAGCAAGGCAGCCATCGGCAAGTAGGCTTCCCGCCACAGGCGGCGCGGCCGGATCAGGCGGGGGTTGCGTCCAGGTACTGGTCAGCCCAGGCAGCGATGATCCGCGCGGCCCGTGCGGCCTGCCCCTTGCCGGTCAGGAGGTGGTCGCTTCCCTCGAGCGAGACGAAGTTCCGCGGGTGCCGTGCGGTCTGGAAGATGGTGCTGGCATTCTCAATCCCCACGGTGTTGTCGGTAGGGGAGTGGAGCACCATCAGCGGCTTGTGCAGCTGCCTGATGCAGTCCGTGAGGTCCGCGTTCTCCAGGTCCTCCACGAAATGCCGGCGGATTTCCACGCGTTTGCCGCCCAGGTCCACCTCGGCGCTGCCCTCACTCAGGATCCGGTCCAGTGCGGCATCGAACACATGGGCCACGTGTTTGGGGGAGAAGGGCGCTCCCACGGTGGCAACGGCGTCCAGTTCGGGAATTTCCCGGGCAGCGGCGAGGACCGCAGCGCCGCCGAACGAATGGCCCACCAGCAGCGAGATTTCCTTCCCCTCGCTGCGCATGAATTCCGCCGCCTTCACCGTGTCCGCAACCTTGTGGCTGAAGGATCCGGCAGACCATTCCCCGGCGGAGCCGCCCAGGCCCACGTTGTCGAAACGCAGCATGCCGATGCCGCTGTCAGCCAGGGCCTTGCACATCCGTGCCGCGGAGGGGCTGTCCTTGCCCAGCGTGAAGCCGTGCGAAAAGACGCCCCAGCCTTTGACGGGGCCCTCGGGAACATCGATGATGCCGGAGAGCATCTCTCCTGTGGAGCCGGCGAAGGACACTTTTTCGGAGCGGGACATGCTGTCCCCTTTCTGTGCGGAAAGGCTGTGCGGAAACGAACGACGGCGCCCTCCACCACGTGTGGTGGGTGACGCCGTCGGCCGTTGTGTCTGTTCTTGAACGCGCCTAGATCCTGCGGGCCAGGATGGCCTGCTTGACCTCCGCGATGGCCTGCGTGACCTGGATGCCGCGGGGGCATGCCTCCGAGCAGTTGAAGGTGGTGCGGCAGCGCCACACGCCTTCCTTGTCGTTGAGGATCTCCAGGCGCATGTCGCCGGCATCATCGCGGGAGTCGAAGATGAAGCGGTGCGCGTTCACGATGGCGGCGGGGCCGAAGTACTGCCCGTCGGTCCAGAACACGGGGCAGGAGGACGTGCACGCAGCACACAGGATGCACTTGGTGGTGTCATCAAAGCGCTCACGGTCCTCTGCGGACTGCAGGCGCTCCCGGGTGGGCTCGTGGCCCTTGTTGATCAGGAAGGGCATGACTTCGCGGTACGACTGGAAGAACGGCTCCATGTCCACGATCAGGTCCTTTTCCACCGGCAGGCCCTTGATGGGCTCCACCGTGATGGGCTTGGACGTGTCCAGGTCCTTCAGGAGGGTCTTGCAGGCAAGGCGGTTGCGGCCGTTGATGCGCATGGCGTCCGAGCCGCACACGCCGTGGGCGCAGGAGCGGCGGAACGACAGGGTGCCGTCCATCTCCCACTTCACCTTGTGCAGGGCGTCCAGGACACGGTCCGTGCCGTACATGGTCAGGTGGAAATCGTCCCAGGTTGATTCCCCGGAGACCTCCGGGTTGTACCGGCGGACCCGCAGGTGGACGTCGAACGTGGGGATTTCCCCGCCCCCGCCAACGCCGGCAGGAAGTTCAACCTTTGAGGCTGGCTCAGCGATTTCAGCGGTCATCTTAGTACTTCCTCACCATCGGCTCGTAGCGGGTAAAGACAACCGGCTTGGTGGCCAGGCGGATGCCGGCGATTGATTCCGCCGATCCGTCAGCCGGCGCATGGTCATCCTTGTACGCCATGGAGTGCTTCATGAATTTCTCGTCGTCACGCTCGGGGAAGTCCTCGCGGAAGTGTCCGCCGCGGGATTCCTCACGGTGCAGGGCGGCCACGGTCATGACCTTGGCCAGTTCCAGCAGGAAGCCGAGTTCCACGGCCTCGAGCAGGTCCAGGTTGAAGCGCTTGCCCTTGTCCTGGACGTTGATGCGCTTGTAGCGCTCCTCGAAGGATTCGATGTCGCGCAGCACCTGGTTCAGGGTGTCTGCCGTACGGAACACCTGCATGTTCGCGTCCATCGTGTCCTGCAGTTCCTTGCGGATCTGCGCCACTTTCTCGTCGCCGGTGCCGTTGCGGGCAATGTCCAGCAGCTCGGTGGTGTAGGCCAGCGGGTTCTCCGGCAGTTCCACGTAAGGCGCGGTCTTTGCGTACTCCGCGGCGGCGATGCCGGCGCGCTTACCGAAGACGTTGATGTCCAGCAGCGAGTTGGTGCCCAGGCGGTTGGAGCCGTGGACGGAGACGCAGGCAACTTCACCAGCGGCGTAGAGCCCGGGGATTACGGTGTCGTTGTCCTGCAGCACCTCGGTCTGGATGTTCGTGGGAATGCCACCCATGGCGTAGTGCGCGGTGGGGAATACCGGCACCGGCTCGGTGTACGGTTCCACGCCCAGGTAGGTGCGGGCGAACTCGGTGATGTCCGGGAGCTTGGCGTCGATGTGCGCCGGCTCCAGGTGGGTCAGGTCCAGGAGGACGTAATCCTTGTTCGGGCCGCAGCCGCGGCCTTCGCGCACCTCGTTGGCCATGGAACGGGCCACGATGTCACGCGGCGCCAGGTCCTTGATGGTGGGGGCGTAGCGCTCCATGAAGCGCTCACCCTCGGAGTTGCGGAGGATTGCACCTTCACCGCGGGCGGCCTCGGACAGCAGGATGCCCAGGCCGGCCAGGCCGGTGGGGTGGAACTGGAAGAATTCCATGTCTTCCAGCGGGATGCCGCGGCGGAAGGCGATGCCCATGCCGTCACCGGTCAGGGTGTGGGCGTTGGAGGTGGTCTTGAAGACCTTGCCGGCACCACCGGAGGCGAACACCACGGACTTGGCCTGGAACACGTGCAGTTCACCGGAGGCGAGGTCGTAGGAGACGACGCCGGCCACGCGCTTCTGCTTGTAGGCAGTGCCGTCTTCGCGGACTGCGTCCTCTTCAACCGTCAGCAGGTCCAGGACGTAGTACTCGTTGTAGAACTCAACGTTGTGCTTGACGCAGTTTTGGTACAGGGTCTGCAGGATCATGTGGCCGGTACGGTCCGCGGCGTAGCATGCACGGCGGACGGGAGCCTTGCCGTGGTCACGGGTGTGGCCACCGAAGCGGCGCTGGTCGATGCGGCCCTCGGGGGTGCGGTTGAAGGGCAGGCCCATCTTTTCCAAGTCCAGCACGGCGTCGATGGCTTCCTTGGCCATGACCTCGGCGGCGTCCTGGTCAACCAGGTAGTCGCCGCCCTTGACGGTGTCGAAGGTGTGCCATTCCCAGTTGTCTTCCTCGACATTGGCAAGGGCTGCACACATGCCACCCTGTGCCGCACCCGTGTGCGAGCGGGTGGGGTAGAGCTTGGTCAGTACTGCTGTGCGCGCGCGCTGACCGGACTCGATCGCGGCGCGCATGCCAGCGCCACCGGCACCGACGATGACGACGTCGTACTTATGGACCTGCATACCAGACGCTCTTTCTCTCAAAATTCGCTATAAAACAACGGGGCGGCTTTGCCTGCTCCGCAAAACAGGGCCCGCGGACAAGCCCGCGGGCCCAGGGTCGTGCCAGTGCTAGGCAGGGCAGAAGCCGCCCGGAAGGGCAACGCCGTTCACTACGGGGCACGGGTTGAAGGTGAAGATGACCAGGGTGCCCAGGAGGATGATGACCACGGCGGCCGCGTAGAGAACGGTCTTCAGCCAGCGGCGGGTGGACGTCTTCTCGGCGTAGTCGTTGATGATGGTCCGCACGCCGTTGCTGCCGTGCAGCATGGCCAGCCACAGCATGGCCAGGTCCCAGAACTGCCAGAACGGGTCGGCCCACTTGCCGGCCACGAAGCCGAAGTCAATGGCGTGGATGCCTTCGCCGACCATCAGGTTCACGAACAGATGGCCGAAGATCAGGACCACCAGCACCACGCCGGAAAGGCGCATGAACAGCCAGGCGATCATCTCGAAGTTGCCCTTGGACCCGCCGCTGCGGCGGTACTGGGGAGCGATCCGGCCGCTGCGGGGGCTCTCGATGGTTGCAGTCATGGCTTAGTGACCTCCGAGGGCGAGGGACAGGTGGCGGATGGAGAAGGCGACCATGGTCACGACCCAGAGGGCCAGGACTGCCCACAGCATCTGCCGCTGGTACTTGGCGCCCTTCTTCCAGAAGTCGACCGCGATGATCCGCAGGCCATTGAAGGCGTGGAAAACGATGGCAGCCACAAGGCCGGTCTCACCCAGCGCCATCAGCGGATTCTTGTAGGCGCCGATCACGGCGGTGTAGGCCTCCGGTGACACACGCACCAAGGAGGTGTCCAGGACGTGGACCAACAAGAAGAAAAAGATCACTACACCGGTAATACGGTGTCCTACCCAGGACCACATGCCTTCACGGCCGCGGTACAAGGTGCCAGCTGGTTTTGTCGGCACTGATAAACCTCCCTGCAACACAGCGGCGCTGGCATGAGATCCATGCGGGGGGAACGCCTGCTGCGAGAGCACTCGTAGCTCAGGCCTAAATCTAGGCTTCGCTAACAGCTTATTCAATTTAGACGTTTGTTGGTGCCCAGTGCTGGAGCGGATTTTCCGGGGAAATGAGACAAACACCACATCCGCGCGGGCCCAAAGGCCGGGACGGAGGCCAAAACGCGGGCCCATGCGCCGCCACAGGAGCCGCCCGCGGCCCTTCAGCTAAAGTAGCCGTGATGAGTACAGACAAAGTGACAAGCCCGGCTTCACCCCTTGACCGCTTCATTGCGGTGATTCCGGCAGGCGGAGTGGGGACCCGCCTCTGGCCTCTGTCACGAGCAGCAGCTCCCAAGTTCCTTCACGATCTCACCGGATCGGGCAGCACGTTGCTGCGCGCCACCTACGACCGGCTGCACCCCCTCGCGGGCAACCGGATGCTGGTGGTGACCGGCCAGGCGCACCGTGAAGCCGTGTGCCGCCAGCTTCCTGAGGTGCGCGACTCCGACCTTGTCCTGGAGTCCGAGCCCAAGGACTCCGGTGCGGCAATCGGCCTTGCAGCGGCAATCCTGCACGAACGCGATCCCGACACCATCATGGGTTCCTTCGCCGCCGACCAGGTGATCAGCCCGGACAACCTCTTCCAGGAGGCAGTCCGTGAAGCCATCCATACCGCTGCTGCCGGCAAGATCGTGACCATCGGCATCAAGCCCACCCACCCGTCCACCGGTTTCGGTTACATCCGTTCCGGCAAGGCCCTCCACATCGAAGGCGCCCCCAGCGCCCACGACGTCGTGGAATTCGTCGAAAAGCCGGACGAGACGGTGGCCCAGCAGTACGTGGACAGCGGCGACTACGTGTGGAACGCCGGCATGTTCGTGGCGCCCGTGTCGCTGATGCTCAAGCACCTCGAGGCCAACCAGCCCGAACTGTTCCAGGGCCTGCAGGAAATCGCCCGTGCCTGGGACACCCCCCAGCGTGATGAGGTCACTGCCCGCATCTGGCCCACCCTGCCCAAGATCGCCATCGATTACGCGGTGGCCGAACCCGCCGCCGAAGCCGGGGACGTCGCCGTCGTGCCCGGTTCCTTCCGCTGGGACGACGTCGGCGACTTCGCCTCGGTCGGCCGCCTCAACAGCGCCAAGGAAGTGGATGACGTCACCGTCCTCGGTGAGGGCGCCCGCGTGTTCACCGAGAACTCAAGCGGCGTCGTTGTCACCGACACCAAGCGTGTCATCGCCCTGATCGGAATCCAGGACGTCGTCATCGTGGATACGCCGGACGCCCTGTTGGTGACCACCATGGCCAATTCCCAGCGCGTGAAGGCTGCCGTGGACGCCCTCAAGGCGAGCGGGGACACGGACGTCCTCTGACCGGGAACCTGCCGGCACTCCGCGTGCCGGCAGGGCCGGGATGTAACGCGGCTCAGTGAATGGGCGCTAATGCCGCCACCCTCGCTAGAGTGAAACAGTGCGCAACTACACTACTGAAGCCGAGCCCACCGCCCTGGTGGCTCCCTGGCTCGAACCGCTCCTGCCGGAACTGATCGAATTCCGCCGGGACCTGCATGCGCACCCGGAACTGTCCTTCAAGGAGTTTCGCACCACGGACAAGCTCGCCGAACGGCTCGAAGCCGCAGGCCTGAGCCCCCGCCGCCTGGAAGGCACCGGCCTGACGGTGGACGTGGGCGAAGGCCCCATTGCCACGGCCCTGCGCGGTGACATCGACGCCCTGCCCATCATCGAGGAGACGGGCCTGCCGTTCGCGTCGAAAAACCACGGCGTGACCCACGCCTGCGGCCATGATGTGCACACCACCACCATGCTGGGCATTGCCCTGGTCCTGCACCGGATGCACCAGGAAGCACCCCTCGGCGCCACCGTCCGCATCATCTTCCAGCCTGCCGAGGAAACCATGCCCGGCGGCGCACATGCCTGCATCGAGCAGGGTGTCCTGGACGGTGTGCCCCGGATCCTTGCTCTGCACTGCGACCCGCGGATCGAAGTGGGCAAGGTGGGCACCAGGATCGGTGCCATCACATCGGCCTCGGACACCATCCGGATCGAACTGTCCGGGCGTGGCGGCCACACCTCCCGCCCGCACCTCACTGAGGACCTCGTGTTCGCGCTGGCGCAGATTGCTGTCAACGTGCCGGCCGTGCTGTCCCGCAGGGTGGACGTCCGCAGCGGCGTCTCCGTGGTGTGGGGCCAGATCACCGCAGGTTCGGCGCCCAACGCGATCCCCGGCAGCGGCTACATGGCGGGAACCATGCGCTGCCTGGACCGGGATGCCTGGCATGCCGCCGGTGAACTGCTCGACGAGGTGGTGCACCAGGTGGCCGCGCCCTACGGCGTGGACGTCCACCTTGAACACACCAGGGGAGTGCCGCCGGTGGTGAACTCCGAGCATGAGACGGCGATCATCGAGGCTGCTGCCCGCGCTGAGATCGGGGAAAGCGCCGTGGTGCTGACACCCCAGTCCATGGGCGGCGAGGACTTCGCCTGGTTCCTGGCCGAACTTCCGGGCGCGATGATGCGGCTGGGCACCAAAACGCCCGGCGGCGAGGACTACGACCTGCACCGCGGCGACTACATCCTGGACGAACGGTCCCTGGGCCTGGGCATCAGGGTGCTCACCGCGGCCGCCCTGCGCACCATCCGGGACCTGGAGCAGGCGCCCCTTTCCTAGCCCCGTCCCGCCGCAGGGCCGGCCGGGAGGTGCGGATCCGGCGGTGGGAACGCACGACGGCGTTTCAACCGGGGGCGGTCCGCGCTGCGGTAAGTTGTGCACAATTTAGTTGTGCGCTACGGTGGTTCCATGACCGAAGCACCCCGCCTGGACCGGCAAGTATGTTTTGCGCTCTATTCGGCGTCCCGGGCCGCCACCGCCGTCTACCGGCCGGTCTTGGATGAGCTGGGACTCACTTACCCGCAGTACCTGGTGATGCTGGTCCTGTGGGAAAGCGAACCCCGGGGCGTGAAGGAGCTTGGCGGGGAACTTGGCCTCGATTCCGGCACCCTGTCGCCCCTGCTCAAACGGCTGGAAACGCTGGGGCTGGTGGAACGGCGGCGGTCCGGCGAGGACGAGCGCCGCGTTGCGATCCACCTGACGCCCGCCGGACGGAACCTCAGCGGCCCGGCGAGTGCCATTCCGCAGCGGCTGGCCGATGCCGCCGGACTCTCCCTGGAAGAACTTGAACAACTGCGGACCACGCTCGGCAAGCTCACGGCGGCACTGCACGAATCACTGTGACCCCGAATACTGCACCATGCCAACAACAGGACGGATATCTTTCGTGAAGACTCTCTACACCGCAGAGGCCCTGGCCTCGGGCGAAGGCCGTGACGGCGCTGCCCGCAGCAACGACGGCAAGCTCGCAGTGGCCCTCGCCAGCCCGGTCGAACTCGGTGGCAGCGGCCAGGGCACCAACCCCGAACAGCTCTTTGCCGCAGGGTACGCCGCCTGCTTCCACTCCGCACTGCGCCTGGTCGGCCGCAAAGCAGGCGCAGACCTCACGGACTCGGCCGTCGCGGCAAAAATCCACCTTGGGCAGCTGGACGGCGGCGCCGGCTTCGGGCTGGCCGCCGAACTGGAAATCGCCCTTCCGGCCCTGGACTTGGCCACCGCAGAGGACCTGGTGGCCAAGGCACACCAGGTCTGCCCCTATTCGAACGCCACGCGCGGCAACATCGCCGTCGACCTCAAGATCCTGGAGTACGCAGCATGAGCACAGCCCTCGCAACCACCACCCGTGAAATCCGGCTCGCCTCCCGCCCCGTGGGGCGCCCGTCCGGTGAGAACTTCGAACTCGCAGAGTCACCGCTGCCCGCACTTGAAGACGGCCAGATCCTGGTGCGCAACCTCTTCATGTCCGTGGACCCCTACATGCGGGGCCGCATGAACGACGTCAAGTCCTACTCCGCCCCCTTCGCCGTGGGCAAAGCGCTCGACGGCGGTGCGGTGGGTGAAGTGATCGCGTCCCGTTCGTCGGCACACAAGGAGGGCGACGTCGTCGTCCATTCCCTGGGTTGGCGGGAGTATGCGGTGGTGGACGGCAATGCTGCCACCCCTGCCCGCACTGACCTGGCACCGGCGTCGGCTTTCCTCGGCGCCCTGGGAATGACCGGGCTGACGGCCTACACCGGCCTGTTGAAGGTAGCGGAATTCAAGCCGGGGGACGCCGTGTTCGTCTCCGGCGCCGCAGGTGCGGTGGGCTCCCTGGTGGGCCAGATCGCCAAGGCCATGGGCGCCTCGCGGGTCATCGGCTCTGCAGGCTCGCCCGCCAAGGTGGCACGCCTCCTGGAGCTGGGCTTCGACGCCGCGTTCGACTACCACGATGGTCCCGTGGTGGAGCAGCTGCAGGAGGCAGCAGGCCCCGCCGGCATCGACGTCTACTTCGACAACGTGGGCGGCGAGCACCTGGAGGCCGCCCTGGCGGTCCTCAATGTGGGCGGCCGGGTGGCAATGTGCGGCGCGATCGCACAGTACAACTCCACCGAACCGACTCCCGCACCGCACAACCTCATGCAGGCAATCGGCAAGCAGCTGACCCTGCGCGGCTTCCTGGTGGGCGGCCAGCGGCAGCACGCCGCTGAGTTCGCGGAGAAGATGGCCGGCTGGCTTGCGTACGGCACCGTGCGCTACGACGAGACGATCGTGGACGGCCTGGAGAACGCGCCGCAGGCGTTCATGGACCTGCTGGACGGGGCAAACACCGGCAAGATGCTGGTCCGGCTGTAGCCCAAGCACTGATCCGACCGAAGAACCATAAGCAGTAGGGGCGCCTCCTTTGGAGGCGCCCCTACTGCTTGGTAACAACTTGTAAACAATATCCGGGGTCAGCTCCCACCGTGCTATGGGGACGTGGCGCAGGCCACTAAAGTGATTGCCATCAGTGCGCTCCGGCGCAGTGCTGCGTGCCTTCAGTGAAAACAGAATTTCAGCGCCGAAACGGACACTCATTGAATTCCGCCCGTAGTGCCACTCGCATCATCCCTGGAGGAAAATTGAAGAAATCACTGCGTGCCGGCTTCAAGCGCGGTTCAATGGCCGGTGTGGCCACCCTCGGTGCGTCCGCCTTGCTGCTCACCGGTTGCGGAGCCGCCCCGTCTGCGTCCGGCCCCTCCGGTTCAGCGACCGCCTCGGACTACACCGCATGCATGGTGTCCGACTCCGGAGGATTCGACGACAAGTCGTTCAACCAGTCCGGCTACGAGGGCCTGCAGAGCGCCGTGAAGGACCTCGGCATCAAGGAAAAGCACGTCCAGTCCAAGGCTGACACGGACTACGATCCCAACCTCCGCTCCATGGTCCAGCAGGGCTGCAAGCTGACCGTTACTGTCGGCTTCCTGCTCGGCGACGCCACCAAGTCCATCGCGACGGCCAACCCGAACAGCCACTTCGCCATCATTGACTACAACGACCCCACGTTCCCCAAGAACGTCAAGCCGATCGTCTATGACACTGCCCAGGCCGCGTTCCTGGCCGGCTACCTGGCAGCAGGCACCTCCAAGACGGGGAAGGTCGCAACCTTCGGCGGCATCAACATTCCCACCGTCACCATCTTCATGGACGGCTTTGCCGATGGCGTGAAGTACTACAACGAGAAGAAGGGCAAGAGCGTCCAGCTCATCGGCTGGGACAAGGACAAGCAGGACGGCACCTTCGTTGGTGACTTCAAGCAGGTGGACAAGGGCAAGGTCCTGACCCAGGGGTTCCTTGACCAGGGCGCAGACATTGTTCTTCCGGTGGCCGGACCCGTTGGCGGCGGCGCGGGCAGCGCGATCCTCGATGCCAAGTCCAAAGGCAAGGACGCCAAGCTCATCTGGGTCGACTCCGATGGCTACCTGACTGCCCCGGATTACAAGTCCGTGATCCTCTCCTCCGTCCAGAAGACCATGTCCACCGCTGTGGAGACAGTCATCAAGGACGACAAGGACGGCAAGTTCGACGCGTCGCCCTACATTGGAACCCTGGCAAACGGCGGCGTGGCCCTGGCGCCGTTCCACGATCTGGATTCCGCCGTGCCGGCAGACCTGAAGAGCGACCTGGACCAGCTCAAGAAGGACATCATCTCCGGCACCGTCAAGGTCGAGTCGAAGTCCAGCCCCACCAAGTAAGCACCGAACCGCGGGGCGCGCTGCCCTTCCGCCGTTACCCCGGCCGAAGGGCAGCGCGTTCTGCTTTGCTGGCAACAGACGGTCGCCGGCACCATGCAGGCGGTGCCCATTGCCGCCTTCCTGCCCTGCCCAGGAACCACCCGTGACACTAGGCTGGGACTACCCGCTGCCTCGCCGCCGACAGCGCGCCGGAGCAGATCCATACACACACAGATTGGTTGGGGTCTTGAAACTCGAACTGAAAGGGATCACGAAGAGATTCGGGTCCCTGGTAGCCAATGACCACATTGATTTGGTCGTTGAACCCGGGCAGGTGCACTGCCTCCTGGGCGAGAACGGCGCAGGGAAATCCACCCTGATGAACGTGCTCTACGGCCTGTACGATCCGACCGAAGGTGAAATCCTGGTCGATGGCAAGCCCGTCGTCTTCAAAGACCCCGGCGAGGCCATGGCGGCCGGCATCGGGATGGTCCACCAGCACTTCATGCTCATCCCGGTCTTCACCGTGGCCGAGAATGTGGCGCTGGGCAATGAGGCCACCAAAGCCGCCGGCCTGCTCAACCTGGAAGCCACGCGCGAAAAGATCCGCCGCATCTCGGACCAGTACGGGTTCGACGTCGACCCCGACGCCATGGTGGAGGACCTGCCCGTCGGCGTCCAGCAGCGGGTCGAGATCATCAAGGCGCTGGTGCGTGATGCCGAGGTACTCATTCTCGATGAACCCACCGCCGTGCTGACGCCGCAGGAAACCGATGAGCTCCTGGACATCATCCGGCAGCTGAAGCGCGACGGTAAGTCGATCGTCTTCATCTCCCACAAACTGCGTGAAGTCAAAGCCATCTCAGACACCATCACGGTCATCCGCCGCGGCAAGGTGGTGGGGCAGGCGGATCCCACGGCTTCCCCCACTGAACTGGCGTCCGCCATGGTTGGCCGCACGGTGAGCCTGACCCTCGACAAGGCGCCCGCCAAGCCCGGTGACGTGACCTTCAAGGTCCGCAACCTGACAGTGACGGACCACAACGGCCAGCACGTGGTCAATGACCTGTCCTTCGACATCGCCAAGGGCGAAGTGCTGGCCATCGCAGGAGTGCAAGGCAACGGCCAGACTGAACTGACCGAGGCGATTCTTGGCGTGCAGCCGCACGTAGCCGGGTCCATCACGCTCGACGGCGAGGAACTGCTGGGCAGGAGCGTCAAGCACGTCCTCGGTGCCGGTGTGGGCTTCGTCCCCGAGGACCGCACCATTGACGGTCTGGTGGGCACGTTCACCATCTCCGAAAACATGATCCTGGACCTCTACGACAAAGCGCCCTTCGCACGCGGCGTGGGGATGAAGCCGGGCGTGATCGCGGAGAACGCCGCCAGGAAGGTCGAGGAATTCGACGTTCGCACGCCCTCCGTGTCCGCGGCGGTGGGCACCCTTTCCGGCGGCAACCAGCAGAAGGTGGTCCTGGCCCGTGAGCTCTCCCGTCCGCTGCGGCTGTTCATCGCCTCGCAGCCCACACGTGGTCTCGACGTCGGCTCGATTGAGTTTGTGCACAAGCGGGTCATCGCCGAACGCGACCACGGGACGCCGGTCATGATCGTGTCCACAGAACTGGACGAAGTACTTCAGCTGGCCGACCGGATCGCCGTGCTCTACCGCGGCCGGCTGGTGGGAATCGTACCCGCCACCACGTCCCGCGACGTTCTGGGCCTGATGATGGCCGGTGTCCCGGCCACCGAAGCCGAAGCCAGCGCCGCCGCCCCTGTTTCCGGCGCCACCACCACAGCGGCGGTATCGGAGCCTGCCGGCCACGAAGGAGAATCCCATGTCTGAAAAGACAACCCCGGAACCGCGGACCGGCCGCAACGGCGCCCCGGAGCCCGTCGACACCCCGGAGCCCGGCGGCACCACCTCCGAGGCTGTGGCCTCCGACGTCGTCCTTGACACCGCCGGTGGCCAGATGCCGCCGTCTGCCGTTCCGGCAGCCACCCAGCGGCGCGGCCGGGACCATGACCGGGATGGAAGCGGTTCCGTCCTGCACCAGATCTTCACCGGCAACGCCATGGTCTCCTTCCTCTCCGTGCTGCTGGCGATCGTGCTCGGCGGCATCCTGATGGCAGTGACCAACCCCAAGGTCGCCGTCACGGCCGGTTACTTCTTTGCCCAGCCCGGGGACCTCCTGACCGAGGTCATCCGTCCCTACACTGCCCTGGTACAGGGGTCCATCTTCAACTGGGCGGGCGCCGACCTGGCAGCCCAGCTGTACCCGATCACCGAGACCCTCACCGTCGCAACCCCGCTGATCTGCGCCGGGCTCGGTGTCGCGCTGGCGTTCCGCGCCGGCCTGTTCAACATCGGCGCCCAAGGGCAGATCATCTTCGGCGCGCTCTTCGGCGCCTACGTAGGGTTCGCTTGGCACCTGCCCATCGGCCTGCACCTGCTGGTCGTTATCCTGGCCGGCCTCGTCGGGGGCGCGGTCTGGGGCGGCGTCGTGGGCCTGCTGAAGGCACGGACCGGCGCGCACGAGGTGATCGTGACCATCATGCTCAACTACATCGCCAACTTCCTGCTGCTGTTCCTGCTCACCACGCCGGCTTTCCAGCGCAAGGGTTCCACAAACCCGATCTCGCCATTCCTTGATTCCACCGCGTTGTTCCCCGAACTGCTCGGACCGCAATTCCGCCTGCACGCCGGCTTCCTGGCCGCGATAGCGGCCACCGCCTTCGTGTGGTGGCTGCTGAACCGCTCAACGATCGGTTTTGAGTTCCGCGCCGTCGGTGCGAACCCCAGCGCGGCCCGCACCGCTGGCATCAACGTAGCCCGCAGCACCATCCTGGTGATGGCGATCGCCGGTGCGCTGGCCGGCTTGGCCGGCGTGGCCCAGGTGTCCGGGACGGAAAAGTACCTCTCCGGCGGTGTCGCTGCCTCCATCGGTTTTGATGCCATCACGGTGGCGCTGCTGGGACGCTCGACGCCGTGGGGAACCTTCTTCGCCGGCCTGCTGTTCGGCGCCTTCCGCGCCGGCGGCGTGGCAATGCAGGCCCAGACGCAGACGCCGATCGACATTGTGCTCGTCATCCAGTCCCTGATTGTGCTGTTCATCGCAGCACCGCCGCTGGTCCGTGCGATATTCGGACTCAACCCCCGTAAGAAGAAGACCACTACGAGTGGGACCGCAGGTTCGCGTGCCGGCGGCGTCAAGAGCGGAGCGGCAGCATGAGCGCCACCACACAATCTCCTACCGGCAAACAGCCGGGCACCGGTAAGGGAACCAGCAGCACCAGCGGAGCCACCCGCGCCGGAGGCCGGACAGGCACAACCGAACTGGTGAGCTGGAAAGCCGGCGTTGGCCTTGGCCTGCTCGCCATCCTGGGAACCGTGCTGTTCGGTTTCCTGGCCAACCCAAAATCTGCCGGCTTCCGGATTGCCGAGGCCCGCGATCCGAACGCCTCCTCTACGGCGGCGTGGGTCACCCTGGCCGTGGCGCTGGCCGCCGCGGCCTACGTCGGTTACCGCTGGGTCAGCCAGCGGCGGGAGGGCGGGGGAGTAGACCGCTGGATACCCGCCACCACCATCGCTGCCGTCGCCGTCCTGGGCCTGGCCGCCCTCGGCGTCGCCCGGGTTGAAAAGATTACCGTGCCTTCGATGGCGCTGGGCTGGATCTGCTCCGTCGTGCTGCTCGCACTGGCAGGGTCCGCCTGTTTCCTGACCGTGCAGCGGCGGCGCACTCCCGGATGGCTGGGCGGCATTTTCGCAGTGGTCTTCCTCGTCGGCTTCATGATCTGGATCGTCGCCGGCGGCCGTGACCCCGAACCCTCCATCTCCCTCGGCGGCCTCATGGCCGGTGCCGTGACCCTGGCCGTACCGCTGGTGTTTGGCTCACTCTCGGGTGTGCTGTGCGAACGGGCCGGCGTGGTTAATATCGCCATCGAAGGCCAACTGCTGCTCGGGGCGTTCTCCGCCGCCGTCGTTGCCACCGTGACCGGCAACGTCTACGTTGGGCTCATCTCGGCCGCAGTCGCCGGTGCGCTCGTGTCCCTGGTCCTGGCCATCGTGAGCATCAAGTACCTCGTCAACCAGATCATCGTCGGCGTGGTCCTCAATGTCCTGATCAGCGGCCTCACCAGCTTCCTCTTCTCCACCCTGCTCACGGCGGACCCCGAACACCTCAACAAGCCCGGCCGGCTGCAGGCCGTGGATATTCCGTTCCTCGCCGACATCCCGATCATCGGCCCCATTCTGTTCCGCCAGTCCCTGGTGGGCTACCTCATGTACGTCGCCGTGATCGTGGTCTACGTGGGCCTTTTCCACACCAAGTGGGGCCTGCGCGTGCGCGCCGTCGGCGAACACCCCCAGGCGGCCGACACGGTGGGCATCAACGTCAACCGGACCCGCTTCATCAACGTCCTCATGGGCGGGGCCATCGCAGGAATCGGCGGCTCCTTCTTCACCCTGGTGTCGGTGGATGCGTTCAGCAAGGACATGTCCGGCGGCCGCGGCTACATTGCCCTGGCAGCCATGATCTTCGGGCGGTGGAATCCGATCGGCGCGTTCCTGGCGGCGTTGCTGTTTGGCTTCGCCGACAACCTGCAAAGCATCATCACCATCATCGGTTCTCCCGTCCCCAGCCAGTTCATGGCGATGCTCCCCTACGCCCTGACCGTCGTCGCGGTGGCGGGCCTGGTAGGACGGTCCAGGCCGCCCGCGGCCGACGGCATACCGTACGTCAAGGGATGACCGCCGTGGACAACACACAACAGGTGGACTGGGCAGCCCTGGAAGCTGCCGCCGCAGCCGCCATGAAGAATGCGTACGCCCCGTATTCAAAGTTTCCGGTGGGAGCCGCTGCCCTGACGGTGGACGGCCGGATCGTCAGCGGCTGCAACGTGGAAAATGCCAGTTACGGACTGACCCTCTGCGCGGAGTGCGTCCTGGTGGGGGAACTGCAGATGACCGGCGGGGGACTGCTGCGGGCGTTCTACTGCGTGGACGGTGAGGGCACCGTCCTCATGCCCTGCGGCCGCTGCCGGCAGCTGCTGTACGAATTCAGCGCCCCCGGCATGCAGCTCATGACCAACCGCGGCATCAAGACCATGGACCAGGTGCTGCCTGACGCCTTTGGTCCCGAACACCTGGAGGAGACCCGGTGACCGACAGCAAAGCAGAGGCGTTCGACGCCGTAGACATCATCCGCACCAAGCGTGACAAGGGGACGCTGAGCCCCGAACAGATCGACTGGACCATCGACGCGTACACGCGTGGGGCCATCGCGGACGAACAGATGGCTGCCCTGAACATGGCCATCCTGCTCAACGGCATGGACCGCGCCGAAATCGCCCGGTGGACGGCCGCCATGATCGCCTCGGGGGAGCGGATGGATTTCTCCAGCCTCCGTCGACCAGACGGCGGCCTGAAATACACCTCCGACAAACATTCCACCGGTGGCGTGGGGGACAAGATCACCCTGCCGCTGGCCCCGCTGGTGGCGGTGTTCGGCGTGGCCGTCCCGCAGCTGTCCGGCCGCGGGCTGGGGCACACCGGGGGCACCCTGGACAAGCTGGAGTCCATTCCGGGATGGCGGGCCAACCTGGCAAACGACGAAATCCTGGCCCAGCTCCAGGACGTCGGGGCGGTCATCTGCGCCGCCGGTGCCGGCCTGGCCCCGGCCGACAAGAAGCTCTATGCGCTGCGCGACGTCACGGGAACGGTTGAGGCCATCCCGCTGATCGCCTCCTCCATCATGAGCAAGAAGATCGCCGAGGGCACCGGCTCCCTGGTCCTGGACGTCAAGGTGGGCAGCGGAGCCTTCATGAAGGATGAAGCCAAAGCCCGCGAACTGGCGGAGACCATGGTGGCGCTCGGCAAGGACGCGGGGGTCAACACCGTTGCGTTGCTGACCAACATGAACACCCCCCTGGGCCTCACCGCCGGCAATGCCATCGAAGTCGAGGAATCGGTGGAGGTGCTGGCGGGCGGCGGCCCGGAGGACGTGGTGGAACTGACCGTCCGGCTCGCCGAGGAGATGCTCGTCTGTGCAGGGGTCCACGACGCCGACCCCGCCGCCGCCCTCAAGGACGGCCGGGCCATGGACGTCTGGAACCGGATGATCACCGCCCAGGGCGGCGACCCCCGCGCGGCGCTCCCGGAGGCCCGGGAATCCGACGTCGTCTATGCCCCTGCCGACGGGGTGCTGGTGGAACTGGACGCGCTCGCTGTCGGTGTGGCTGCATGGCGGCTGGGTGCCGGCCGCGCCCGCAAGGAGGACGCCGTACAGGCGGGGGCCGGGGTGCGCATGCACGCCAAGCCCGGCGCCACCGTGCGGGCAGGGGAGCCCCTGATGACGCTGCTCACCGACACTCCGGAGCGGTTCGCCCGTGCCCGGGAAGCCCTGGAACACGCAGTGGTCATCGCTCCGGAAGGTTCGCGGCCAGCCCAGCAGCTCATCATCGACCGCATAGCATAGGGACCCATGCAGGCCATCAATGACTTCATCCTCGCCGCAGCCGGCCAGCCGTGGGTGCTGGTCCTGGTGCTGGCGTGCTGCATCATTGACGGCTTCTTCCCGCCCGTTCCCAGTGAGTCCGTGGTGGTGGGCCTCGCCGCCGTGGCCTCCACCGCGGATGTTCCCAACCCGCTGCTCCTGGTCCTTGTCGCGGCGGCGGGTGCATTCCTCGGGGACAACATCGCGTACCTGCTGGGCCGCCGGGTGGGCACCAGGCGCTGGGCGTGGATGCGCGGGCCGCGCATGCAAAGTGCGTTCCGCTGGGCGGGCCGGGAGCTGCACAAGCGGCCGGCATCGCTGATCCTGGTGGCCCGCTTCGTCCCGATCGGCCGGGTGGCGGTGAACCTGACCGCCGGGGTCACGCACTACCCGCACCTGCGGTTCGTGGGCCTGACCATCCTTTCGGCCAGCCTGTGGGCCGGCTACTCGGTGGCGATCGGGCTGTTTTTCGGCCAGTGGTTCGAGAACAACCACGTCCTGGGCGCAGCGATTGCCATTGTCTGCGCGGTAGCGCTGGGCATCGTGGTGGACCTGGTAATCAACAAATTCCGGGGCAAACCCAACGTGGTGGAACGGATCCGGGAACCCGGCGCCTGACCAGCGCGTTTAAGGGGTAATTCCGGGCATTGGGGCGTAGCGGACAGGGCCCGGAGCGTGGGACACTTAGGAACGATTTCCGCTTTGGCTGCGGCACTTTGGCTGTGTCATTTTTATACAGGAGCAACACCGCGTGGAGTTTATTAATGAGGCCGTGCTCCATGCAGCGGGCCAGTGGTGGATTTACCCGGTTCTGCTGGCGTTCTTCTTCGTGGACGGCTTCGCCATGGTGGTCCCCAGCGAGACCCTCATCGTGGCGCTCGCAGCCTTCTCGCGGCACAGCGGCGAACCCAATCTCTGGCTCCTAGGGCTCACTGCACTGGTCGGCGCCATTGCCGGTGACAATATGGCCTACATGCTCGGCCGCAAGATCGGCCTGGAGCGGTGGGGATGGATGCGCCGGCCCAAGGTCCGGAAAGTCTTCGCCTGGGCCCGCTATGAACTTGAGAAACGCGGCGCGGTACTGATCTTCACCGCCCGCTACATCCCGTGGGGCCGGGTGGCGGTCAACTACGTGGCCGGAAGCACCGGCTTCTCGCACCGCAGGTTCTTCGTCTTCGACGCCTTTGCCTGTGTGACCTGGGTGGGCTACTCCCTTGGCATCGGCCTGCTGGCCAGCTCGTTCCCGTGGCTGCACCACAACCCGCTGCTGAGCGCCGGCATCGCCGTCGTCTTCGCCATTGTCCTGGGTGTGCTCATCGACCACCTGCTCCGCTGGTGGCACAAACGGCTGGGCCGGCATGACGCCCCCGAGGCGGACGAGTGGGCCGAAGGGTCCTCCGGTTCCGGGCAGGAAGACCGGCCCGGCATGCAGGCCCTTGTGGTGCCCTCGGCAGAGGCCGGACCCGCGGCCAAGTAGCGGCTGGCTTTGAACTGCGGCCCACCCTAAGGTGGGAACGTGACTGAGCCCATTGTTGACGCTGCCCCTGCCATCGATTTTGACCTGAAGAGCCTGCCCAAGGTTTCCCTCCACGACCACCTGGACGGAGGACTCCGTCCGGCCACCATCATCGAACTGGCGGAGGCCGTTGGCCACACGCTTCCCTCAACGGACCCCGTGGCCCTGGGACAGTGGTTCCGCGAATCAGCCGATTCCGGATCCCTGGTCCGCTACCTGGAAACGTTCGACCACACGGTCGCCGTCATGCAGACCTACGACGGCCTGTTCCGCGTGGCCAAGGAGTTCGTCGAGGACCTCGCGGACGACGGCGTGGTGTACGGCGAAGTGCGCTGGGCGCCGGAACAGCACCTCCAGAAGGGACTCAGCCTTGACGAAGCCGTGGAGGCAGTCCAGGACGGACTGGAAGCCGGCGTCGAGGCCGTCTCCGAGACCGGACGCGAGATCCAGGTGGGCCAGCTGATCACCGCCATGCGCCACGCCGACCGCGGCCAGGAGATCGCCGAACTCGCCGTCCGACACCGCAACCAGGGTGCAGTGGGCTTCGACATTGCCGGTGCCGAGGACGGATTCCTGCCCAGCCGCTTCAGGGATGCCTTCACGTACCTCGCCCAGCACAATTTCCCCGCCACCGTGCACGCAGGCGAGGCTGCCGGGCTGGAGAGCATCCAGTCCGCGCTGGTGGACGGCCGCGCCCTCCGGCTGGGACACGGCGTCCGCATTGCCGAGGACATCATGGTGGAATTCGACGACGACGAGGAAGCCGGGGACACCGTTGGCCTGGTCACCCTGGGCGACCTCTCCAGCTGGGTCCGCGACCGCGGCATCGCCCTGGAGATCTGCCCTTCCTCCAACCTGCAGACCGGCGCCATCGCGGAGTTCGGCGAAGGCATCGAAAGCCACCCCCTGGACATGCTCTACCAGCTGGGCTTCAACGTCACCATCAACACCGATAACCGCCTGATGAGCGGCGTTACCCTCACCGACGAGTTCAACCTGCTGGTGGAAACCTTCGACTACGACCTCGATGACCTGCTGGAGCTGACCCTCAACGCCGCCGAGGCATCCTTCCTGCCCCTGGAGGAAAAGGAAGCGCTGGTGGAGTACATCAACGACGCCTACGCCAACCTTGGCTGATCCGGAATCCCGGCCCGGCAGTTCTGCAACAGCGGAACTGCTGGGCCTGATCGCCCAGCTGCGCGTGCACTGCCCCTGGATGGGCGCCCTGACGCACGCGTCGCTGGTGGAATACCTCCTGGAAGAGGCCTACGAAGTGGCCGAGACCATCGAGGAAGGCCACCCCGACGCCGAGCTGCAGGGCGAGCTCGGTGACGTGCTGCTCCAGGTGGTGCTGCATGCCCGCCTGGCTGAGGAGCGCGGCGCCTTCACGTTCGACGACGTGGCGCGCGGGCTGGGTGCCAAAATGATCCGCCGGAATCCCCACGTCTTCCGGCCTGACGGCTCCCTGCAGGACAGCTTCCCGGCCACCGTGGCGGAGATCGAGCAGAAGTGGGATGCCGTCAAGCGGGCCGAAAAGCCGGAACGGCAGGACCCCTTCGACGGCATCCCGCAGGCCCTCCCGGCGCTGGCCAGGGCACAGAAGTCCCTGGCCCGTGCAGCACGTGCGGGCCTTGGGCTCCCCGCGGGCTCTCCCGTCCCCGACAGCGAGGAGGAGCTCGGAAACCTGCTGCTCGCCGTCGTCCGTTCTGCGCGGGACAACGGCATGGACGCAGAGCGCGCCCTGCATGCCGCCGTCCGCCGCTACCAGCGTGACCAGAGTGACCAAAGCGACCAAGCGCCATCATGACGTCCGGGCCTTGACCGGTTTGAGTAACCCGGAGCACTCTCGACTAGGCTGGACCGTGACGAGTACGTCGAGTTTTCTGCCTGATTCCCCCCGTTAATCGCCCATAAGGAGCAAATTCATGGCGCTTATCGATGCCATCCACGCCCGCGAGATCCTCGATTCCCGCGGCAACCCCACCGTTGAAGTTGAAGTCCTGCTGTCGGACGGCCAGATTGGCCGCGCCGCGGTTCCCTCCGGCGCCTCCACCGGTGAGCACGAGGCCGTTGAACTGCGTGACGGCGACAAGGGCCGCTACCTGGGCAAGGGCGTGCAGAAGGCCGTCGACGCCGTGATCGACCAGATCGCCCCCGCCCTGACCGGGTTCGACGCCACCGACCAGCGCAGCATCGACCAGGCCATGCTGGACCTGGACGGCACCCCCAACAAGGGCAAGCTGGGCGCCAACGCCATCCTGGGCGTCTCCCTGGCCGTCGCCAACGCAGCCGCAGCCTCCGCCGACCTGCCGCTCTACAAGTACCTGGGCGGCCCGAACGCCCACGTCCTGCCCGTGCCGCTGATGAACATCCTCAATGGTGGCTCCCACGCCGACTCCGACGTCGACATCCAGGAATTCATGATCGCCCCCATCGGCGCAGAGACCTTCTCCGAAGGCCTGCGCTGGGGCGTTGAGGTCTACCACAACCTCAAGTCCGTGCTGCAGCAGAAGGGCCTCTCCACCGGCCTCGGCGACGAAGGCGGCTTCGCGCCCAACCTGCCGTCCAACCGCGCAGCCCTGGACCTCATCACCGAAGCCATCAAGAACGCCGGCTACACCCCGGGCAAGGACATCGCCCTGGCCCTGGACGTTGCCTCCTCCGAGTTCTACAAGGACGGCGCCTACCAGTTCGAAGGCAAGTCCCTGTCCGCCAGCGACATGAGCGCCTACTACGGCGAACTCGTTGCCGACTACCCGCTGGTCTCCATCGAGGACCCGCTGGACGAGAACGACTGGGACGGCTGGAAGACCCTCACCGACGCCATCGGCGACAAGGTCCAGCTGGTGGGTGACGACCTCTTCGTCACCAACCCCTCCATCCTGCAGCGTGGCATCGACACCAGGACCGCCAACTCCCTGCTGGTCAAGGTCAACCAGATCGGTTCGCTGACTGAGACCCTGGACGCCGTCAGCCTGGCCCAGCGTGCCGGCTACACCACCATCACCTCGCACCGCTCCGGCGAAACCGAGGACACCACCATCGCCGACATCGCCGTGGCCACCAACGCCGGCCAGATCAAGACCGGTGCACCGGCCCGCTCCGAGCGCGTAGCCAAGTACAACCAGCTGCTGCGCATCGAAGAAGAACTGGACGACGCCGCACGCTACGCCGGCCGCAGCGCCTTCCCGCGTTTCAAGGGCTAGTAACCGCCCAAACCCATCCGCGGTGGCTATGGTTGAAAGACCATAGCCACCGCTGTTGTTTCCAGCAGCATTTGTTCAGCAGTGAACGTCCAGCACAGATAGTGGCGGCCCCGGCAGGCTGCGTTTCAGGAGTGTCATGGCTACCCGCCGCCCCAAAGTTCCCAAGGTCGCCCCCGCCCGTCCAGCCAAGGCAACGGACGACGACGGATCCTCCGGCGGTGCCGAGGTCATCCGGGCGGATTTCCGGCCGGCCAAGGGCGGGCCCGCGGCGGGCGCCGCACCTGCGAAGGACAACCACGCGGGCGGAACTGCTCCGGGCCGGCCCGGGAAAGCGGGGGAGGCCAAGGCGGCCAGGCCAACCGCCGGGCGCAAAGGAAGCAGCCCCGTTGACGGCAAGGACGCCCGCAGCCCCGAAGAGGAGCAGCATCCTGTCCCCGCCAAGGCCTTTTCCGGCCGCATGCTCGCGCTGGCCGTGGTGATGATCGCCATCACCGTCATGCTGGCCCCCACGGTCAAGATCTTCTTCGACAAGAAGGCCGAAATAGACGCCCTGAACGCGGATATCGCCGCACGCCAGGCCGAAGGCGACGCCCTCCGCCAGCAGGTGTCGCGCTGGCAGGACCCCAACTACGTCAAGCAGCAGGCCCGCGACCGCATTAACATGGTTATGCCGGGCGAAACCGGCTACTGGGTTTTTGGCAGCGATGAGCCGGCCGGAGAAAGCAGTAGCCCCGCCGGCGCAGCAGCACAAGACCCCGCCGATCTGCCGTGGGTGGATTCCCTGTGGGAGTCCATCAGGCGCGCGGCCACAGACTGAACCGCACAGGAAGGACGGCCCGCGACAGTGGAATACAACACGGCAGCCGCCCGGGACGAATCCCGCCAACCAACAGCACACGACCTTGAAGTACTGAGCAGGCAGCTGGGACGACCCGTCCGCGACGTCGTGGAGATTCCGGCCCGCTGCGTCTGTGGCAACCCCCTCGTGGCCGCCACCGCGCCCCGGCTGAGCAACGGTACCCCGTTTCCCACCACCTTCTACCTGACGCACCCGGTGATCACGTCCGCGGTTTCCAGGCTTGAAGCCGCCGGGGTCATGAACAACATGAACGAGCAGCTGGCCGCGGACGCCGGGCTTGCCGCTGCCTACCGGGCGGCCCACGGGGAGTACCTTGCCGCCCGCGACGCCATCGGCCAGCGTTCCGGAATCGGTCCGGTCCCCGAAATTGACGGCGTGTCCGCGGGCGGGATGCCCACCCGCGTCAAATGCCTGCATGTCCTGGTGGGCCACTCCCTTGCAGCGGGCAGCGGCGTCAACCCCCTGGGTGACCAGGCCCTGGACATGATCAGCGAATGGTGGACTGCTGACAAGTGCTACTGCGACGGCGCCTGGGACACCACCGGTGAGGCACCATCCCGGGACCTCAGCCGGCACGGGCCCCAAGGGCTCCCGGACATTGTCGGCCGCCCCGCCCCGGTCCGGAAATCCGCCGGAACCACAGAGGCATCCGAATGACCCGCGTCGCCGCCATCGACTGCGGCACCAACTCCATCCGGCTCCTCATCGCCGACATTGACCGCAGTAACGGCGGCACAAAGCTCACCGACGTGGTCCGGGAGATGCGCGTGGTCCGGCTGGGCCAGGGCGTGGACGCCACCGGAGAACTGGCTCCGGAGGCGCTGGAACGCACGCTTGGCGCCACGGCCGATTACGCCCGCCTGATCAAGGAGCATGGCGCAGAGCGGATCCGGTTTGTTGCCACCTCCGCGAGCCGCGATGCACGCAACCGGGACGTCTTCGTGGACGGCGTCAGGGAGCTGCTGGGAGTGGAACCTGAGGTCATCTCCGGGGACGAAGAAGCGGCGTTGTCCTTTGCCGGGGCCAGCAGCGTGCTGCCCGTCCTCGACGGCCAGCAGGTGCTCGTGGTGGACCTCGGCGGGGGAAGCACCGAATTCGTCCTGGGCACCGCGGCCGGCGTGACCGCTGCCAAGTCCGTGGACATCGGCTGCGTCCGGCTGACTGAACGCCACCTGCGCAACGATCCGCCCACTGCCGAACAGATTGCCGCCGCGGAAGCCGACGTGGACGAAGCCATGGCCCGAGCCGGACGCGACGTGCCCCTGGAACGCGCCACCGCCGTCGTCGGTGTTGCCGGGTCCGTCACCACCATCACCGCGCACGCGCTCCACCTGCCCGAATACTCGCCCCACGCCATCCACGGGGCCTCGCTGCCCATCGGGGACATCCGCGACGCCGCCACCGACCTGCTGGGGATGACCCGGGCCGGGCGGGCCGCGCTGCCGTACATGCATCCGGGCCGCGTGGACGTCATCGGCGCCGGGGGACTGGTGTGGCGCCGCATCCTGGAACGGATGGGGGAGCTGACCGGCGGGAAGGTCACCGCGGCCACCGCAAGCGAGCACGACATCCTTGACGGCATCGCGCTGAGCATCGGGTAGCCCATGCATCCCACCCCAGCTTCAACCCCGCTCGTGTCCCGTGCCGCGGCCGCCGCAATGGCCGTCCTGCTGGCCGCGTGCTGCCTGTTCGCCGGCCTGTTCACGGCCCCCGCCGCACACGCCGACGAGTGGCGCGACAAGGAATACTGGCTCGCGGACTCGGGCATCACCAAGGCCTGGGAAGTGTCAAAGGGCGCCGGCGTCAAGGTGGCCGTCATCGACAGCGGCATCGATGCCCAGCACCCGGACCTCAAAGGCGCCGTTGTCGGCGGTTACGATGCCTCCGGCTCAGGCCAGCCGGACGGCCAGAAAAGCGTCGGCTCCAAGCCTGAACACGGCACCCTGGTAGCCACCATGCTCGCAGGCCGCGGACACCAGCCCGCCAGCGCGAGCCCCAGCCCCAGCCCCGGGCCGGCTGTTCCCCCGGACGGCATCATCGGCGTCGCGCCCGAAGCGCAGCTCCTCTCCGTCTCCACCTGGCTGGGCTCGGCCAATCCGTCGGGCAAAAGCGACCAGGACCAGATTCCCGAGGCGGTCCGCTGGGCGGTGGACAACGGCGCCAAGGTCATCAACATCTCGCTCGGCAGCACCACGCCGCAGTGGCCGCAGAGCTGGGACGCCGCCTTCCTGTACGCCGAACAGAAGGACGTGGTCATCGTCGCCGCCGCCGGGAACCGGGTGGGAGGCAATACCCAGGTGGGCGCCCCTGCCACCATCCCGGGCGTGCTCACCGTCGCCGGCCTGGACCGCAAGAACGTGGCCAGCGTGGACGCTTCCTCGCAGGGCATCAGCATTGGGGTGGCTGCACCGGCCGAGAACCTCCTGGGCGGCCTTCCGGCCGGAGGCTATGCCGAATGGGCCGGAACCTCCGGGTCCACGCCCATCGTCGCAGGCGTTGCTGCCCTGATCCGGTCCAAGTGGCCGGACATGAGCGCCGAACAGGTGATCAACAGGATCGTCTCCACGGCGAAGGACGCAGGAGCCCCGGGCAAGGATCCGCTGTACGGCTACGGCATCCTCAACGCTGAGGCAGCGCTCAAGGCTGACGTCCCGGAGGTTTCAGTCAATCCGCTGGGCACCATCGCCGAGTGGATCCGCGTGCACAGGCGCGGCAATGCCGCCCCGGCAACGCCGCTGCCCACCGCAACCTCAGTGCCAAGTGCGGCACCCACGCTGCCCGAAGCCACCGTTCCTGCCGCGAAGGCGCCGTCCCAGCGCGACAGTGCCATCGGCGCCGCCGTCGTCATCGGTTTTGCCGCCCTGTTCGTGGCCATCATCGCCGCCGCTGCCGTCCAGCTCCGACGGGCTGCCCGCAACCCTTCCCTTGCCGTGGAAGAACCCGACACGGGCGTGATGGAAAGGGTCAAATCCCGCCCGGATTCCTAGGTTACGGGGGCTCCGTACGGCTAGTGAAGATTTTCACAAACTCCTGTATCCTTGAACAATGGCAACCACCCCACAGCTCCAGGACCGTCCCAGGGTACTCGTCGTCGGCGGCGGGTACGTCGGCCTGTACGTAGCACTGAAACTGCAGAAGAAGATCGCGAATGCCGGTGGCATCGTCACCGTCGTCGATCCCCTGCCCTACATGACTTACCAGCCCTTCCTCCCCGAGGTGGCAGGTGGCAACATCGAAGCCCGCCACGCAGTGGTCTCCCACCGCCAGCACCTCAAGCAGACGGAACTCATCCAGGGCCGCGTCACCTCGATCGACCACGTCAACCGGACTGCCGTGGTGGCTCCTGCCGACGGCGGCGAGAACTTTGAGGTTCCCTACTTCGACGTCGTGCTCGCAGCCGGCGCCATCACCCGCACCTTCCCCATCAAGGGCCTGGCGGACAAGGGTATCGGCCTGAAGACCATCGAGGAAGCCGTTGCCCTGCGCAACAAGCTCCTGGAGCGCATCGAGGTTGCCTCCACCATGACGGACCCCGCAGCCCGCGCCAAGGCCCTCACCTTCGTGGTGGTCGGCGGCGGCTTCGCCGGCATCGAGTGCATCACCGAAATGGAAGACCTCGCCCGCGCCGCCGTGCGCAACAACCCCCGCATCAAGCAGGAGGAAGTCCGCTTCGTCCTGGTCGAAGCCATGGGCCGCATCATGCCCGAGGTCACGGCCAAGCAGGCTGACTGGGTGGTTGAGCACCTGCGCAGCCGCGGCATCGAGGTCCTGCTGAACACCTCGCTGGACAGCGCCGAAGGCACCCTGAAGCTCATCAACCTCCCGGACAAGACTCCTGCCCAGGAGTTCGAGGCAGACACCCTGGTGTGGACGGCCGGCGTGCAGGCGAACCCGATGGTCCGCTCCACCGACTTCCCGCTCGAACCCCGTGGCCGCGTCCGCGTCCTGCCGGACCTGCGCATCGCAGGCGACGAAGGCATCGTGGAGAACGCCTGGGCCGCCGGCGACATCGCCGCTGTTCCGGACCTCACCGGCAAGGGCCTCCCGGACGGCACCTGCGTCCCCAACGCCCAGCACGCCCTGCGCCAGGCCAAGCGCCTGGCCAAGAACCTGTGGGCTTCCCGCTGGGACAAGCCGCTGGCCGACTACAAGCACAAGAACCTTGGTGCCGTAGCAGGCTTCGGCGAATGGAAGGGCGTTGCCAACATCAACCTCCTGGGCCGCATCGGCCTCAAGGGCGGACTCGCCTGGCTGGCCCACCGCGGCTACCACGGCATGGCCATGCCCACGGTGGAGCGCAAGTTCCGCGTCATCCTGAACTGGATCATCGGCTTCTTCGCCGGACGCGACACCACGCAGCTGATGGACCTGGACAACCCCCGTGGCGCCTTCGTCTCAGCAGCCACCCCGGCACCGAAGCCTGCCGCTGCCCCCGCAGCGGTGCCGGCCGCCGGCTCCAGCGCCACCGCCGCCGCTCCCAAGGAAACGGTAGCGGCCAACGCCAAGTAGCGCGCCTGTTCCACCACGCTTCACAGCGTCCGACGGCGGCTGTCCCCTTTGCGGGGCGGCCGCCGTCGGCGTTTCCAGCCAACGCGTCCCGGGCAGGTACCATTGACCCGGCGCCCCAGTAGCCCAATTGGCAGAGGCAGCGGACTTAAAATCCGCGTGTTGTGGGTTCGAGTCCCACCTGGGGTACAACTGTCCCTTCCGGCGCCCGACGGTGCTTGGACACCAGGAAGCCGCCTGCACAGCAGGCGGCTTCCGGCGTTTAATTCCGCATATGCAACGACTGTTATAAGGCTGTGACCTCAGTCACTTAGTTTCGCTGCTGTCTATGCACTAGCTTGAACCTAAATCAGGAATACCTGGTCCCATTCCGGGCGCCGAAGCGCCCCATTGATCCGCACGCGCATCGCATGGCCCTGTTTCGGAAGGCAGACAAATGTACCGAAAGAAAGTCCTCACCTCGTTGGCAGCGGCAGCCACATTCAGCATGCTGCTGTCGGCCTGTGCCAACCAGGCAGGCCCCGGCACCACCGAAAGCTCGGGATCGTCCAGCAAGGTGAACATCCCCGCCATTTCGAAAGTCGACGTCCCTGCCGGCGCGGTAAAGCCCGCCGGCGACGGCAAGGCGACCTGCCCCGCGACCACCACGCTCGCCTACGCAGGCGCGCAGACCGGCCCCAACGCCCAGCTTGGCGTCAACATCTTCAACGGCATCCAGCTGGCCATTGACCAGCACAACAAGTCCAACCCGGGCTGCCAGGTCCAGTTCAAGAAGTTCGATACTGAAGGCGACCCCAACAAGGCCACCGGCCCCGTCACCCAGCTGGTGAGCGAGTCGGACATCGTGGGCGTGATCGGCCTGCCGTTCTCCGGCGAATCCAAGGCCACGGGCAACATCTTCGAGCAGAAGGGCCTGGTCCACATCACCCCGTCGGCCACCAACCCCACGCTGACCGAAAACGGCTGGACCACCTTCTTCCGCGGCCTCGGCAATGACGCCGTCCAGGGCCCCGCAGCCGCCAAGTTCCTCACCGGCAAGCTCGGCGCCAAGAAGGTGTACCTGGTCCAGGATGACTCTGACTACGGCATTGGCCTGGGAACCTCCACCTCCGCGGGCCTGGGCAGCGCCCTGGCCGGAACGGAGAAGGTGACCACAGGGCAGAAGGACTTCTCCGCCGTGATCTCCAAGATCATGAACGCCAAGGCCGACGCCGTGTTCTACGCCGGCTACTACGCCGAAGGCGCACCGTTCGACCAGCAGCTGGTTGGCAAGGGATTCACCGGAACGTTCGTGGCACCTGACGGTGTCAAGGACGACCAGTTCATCAAGCAGGCAGGCGACGCTTCCAACAACGCCTACTTCACCTGCCCCTGCCTGCCGGGCGAACTCATTCCCGACTTCGCCTCGGCCTACAAGGACGTCTCCAAGGGAGCTGAACCCGGAACGTACTCCATCGAGGGCTACGACGCCGCAACCGTACTCCTCTCCGGCATTGACGCAGGCAAGCAGAGCCGCGCGGACCTGCTGGCCTGGGTCAAGGCCTACGACAAGGACGGCCTGAGCAAGCACTACAAGTGGGATGCCAAGGGCGAGCTCCAGGCCCCGACCGTCTACGGCTACAAGGTGGAAAACGGAAAGATCGTTCCCATCGGCCCCATCGGGGAGTAGCAACCAGCACGAACCGGCTGTGGGGGCCAGCATCAGCGGGCCCCCACAGCCTTTTCTTCGCTTGGCAGCAGCCCAGGACCAAGCAACGTCAATAGACACAAGTCCCACGGCCGGGCCCACAAGGCCGCGTGCAACTGGATCAGGATGTTCCCATGCTTCCCTCTCTTGTCCCACTACTCCCGATGGAAAACGACTGGATCTCCTTCGACATACCGTCCCTGGCCCAGAACTTCTGGAGTGCCACGTTTGACGGCCTCACGTTCGGGGCCATCTATGCGCTCGTAGCGCTGGGCTACACCCTGGTTTACGGCGTCCTGAACCTGATCAACTTCGCCCACTCGGAAGTGTTCATCGTTGGCTGCTACGCAGTCTTCTTTACCCTCAGCAGCCTTGGCTTCGGCCCCTCAGCTCCCCGGCTCGACATCTGGGCCATCATCCTGAACCTGCTGCTGGCGCTGGTCCTGGCCATGGTGGCGTCAGCCGTGACAGCGTTCCTGCTGGAGCGGATCGCCTACAAACCCCTGCGGCAACGGAACGCGCCCCGCCTGGTCTTCCTGATCACCGCCATTGGTGCTTCCTTCACCATCCAGTACCTCATTTACCTGTGGCGCGGTCCCAGCCCCGAACTGGCCCTGACCATGTTCCGGCCCACCCCCATTTTCGACGTCTTCGGCACCATCATCGATTCGCAGCAGCTGGTGATCATCATCGCCGCCGTGATCATGATGGTGGGAATCGACAGGTTCATCAGCAAGTCGCGCACAGGCCGCGGCATCCGGGCGGTCGCCCAGGATCCCGACACCGCCACGTTGATGGGCGTCAACAAAGAGCGCATCATTATTACCACCTTCGTCATCGGAGGCCTGCTCGCAGGAGCCGCCGCCTTGTTCTACGTCATGAAAATCCCGTCCGGTGTCCAGTACAGCGGTGGTTTCGTCCTGGGCATCAAGGCGTTTGCTGCCGCGGTGCTTGGCGGCATCGGCAACGTGCGCGGGGCCCTTCTGGGCGGACTGCTCCTCGGCCTGATCGGCAACTACGGCCAGATCCTGCTGGGCAATTCGCAGTGGACCGACGTCGTGGCGTTCGTGGTGCTGGTGCTCGTGCTGCTGCTGCGGCCCGAGGGCATCCTGGGAACCTCCCTTGGAAGGAGCAAAGCATGAGTATGACGGACGGCCCCACGCCGCTGCAGACAGCGGCCGCCCAGCAGGCAGCTGAGGAACGCGAAGCTTCCGAGAAAGCCGCGGGAAAGAGCGACCTTCGCCAGCGGGGCAAACGCAAGCCCGGCTACTTCTCCGACCGCTGGCACGCCCTGTCCCGCCAGCAGCAGTGGGCCTTCCTGGTCATCGTGGTGGTCCTGGCCTACCTGCTGCCGCTGCTCAACCCGCCGATCATCACCACCGAACCCGGCAACAACTTCGCCCTGGCATGTTTCGACATGGCACGCTTTGCGCTGATCGCCGTTGGCCTCAACATCGTGGTGGGGTACGCCGGCCTGCTGGACCTTGGCTACGTTGCCTTCTTTGCGGTGGGTTCGTACGTGGCCGCCATGCTGACCAGCCCGGATTCGCCCTACCTGCACATCCCTTACCTGTGGACGCTTCCGGTGGCCATGGCAGTCACCATGTTCTTCGGCGTCATGCTGGGCGTGCCCACACTCCGGCTCCGGGGCGACTATCTCGCCATCGTGACGCTCGGCTTCGGCGAGATCATCCGCATCCTGGCCACCATCATTCCTGCCATGAAGGGCCAGGTGGGCTTCCAGAACGTCGGCCACCCGCCGGGTGACGGGGCTGACGGGACGCCGATCTTCTCCAACTCAAACGGTGTGCCCTGGTACTGGCTGACCCTGACCATCATCATCATCGTCACCCTCCTGGTGGGCAACCTGGAACGCAGCCGGGTGGGCCGCGCCTGGATTGCCATCCGCGAAGATGAGGACGCCGCGGAAATCATGGGTGTTCCCACCTTCAAGTACAAGGTGTGGGCCTTCGCCATCGGTGCTGCCGTCGGCGGCCTGTCCGGAGCACTCTTCGCCGGGCAGGTGGGATTCGTCAACAACCAGAAGTTCGACGTCACCACATCGATCCTGTTCCTCGCCGCAGTGGTGCTGGGAGGTGCCGGCAACAAGGTGGGCGCCATCCTTGGTGGGGCCCTGGTCAGCTACATCCCGTTGAGGTTCACGGCCATCGCCGAATACAAGTACCTGATCTTCGGGATTGCGCTGGTGCTGATCATGATCTTCCGTTCCCAGGGACTCCTGCCCGCACGGCAGCGGCTGCTGGCGTACGGCAGGACGGCACTCAACAAGGTCACCAGCCGCGATGGCACGGACCCGAAAGACTCGAACAATCCACCAGCCGGCCCCGGGACGCATGTGGCCGGACAGAGAGGAGCGGAGGCATGAGCTCCGAGGAAAGGCACGCGGGCTCCAGCAGTGTGGAGGAGCAGCCGGCCCAGGACAGCACTGCCCAGGACAGCACGGTCCAGGACGGCTCGGCGGCTTCCGTCGCGCCGGAGCTGGACATGGAGGCCCTCGCTGAAGCCGGAGTGGACCAGGAACTGGCCGAGAAGGTGGCCCCGGACCGCGATATTGCGGTCAAGGTCGGCGACAACATTGTCGAGGTGCAAAACCTGACCATCAAGTTCGGCGGCCTGGTGGCACTGGACAACATCAGCTTCAACATCAAGCGCGGCGAGATCCTTGGCCTCATCGGGCCCAACGGCGCCGGGAAGACCACGTGCTTCAATGCGATGACCGGCGTGTACAAGCCCACCAGCGGAAAAGTGGTGCTGGAGGGGCAGGTCCTGAACGGCATCAAGCAGCACAAGATCACCCGGCTTGGCCTGTCCCGCACGTTCCAGAACATCCGCCTGTTCGGTGAGATGACCGCCCTGGAGAACGTGGTGGTGGGCCTGGACGCGCGGCACCGGACCAGCGTCGGCGGGGCGCTGCTGCGCCTGCCCACCCATATCAAGGAGGAAAAGTCGGCCATCGAGCGCGGCATGGCCCTGCTGGACTTCGTGGGGATCGGCAGCCATGCCCATGTCCTGTCCCGGCAACTGCCGTACGGCTACCAGCGCCGGCTTGAGATAGCGCGCGCCTTGGCCACTGATCCAAAGGTCCTCTGCCTGGACGAACCGGCAGCCGGCTTCAACCCGGCCGAAAAAGAGGAACTGATGGCGCTGATCCGCACCATCAGGGATGAGGGCTACACCGTGCTGCTGATCGAGCACGACATGAAGCTGGTCATGGGTGTGACAGACCGGATTGTCGTACTGGAATTCGGGAAGAAGATCGCGGACGGACTGCCGCGGGAGATCCGCGAAGACCCGCGTGTTATTGCTGCTTACCTAGGGGAGCCTGAAGATGACGTTGCTTGAACTTGAGGGAGTGTCCGTCCACTACGGCCGAATCCAGGCCCTGCGGGACATCTCCTTTACCGTCGACGAAGGCGAAGTGGTGGCGCTGATTGGGGCCAACGGTGCCGGCAAGACCACCACCATGCGGACCATCTCCGGCCTGCTGAACTGCTCAGAGGGCAGGATCACCTTCGAGGGCCAGGACATCACCAAGATGAAGGCCCACATCCGCGTGGTGCACGGAATCTCCCAGGCCCCCGAAGGGCGCGGCATCTTCCCTGGCATGACCGTCATGGAGAACCTCGACATGGGAACGTTCGGGCGCAAGGACAGAAGCGGTGTGGGCAAGGACCTGGACCGCGTCTTTGACTTGTTTCCCCGTTTGAAGGAGCGGGAAAAGCAGTTTGGGGGAACCATGTCCGGCGGTGAGCAGCAGATGCTGGCGATCGGACGTGCGCTGATGTCCAATCCGAGACTGCTGCTGCTCGACGAGCCCTCGATGGGCCTCGCCCCACAGTTCATCCGCCAGATTTTCAAGATCATCAAGGAAATCAACAACCAGGGCACCACGGTCCTGGTGGTGGAGCAGAACGCCAACCAGGCCCTGGCCGGAGCGCACCGCGCCTTCGTTCTGGAGACGGGGGCGATCACCCACAGCGGCACCGGCAAGCAGCTGCTGGAAGATCCCTCGATCAAGGAGGCCTACCTGGGCGTGGGCTAATTCGCCTGATGGGGCCCGGTTCCGGACCGGCGGCAACGGTCACGGTTCGGTTGCAACCGGGCCCCTTGGGAACTTTCGCAGCGGCCCCCACGTGGGAATTGGTAGCGTAACCACAAGCTCATCACCCACACCCACATGGAGGAATCCCGCAATGGCACTTGGCGGCAACCCGATCTTCAACGGAAAGAGTTTCCGTGGAGCCACCCAGGCACCGCCTGTCCCGCAGGCTCCCTACGGCGCTCCCTACGGCCAGGCGTCGTACGGCCAGCAGCCCTATGGCCAGCAGCCCTACGGCCAGCAACCGTACGCTCAGCAGGGCTGGGGCACGCAGCCCCAGAGCATGACCGACGAACAGCTGCGGCAGATGTACAGCCAGCCCTCGGCGGGCCCCGCGGATACTGGCCGGATGACGTTCGACGACGTCATCATGAAGACCGCTGCCTGCCTCGCCGCGGTGATTGCCGGCGCAGCAGTCACCCTGGTGGTGGCGCAGGGCCTGGCTTCCATGCTGATGATCGTCGGCGCCCTGGGCGGCTTCGTCCTGGCATTGGTGAACACCTTCAAGAAGCAGCCGTCGCCGGCGCTGATCCTGGCCTACGCCGCATTGGAAGGTCTCTTCCTCGGCGGCCTGACCCGGATCCTGGATGGCATGTTCCCCGGCGTCGGGCTGCAGGCAGTTGTCGGCACGCTTTCGGTGTTCGCCGTGACCCTGCTGCTGTTCAAGAGCGGGAAGGTCCGCGCCACCCCGAAGGCCATGCGGTTCTTTATGATCGCCATCATCGGCTATGCCGTGTTCTCCCTGGTCAACATGGTGATGATGTGGACAGGCGTCCTGCAGCAACCCTTCGGCATGCGCAGCATTGAGATCTTCGGCATCCCGCTGGGCGTCTTCATCGGACTGCTCGCCATCGGCCTCGCAGCCTTCTCGCTGATCATGGACTTCACCAGCATCGAAGAGGGCGTCCGCAACGGTGCCCCGCAGCGCTTCTCCTGGACGGCGGCCTTCGGCCTGACCGTCACGCTGGTCTGGCTGTACGTGGAGATCATCCGCCTGCTGGCCATCCTGCGCGGCGACGACTAGGCACTCCGGCAACCTCCCGCCGTCGTACGTTAACCAACTGTGGGCCCCACCAAACTGGTGGGGCCCACAGCCGTTAAAGCGCTCCAGACGGACCGCGCCTGCCTAGGCGATCCGCATGGCGCCGGCGGCAGGGGAGACGGTGAAGATGTCCGGCGCCGCGAAGCCGGCGTCTGCGAAAGCCTTGACGACGGCGTCACGCACCTTCTGTTCGGCGTCCAGCGGCGTCAGCGCAATAGCCGCCCCGCCGAAGCCGCCCCCCGTCATGCGTGCGCCGATTGCCCCATTGGCACGGGAGGTGTCCACGGCAAGGTCCAGCTCCGGGCACGAGATTTCGAAGTCGTCGCGCATGGAGGCGTGGCTGGCGTCCAGCAGGGGGCCGATGGCGTCGGGACCCGGGCCGCCCAGCAGATCCACGGTCTGGAGCACCCGGTCGTTCTCGGTGACGACGTGCCGGACGCGACGGAATGTGACCTCGTCCAGCAGCCCGCTGGCTTCCTCAAGGTCCGCCACCTTCAGGTCCCGCAAGGCCTGCACCCCCATGACCTCCGCGCCCAGCTCGCAGGATGCGCGCCGCGAGGCGTAGCCCCCGTCGGCGTGGGAGTGCGACACCTTGGTGTCGATCACCAGGAGCACCAGGCCGGCGGGACCGGTCTCAAACGGGACCAGGCGCGCCGTCTGGTCCCGGCAGTCCAGGAACACTGCGTGGCCTTGTGAACCGCGCAGGGACGCGGACTGGTCCATGATGCCGGTGGGTGCCCCGACGAAGTCATTTTCGGCCCGCTGGGTGGCCAGCACCATGTCCTCGGCCTCCAGTCCGGCGTCCGTGAGGTCGTTCAGTGCGGTGATGACGGCACATTCAATGGCGTGCGACGACGACAGGCCGGCGCCGAGCGGAACGTTTGAGTCCAGGAGCAGGTCCAGTCCGGGGACGTCGATGCCCCGTTGCCGCAGCGCCCACACGACGCCCAGGGGGTACTTGGTCCAGCCCTTTGCCGTTCCCGGCTGCAGGGTTTCGAGATTGGTGCTGACCACCCCCTGGTCGCCATACGTGGACAGCAGCCGCATGGTGGCGTCCTGGCGCACGGCGACGGCCACCCGCGCGGTGCGGTCGATGGCGAAGGGCAAAACGAAGCCTTCGTTGTAGTCCGTGTGTTCGCCGATGAGGTTGACCCGCCCGGGCGCCTGCCACACGCCGTCGGGAGCGCGGCCGAATTCCTGCTCAAAGCGGGCGCCCAGGTCCTGCGGTGTAGCACCTGCGGCCTGGCTGTTGTCCTGGTTCCGGGTGCTCACGCGGAGGCTCCTTCCGGGGTGGCCGCGAGGGCGGCAGCAGGCGTGGACGACGGTGGGACGGCAACATTGCGGAGCCGTTCCGCCACGCTTTCGGGAGTGGTGTCATTGATGAAAGCGCCCATGGCTGCCTCCGACCCTGCCAGGTACTTCAGCTTGTCGGCTGCCCTGCGCGGGGAGGTCAGCTGCAGGTGGAGGTATCCTGCCGGCCGCAGGACGTCATCCAGCGGGGCCTGGTGCCACGCGGAGATGTAGGGAGTGGGCGTGGGGTACAGGGCGTCAACCCGCTTGAGCAGGTCCAGGTAGACATGCGCCAACTCATCCTTCTCCTCCCCGTCCAAGGCCGCGAGGTCGGCGACCTGGCGGTGCGGCACCAGGTGGATTTCCAGGGGCCACCGGGCTGCGAAGGGCACGTAGGCGCTGAAGTGCGTTCCTTCCAACACCATCCTGCTGCCGTCGTCCCGCTCGGCCCGCAGCAGCGAACCGGTCAGGGTTTCCCTGCCGTCCGTTGCATCGTAATACTTCCGGGCCGCCGCACCCAGGACGCCGGCGCGGGGCGTGACGTAGGGGTAGGCGTAGATCTGGCCGTGCGGGTGGTGCAGCGTGACGCCGATGTCGGCGCCGCGGTTTTCGAACGGGAAGACCTGCTTGATCCCCGTCATGGCACTGAGGGCAGCCGTGCGGTGCGACCAGGCTTCGATCACGGTCCGGGACCGCTCCTGGCTCAGCCCGCTGAAGGATCCCGTGTGGTCCGGGGTGAACGACACGACCTCGCAGCGGCCGTATGCGGGGCCCTTCGTTCCCCAACCGGCATGCTCGGGAACCGGCCCGAGCGCCGGTCCCAGGGAGGGGAACCGGTTCTCGAAGACCACCACGTCATAGTCCGCGGCAGGAATCTCCGAAGCATTCCCGGGAGTGGTGGGACAGATGGGGCACTGGTCTGCCGGCGGAAGGTGGGTACGGGCCTGGCGGTGCGCGGCAACGGCCACCCATTCATCCGTCAGCGCATCGAAGCGGACCTCGCCCGGTTCGCCCCGCGGCGGCAGGCCGCGATGATCGGTGGTGAGGTGCCCGGCGCGGGAGGTGCTGGTGCCGGCGTCGTCGAAATACATCAGCTCCCGGCCGTCGGAGAGTCTGGTGCTGGTAATCCCTGTCATGCAAAAAGTTTGGCACAAGCGATCAGAAAAGAATAGTTAACAACAAAAAGTAACAAAGTTCGGGATGGAGGTGAGGCACCGCCCGTTGTACGGTAATCCCCATGACTGCCTCTTCCCCACAGGAAACCTCTGTTGCATCCACCCGGACCTGCGCCACCGGCAGGCAATACGAACTGCGCCGGGGCGATGCCCTGGCCGTAGTCACCGAGCTCGCCGCGGGGCTGCGCTTGTTCAGCCGTGGCGGTGTCCTGCTGACCGAGACTTATGGGGACGACGAGATCTCCCCGGGCGGCGCCGGCATCACGCTCGCCCCCTGGGCCAACAGGGTGGAGGACGGGCAATGGTTCCTCGACGGCAGGAAACAGCAGCTGGACATCACGGAAGTGTCCCGCAACAACGCCAGCCACGGCCTGCTTCGAAACGCCGGCTATGCCCTGGTGGGGGAGTCCCCGCACGCCGTGGCGCTGGAAGCGGTCGTCTTCCCGCAGCACGGCTATCCCTTTCTGGTACGGCACCGGGTGGACTACCAGCTTTCCGAGGACCTCGGGCTGCGCGTCCGGCAGACCCTCACCAATGACGGTACGGCGGCAGCGCCTTTCGTCCTCGGCGCGCACCCCTACCTGCGGGTCGGTGACACTCCGGTCGAGGAACTGAAGCTGACCGTTGCCGCCGACACCCGTCTGGTGACCGATGAGCGCTTGATTCCGCGCAGTTCGGCCCCGGTCGACGGGGACGTTGACTTCCGTTCCGGCCGGCACGTCGTGGACCTGGCAGTGGATGTGGCCCTGACGGACCTCCGGTTTGAGGGCGGCGTGGCCCGGCACACCCTTGCAGCCGGTGACGGCAGCGCTGTGTCGCTCTGGCAGGACGAATCCTGCCGGTACGTCCACATCTTCGTGAGCACTGTGTATCCGGGCCGGACCCGGGCCGTGGCGGTGGAGCCAATGACGGGGCCGGCCAATGCATTCAACTCCGGTGACGGCCTCCGGTGGCTGCCTGCAGGGGAGTCCTTCAGCATGGAATGGGGGATCGACTACGCAGCCGGCGCGGCACGGTAGTTTGCATTGGGCCACCGCTGGGGAAGTATGGGGATATGACGCCAAAAGAGGACGACGTTACCCTTGCCCACACAGCACCGGTCCAACCGGCTCCCGCGCCGGCACCGGCCGCGGCCGCACCCCTGAGGGTCCTGACGGACCGTGAGCTGGACAAGGACATCCCGTACGGCATCCGCATCGCAGCTTCCTGGTCATGGCGGCTCGGCCTGATCCTCCTGATGGCGGGAACCCTGGTGTGGCTGCTTAGCCACATCACCCTCCTGATCATTCCCATCATGGTGGCCGCACTCCTCGCCGGACTGCTCAGCCCGGTCACGGCATGGCTGAAGAGGCGGGGGCTTCCCGCGGGTCTGGCCGTCGCAGTGACAGTCCTTGGCTTCATCGGCGTCATCGCCGGTGCACTGGCCCTGGTGGGCAGGCAACTGGTGGTCGGTTTCGGCGAACTGTATTCCCAGGCGCTTGAGGGCGTCCGGCAGGTCCAGGACTGGCTGTCCGCCGGGCCCCTGCACCTGACCGCCACCCAGATTGACCAGTACGTCAAGGAAGCCACCGACGCCCTCCAGAACAACAGCAGCAGCATCCTCAGCGGCGCCCTGTCCTTCGGGAGCACCGCCGGACACTTCGCAGCCGGGATGCTCCTCTCGCTGTTCATCCTCATATTCTTCCTCCTGGAGGGAGACCGAATCTGGGCCTTCCTGGTAAGGATGCTTCCCCGCAAAGCCCGGGCCGCCACGTTCGGCGCCGGCCACAAAGGCTGGGCATCGATGGTCAGCTACGCGCGCATCCAGATGTTCGTCGCCGCTGTCGATGCGCTGGGCATCGGCGTCGGCGCCGCCATCATTGGTGTACCGCTCGCGCTTCCCCTGGGCGTGCTGGTCTTCCTCGGCTCCTTCATCCCGGTGGTGGGCGCCCTGGTGACCGGCGTCGTTGCCGTCCTGCTGGCACTGGTGGCCAACGGTCCCGTCAACGCCCTGATCATGCTGGGCATCGTCCTGCTGGTCCAGCAGCTCGAGGGCCACATCCTGCAGCCCCTGGTCATGGGCAAGGCAGTCTCGCTCCACCCGGTGGCAGTAATCCTCAGCGTTGCGGCCGGTTCCTACCTCGCCGGCATCCCCGGGGCGCTGTTCTCGGTACCCATCCTGGCCGTAGCAAACTCGGCCGTTCGCTACATTGCGGCCAGAACGTGGGAACATGAACAGGTGCCGGTTATTGCCGGAAGGCCCATCACAGCCGGAGCGGGCGGGGACAACACCATCGAGGACGTTGAGCCGCCGTCTGCATCCGACGCCGGGAACGGCCGGGCGGCAGGCACTTCATCCGAACACCGTGATGCCCGCACCGCCTCTCCGGAGGGCGGCGGGGCAGAACCCAAAGGAGAGTAGTCCGTGAAGATCCTTGAAACCCTTCCCGTCACACTGGACGATGTCCTTGAGGCGCAGAAGCTGCTTGACGGGATCATTGCGCGCACGCCCGTGGAATCGTCCCGGGCGCTGGGGGGCATGGTGGGCGGCGACGTCCATTTCAAATGCGAAAACCTGCAGCGCGCCGGCTCGTTCAAGGTCCGCGGTGCCTACGTACGGATGGCCCGGCTCTCGCCGGAAGAGAAAAAGCGGGGCGTGGTGGCGGCGTCGGCCGGCAACCACGCACAGGGCGTTGCCGTTGCCGCCAAAAGCCTTGGCATCAAGGCCCGGATCTACATGCCGCTGGGCGTAGCACTGCCCAAGCTTGCCGCCACCCGCAGCCATGGTGCCGAAGTCATCCTGCACGGGCACAACGTGGACGAGGCGCTCGCTGAAGCCCAGCGCTACAGCGATGAAACCGGCATGGTCTTCGTCCATCCGTTCGACAATGTGGACGTTGTGGCGGGCCAGGGGACCGTAGGCCTGGAAATCCTTGAACAGGTCCCCAACGTCGACACCGTCCTCATGGGCGTGGGCGGCGGCGGGCTCCTGGCGGGAGTCGCCGTCGCCATCACGGCCCGCGCACGGGAACTCGGCCGGGAGATCCGCATCATCGGTGTCCAGGCGGAGAACGCCGCCGCGTACCCGCCCTCGCTTGCCGCTGACGCCCTGGTACCGCTGAAGCGGGTCTCCACCATGGCGGACGGCATTGCCGTGGGACGCCCCGGACAGCTGCCTTTCAGCATCATCCGCGAGCTGGTGGATGACGTGGTCACCGTCAGCGAGGACTCGCTGGCCCGCGCGCTGATCTTCCTGCTCGAGCGGGCCAAGATGGTGGTGGAACCCGCCGGCGCAGTGGGCGTGGCCGCCCTCATGGACGGCAAGATCGAGAACCCGGGCTCCACGGTGGTGGTCCTCTCCGGCGGAAACATCGACCCCATGCTGATGCTCAAGGTCATCCAGCGCGGCCTCTCCGCCGCAGGGCGCTACATGACCGTTCGGATGATGCTTGATGACCGCCCCGGCTCCCTGGCAACCATTGCCCGCATCATCGCCGAAAATGATGCCAACGTCACCGGCCTGGACCACACCCGGGTGGGTGGATCCATCAGCATGGGCGATGTCTCGATCACCGTGAACCTGGAGACCAAGGGCCACCAGCACGGTGAACAGGTCCTCAGCGCCCTCCGTGCCGAGGGCTTCCAGCCCATCGTTGTGCACTAGGAGCGGCCATGGCCGGACTGGGCAGCGGACTGACGGGTAACGGAGGCGGCCCGGCGCGGCAAACCATCGCCGCGCGCGCCAAGGGCGGCCTGGTGGTTCTGGGCGGCTTCGTGGCCCTGCTGTTCGCCATCGAGGTGGTCAACACGCTGATGATGGGCGCCCTCACGCGGACCTTCGGCCTGCGGCCCAGGAGCGCTGACGGGCTGCTGGACATCTTCACCTTCCCGCTCCTGCATGCCAACCTGAACCATCTGCTGTCCAACAGCCTGCCCCTGGTCATCTTCGGCTTCCTCGTGTTCCTCTCGGGGCTCCGCGTGTTCCTCACTGCGCTGGCCTTCAGTTGGCTCGGCAGCGGGGTCACCGTCTGGCTTATCGGCAACGGCGTCACGGTGGGCGCGTCCGGCCTGGTCTTCGGGCTCTTCGCGTTCCTTCTGGTGCGTGGCTTCTTCAACCGCAGCTGGCGGCAGATCCTGCTCGCGGTGGTCCTCTTCATGGGGTACGGGAGCATCCTGCTCGGTGCCTTGCCCTTCGTGGCAGGCTACGTCAGCTGGCAGGCGCACCTGGGCGGTGCCGCGGGCGGGGTAGTGGCGGCCCTGCTGCTTCGTCCGCGCCTCCCTGCGCTCCCGCGCCAGTCCTGACCGCCGGTCCTCCCCGGCGGCGCGCCCGGGCAGTCCTTGCGGCGCAGACAGAAAAGCGGCGGCCGTCCCCGTGGGGACGGCCGCCGCTTTGGCCGGACCGGCCTGCTGCTTGTCCTGGCGTTACCCGGCGTAGGGCTTGGCGGAGAGGATCTCCACCTTGATGTCCTTGCCGTTCGGCGCAACGTAGCTGAGGGTCTCGCCCTCCTTGTGCCCCAGGATGGCCGCACCAAGGGGCGACTTCTCGCTGAAGACATCCAGGTCCGAGTCGCCGGCGATTTCGCGCGATCCCAGCAGGAAGGTCTCCTCATCCCCGGCGATCCTGGCAACCACGAGCATGCCGGGCTCAACGATGCCGTCATCGGCAGGCGCTTCACCCACATGGGCGTCCCGGAGCAGGACGGTCAGCTGGCGGATGCGGGCTTCAATCTTGCCCTGCTCCTCCTTGGCCGCGTGGTAGCCCCCGTTTTCCTTGAGGTCCCCCTCTTGCCGCGCTGCTTCAATCTTCTGGACGATCTCCGCCCGGCCTGCGCCGGAAAGGTGGTCCAGCTCTGCCTTCAGGCGGTCAAAAGCTTCCTGGGTAAGCCAGGCTGCAGATGCGCTGTTGGTGGTAGACACGGACTTCTCCTCTAGTGGTCTTACATGCAAAAGACCCCGCCACGGTGGCCACTTGTGGAACAGTAACCAGCTCAGCGGGGTAAAGGTATCTCTCCATTGTAGTCAATCCCTTGGAGATAACCCAACAATCAAGCGTCGCGCATCACATCCCTTAGGACTCCCCGCCGGGAATCCAGCAGCTGTCCACCACTCCGGACACGGACGCCGACTCCGTGCGCAACGTGACGCGCTGGGCAACTGTCCTGCCGCCGTCGGGCGTTGAGTCCGCCGCCGACGGCGGGATGTCCACCACCTTCCAGCCCACCACGGCAAACTTGGCGTCCAGCGCCTTCACGGCGCACTTGACGGGCTTGGCCGGTTCCCGGGTCACCTGGAAATCGACCTCGGCGAGGGTGGCATCGGTGGTGCTGTACCCCACGTCCTTGAACGTCACCCCGGAGAGCGAATTGGACGTGGTCACCCAGGCCAGGAACCCGATCCCCACGGCCAGCGCGACGCCGATGGCCAGCCGGGCGGCCCTGGGGGAGAGCCGGCGCTTTTTAGCACCATACCGATTGGCTAGGCTAGTGTCTGCGGGCGCGGATTGGGCCGGCTGGTCCGGGGAAGTCACCAGACCAGTTTAGTGCCCTTTCCGCCGGCGCTTTCGCGGTGGCACCAGCTGCCGGCAAGGCGCTGCGCCCGCCGCACCACCCGTATGCTGCCCCAGAGCCGCGATAGACAAAATTAAGGAGCCGTCCCCTCCATGACAGCGCCCAGCAAATCCCAGGTGCCGCTCCGGCTGCTCGCGGTCCACGCCCACCCGGATGACGAATCCAGCAAGGGTGCTGCGACCATGGCCATGTATGCATCCACCGGCGTGGACGTCCTGGTGGCAACCTGCACGGACGGCTCCCGCGGCGACATCCAGAACCCGGCAGTTGAAGGTGAGCCGCATCCCAAGCGGGACATGGCCGGCGCGCGAAGGCTGGAGATGCAGCGGGCCGCCGCCATCCTGGGCATCCGCCAGCGCTGGCTGGGCTTTGTGGACTCCGGCCTCCCCGAGGGTGACCCGCTCCCGCCCCTTCCGGCCGGCTCCTTCGCCACCCTGCCCCTGCAGCAGGCGGCCGCGCCCCTGGTCCGGCTGGTCCGGTCCTTCAAGCCGCACGTCATCCTCAGTTATGACGAGAACGGCGGCTACCCCCACCCGGACCACATCATGGCCCACCGGGTAGCCGTGGAAGCGTTCGAGGCAGCGGGGGATCCGGAACGTTACCCGGACGCGGGGGAGGCCTGGGAGCCCAGCAAGCTCTATTACGACCGTGCCTTCAGCCCGGAGAGGTTCCGGGCACTGCACTTCGCGCTCGAAGAGGCGGGTCTGCAGTCCCCGTATGCCGAGCGCCTGGCTGCGTGGCTGGAGTCCGATGCGGAGGGGCACACGCCACCTCCTGCCGCGCACCCCACCACCACCCAGGTGGACTGCGGCGACTTCTTCGAAATGCGCGACGACGCACTGCGCGCCCACCGCACGCAGGTGGACCCGCTGGGGTTCTTCTTCGCGGTTTCCCCGGACATGCAGCGCCGGGTCTGGCCCTGGGAAGATTACTCCCTGATCCACTCCCGGGTGCCGTCCGAGCTCCCCGAGAAGGACCTGTTCGCCGGGCTAAGATAGACAGGCAGGCCATTTCTATCTTGCGTAGAAGACAGGTGCGGCGACGGGCCGTTCCGTCCGCATCCTGCTGCATCCGTTCCACCAGAAGGTATTAACCGTGCATTCTCTGCTCCTCAGCCTCACCACCACGCCGAGCCCGCTGCCCACTCCGACGCTCCGGGACGGAATATCCGAGGACCAGGTAACGCCGGGCCTTCTGGGGTTTATCATGACGGCCTTCTTCGTTGTGGCCACCGCCCTGCTCATTGTGGACATGGTGCGGCGGATCCGCAGGGTCCGCTACCGCGCCCAGGTGGAGGAGGAACGCCTGGCCGCCGCTGCCGCGGCAGACGTGGACGCCGCAGACGCCCAGGACGGGCTCGACGACGGCACCCGCCAGGCAGCGCCGGACGACAACGGAAACGGCCCGGCAGACGGGCTTCCGCGGCCCCGCGAATAAGAGGGTCCCGCCGCCGGGGCGGCTTTAGGCAAGGACCGCCAGCGCGATCGCCACGAAGTGGGCCGCGAAGGCAAACACGGTGAACGCGTGGAACAGTTCGTGGAAACCGAAGTGGTGGTAGCTGAAGTTGGGCTTCTTGAGGGCGTAGAAGACAGCGCCCGTGATGTAGAGGACGCCACCCACGCAGATCAGCACAGCTGCCGGAATGCTGGCCTGGAAGAACTGCGGCAGGTAGAACAGCGCGCCGCAGCCCAGCGCGATGTAGATCGGCACGTAGAGCCAGCGCGGCGCATCAGTCCAGAGCAGCCGGAACAGCACTCCGAGGATGGCCCCGGCCCAGATGACCCACAGGAGCACCACTGCCTGCTGTCGTTCCAACAGGGTCCATGCCAGCGGTGTGTACGTGCCGGCGATCACCAGCATGATGTTCGTATGGTCCAGCCGCTTCAGGACGAGCTTGACCCGCGGGGACCAGTTGCCGCGATGGTAGACGGCGCTGACACCGAACAGCAGAACGCCGGTGGCAGCGTAGATGGCAGAGGTGACCCGGCGGTCAAGCGTGGGTGCGAGGACAACCAGGATGATCCCTGCGGCAAGGGCCAGCGGGGCCGTGACGGTGTGGATCCAGCCGCGCCACTTGGGCTTGATCATCAGTAGTTCCGCCAGGCGGACCGCGGCATCATCCACCGCGCTGGACTCCGGATCCGGGCCGGGGTTTCGGTCCTCGGGCCGGGGTGCCGGGGAGGCCTGCGGGGAGTCGCTGTTCATGGCACCAGAATAACTTACGGGCCGGTAAGTTACCGCTCAGTAACATCCCTTTGGGTCCGGTCCTGAGGTCCTGCCCGTCCCGGGGCGTCCCGGGCGGTAGCCTAGGATGTGGATGTACGTACGGCAGGAAAGTCAGGTGAGTGGACGCGTGGAGTTGCCCGGGTTCCTCTATGGCTATTACGAGCGCCGGCTGCTCAAGGACCTCCCGCGCGACCGCATTCCCCGGCACATAGGTGTCATGGTGGACGGAAACCGGCGCTGGGCCAAGCAGTTCAATGCCCCCACTGCCCAGGGCCACCAGGCGGGAGCGGACAAGATCCACGAATTCCTGGGCTGGTGCCAGGAGCTCGGGGTCAAGGTGGTGACGCTGTACATGCTCTCCACGGACAACATGAACCGCTCCAGCGAGGAACTGGACCTCCTGATGGGGATCATCGCCAACACCCTGGACCGGCTGGATGAAGACGCGAACATCTCCGTGCATGCCATGGGTGCCCCTGAACTGCTTCCGGACTACCTGGCTGAGCGGCTGAACAAACTCACGGCCAGGACTCCTGTGCGGGAAAAGATCCACGTCAATGTGGCGGTGGGGTACGGGGGCCGCAGGGAGATTGTCGACGCCGTCCGTGAACTCCTGCATGACGCCGTCGCCAAGGGCATGGATATTTCCAAGCTTGCCGATGACCTGTGCGTCGACGACATCTCCCGGTACCTGTACACGCGGGGCCAGCCGGATCCGGACCTGGTAATCAGGACGTCGGGGGAGCAGCGCCTCTCCGGCTTCCTGATGTGGCAGAGCGCCTACAGCGAGTTCTACTTTTGCGAGGCCCTGTGGCCCGCCTTCCGGAAGGTCGACTTCCTCCGCGCCCTGCGGGACTACGCCGGGCGGCAGCGGCGCTTCGGCACCTGAAACCCGCGGTTCATCACGAGTTCATACGTCCGCCGGAGAAATCGCCGCCAAATAGTTGCGGAAATCACCCGGAGTGGATTTACGTTATATCCATCAGCAGGCAAAACCGCCGGCTGATCGGGGAGGCCAGTACATGGAGCGAAACATCGCACCGGGTGTATGGGAGGCCGGATCCGGCCTCGTGGCCGAGCCGCCTCACCACTAACAATTCCGGGCTGGCGCCCGGGGCTGGAGTCGATGTGGCTACTTCTGAACAACTGCCCGAGGTCCTGGTTGGACAGGGCGGAAAAGCTACCTCTCGCGCCGAGCGAGCCACCTCTGTGACCGGCGCAGCAACTGATGCTGCGGCCGGTTTTGCTGTCTCCGGAAGGGAAGCCGACATCCACACCTTCGTCATTGACACCTCCGTCCTGCTCTCCGACCCGCGGGCACTCCTGCGGTTCGCCGAACATGAGGTGGTGGTCCCCGTCGTGGTCATCACCGAACTCGAAGCCAAACGGCACGATCCGGAACTGGGTTATTTCGCCCGGAACGCCCTGCGGCTCCTGGACGACCTCCGGGTCAAGCATGGCGGCCTGAACCAGCCCCTTCCCATCGGGGATGAGGGCGGCACCCTCATGGTGGAACTGAACCACATCTCCGCAGAGGTGCTCCCGCTGGGCTTCCGCAGCGGGGACAATGACAGCCGCATCCTCGCCGTCGCCAAGAACCTGGCCAACGAGGGGCGCAACGTCACGGTGGTCTCCAAGGACCTGCCCATGCGCGTCAAAGCCTCCGCCATGGGGCTAACCGCCGACGAGTACCGCAACGAACTGGTCAAGGACTCCGGCTGGACCGGCGTTGCCGAAGTCGAGGCGGACGAACAGGACATCGCCACCCTCTACGGCCACGAACCCGTCTTCATCCCCGCCGCCGCGGAACTGCCCGTCAACACCGGGCTGGTGCTGCTCTCCAACCGTGGTTCCGCACTGGGCCGGGTGGGCGCCGACAAGCAGGTCCGCCTGGTCAAGGGCGACCGTGACGTGTTCGGCCTCCACGGCCGTTCCGCCGAACAGCGGCTGGCCATCGACATGCTGATGGACCCGGGCGTGGGCATCGTATCCATCGGCGGACGCGCCGGCACCGGCAAGTCGGCACTGGCCCTCTGCGCGGGCCTCGAGGCTGTGCTGGAACGCCGCGAACACCGCAAAGTGATCGTCTTCCGGCCCCTCTTCGCGGTGGGCGGCCAGGAACTCGGCTACCTGCCGGGGTCGGAGTCCGAGAAGATGAACCCCTGGGCGCAGGCAGTCTTTGACACCCTGGGCGCCCTGGTCAGCCAGGAAGTAGTGGAAGAGGTCATGGACCGGGGCATGCTCGAGGTCATGCCCCTCACCCACATCCGCGGACGTTCCCTCCACGATGCCTTCGTGATCGTCGACGAGGCCCAGTCCCTCGAAAAGAACGTCCTCCTCACCGTTATGAGCCGCATGGGCCAGAACTCCAAGATCGTGCTCACCCACGACGTCGCCCAGCGTGACAACCTCCGCGTGGGGCGCCACGACGGAATCGCCGCCGTCGTCGAAACCCTGAAAGGACACCCGCTCTTCGGCCACATCACGCTGACCCGCTCGGAACGTTCACCGATCGCGGCCCTGGTGACGGAACTCCTGGAGGGCTAACGGGGGTGCGTGGGGCACCCTTCCTCTGCGTGCTGGCTCGTTCCTCGCCTTTGACGCACGCTGCCGGAAGGCTGCCCTACGCACAAGCGGGGTTACGGGCCTTCTCGTAGGAGCGCATCGCGGCGCATCGGCAACCGTAGGTCGCCCAGCGACCGAAGGTAGCCCTATGCGCTGTGTCTAAGCGACGGAGAAGGACCGTGGCCCCGCGTACCCAGCCAAGGACAGGCACTCATCGCACATCGAGGAACTTTGCCACCGCCTCCTGGCCCTCGACCTGGAGGGACCACTCGGGGCGTTTGAACGTGTCCGGGGTGAGGCGGACGTGCTGGAGTGTTTCGACCTTGGTGCCCCAGGCTTTGCGGCTGGTGCCGTTCAGTTCGTAGCCCAGGGAACGGGAGACGCCCAGGGAGGCGCTGTTCCACGCGGCGGCCTCCGACTCCGCGACCTCCGCGCCGAGCCAGTCAAAGGCCCACAGGACGACGGCGGCACGCATCTCCGTGCCCAGTCCCCGGCCCTGGACTGACTTTTTGAGCCAGGAGCCGGTGGTGACAGTCTTCAGCACCGCGAAGTCCTTGGCACCAACGTCCTGGCACCCGATGAACTGGCCTTCGTGCCAGATGCCCAGGAGCAGCGTCCAGTGCTCCGGCGTGAACTCCCCGCGGCAGCGCCAGTACCAGCGGGCCATGTTGGGGCCCAGCTCGTCGCCGGGCAGCTCGGTCCACGGCGTGCTGAACGGGTTCCTGGCGGGCTCGTGGATTCCGCTGCGGGCGGCGTCGACAGCCGCCGGGATGTCCTGGTCGGTGATGGGCCGGAGCTCCAGCCGGGGCGTGCTCAGCCTGAGGTCGAACAGGGGCCAGATGGAGCTCATCGTCGTCATCCGCGAAGCCTAGCCGACCGGGACCGGGAGGACCTGTCACGTTCAGGCGGGAATGTCCCAGCTGATGTGCCGGCGGACGTCGGTGAGGTTCATGGACTGGGCCAGGAACAGGTCATCCAGCATGTACTCGTCCACGGCGATGATCCGGATCCAGTGGCCATACCCTTCCGTTTCCGGTTCCAGCGACTGGCTGGACACACAGACACCGGTCCCCACGTCTACGCGCAGCAGGGACCGGCCGGGCAGGCACAGGGGAGTGGCAGGATCGGCGGGGCGGTAGGCGGCGTTGGGGACTACCACCGCTTCAATGACGGGCCGGCCCTCGTGCCCGGAATACCGCGCCTCCCGGATGTCCAGCGCGTTGCTGCCGGGAAACTCGATGGGCACCGGGGCGTTGCCTGCGAGCTCCACGGGGTCCAGCGCAGCCGAGAAGCGGCCGTTGCCGAATCCGGGCTCGCCGTAGGCGGCCTCGGGGCGGCGGCGTACCAGCCCGGCGTCGTCATAGACTGGGGTGACCAGGTGCGGGGGGAGGAGCCAGGACTTGCGCGTGGCGCTGACATAGAAGACGTCGCGGGAATCATTGATGCCCGTGGTGCTGTGCAGGACAAGGCGCTCGGGGCTTTCCAGGCGGAGCGCGCCCGGACGGCGCAGCCAGGCGCGGACGAACGGGGCGCCCGGGGCGGGGGCCGACGCAAAGGCCTGGTCCCAGTACTCAAACCGCATTGACTGCCACTTCCAAGGGGAGGAGCGGCAGAGGTTCCGGAACATGGCGGCCAGGTCCGCCGGGGAGGCAGGTGATTCCGGAACCGGGCTGCGCCGGGAGTCCCAGGTCGACATATCCACATTTTACGCGGGGGCGCTACGGCGGGAATGGGTGGATCCAGTAGCATCCGAGGGGTGATCGGACGACTCGGTGAACTCTGGCAGCACACCCCGCTTGCCTTCTGGCTGGTGCTGGCGGCCTGCCTCTACTTTGCGGTGATGGCGGTGCGGCTGACCATCATCGACGTCCGGTACCACCTTTTGCCCAACCGGATCGTCTTTCCGTCCTATGCGGTGGCCGGCGTGCTTTTGCTGGCGGCAGCCGCCGTTGCCTGGGCCAGCCCACTTTCGGCGGCCGGTGACACCACTGGGATCCTGTCGGCCCCTGCCCTCCGCGTGGTGGCCGGAGCCGGGATCCTGTGGCTGTTCTACTTCGTCCTCCGCTTTGTGTACCCGCCGGGCATGGGGTTCGGCGACGTCAAACTCGCAGGAGTGCTGGGCATGTACCTCGGCTATCTCAGCTGGGGACACCTGTTCGCGGGGACCTTCCTGGCCTTCCTGCTGGGCGGCCTGTGGTCCGTAGCCCTTCTTGCAGCCCGGCGGGGGACTTTGAAATCGTCCATCCCGTTCGGGCCGTTCATGCTCGCCGGGGCCGCAGCCGCCATGCTGCTTCCCGCCTGAGCGGCGGGGCGTCCGCTTGGTGATTGGATAGGCTGGCGCTGTGCCTGCACCCGAATACGTCCTGAAGCTCCGCAAGAAGATCGGTAACGATCCCATCTGGGTTCCCGGTGTGCGGGGCGTGGTGGTGGATGACGCCGGCCGGATCCTGCTGGCCCAGCGGGCGGACAACGGCCAGTGGGCGCTGGTCAGCGGCATGCTGGACCCCGGCGAGCAGCCGGCCCGCGGGCTGATCCGTGAGATCTTCGAGGAAACGGCTGTGGTGGCCGAGGCAGAGCGCGTGGTGTCGGTTGGCGCTGTGGGGCCGGTCACGTATCCCAACGGTGACGTCTGCGAATTCCTGGACGTCGTGTTCCTGTGCCGCTACGTCTCCGGCGAAGCCAGGGTCAATGATGACGAATCCCTGGCTGTCGGCTGGTTTACCCTTGATGACCTTCCCGACCTGATGCCCGGGCACCTCACCAGCATCCGCCAGGCGCTGGCACCTTCCGCAGCCGTCCACTTCGAGCCCTAAAGGCTGCCGCGACGGCGGTCAGCGGCCCTGGGAAACCAGCTCGCCGTCGTCGTCCTTCACAACGTCCCCGTTACGTCCGGCTTCCGCGTCCTCGGCGGCGGCGGCGGGAAGCCCGGCGGCGAGCCGCTCTGCCTCCTCGCCGCCCACGGCCTCACCGCGGGCCACCATACCGGCGGTGTCGGACAACGGGATCTGCTTCAGCGTGAGGGCCAGCAGCAGGGCGACGGCTATGAAGGGGAGCAGGTACCAGAACACGGGCGCCAGGGAATCGGCATAGGCGTTCACGATGGCGTCGCGCAGCTGTTCCGGGAGTTGGCTGAGTGCCTGCGGATCCAGGGTCCGCGTGGACTGCCCGGCCTGCTCGGCGGAGGCGCCAGCGCCGGTAAAGGCGCTGGTGAGGGCCTCGGACAACCGGGTGGTAAAGATCGAGCCGAACACGGCCACGCCCATGGCGGCCCCCACTTCGCGGAAGTAGTTGTTGGTGCTGGTGGCGGTGCCGATCTGGTCGGCCGGTACGGAGTTCTGGACCACCAGGACCACCACCTGCATGATCAGGCCCAGGCCGGCGCCGAAGACGAACAGCTGCAGGCAGATGACCCAGATGGGGGTGCTGGCGGCAAGGGTGGTCATCCAGAGCATGGCGGCCATGGTGAAGACGGCGCCCAGGATGGGGAACATCTTGTACTTTCCGGTCTTGGAGATCCGGATGCCCGAGTAGATGGAGGTGCCCATGAGCCCGGCCATCATGGGGAGCATGAGGAGCCCGGACTCTGCGGCGGACGTGCCGGAGGACATCTGCAGGAACGTGGGGACGAACGCGATGGCGGAGAACATGCCCAGGCCAAGGGTGAAGCCGATGGCCGTGGCGTTGATGAAGATCCGGTTCCGGAACAGGCTCAGCGGGATGATGGGGTCCTCGGCGCGCCGCTCCACCATGATGAAGGCTGCCGCGGACACGAGCAGCCCCGCACCAAACGCCCAGGTGAGGGGCGAATCCCAGCCCTCGTCCTTCTTGCCGCCAAAGTCGGTGAAGAAGATCAGGCACGTGGTGGCGGCGGACAGCAGGACGACGCCCAGGACGTCGATCCGCTTTTCCGCCTTCTTGTTGGGCAGGGTCAGGGCGAACCAGGCGATGGCGAAGGCGGCCAGGCCAACCGGGATGTTGATGTAGAAGGCCCATTCCCAGGTGAGGTGGTCCACGAAAAAGCCGCCCAGCAGCGGGCCGGCCACGGCCGAGAGGCCGAAGATGGCACCGAGCGGGCCCATGTACTTGCCGCGCTCCTTGGCGGGAACGATGTCGGCGATGATCGCCTGGGAGAGGATCATGAGCCCGCCGCCGCCCAGGCCCTGAACGGCGCGGAAGATGACGAATCCCCAGAAATCGGTGGCCAGGGCGCAACCCACCGACGCGAGCGTGAAGAGCGCGATGGCCATCAGGAACAGGTTGCGGCGGCCCAGGATGTCACCGAACTTACCGTAGATCGGCATCACGATGGTGGTGGCCAGCAGGTAGGCGGTGGTGATCCAGGCCTGGTGCTCCACCCCGCCAAGCTTGCCCACGATGGTGGGCATGGCCGTGGAGACAATGGTCTGGTCCAGGCTTGACAGCAGCATTCCGGCGATCAGCGCGGAGAAGATGATCCAGATGCGTTTTTGCGTCAACAGCAGGGGCCCTGCCGGCGCCTTGGTGGTGGCGGTACTCATGATTGTCCTTCTGCTGCGGTGGTGTCAGTGGTGTTGAACGGTTGTGAAAACAGGATGCTGGCGGCGGAAATGTTCTCCAGCAGCAGGTCCGGGTAGCTGCGGGTGTTGCCGTCGGAGAAGTAGGCCATGCTGCTTTTGCGCGCGATGGTGCTGAGCAGGACCACGGCCATCTGCACCACCGGGTGGTCGGCGGCTACTCCTTCACGCCGGGCAACGTCCCGGGCGAACTGGGCCTCGCGCTGCTCCGTGACGCCGATGATCCTGAGGATGAGCTGCGGTTCCTTGCGGACCACCCCGATGAGCTGCCGGGTGTCTTCCTCCGAGGCCGACATGTCTTCGGCCAGGCGCAGGGAGAGTGTCACCAGGTCCCGGAAGAGGGTGGGGGAGATCTGTCCTGCCGGTGATCCGGCTCCGCCGGCAACGAACTCCTCGATGACGTCGGACGGGATGTCGTCGTCCGCGTGGCCGATGATGGCGTCTTCCTTGGTGGGGAAGTAGTTGAAGAAGGTCCGGCGGGAGATGCCCGCGGCCTCGCACACTTCCTCCACGGTATATCCGTTGAGTCCGCGTTCAGCCGTCAGGGTCCGGGCAGCCGAGGTGATGGAGCTGCGGGTGGCCGCGCGCTTGCGCTCACGCAGGCTGTCAGAAGTTGCACTATCAGTCACAAAGTAAATTTTTGCACTAAAACATCTGGAGTGCAAACTTCAGTTGCCGACCTGCAGTTGCCTTAAAGTACGACGGCGGCCGGCGCCTTTCGTGCGAAAGGTGCCGGCCGCCGTCGGACGTTTTGGCCTGTTGGGCCTTGTTTGGCTTGTCAGGCCTTGTGGGCCGGGGCCGTCATGGTGGTGACGTCCAAGGCTTTGTCGAGATCAGCTTCGGAGACCTTGCCGTCGCCCTCTCCGACGAAGCCGAGCTTCTCGGTGGCCTGGCGGATGGTCAGGCCCTCCTTGACGGCGGTCTTGGCGATCTTGGCGGCGTTCTCGTAGCCGATGTACTTGTTCAGCGGGGTGACGATGGACGGGGAAGCCTCGGCCAGGAAGCGGGCGCGCTCCACGTTGGCGGTGATGCCGTCAATCATCTTGTCCGCCATGACGCGGCTGGTGTTGGCCAGCAGGCGGATGGACTCCAGCAGGTTGGCGGCCATGACCGGGATGCCGACGTTAAGTTCGAAGGCGCCGTTGGTGCCGGACCAGGCGATGGCGGTGTCGTTGCCGATGACCTGGGCGGCCACCATGATGGAGGCCTCACAGATGACCGGGTTCACCTTGCCGGGCATGATCGAGGAGCCGGGCTGCAGGTCGGGGATGGCGATTTCGCCCAGGCCGGTGTTGGGGCCCGAACCCATCCAGCGAAGGTCGTTGTTGATCTTCATGAACGAGATGGCGATGTTGCGCAGCTGGCTGGACGCTTCGATCAGGCCGTCGCGGTTGGCCTGGGCCTCAAAGTGGTCGCGTGCTTCGGTCAGCGGCAGGCCGGTGTCCGTGGCGAGCAGCTCGATGACGCGCTCGGGGAAGCCGGCGGGGGTGTTGATGCCGGTGCCCACGGCGGTGCCGCCCAGGGGCACCTCAGCCACGCGGGGGAGCGAGGCGTTGATGCGCTCGATGCCGTAGCGGACCTGCGCCGCGTAGCCGCCGAACTCCTGGCCCAGGGTGACCGGGGTGGCGTCCATGAGGTGGGTGCGCCCGGACTTGACGACGTCCTTGAATTCAACGGCCTTGCGCTCCAGCGACTCTGCCAGGTAGCCCAGGGCGGGAATGAGGTCGTTGATCAGCGCGGACGTGGCGGCAACGTGCACGGACGTGGGGAACACGTCGTTGGAGGACTGCGAGGCGTTGACGTGGTCGTTGGGGTGGACCACCTTGTCGCTGCCTGCGGCCTTCAGCGCACGCGTGGCCAGCTCTGCCAGGACCTCGTTGGTGTTCATGTTCGAGGACGTGCCGGAGCCGGTCTGGAAAACGTCGATCGGGAAGTCGCCGTCGTACTTGCCGGCAGCCACCTCATCGGCAGCGTCTGCAATCGCCTTGGCCAGCTCGCCGTCGAGCACGCCCAGTTCAGCGTTGGCCTGGGCGGCAGCCTTCTTGACCCGTGCCAGCGCCTCGATGTGGGTGCGCTCCAGGGTCTTGCCGGAGATGGGGAAATTCTCTACTGCCCGCTGCGTCTGCGCGCGGTACAGTGCGTTCACGGGGACGCGGACTTCGCCCATCGTGTCATGTTCAATGCGGAACTCTTCAGTGGAAGTCATGGGGCTAGCTTATGGCTCCCGGGCGCCCCATCGAAAACCGTTAAGGGAGCATCGCCGGCGGCCCGCTGGGCCGCCGGCGCAGGGTTCCTAGAGCTCGCCGATTCCGGAAACAAGGTCGGCGCGGCCCTCTGCCAGACGGTACGACAGGCCGATGACCGCGGTCCGGCCCTCCTCGATTGCGGTGGAAATCACACGCGAGCTGTCCGCAAGGCGATGGGACATCTGCTTGACGTTCTCCACCACCATGTCGTTGACCTCGGGCTGGTTGTTCCGCAGGGACGTCAGGACGGAAGGCGTAATGCGTTCCACGAGGTCGCGGATGAAGCCTGCGGGCATTTCACCGGTCTCCACGGCGTCCCGGGTGGCGGTTACGGCGCCGCAGCTGTCGTGCCCAAGGACCACAATCAGCGGCACCCCCAGCACCGCGACGCTGTATTCCAGGGAGCCCAGGACAGCGTCGTCAATCACCTGTCCGGCGGTGCGGACCACGAAGACGTCGCCGAGGCCGACGTCGAAGATAATTTCGGCAGCGAGCCGGGAGTCGGAGCAGCCGAAGATAACGGCGAAGGGATTTTGCGTCTCGACCAGTTCCGAGCGCCGTGAAGCGTTCTGGTTGGGATGGGAGGATTCGCCGTTTACGAAACGTTCGTTGCCTTCGCGCAGGCGGCGCCAGGCCAGTGCAGGGGTCAGGTTAGTAGCCATGCTTACTACGTTAAGGCGCGGCAGTGGCGGAAGGGGAAACTGTGACGGCGGGGTTGGCGTCAAGAGAAGTGACGACGGCGGCCGCGAGGGTTGAGAATTCCTCCAGCTGCGCTGCGCCGGAGAGGACAACGGTGCTGCCGCGGTAGTTCAGGACCATAGACTTTTCGCCCTTGCCGGTGTCCCGCAGTTCCCAATCCCGGCCACCGGCATTCCGCGAGCCGGTAACGGGAGCGTTCTTGGTCTGCTGGAGCAGCCAGGTGGGGTTGGCCTGCGTGGTCTGCACCAAAGCGATGAAGGACGTCTTGGGAGTCACGTAGCCGACCTCCCAGGTAGGCACCCCGCTGCCCGTCCCCGCTTCCCACCGGGCGTAATTTGCCCGGAACGCGTTGCCGGTGTCCGGTGCCACGGGTGTGAATCCCGCCACATCTGCCGCGTTCCGGGCCACCGACGCCACATCGATGTCCGGGCGGTACCCCTCGCTCTTGGGCTGCGGATTCATGAGGACAACGGGCAGGAACGCCGCGATGCTGAGCACCAGGGCAATGATCATGCCGATCACCGAAGCATTGGCGCGCTTGGCCGCGGCCGCCGGAATGACGGGCTTCACCGGGGTGCCGGCACTGTTGCCCGCGGCGCCGGGACGGCCATCGGGCTGTGCCGGGCCGGAGCTGGGACTGGTGGCTTCCTGCATGTCATTCACCCCTCTATAGTCGCCCATCCCGGAGCCGGAGTTCCATTCGGGCTGGTCCGCGTGCCCCGGCCGGCGGCCAGGCACATTTCGGGGTTGCGTCACGGGCCACCCCCAGCGCGGCGCCACGACTATGATCGATAACAGAGGAATCACCGTTCTGCTGCACCGGCGGGCGGGTTCAATGATCGCCACTCGAAGAAGAGGTTCACGTGTCACCAGCGTCCATGACCCAGAAGTACTCCACAATTTCGCCGTCCCTTGCGGTGGGCCACGACGAGCCGGACCGCAACCTTGCCCTTGAACTTGTCCGCGTCACCGAAGCCGCGGCCATCGCCGGCGGCCACTGGGTTGGCTTCGGTGACAAGAACACCGCCGACGGCGCCGCCGTCGACGCCATGCGTTCCTTCCTGCAGACCGTCCACTTCAACGGCGTCGTGGTCATCGGCGAGGGCGAGAAGGACGAAGCACCCATGCTGTTCAACGGTGAGCGCGTTGGCGACGGCACCGGCCCCGAGGTGGACGTCGCCGTCGACCCGATCGACGGAACCCGCCTGACCGCCCTGGGCATCAACAACGCGCTGGCCGTCCTGGCTGTTGCCGAGCGTGGCTCCATGTTCGATCCCTCCGCCGTGTTCTACATGGAAAAGCTCGTCACCGGCCCCGAGGCCGCAGACATGGTGGACCTGCGCCTGCCGGTCAAGCAGAACCTGCACCTGATCGCCAAGGCCAAGGGCGTGAAAGTCAACCAGCTCAACGTCATGATCCTCGACCGCGACCGCCACCGCCCGCTGGTGGAGGAGATCCGCGAAGCCGGTGCCCGCACCAAATTCATCATGGACGGCGACGTCGCCGGCGCCATTGCCGCGGCCCGCTCCGGCACCGGCGTGGACGCGCTCATGGGCATCGGCGGCACCCCTGAGGGCATCGTGGCAGCCTGTGCCATCAAGTCCCTGGGCGGCGTCATCCAGGGCCGCCTGTGGCCCACCAGCGACGAAGAGAAGCAGAAGGCCATCGACGCCGGGCACGATCTCGAACGGGTGCTGTCCACCAACGACCTCGTTTCCAGCGACAACTGCTACTTCGCCGCCACCGGCATCACGGACGGCGACCTGCTCAAGGGCGTGCGCTACTCCAAGGACAAGGTCCTCACCCAGTCCATCGTGATGCGTTCCAAGTCCGGAACCATCCGCTTCGTGGAGGGCGAGCACCAGGCCAGCAAGTGGGAAGGCTACGCCCGCAAGAATTGACCGCCAGGTCCTGCTGACTGCAAAGCCCCCGGTGCGCCACACACGCGCCGGGGGCTTTGGCGTTAAGGCCTTGGTATAGGGTTTAAGCCATGATTCCTGCTGTTGTGCCCTGTACTGACCGCGCCCTCTGGGACGAGCACGTTGACCGGTTCCAGGGGCATCCGCAACAGCTGTGGGGCTGGGGCGAGACCAAGGCCGCCCACGGCTGGGCCGTTGACCGGGTCCTGGTCAAGGCCGGGGACGAAACCATCGGCTGTGCCCAGCTCCTGGTCCGCCGGCTGCCCGTCCCCTTCCGTGCCCTGGTCTACATTCCCCGGGGACCCATGTGCTCAGTGGAGAACGCGCAGGTGGTCCTGAACCGGCTGGCCGAGCACGCCGCCCTCCGTCACCGGGGCGTGGCCCTCAGCATCGAACCGGACTGGGACCGGGATTCCGCATTCACCGGTGCCGTGGCCGCCGCGGGCTTCCGCGAATCGACCAACACCGTCCTCATTCCGCGCACGCTCATCCTGGACCTCAGCCGCTCCGACGACGAGCTGATGGCCGAGATGTCCAAGTCCACGCGGGCCAACATCCGCAAGGCCATGCGCAGCGACGTTGAATTCCGCAAGGTCAAAAACGATTCCGAGCTGGACCAGGTGCTGGCCATCTACCACCAGACTGCCGAGCGGGCAGGCTTCGGCATCCACGAGGACCAGTACTACCGGGACATCTTCCGGAACCTCGGCGACTCCTCACCGATCATCGCCGCGTTCGATGGCGAGCAGATGCTTGCCTTCACCTGGCTTTCGCGCAGCGGCGCCACCGCCTTCGAGCTCTACGGCGGCGTCTCCGCCGAAGGCCAGAAACAGCGGGTGAACTACGGCGTGAAGTGGGCCGCGCTGCAGGCCATGCGGGAAGACGGTTGCAGCCGCTACGACTTCAACGGCCTCCTGAACGACGGCATTTCCGATTTCAAGAAGCAGTTCGCCAAGCACGAGAACATGCTCATGGGAACGTGGGAAAGGCCGCTGTCGCCGTTCTATCCCGCCTACTCGAAGGCCATGCCGCTCGCCCGCAAGGGCCTCCAGCAGGCGCGCCGGCTGCTGAAAGGCGCCGCCGGGCAGGTCGGCCCGTTGGTCCGGAAACTGCGTCCGGGCAGCTAGCCGCAGGGCTAACCCGGGCAACGCAAAAAAGGGCGGCTGCGGCACTTACGAAAGTGCCGCAGCCGCCCTTTTGCTGTTGCGGGCTGCCGGAAGTGCTAGAGGCCGGTGGTCACGGCGAAGGCCAGCGCAGGCCCGGTGCTGCCGGCTACCCGGTGGACGTTGACCGGTGCCTCGGCCGCGGCGATGAACGCGCTGCCGCCCTGTGCGAGTTCCAGGTCGCCCTTGGGGGAGTCGAGGTAGACGGCGCCGGCCACCACAATGACAACTGCCGCGCCTGCCTGCGCCAGCGGGACCGGAGCGGCGTCCTGCCCCAGTTCGATGCGCTGCAGCTGGAACTCCCCGAACGGCGGACGGAACAGTTCCTGGTCCATCACCGTCTTTTCCGCGCCGAGCATCGGAACAGCCACAGGATGGAAATCGATGGTGTTCAGGAGTTCCCGGACGTCCACGAATTTGGGCGTCAGGCCGCCGCGCAGGACGTTGTCGGAGGACGCCATGACCTCCACACCCAGCCCGTGCAGGTAGGCGTGCACGTTTCCGGCGGGAAGGTAGACCGCCTCACCGGGCTTCAGGGAGATCCGGTTCAGCAGCAGTGAGATCAGCACGCCGGGATCGCCGGGATACTTTTCGTTGAGGCTGATGACAGTGCCCAGCTCGGCCTGGTAGGGCTCAAGCGGTGCCCCGGACAGGAGGGCTGCCACCACCAGGGCGGTGTCCTCTGCCACGCCCTGGCCGCCGGCGATCAGCCGTTCAAAGGCCCGGCGCAGTCCTGCGCTTTCATCCGGGGCGGCAAGATCCTCGATCAGGGCCTGGACCAGCTCCGGGGACTGGCCGCCCGCGGGGAAGGCAGCCGCAACGTGCTGCAGGATCTTTCGGGTCTCGGCCGCCGGCCGGAATCCGCACAATGCCTCGAACGGCGTGAGCGCGAAGATCATCTCGGGCTTGTGGTTGTCATCCTTGTAGTTCCGGTTGGGGGCATGGGCATCCAGCCCGGCTGCGTTTTCCCGGGCGAATCCTTCCCGGGCCTGGTCCAGGCTCGGGTGGACCTGGAGGGAGAGCGGCTGCGCGGCCGCAAGGATCTTGGCCAGGAACGGCAGCCGGGGGCCGAAGGCCGCCACGGATTCCGCGCCCAGGAAATGTTCGGGGTCGGAGGAGATCAGGGAATCCAGCGGGCTCCGGGTCCCGTCCTCCGGCAGGTGCGCCACGGACGGCGAGTCAGGGTGCGCGCCGATCCACAGTTCGGCCTCCGGGCGCCCCGACTCGGGACGGCCCAGCAGCGACGCGATCGCCGTCGTCGAACCCCAGGCGTAGTCCCGCAGGACGTTGTCAATCTCGTACAAAACCGTTCCGTTCCTTGATGGGTGGGAGCTGATGGGTGGGCCCTAGAGCGGGGCGCACTGACCGTTGGTGGCTACGAGTTGGCGGATGGCCTCCTCGTTGCCCTCCAGCTTGAGCTGGGTCAGCATCTCTTCGGTGATCGGCTCGCCGTCGGGTGTGGTGGTCACCGGCGTGAAGTCCGACGGCGAGGGCTGCCGGGCAGCACTGCCCGCGGCGGGCAGGGTGGCGGGGACAGCCCCGGCCGCCTGGACGTGTCCGGCGCCTGCCTGCGGAACTGCCGTGCCGTCGTCGGGAATTCCTGCCGACTGTGCACCCTTGGCGGATGCGGATGCCAGCAGTTGGTCCACCCGTTCGTGGATCTGGTCGAAGTCGGGGTTCGTGGAGAACGACGCATCGAAGTCCGGAGGGCCGATGGTCAGCCGTTTGACGTCCTTGCCCCGCGCCTTGATCGCGAGGTCCAGGAAACTGCCCAGCTGGGCGGAAGAGATGTTTGACTCCACCACCTGGGTTCCCGCGCCGGCGATGTCCTCGAACTTGGACAGCAGGGTGGCTGGGTCAAGCTGTTTCAGCATTGCCTCCTGCACGCACTGCTGGCGCTGGATGCGGGAGTAGTCGTCCACGTACTCGCGCGAGCGTCCGTACCAGAGGGCCTGGGCGCCGTTGAGCGTCTGGTCTCCGGCCGGAATCCACCCGAGGGGCATCCCGTGGGTCTTGGTGGCCTCGTCGAAGTAGCCGCTCATGGGAACCCAGCCGCCGGCCTTGATCCGGATGCCGCCCATGGCGTCGATCAGGGTGGAGAACCCCTCCATGTCAACAAGCACGTAAGCCTGGATTTTCATGCCCAGCGTTCCGGAAACGGCTTCCATGGTTGCCTGCGCTCCGGGGTCCGCCACACCGGGATAGAGGTCCGCGTGCTCGTTGGTGACCTCGGTGTTGATGGCGTTGATCAGGCACTCGTCGCCGCAGTCGTAGCCGTCGGGATAGATGGCCCGCATGGGGGAGTCTTCGCTGAACTGCGCGTTCTGGAAGTTCCTGGGGACGGAAATAATGGCGGTCTGGCCCGTTTGGGCGTCCACGCTCAGGATGGACAGGCTGTCCGGCCGGCGGCCCGTGCGGTCATCGCCGGCGTCGCCGCCCATCATGAGGAAGTTGTAGCGCCCGTCCACCGGCTCGATGGCGGGACCGGACGAAAAGATGTTGCCGATGGCGTTGCGGCCTACGTTCAGCAGGTAGGCGGCATACCCCATGGAGCCACTGCCCAGGACCAGGGCCACCACCAGGGCTATGCCGACGGCGGGTCGGGCCCGCGGTGCCAGCAGGACAGGGCGGATGAGGCGCAGGGTATTCAGGAACAGGAGGGCCCAGCCGAGGGCCAGCGCGGACATCACCACCACCAGCAGCAGCGAGGTGACCGGGTTGGTGGCGATGCTGATGACCAGGCTCCGGTTGACCAGCAAGAGAACCACTGCCAGCAGCAGGAGTGCCCACACGCAGAGCGTTACGCGCAGGGCCGTCCGTCCCAGCTTCCTGTCGCCTGCCACGAGTTGGGCGCTGCCCGGTACCAGGAGGGTCAGCAGGACCAGGACGAAGGCACGCTTGGTCCTGACCGCGGGAGAAGCGCTGACCGGATAGCGGACCGGGTCCGTCAGTGACGGACCGGAGCCGGTATTGAGAACGCTGCTGCTGCTGGCCATGCCCGGCGCCCTAACGGCTGCCCCGAAGGGCGCTGGAGCCGCCGGGGAAGACTTCGCTGACTTTCTGCCGCAGGTTCGCGCCCTTGCGGGTGGCGACGGCGTTCAGGTCCGCGGCGAAGTCGAGGAGATCGGAGCGCAGGGACGCGGCAAGTTCATCAGTGCCGGACGCCAGCATCCGCACGGCCAGGAGCCCTGCGTTGCGGGCACCGGCGATGGAGACCGTGGCCACGGGCACGCCTGCCGGCATCTGGACGATGGAGAGCAGGGAGTCCATCCCGTCGAGGGTCTTCAGGGGAACGGGAACCCCGATCACCGGCAGGGGCGTGACACTGGCAAGCATGCCCGGCAGGTGGGCCGCGCCGCCGGCACCGGCGATGATGACGCGCAGCCCGCGCTCGTGCGCGGTTTGGCCGTACCGGATCATCTCGGTGGGCATCCGGTGGGCGGAGACGACGTCCGCTTCAAAGGGGATGCCGAATTCGGCCAGGGCGTCCGCCGCAGCCTCCATGACCGGCCAGTCAGAGTCGGAGCCCATGACCAGGCCCACCAGGGGGCCCGCGGCGGAACCGGCGGCGGGGGTGGCTTCGGCGCTCATGCGTTCTCCTCGAAAATTGCGGAAGGTTCTTCGGTGGTAACCCGCCCGTCGCGGATGATGCCCGCCACGGCCGTGGCCCGGCGGCGGACGGAGTCCACTTCCGTCGTCGAACTGCCCATCAGGTTGACGTGGCCGATCTTGCGCCCGGGCCGCACCGACTTGCCGTAGCAGTGCACCTTGGCAGCGGGTTCGGTGGCCAGCGCCATGGGGTAGGCGGAGTACAGGTCCTGGTTGTCTCCGCCCAGGAAGTTCTTCATCACGGTTACGGGTGCCAGCGCGTCGGTGGCACCCAACGGCAGGTTCAGGACTGCGCGGAGGTGCTGTTCGAACTGGCTGGTGATGGAACCGTCCTGGGTCCAGTGGCCGGTGTTGTGTGGGCGCATGGCCAGTTCGTTGATCAGGAAGCCGGCCCCCGTGCCCGGGGTTTCGAACAGTTCCACGGCAAGGACGCCGGTGACGTCAAGCTCGGCGGCGATGCGCAATGCTGCGTCCTCAGCTGCGGCAGCAACCTCCAGCGGGATGTCCAGCGCGGGTGCGATCACCTCGTCGCAGACGCCGTCCACCTGGATGGTGTGGACCACGGGCCAGGCGCGGGCCTCGCCATCGGGGGTGCGGGCCACGAGGGCGGAGAGTTCGCGGGTGAACTCGACCTTCGCCTCGGCCAGCAGGGGACTCATGGCGGCAAACCAGTCGGCGGCTTCCGCGGCCTCTTCCGCTGAGGCGACGATCCGCACACCCTTGCCGTCGTAGCCGCCGCGGGGGGTTTTCAGCACTACGGGCCAGCCTGTTTCGTCGCCGAAGCGGACCAGCGCGTCAACGTCCGCCACGGACGCCCACGCGGGATTGGGCAGTTCCAGCCGGTCGATGGCGGCCCGCATGACCAGCTTGTCCTGGGCATGGACCAGGGCATCCGGTCCGGGCTGGACGTTGACTCCGGCATCCTGCAGGGCGCGGAGGTGGTCCGTCGGCACGTGCTCGTGGTCGAACGTCATGACATCCAGGCCTTCTGCGAAGTCCAGGAGTGTCTGCAGGTCCTTGTAATCGCCCACCGGTGTGGCGGGGACGGCCGACACTGCCGAAACGTCCTCGCCTTCGGCGAGGACACGCAGTTCAAAGCCGAGTGCTGTAGCGGCAGGGGCCATCATTCGCGCGAGCTGGCCGCCGCCAACCACGCCTATCACTGGAAAAGTCACATCTGCCAGCCTACCGAAGACGGGCCCGATCCCGCTTTTACGTCCCGGCGGGTGAACGGTATTTTCCACGGGCAGGACATAGGTCACCTGCTTCTGCGGGGCGGCTCAAAGCTTTGGGGGCTAAAATGGACCTTTGGCCGAGTGGCCCACAGTTCGTCGCGGCCATGGAGGGTCATGTTTAGTGCACTTGCAGATCGTATCCGGGGGCTCGCCTCACTCTTCTGGCGCGAGGTGGCCAAGTTCGGTGCGGTGGGCGGTGTGGCGTTCGTCATTGACAACGGCCTGACCTATTACCTGATGCACGGCCCCATGTCGGACAGCGAGGCGAAGGCGCGATTCGTGGGCGCGACCGTTGCCACGGTCTTCTCGTGGGTGGCAAACCGCTTCTGGACCTTCCGGCACCGCCGGCAGGCCAACGTGCTCCGCGAGTTCATCATGTTCGTCATCATCAACGGCATTGGCATCGGCATCTCCACCGGATTTACGGCACTGGCCAAGTACTGGATGGGAATCGACGACAAGAACCTGCTGTTCCTGGCGGGCGTGGCCGGCATCCTGGTGGCCACGGTTGTCCGCTTCTTCGCGTACCGGTTCCTGGTCTTCAACCAGGAACTGGACCAGGAGCCGGAATTCTCCCACGACCACGAAATCATCGAAGCCCACCCGCACCGCGAGCCCGCACGCGCGGCGGAGCGTCCGGCGCCCACTTCCGCCGACGGCGGCCCGCAGGCCTAGCGTTCAGCACTGCTAGCTGCCGTGGATGCGTTCGTCCGCGCGCAGTTTGTCAGTGAGGGCCACCTCGGGATGGGTCAGCACCACCGACCCGTCCCGCAGCCAGGCACCCAGCGCACTGGACAACGCTGATTCGAGTCCCCGGTCTGCGGGGATATGAACCCTGGCGCCCTCCTCATGCTGCAGGGCAAAACCGGTCAACAAGTCCCGGTGGGGGATGGCATTCCCGTCGGCGGTCCGGAGGGCGCAGCCTGCCGGATCCGGATCGGTGTGCGGCATGAACACGTCCCCGTGGGAACGCACTTCGGCCGCGTAGTCGATCCAACCCGCGGGAAGACCGCCGGCCCACCGCATGGCGAGGGCGGGGAGCGCCACGGCGATGACAGCGTCATGCTGCCCGGTGGCCGCAGCGGGATCGTCTGTGGCGAGGAAGTCGGCCGGGCCGCCGTCGAATACTGTTTCCAGGCCAAGCTGCCAGCCGGCCAGCGCCCACACCATGGCTTTCCAGTGCGCCGGAAGGGCAAGCCGCAGCCGCATGCCCGGCTCCGCATCCAGTTCGTCCTGCAGCAGGTTGCTGGTCTTTGCCACCCAGTTGTCCAGGACCCGTCCGGACAATTCCACCCGCTCCGAGTCTGGGCCGTACCACGTGAGGCGTGGGGCCGTGGAGTTGCCCGAGCGAAGGGTGCCCATCAGGTCGATTGCGGGGGTTGTCGTCATGGGTTCATCCTGCCACTCCGGTTTGCCCCGGTCATCCGGCGGCAGCTGCCTTTTCTTCGCACGCAGCCTTAAGTGATGTTAATCACCATGGTTGCTAAGCGTGCTTGCTATTTCCGCGAAGACCGGGTATTTTCCCCGCCAGCCTTGTGTTTTTGAGGGGTTTTGGGCCCTGGAGGCCGGGCTGCCGTCCACGCCACGCCGGGGCCGGGAAAAATCCCGGGCGTGGCGTGCGCAAGCTTCTGAAGCGGGACTGTCTATTATCCCGGCAACGGCTTGACTAGCCCTAGTTACACACGTGTAATTAGGTAACTAAAGCAATTGCGTAAATACCGGCACACAACCGAGTGTCCACGTATCCAGGCAGTGGCTGAAACATCAGGAGGGTCGCCGTGGGGCAAGCAGAGCGTATCCAGGAAGATGCCGTCGTGGCCGGTCAGGCAACGGCAAAGTACCGTGCGCGGGGGGTGCCCAGCGATTGGTACGTGGATCCCGCCGATCCTGATGCTGCGGAGCGGTACAACAGGAATTCCACCAGCGTCCTCGAAGAGCAGGCTACGGCGTTCCTTGCAGCGCATGAAGCCCTCCTGGACGGCGGCGCGGAGCCGGAAGACGACCTCGATCCGCCCATGGAAATTGCTGCCGCCGGGACGGCCCAGCCGGTCTGGATCGGGCTGCCGCTCCAACAGGACTTCGACGACGAAGGCGAACTGGGCTGGCAGACGGACGCTCTGTGCGCACAGACGGATCCGGAAGCCTTCTTCCCCGAAAAGGGCGGCTCCACCCGCGATGCCAAGAAGGTTTGCGGCGCCTGCAACGTGAGGTCCCAGTGCCTTGAGTACGCGTTGGCCAATGACGAACGGTTCGGTATCTGGGGAGGCCTTTCCGAGCGTGAGCGCCGGCGGCTAAGGAAGCGAGCAATCTAATTCTTCAGGATGTCCATGTCACTGCCGTTGTGGTTGCCCACAACGGCAGTGCCTATCTGCCCAGAACCCTTTCAGCCCTGGCGGCCCAAACCCGCCCGGCTGACCGTGCCGTTGGCGTCGACGCCGGCTCCGGCGACGATTCCTGCAGCCTCCTCAGGGAGGCCCTGGGCGACGCCGCCGTTGTCAGCCAACCCCGGGGCAAAGGCGGCATGGGTGCCGCCGTCTCCGCCGCGCTTTCAGCGCTGGTGCCCTTCGACGGAAACGCTGACGGTGGCCGCACGGAGTGGATCTGGCTGCTGCACGACGACGCCGCGCCCGCGCCCGAAGCCCTCGCGGAACTTCTGGGCGCCGTGGAGCGCGCACCCTCGGTGACTGTTGCCGGCTGCAAGCAACTGGACTGGCATTCCCCGCGGAAACTCATGGACGTGGGCCTTTCCACCAGCAGGTGGGCCGAGCGGCTTACCCTCATCGACGCCGATGAGATGGACCAGGGCCAGTACGACGGACGCACCGACACCTTCGCCGTGAATTCCGCCGGCATGCTGGTCCGCCGCGACGTCTGGGAACACCTGGGCGGTTTCGATCCCGCCCTCCCGGGCAGCGGCGACGACGTCGACTTCTGCTGGCGGAACCGCCTGGCAGGACACCGCGTGGTGGTGGTGCCCGCCGCCAGAATGTTCCATGTGGCGCACCGGCCGCACGCCCTGGGCAACCCGTCCGCAGCCCGCAAGGCGCAGGTCCACCTGCGCCTGAAGCACAGTCCGCTGTGGATGGTTCCCATCCATGGCCTCGGCGCATTGCTCGGCAGCCTCTTCAAGCTGGTCCTGAGCATCGTGGTCAAAGACCCCGGCCACGGCATGTCCCAGCTTCTTGCCACGTCCGCCGCCCTGGGCCGGCCCAGGGCCGTGGCCAAGGCCCGGCGGGCAGCCAAACGTACGCGGCGCATCCGCCGCTCCGTCATCCGCAAACTCCAGACTCCGCGCCGTGAGGTGTGGAGCCACCGCCGGTCCTTGATGGAGGCGCTGGGATCCGACGGGTCGGGCGCCGACCACCTCGTGCAGGATCCGCTCGCGCACCAGCCCACCGGCGACGCCGCGGACGACTTCGCCGCCCTCGCCACCAGCAAGCGCGGCTGGGTGGGCAACGGTGCCCTGGCCGCCGTCATCATCGCATCAGTGGCCTCGCTGCTGGCGCTGGCAGGACTGTTCCGGGCCCGGGCTGTCACCGGCGGCGCCCTGATCCCCGTGTCTGCGGGGCTGGGGGACATCTGGCACAACGCCAACAGCTGGTGGATCAGCCTGGGTGCGGGCCTTCCCGGCCGCGGCGATCCCTTCGACTATGTCCTGTGGGTCATCGGCCTCGCCGGCGGAGGCGATGCCAACGCCGCCATGGCCTGGCTGCTTCTGCTCGGTGCCCCGCTGTCCGGACTCACCGCGTGGTTCGCCGCGGGCGGGGTGACCGAACGCCGCCGGCTCCGTTTCGCGGCCGCGATCTTCTGGGCCGCCGCACCGGCGCTCCAGGCCGCGCTGAACCAGGGCCGGGCAGGGGCGTTGATCGCGCACATCATGCTGCCGCTGGTGGTCCTGGGCCTGCTGCGCGCTACGGGATCGGCCATTGGACACGGACGGTTCAGCGCCACCGCGGCGTCCATCTATCCGGCTGGCGAGCAACTCCCGGCCAAGGCGGGCATCAACGGAGTGCCGTCGTGGACAGCGGCCGCAGCTGCCGGCCTGGCGCTGGCGGTCACCACCGCGTCGGCCCCCTCCCTGCTCATCCCCGCTACCGTGGTCATTGTGCTGTGCGGCCTCCTGCTGGGACGGCGCGGACGGACAGTGTGGTGGGCGCTGCTGCCCAGCGCAGCCCTGGTTGTCCCCTTTGCCCTGTCCACACTCGACAGGCCGCGTGCACTCCTGGCCGACCCGGGACTCCCACTGGGATTCGACGCCGCTCCGCTGTGGCAGCAGATCCTGGGCCAGCCCCTGTCATTCGACCCCGCCGGCGGCCTCCAGGGACTGGCGGTCTTCACGGGCGGGACCGTGCCCTGGGCCCTGCTGCTGGCCGTGCTCATTGCAGGGCCGGTGGTGCTCCTTGCCATTGTGGGACTCTTCAGCGCCGGACGCCGCGCCCGGACAGCCAGATGGTTCTGGACCGGCTCCATCGTCGCCCTGGCCGGTGGATGGCTGGCAGGCCACGTTGCCACAGGGCTGAGCGCTGATGTCATGGTGACGCCATTCCCCGGACCCTCAGTGTCCGCCGCATCCTTTGCCCTCCTGGCTGCCGCCCTCCTCGGTGCCGAACAACTGCTGTCCGCGGCCGACCGGGCCTCCGGCGATGGCGCGAAGACCGCGACGGCGGCCCGCACCGTCCTGGCGCTCGGCCTGGTGGTACTGCTGGCCGGGCCGCTGGCAGGCATGGCCGCCTGGTCCGCGCAGAACCTGCTGCGTCCGGCCACCACTGCCGCACCCGCAGCCCAGGCAGGCCCACCCGCTCCATCCGCGGCGGTGTCCGGGAACGGGGGAGCGCTGGGTGCTGCGCGACTGGTGGAGGCCGCGACCGGACGCTCCCTTCCCGCCACCGCCATCGACCGCGGAACCGGTCCGGAACAGACGCGCACCCTCCTGCTCAGCACCGGAGACGACGGCACCTTCAGCGCATCGCTGATGCGCGGGTCCGGCACCACGCTGGACAGCCTCTCCGCCATCGCCTCAGCCCGAAACATCGTCGGTGCCCCCGGTGCTGAAAAAGTGCGCGACGACGACGATGTCACCGCAGCCGTCCGACGCGTTGTCGCCACCATGGTTGCGGGGCAGGGCGTGGATCCCCGTTCCGACCTCGAACAGCTCGGTGTTGGCTTCGTGGTGCTCCGCTCCGCGGATACCGCAGCCCAGTTGACCGCAAGCCGGATGGACGCAGTCCCCGGCCTGGTGGCCGTGGGGCAGACCGACGTCGGCTGGCTGTGGCGGATCAGCCCGCTGAACCAGCGGAACCTCCAGGCTGCCGACGTGGCCCACCGTGTCCGTATTGTTGACGCCGGCGGTTCGGCCACAGCGCTGGTCGCTTCCGGCACCGACGACGTCGATGCAGCTGTCCCCGCGGGGCCCGAAGGCCGCCTGGCAGTGCTTGCCGAGCGGGCGGATCCCGGGTGGAGCGCCTGGCTCGACGGGCGCAAGCTGACCTCCACCACCTCCGGCTGGGCGCAGGCCTTCACCCTTCCCGCAACCGCCGGCCAGTTGACGGTCCGCTACGAGAACCCGTGGTCGTTCTGGGCTGCTGCCGGCCAAATCGTGGTGATAGGGCTCACCGTCATCCTCGCAATCCCCATGCCCGCCCGGCGGCCGCGGACCGGCCTCTCACGGGACGAGGGCTCCCTGCGTAAGGAACACCAACATGCATGAGCACACCCCACCGGCTGCCAAGGCGGGGGCAGGCGCCGGCGCACCGGATGCTGCCGAACCGTCGCTGCCCGCTGAACAGCCGGCACCGGCAGGGAAACCCGCTTCCGCCGTTGAGCCTGCCGTAGCGGAAACCGGAGCCGGGCAGGGCCGGAAACCGTCCGGCCGCGGCTCCACGCGCATGCCGGGCGGGAAGGGCCGTGCCGCTTCCGTCGCCGGAGTGGCGGCAGGCGTCCTGATTCTTGCCGGCGGCGGAGCTGTAGTGGCCGCCGGATCGCTGATGCCGGAGCCCGCCTCCAGCCGGACGGTACCGGCGGCCGAAGCCGCTGTTCCCGCGGGGGCCAGCCTCGGCGTGTGCCCGGGCCCTGCACGGCTGCTGGAGGGCACCGAGGCCGGCACCGATGCCCAGTTCCGGCCCGAGTCGGCCACTGCGGCAACCCGGGTCAGTGCGGCAGTGCTCAGCGCCGGAGGTGTGTTGCCGGGGAGCCGGCTGGCGCACCTGGATGGGACAGCCGCCGTCGACATCGCCAAGGACCCGGGTCCGGCGCCCACCCCCGGAGCCCCCCAGGAGCTCCGTGCCGCAGTGGTGGCGGACCGCACCGTGGACCAGGTGAACGTCCTGAGCGCCAACGCCGTGGCAAACCAGAATGCGTCCGCCGCGGGCGCCATGAAATACACGGCCACCGACGGCGACCTGCAGGGCAGTGCTGCGGCTACCTGCGTGCAACCCTCGAACGACCAATGGCTGGCGGGTGCCAGCACAACGGTTGGCCGCACCTCCATCCTCGCGCTGACCAACGCCTCCAGCACACCAGCCACGGTGAGCCTTGAACTGTTCGGTTCGGGCGGCCAAATCCAGGCGCCCGGCAGCCGGGGGCTGCTGGTGGCACCCGGCACCACACGCAGCGTAGTCCTCGCCGGCCTCGCCCCCAACGAGTCCCAGCTCAGCGTGCACGTCCGCAGCGCCGGTGGACCGGTTGCAGCCTCCATCCAGCAAAGCTTCCTGCGCGGCCTTACCCCGGGCGGGGTGGACTACATCAGCCCCGGGACTGCCCCCGCGGTCCGCCAGGTGATGACAGGAGTGGACATCCAGGACCCCGCCGGACTCGCTGCCCTGACGGCACAGCCCGGCTACCGTGACGCCGGGCCGGCCCTCGAACTGACCGTTCCCGGCGCCTCCGATGCTGTGGTGGAAATCAAGCTGTACGGACGGGACGGCCAGCACGCGCTTCCCTCCGGCGGGGTCATCACCGCAAAAGCCGGTTCAACCACCGAGGTGTCGCTGGCCGGGGTTCCCGCCGGGCAGTACACGGTTGCCGCCTCATCCGACGTCTCCTTCCTCGCCGCCGCACGGATGAGCCGCGGGCTCCAGGCGGGACAAGCCTCGGATGTGGCGTGGGCGGCATCGGCAGTGCGGCTCGGCAGCCAGCACGTGGTTCCCGTCCCCAAGGGCGGCCAGCGCCAGCTGGTGTTCGGGGTCCTGGATACCAGGGCCACCATTACCTATGCCCCCATCACGGCTGACGGAAAGGTGCGTGCCGCGGCCTCCGCCGACATAGCGGGCGGCACCACGGCCTCCATCAGCATTCCTGCCCAGGCCGAGGGCGCGGACGTCGTTGGCTATGTGGTCTCCGCCTCCGGTGACGCCGCCTATGGAGCGGTGCTCGTGGGGCAGGATGGCCGCAACGATGTTTCCTCCCTGGCCTTCCTGGCTGCTGCTGCCGGCCAGGAAACGGTGCCGGTCACACTGGGCTACTAAGGCGGCCCCGGCTGCTAAGGCCGGGGCAGAGGTCCGGGTTCTGCGTGGGGCCGGTTCAGTAGCGGCGGCGGTACACGGGATCCAGGGTCTCCGGTGCCACGCCAAGCATTTCCGCCGTGTGTTCGACCACCACGTCGTGGACCAGGTCCTGCAGCTCTTCGACGCTGGAGCACGCCTGTTCCACCACGCGCCGGTACACCGTAATCATGGGTCCGTCCTCGCCTGCGGCGGGGGTGTAGGAGCCCATAGGTGGCGTGGACGCATTCGCCGCCAGCTGCTCGAGGTCCGGCGGGATTTCATCCACGCCAAACCGTACGCCGTCCAGGGTCTTGCCCCAGATGTCGTGCAGCCGCTGGGCTGAGTCCAGCACCATGTCGTCGAAGCGGTCGGCGCGCGTGCGGTATCCGGGATGGGTGGGCAGCATCACCTCGCCGCGGAGGCCGCGGCCATGCCGGTTCCGGCGCCGCCTGGAGAAGCTCCTGCCGGCGGTTTCCACGCCCGATGCCGCGGGGGCATCCGGGTCAGCCAACCGGACCGAAAAACCTGATTCATGGTTCGATGACTGCATACATCGACTGTAAACCCGGGGGAGCATTTACGCGATACATCCCCTCTGCTCCGGGGGCGCGTCGGGCCCTGCCCGCAATGCACGGGTTTTGGGTGCCGAAGGGGTAGTCTGTGATGTCGTGGGAGCTATCCGTCAATGTTCAAGGTCTGCCTGCCGCCAGTCGGCGGTAGCCACCCTGACGTACGTGTACGCGGACTCCACCGCCGTCCTGGGTCCGCTCGCCACCTATGCCGAACCGCACTGCTACGACCTCTGCGAGCAGCACGCTGATTCTTTGACGGTGCCCCGCGGCTGGGAGGTGCTGCGCCTTGCCATGCCGTCCACCCCGCAGCAGCCTGGACCCGATGACCTGCTGGCGCTGGCCAACGCTGTTCGCGACGCCGCAGCCCTCCCTCCGGAGCCCCAGGCGCCTGCCCAGCGGGCACACCATTCCGCCCTGGAAGCTCCGGCCGGCACCGAAGGCGCACGTCGGGGGCACCTGCGGGTCCTCCGGGAACCTTCCTGAGCCCCATCTGGCGGTAGGCTGGAAGCTGCACATCTTTTCCGCTACCGGCGCGAGCGCGCCCGCCAGGGAGCATGAACAAATGCCAAAGATCAGTCCCGAGCTGTTGTCCGTCCTGCGTTGCCCCGTGACCGGCTCGCCCCTGGTCCAGGAGGGGGAGGAGCTGGTGGCCACCGCCGCCGGGGATACGGGCGTCAGGAACCGGTACGCCATCGAGGACGGGATCCCTTTGCTGCTGCCTCCGGAGCTGCTGGCTGCAGCAGCCTCGGCAGGTTCCGACCAGCACGATCCCGCTGCAGCAGGGCACTAGTTCACCTGCCTCCGCACGCACAGAAACAGCAGCACGGGGACTGGACCAGGACCCGGACCAAGCAAAGGACCACCCATGACTTTTGACTACAAAGTTGCCGACATCTCCCTGGCGGAAGCCGGCCGGCACCAGATCCGCCTGGCCGAGCACGAAATGCCCGGCCTGATGTCCCTCCGCGAGGAGTTCGGCCCCACCCAGCCGCTCAAGGGCGCCCGCATTGCCGGTTCCCTGCACATGACGGTGCAGACCGCCGTGCTGATCGAAACCCTCACGGCACTGGGCGCCGAGGTCCGCTGGGCCTCCTGCAACATCTTCTCCACCCAGGACGAAGCCGCCGCGGCTGTGGTGGTGGGCAAGGGCACCGTTGAGGATCCGCAGGGCGTGCCGGTGTTCGCCTGGAAGGGCGAAACCCTTGAGGAATACTGGTGGACCGCCGAGCAGATCCTCACCTGGCCCGGAGCTGAGACCAACCCCGAGCTCGGTCCCAACATGATCCTGGACGACGGCGGCGACGCCACCATGCTGGTGCACAAGGGTGTTGAGTTCGAAGCCGTTGGCAACGTTCCCTCCGCGGATCCCGAGGATTCGGAGGAATACGGCATCTTCCTCGACGTGCTGCGCCGTTCCCTGGCCGCGGACGCGAAGAAGTGGACCCGGACCGCTGCCACGATCAGGGGCGTCAGCGAGGAAACCACCACCGGCGTCCACCGCCTGTACCAGCTGGCCGACCAGGGCAAGCTGCTCTTCCCCGCCATCAACGTCAACGACTCCGTGACCAAGAGCAAGTTCGACAACAAGTACGGCATCCGCCACTCCCTGCCCGACGGCATCAACCGGGCCACGGATGTGCTCATGGGCGGCAAGGTAGCCGTCGTATGCGGCTATGGCGACGTGGGCAAGGGCGCCGCCGAGGCCCTCCGCGGCCAGGGTTCGCGCGTGATCGTCACCGAGATCGACCCCATCTGCGCGCTGCAGGCAGCCATGGACGGCTACCAGGTGGCCAAGCTGGAATCCGTCCTGGCGCAGGGCGACATCTTCATCACCACCACGGGCAACAAGGACGTCATCCTGGCCGAGCACATGGCCGGCATGAAGAACAAGGCCATCGTGGGCAACATCGGCCACTTCGACAACGAAATCGACATTGCCGGGCTGGGACGCATCCCGGGCGTCAAAAAGGTCGAAATCAAGCCGCAGGTCCACGAGTGGGTCTTCGACGAAGGCACTGCCACCGAACGGTCCATCATTGTCCTGTCCGAAGGCCGCCTGCTCAACCTCGGCAACGCCACGGGCCACCCGTCCTTCGTCATGAGCAACTCCTTCGCCAACCAGACCATTGCCCAGATCGAGCTGTGGACCAAACGGGACCAGCACGAGTATGAGAACAAGGTCTACGTCCTGCCCAAGGTCCTGGATGAAAAGGTGGCGCGGCTGCACCTGGACGCCCTGGGCGTGGAGCTCACCGAGCTGAGCAAGGACCAGGCGGAGTACCTGGACATCGATGTGGCCGGCCCTTACAAGCCGGAGCACTATCGTTACTGAGACGTAAGGGCCCGGGCGCGTTCAAGCGCCCGGGCCGTTATTTTCTGCACGTAGGATCGAAAACATGGAGCCTGATGTAAAGCCCCGCCGCAGGGGGAGCGCCAAGAAAGTCCTTGCCGTGGCCGCCGTGTGTGTCCTGGCTGCCGTTGGCGGGGTTTTCGCAGCCGTCGCTCCAGGCCTTGCGGGCGGACCCCTGGAATCCGAGGCAGGCTCCGCACTGCGGACATCGCCGGGCATTGCATCGCCCGTTGTGCCGCCGGTCAAGCTTGACGCGGCCCCGGCCAACGGTGCCAAGCAGGTCAATCCCGCCGCCCCAGTGTCGCTGAAGGTAGGCAACGGGATCATCCAGCGCGTCACCCTCGCCAGCACCGCCGGGAAGACCATTGACGGCAGCATTGACGCCAGTGGGACGTCGTGGTCCGCCACGGCTCCCTTGGAGTTCAACACCGAGTACAGCTACACGTACGTGGTCAAGGACTCTGCAGGGCGCGAAACCAGCACCACCCAGTCCTTCAATACCGTCTCCAGCTCGCATGAGGCGGACGCCGCCATCTATCCGCTGAACGGCATGAAGGTTGGCGTCGGCCAGCCCCTGCAGATCATCTTCAGTGAGCCCGTGACCAACCGTGCCGCCGTCGAAAAGGCCATCAAGGTCACCACCACGGCAGGACAGGCCGGGGCATTCCACTGGTACAGCGACACCATGGTTCGGTACCGGCCCGAAAACTTCTGGGCGGCGAACTCCACCATCACCATGGACATGCAGCTCTTCGGCGTCGACCTTGGAAACGGGCAGATCGCGAACTTCAATAAGAAGGTGAACGTCAACATTGGGGACAAGAAGGTGGCCATCGCGGACGCCACCGCCCACACGTTCACGCTGAGCGTCAACGACCAGCCCGTCAAGACGCTCCCCGTCAGCATGGGGGACAAGCGCTTCCCGTCCGCCAAGGGATACGCGGTGCTGATGGAGAAGAACCGGTTCGATCACTTCAGGGCTGCCAGCATCGGCCTGAAACCGGATGACCCCGCCTACTATGGTGAGGCCGACGTCGAATACACCATCCGCCTCACGCTGAGCGGCGCCTACATCCACCAGGCACTCGAGTCTGCCTATCCGTATATCGGGAACACCAATGTGTCCCACGGCTGCATCGGGTTCCTTCCGGACGGGGCAGCCTGGGTGTTCGACAACATGGGAACCGGCGACGTCGTCCAGATCATCAACACAGAGGGTGACTACGCGGCGAACACCGACGGGTATGGCGACTGGAACATTCCCTGGAGCGAGTACGACAACTAAGTCACTCGGCGAAGGGCAGGCGCTGCAGCCGCTGGCCGGTCTCCGTGTTCCGCCGGCGTGACTGCGTCAACCTGGTGTACTCCCTGTTCCGGCGTTCAGCGACGACGGCGGCCAGGTAGTCATCGGGACCGGTCCCGGGCGGCGGGGCGGGTGCCACATGGGCCGAGAGTTCCTCGGCGATCGCCTGGGCCATTCCTGCCCTGGAAAACGGAGCCATCCGCCCGGCCTGGCGGATAAACTGGGCGGCCCTGCGCGCCGTGGCGTCGGGGATGCGCCCAATGTCCGCCGCGGCAGCCCAGGACTGCAGGTACGGCGGCACGAAAACCCGGACGGCCGCGTCCGCTGGAACCCGGCTGCGCACAGCGTACGTGCCGGCGAGCAGGTCGCCGAGCCGCCGGGATTTGTCGTTGAAGAGCGCCACGGCGAGGGCAAGGCCGCCAAACGTCAGGTAAATCTCAAGGAATCCGGTCAGCCCGCGGATCACGGCGTGCCGGAACCGGATGGCGCCCCCGTCCTCCCGCACCACCCGCAGGCCGGTGGCCAGTTTGCCGAGCGACCGGCCCCGGCTGAGTGTTTCCACCCCCACCGGCACCACCACCAGGCAAAAAACGACGGCGGCCAGGCCCAGGGCGCGCGCGGCAGCATCGTCCAGGTCAGCGCCGGCGGCGGACAGGCCAATCATGATCAGCACGAGCAGGACCACATGGACGACGACGTCGATGACCAGGCCAAGGGCCCGGGCCGCGAAGCTCGCTGGCCGCAGCTCGAGTACTACTGCCTCGCCGGTGATTATCTGGCTCACACTGCGTCCCCGCCCTTCGCAGCTGCTGGTATGGACCGTCCGATGGTGCGGACGGTCAAAGTCTAATGCCGGGCGCTAGGCTGTAGCCGTGGACATGGATGCCTTCGCCGCCGTTAACGCTGACAAATGGGCGCGGCTGCAGGAGCTCGCGGGAAAAGGCAGGCTCACCGGCGCCGAGTCTGACGAGCTGCTGGCGCTGTACCAGTCGACGTCCGGCCACCTGTCGCTGGTCCGTTCCGTGGCCCCGGAAAGCGGGCTGTCGGCATCCCTCTCAGCCACGCTGGCCCAGGCGAGGACCCGTTTTACCGGTGCACGGTCCAATGCCATGGCTGACCTTGCCAGGTTCTTCGTGGTGGCACTGCCGGCTGCGCTGTACCGACTGACCTGGCTGACGCTGGCGTGTGGAGCAGCCTTCGTCCTCATCGCCGCGGCGTATGCGGCATGGATCGGGACGTCACCGGAGGCACTCCGGGCCGTAGCCTCCGAGACCGATGCCGCCCAGTATGTGGAGCAGGACTTCATCAACTACTACTCGGAGAACCCTGCAGCGTCCTTCGCCGGAGCCGTATGGACCAACAACGCGTGGATCAGTGCTCAGGCCGTGGCCCTGGGGATCACCGGGGTCTGGGTGCCGATGATCCTGTTCGGCAATGCCCAGGGAGTGGGCATTGCCGCCGGAATCTTCGCGTCCGCCGGCAAATCGGATGTTTTCTTCAGCTACATCCTGCCGCATGGGCTGATGGAGCTGACCGCCGTCTTTGTGGCCTCGGCCGCGGGACTGCGGATCTTCTGGGCCATGGTCTCGCCCGGGCCGCGGACCAGGGGGCGGGCGGTCGCGGAAGAAGGCCGGTCGTTGGTCACGGTGGCCCTGGGGCTGGTCCTCGTACTGTTCGTCTCGGGGCTGGTGGAAGGCTTTGTCACGCCCAGCCCGCTGCCTGCCTGGGCCAGGATCGGCATCGGCGCGGCAGTCCTCGCCGCGTACTGGATCTACGTCCTGGTGTGGGGCAGGCGCGCATTCCTCGCCGGGGAACGCGGGGACCTCCGCCGGGAAGACGCGGGCTACACGGAAATCGCTGCCTGAATCGTTGTAATCCTGCCGGGGTGGTTCCTCGCCCAGCGGAAGTCCCTGACGGTAGGCTCGACAGCAGAATCAATCGCACCGGCGGCATGGGGCCGGTGCGGAACCCAACGGAAGTGACGCTGCTGTGAATGACGAAACACCGGTCCGCGCCAAAAGCGCTGCGCCGCAGCCGGAACCTTTGCTGGATACGTCCAGGGATTCCGACGAGCCCGCGTTCTCCTGGCTGACGCCCACTGATGGCGGCACGTCCGACGGCGACAACACCGACGGCGACACGTCCGGCGGAGAGAAGCCCGGCGGCGACAAGACCGACGGGGCAGAACCGCTCGGGGACAGGCCTGCGCGGCAGGAGTCCGCGGCAGAAGGCAACGCCGCCCAGCCCGAAAGCCGTGCCCACCGCAGGGCTGCGGAAGCCGCCGTCGAATCCTCCGCCACGGGGAATCCCGCCGCCGGTCCGTCCGCTGCCGGCCGGCCCGGCTCCGGCCCGTCGACCGCCACCGCCTCCACGGACGGGCATGCCGGCAGCAGTGCCTCGCCGGTTTTCAAGGAGCCCCTTCCCACCTCCGCCCTGCACGTCCGACCCCCTGAGGAGGAAGTGGAGCGCCGCAACGCCCAGCGTGAAAGCGCCGCGAACGCCAAGCCTGTGGCACCCCGCGTCATGCAGGTCCTGCTGGCCATCATCTACCCGTTCATCCTCCTGATCCTTGCCGTCCGGGCGGTGACCACCCCGCTCTTCCTCTGGGTGGAGTACAACCGTCCCGGTTTCCCGGGCGATGGCTACGGCTTCAGCACCGACGACAGGATGACCTACGGCTCCTACGCCGTGGACTACCTCCTCAACTGGTCCGGCCCCAGGTACCTGGGCGATCTGGTGCAGCGCGGCGGCGATAAACTCTTCAAGGACGGCGAAGTCAGCCACATGGCCGACGTCAAGACGGTCATCCTGTCCACCTTCGGCGCCGGTGCGCTGCTGCTCCTCCTGGCGCTGATCGCAATCCTGTACCTGCGCAGGCGCAGCACCGGCGGAGTCCGGCGGGGCCTCTTCGCCGGCTCCATCATCACACTGGTCCTCATCCTGGGCCTGGGAGCACTGGCGGCACTGGGCTGGCAGCAGTTCTTCACCGAGTTCCACCGGATCTTCTTCGCTGACGGGTCCTGGACGTTCAGCCTGGACGACACCCTGATCAGGCTGTTCCCCAGCCAGTTCTGGATCGACGCGGGCATCGGCATCGGTGCCCTGGTGCTCCTGGCATCCATCGTGACGCTGGTGCTCACGTGGCCCACCCGCCGCCGCCGCGGTGTTGCGCCGCAGGAAAAGCGCGTGGACGGGGAGCAGGAAAAGGTGGATCAGCCGTAGATCTTGGCGATCTCCGCCTGGAACTCCTTGACGACGGCGGCCCGCTTCAGTTTCAGTGACGGCGTCAGGTGCCCGGACTCCACGCTGAATTCGGCGTCCAGGAGCCTGAACGTCCGTACCGACTCGGCTTTGGACACCATCTGGTTGGCAAGGTCCACTGCCTCCTGAAGGGCGGCCAGGACCTGGGGGTCGCCGGCAGCTTCACTGAGGGGGAGCGGAGGCAGGCCACGCTCGGACCGCCAGTCGGCAACGCCTTCCGGGTCCAGCGTCAGCAGGGCCGAGACGAACGGCTTGCCGTCGCCCACCACCACCGCATGGCCCACCAGCTGGTGGGCGCGGATCTTTTCCTCCAGCGGCCCCGGCGCCACGTTCTTGCCGCCCGCAGTGACCAGCAGGTCCTTCTTCCGGCCCGTGACGGTGAGGAAGCCGTCCTTGTCCAGGACGCCAAGGTCACCGGTGCGGAAGAAGCCATCCACGAATGCCTCGGCGTTCGCCGCCGGGTTGCCGTGGTAACCCCTGAAGACGCCGATTCCCTTCACCAGGATTTCGCCGTCTTCAGCAACGCGAATGGTGGTGCCCGGAATGGGGATCCCCACAGTTCCCACCTTGGTGCGGGACGGGGTGTTGGCGGTGCAGGGCGCCGTGGTCTCGGTCAGCCCGTAACCCTCCAGGACGGGAATGCCCACGCCACGGAAAAAGTGTGCATCCTCGGACGCCAGCGGGCTGGCCCCCGAAACGGTATATCCCACCTCTCCGCCCAGCGCCTGGCGCAGCCGCGGATAGACCAGGCGGTCATACACCGCATGCCGGGCCCGGACCAGCAGCCCGGGGCCCGGACCGTCGCCCCGGCTCTGCCGGTCCAGTTCCCGGGAGTACGCGATCGCGGCTGCTGCCGCGGCATCGAACAGCCTCCCCTTGCCTGCCGCGGCGGCCTTGTGCGCTGCCGTTGCCCGGACCTTTTCGAAGATGCGCGGCACCACCAGCAGGAAGGTGGGCCGGAACGTGCCGAGGTCTTCCAGGAGCTGCGCCGCGCCCGGAGTGTGTCCCAGGGTTGCCCCTGCAGCCAGGCAGACCACTTGGACGGCCCGGGCCAGCACGTGGGCCAGCGGCAGGAACATCAAGGTGCGGGCCTGGTCCTTTTGCAGGATTTCGGGCAGGAACGCAACGATGTTCCTGGCCACCAGGGCGAAGTTCCCATGCGTGATCTCGCAGCCCTTGGGCTTTCCCGTGGTGCCCGAGGTGTACACCAGCGAGGCGAGGTCGGCCAGCCCCGCGCGGCTGCGCTGCCGCTCCAGCTCGGCATCGCTGACTCCGGTGCCTGCAGCGGCGAGGCTGGCAAGGTCCGGGGCCTCGCCGTCGTAATCCATCCGCACCACGTTGACCAGGCGGTCGCTGAGCTCGGCGGAACCTGCCACCACGCCGGTGACCAGCTGCACCGTGGCGCGGTCGCCGGCGAAGACGCGGCGGACTCCTGCGTCCTGGATGATCCACTGCACCTGGCTTGCGGAGGACGTCTCGTAGATGGGTACCGTGACGCCGCCGGCGAACCAGATGGCAAAGTCCACCAGCGTCCACTCATAGGAGGTGCGGGACATGACGGCCACGGTGTCGCCGGGCTCCAGGCCGCCGGCGATGAGGCCTTTGGCCAGGGCGCTGACGTCCTGCAGGAACTTCTGCGCGGTGACATCCACCCAGCCGTTGGGGCCCTTCCGCCGGTACAGGGCGTGGGCCGGGTTGGCGGCGTGCTGCTCCAGCAGCAGGTCCGTTACGTTGCTGTCGGCGTCAAGCTCAACCAGCAGTTCGGTACTCGCTTCTCTCACAGCAGGTCTCCGTTTCCGCTGCCACGCCGCGGCAGCGGCTCCATCAGGTCTCTGTTGCCATCCTGCCCTAGATCCAGGATGGCATCCACATCCGGACTTTCCAGTCGACGTACGGGATCACTTCGGCTGTCCAGATCGGGTAGAAGAATGCCGACAGCAGCACTACCGCGGCAAGGAACAGGACCACCAGGTACAGTCCGGAGCGACGGCGCCACGGCGGATCCGAGGACCTTCCCAGCACCAGCCCCAGGCAGTACACCAGGGCCAGGACAAGGAACGGTTCAAAGGAGACCGCGTAGAAGTAGAACATGGTCCGCTCCGGATACATGAACCACGGCAGGTAGCCCGCAGCCACGCCGGCCAGCACGGCCCCGGCGCGCCAGTCCCGGCGTCCCGCCCACCAGAACAGCAGGACCACCAGCGCGATGGCCGCCGGCCACCAGATCAGCGGGTTCCCGACCGACAGGATGGCGGAGGTGCACTTCTCCACGTCACAGCCCGGGGTGCCCTGGGGCGGGGACTCATAGAAGAACGACGTGGGCCGCCCCATCACCAGCCAGCTCCAGGCGCTGGCCTGGTAGGGGTGCTCCGAACTCAGGCCCTGATGGAAGTTGTACGCCTCCAGGTGGTAGTGGACCAGGGACCTGACGGAGTCGGGGAGCCACCCCCATTCCGCCGAGGGGTTGCTTTCCGCCCAATGGCGGAAGTAGGCGTTGTCCGACAGGAACCAGCCTGTCCAGGTCGCCGAGTAGACGATCCCTGCCACGGGGACCATGCCGAGGAACGCCGGGATGCCGTCCCGGATGGCTCCGCCGCTGATCCAGCCCCGAATGCCCGCCACCCGCCGGGCATTGAGGTCCCAGAGCACGGTGAGGAGGCCAAAACCGGCAAGGAAGAACAGACCCGACCATTTGGTGCCCACCGCCAGGCCCATGCAGACCCCGGCGGCAACCCGCCACCAGCGCACCCCCAGCCACGGGCCGGTCAGCAGCGTGCTGGCCGGTGGCTGTCCGCCGTTCGCGGCAGCGGCGCGTGCCAGCCGTGCGGCCAGGCGGCGGCGCCCGTCGTCGCGGTCCATCAGCAGGGCGCCGAAGGCGGCAAGGATCCAGAACGTGAGGAAGATGTCCAGCAGCGACGTCCGGGACATCACCAGGTGGTGGCCGTCGACGGCGAGGAGCAGCCCCGCCGCGCCCGCCAGGGGAAGCGAGCGGAACAGTTTCAGGGCGATCAGGGAGACCAGCAGCACGGTGAGCGTGCCCGTAAGTGCTGCCGCGAAGCGCCAGCCAAAGGGGTTCTCCGGCCCGAACAGCCACATGCCCGCCGCAATCATCCATTTGCCGACCGGCGGATGGACCACATATTCCGGAGTGTTCAGCAGGACGTCGGGATTCCCGGCGTCGAAGGAATCATTGGCTTTGTCCGGCCAGCTGCGTTCGTAGCCGCTGATCAGGTAGGAGTAGGCATCCTTGACGTAGTACGTCTCGTCGAACACCAGCTTGTGCGGCACTTCGAGGCGGATGAACCGGAGGAGGCCGCCGGCCACCGCCGTGAGCACCGGGACCAGGATGTACCAGAGCCGGAGCGACGGCGGGTAGTCGCGCCAGGATAGTCCGGTACCGATCAGCTGGGTCGTCAGCGCCTCGGCGGTGAACGCTTCGTCCGGCCGGCTGATCCAGGGCCGGACTGCTTTCCCCCCGGGTTCCCCTGCAGTGGCGCCGGTGCCGGCTGGGGATGCCGCCGGGCTGGGTTTCCCGGCCCCGGCGGGCCGCGTCGAGGTCTGCGTCACGAGCCCCATGCTACCTTTTGCGGCTGGAAGACCCGGCAGCAGTAGGCTTGGTGGGTGGACCCGAACCCCAGCCCCCTTCCCGAGCCCGCCCCTTCGACGGCGGGGCGGATTGTCCTTGCCGCCACTCCGATCGGGAACACCGGCGATGCCTCCGCCCGGCTGGTGGAACTGCTGGGCACCGCGGACATCGTGGCGGCAGAGGACACCCGGCGGCTGCACCGCCTGGTCCAAAGCCTAGGTGTCGCCGTTGCGGGCCGCGTCATCAGCTACCACGAACACAATGAGGCCACCCGGACGGCCGAGCTCCTGGACCAGGTCCGTGCAGGCAGCACCCTTCTCATGGTTACGGACGCCGGGATGCCCGCGGTGTCCGACCCCGGTTTCCGCCTGGTGGAGGGGGCCATCGCCGCGGGACTTCCCGTGACCGCTGTCCCCGGGCCGTCCGCGGTCCTCACGGCGCTGGCATTGTCCGGCCTGCCCACTGACCGGTTCTGCTTTGAAGGATTCCTGCCCCGCAAGGCCGGTGAGAGGGCCTCGCGCCTCGCGGACCTTGCAGGGGAGCGGCGCACCATGGTGTTCTTCGAGGCACCGCACCGGCTTGAAGCCATGCTGCGGGCCCTGCGGGAGAGGTTCGGCCCGGACCGGCCCATCGCAGTGTGCCGGGAACTGACCAAGACGTATGAGGAAGTCATCCGCGGCACCGTGGGCGAGCTCCTGCAGTGGGCTGAGGACAACGAGGTCCGCGGCGAGATTGCCGTGGTGCTTGGCGGCGCCCCCGAACAGGCAGCCGGCACCCCGGAGGACCACGTTGCGGCCGTCAATGAACTGGTGGCCCAGGGCATCCGGCTGAAGGAGGCCGTAGCCGCCGTCGCCGAAGATGCCCGGGTCAGCAAGCGGGAGCTCTACTCGGCGGTCCTGGCCGCACGGTAGCGGGCAGCGAAGCCGTTCGTGACGCGCTGCGCCCGTGCTGTGCAGCTGCACAGCACGGCGGCGATTCCGCAGTGCGCAACGGCGTAGACCATGGGGGTGGCCCGCAGTAGTCTGGCAGTTAATCAGCCCCATGATCCCGGTCACTCCGGCCGCGGCGACGGGCTGCCACAACCCTACCGACGAGGGAGTCATCGTGACTGTCACTGCACAGCCGGCCGTTACCGCCGAGCGCGAAACCCGGCTTTTGGCCTCCGTTCCCACTGGGCTGCTCATCAACGGTGAGTGGCGCGACGCCGCGTCCGGCAAGACGTTCGACGTCGAGGATCCCGCCACCGGGAAGGTGCTGCTGAGCATTGCCGACGCCGGCCCCGAAGATGGTGCGGCGGCCCTGGACGCTGCCGCGGCAGCCCAGGAGTCCTGGGCGAAGGTACCGCCCCGCGAACGGGGGGAAATCCTCCGCCGGGCCTTCGACCTGGTGACGGAACGGGCTGAAGACTTCGCCCTCCTGATGACCCTGGAAATGGGAAAGCCGCTGGCCGAAGCCCGCGGCGAAGTGACGTACGGGGCGGAGTTCCTGCGCTGGTTCTCTGAGGAAGCAGTACGTGCCTTCGGGCGTTACTCGGTGTCTCCGGACGGCAAATCCCGCCTCCTGGTGGCCAAGAAGCCGGTAGGCCCCTGCCTGCTGATCACCCCGTGGAACTTCCCGCTGGCCATGGCCACCCGCAAGATCGCGCCCGCCGTCGCTGCCGGCTGCACCATGGTGCTGAAGTCCGCGAACCTCACGCCGCTGACGTCCCAGCTGTTCGCCGCCGTCATGCAGGAGGCCGGCCTGCCCGCCGGTGTCCTCAACGTCATCCCCACCTCCACGGCCGGGGCCACCACGGGACCGCTGATCAAGGATTCCCGCCTCCGCAAGCTGTCCTTCACCGGCTCCACCGAGGTGGGCCGCCGCCTGCTGGCCGACGCCTCCGAAAACGTGCTGCGCACTTCCATGGAGCTGGGCGGCAATGCCCCGTTCCTGGTCTTCGAGGACGCCGACCTGGATGCTGCCGTCACCGGCGCGATGGCCGCAAAGCTCCGCAACATGGGCGAGGCCTGCACCGCTGCCAACCGGTTCATCGTCCATGAGTCGGTGGCGGCCGAATTCGCCGAGAAGTTCGCCGCGAAGATGAAGGAAATGACCACCGCCCGGGGCACCGAACCCGAATCCAAGGTGGGCCCGCTGATCGACGGCAAGAGCCGGGACAAGGTGCACGAGCTGGTCTCCGACGCCCTGGCCTCCGGTGCCAAGGCAGTCCTGGGCGGCGCTCCCGTGGAGGGGCCGGGCTACTTCTACCAGCCCACCATCCTGTCCGGCGTTTCCGAGGGGACCCGGATCCTGTCCGAGGAAATCTTCGGCCCGGTTGCCCCGATCATCACCTTCAGCAGCGAGGACGAGGCCGTCCGGCTGGCCAACAACACCGAATACGGCCTGGTGGCGTACGTCTTCACCAAGGACATCAACCGCGGTATCCGGATGGGTGAGCGGCTGGAAACCGGCATGCTGGGCCTGAACGCCGGGGTCATCTCCAACGCTGCGGCACCTTTCGGTGGCGTGAAGCAGTCGGGCCTGGGCCGCGAAGGCGGCCTGGAAGGCATCGAGGAGTACCTCTACACGCAGTACATCGGCATCGCCGACCCCTACGCCGGCTAGCCCCGGCAGTCCGCAAGACCACACGTGCCGGCCGGGACTTCCCCGGCCGGTACCTGTGTGTTCAGCCCCCGCCTGCCCTGCCGCCGCCGTCGTCCGGCGCTGACCTGAAGCGTGCCCGGGCGTGCGGCACCCGGCGGATGGCACGGCCGGCAGCGCTGAACGGCATCCTGAGCAGCCGGCCCAGCCGCAGGGTGACCGACGGCGGGACCCACGAAGCAGCCCAACGCCTTGGCAGCGGGGCATTGGCGCGCAGTGACGCCTCCACGGCGGCAATGCCGGCTGCAAGGTCCTGGACTGCTGCATCGGCGGAACTGGCGGCGCCCGGACGTCCATACCTGTGGTGCTCAAAGGCTGAAGTGAGGGAGGCCACCGCCCCGTGGGCGTCCTGGTCCATACCGCCGGGCTCGCCCAGCAGGGTGCTGCGGAACCGGGCCGCGTAGGCCCGCGGCGTCTCGCTGTTCCCCGCGGGGAGCCCGTAGTCGGTGCCGAGGTCCCGGAGCTCGCTCCACGCCAGCGGGACGGCCAGGTCAGGGCGCTTCGGGTGCAGCCGCCGGGACCGGGCGCCGGCGCGCACCAGGTGCGGCGCGGCGGCCAGGAGTACCAGGCCCACCGCCCCGGCCGTCCCAAGGAGCCAAGGCATCAGGGGCACGCCGTCGCCGGAGCCGCTTCCGCCTGCGCCCGGGAGGGCCTGTGCCGTTGCGCTGGGGGACGGTGCTGGTACCGGGACGGTGTCGGGAATGAGTCCGTCGTTGTTGCCCAGCGATTCCGCCACTGATGGTGCTGAGGTCTCCGTGGCGTAGTCAGGGACCACTCCCCGCGAAGGGGTCGGTTCGAAGGGCACCCAGCCCAGGCCCTGGAAGTACAGTTCCGGCCACGCGTGGGCGTCGCGGGCATCGGCCTCGTACTCAGGGAGGGACCCCTGGCCGGCCACCGTTATGGTGGCCCCTGTCAGCCTGCCGGGGGCGTAACCCACGGCAATCCTGCTCGGAATGCCCTCCAGCCTGGCCATCACGGCCATCGCCGAGGCGTAGTGGATGCAGTAGCCGCTCTTCTGCTGCAGGAAATCTGCCAGGACGGAGAGCCCGTTGCCGTCGTAGCCGCCCTGCACCGGTGACTGCAGCGAGTAGGTGAACTCGGACGAGCGCAGGTACTTCTGGATGGCCATGGCTTTCTGGTACGGCGTCCCGGCGGATCCGGCCACAGTCTGTGCAGTGGTTTTGACGATGTCCGGCACATTGCCCGGAATGCTGGTGAAGACGTCGGGGATGCCGCGCGCCGGGGCCGAGGACTGGGCCAGCAGGGCTGCGGAGAGCTTGGGCACGGCAGAGGTCACCAGGTATTCCTGCCGCCGGGTGGTGGTGTCCGTGCCCTTGATGCTCAGCGTGGCCGGATCCCAGGTCCACTGGCCGCCCAGGCCACGGACGGTTTCAGGGGCATAGGGGACCGGCAGGTAGGGGCTGGTGAAGGAACCGGCGTCGACGGCGGTGACCAGGCGCACCTGCTCGTCGGTGAGGACTTGATAGCCGGGGTCGATCCGGCCGTCAAGGGGGACCCGGGATACGTTGCGGTCGTCGGGGCCCCAGGAGTCGCCGTCGAAATTGTCCACGGTCACCGAGCGCAGGTAGAGGGGCGTCGGTGAATTGGTGGCGTACGTGATCCTGCCGCTTCCGTCGGGCGTGCGCAGGCTGTTGCCCAGCGTGATCATCGGGTTGAGGCCGGTGGAAGCGCCCCACGGATTCAGCCTGGACCCCTGGGGGAAGGTGCCGCGGTCGAAGCCCGGAATGGCCAGTGGCAGCACCAGGGTGGCGGCCAGGGCCACGGCCCCGGTCAGCGCGGCGCGGCGCAGCAGTCCGGGACTGCGTGCCGGTCCGCCCTGCAGCCTGCCGTCCGGGGCGAACCACTGGCTGACGGCAAGGATCAGCAGGTATCCCGCCGCGGTGGCAAGGAAACTCCCCACTCCCACGCTTTGGGGTTTGATCATGGCCGGGACCACCAGCAGGGCCAGCAGGCCGGTGCCGGAGGCGGCCGGCATCCCCAGAGGCACCGCGAGGGCATCGACCAGAATGACCGCCAGGCCGAGCACGGCACAGACCACCATGACAATTCCGGCGTTGGGCGCCACGGGCGCTGTCTCCGCCAGCACGGTTTCGCTGGCGCGCTGGATCAGCCGGTCCAGCTCAGGCAGCGTGGCACCGGTGGGGACCACCCACAGGAAGCTGGAACCGCGGAAGAAGGTCATGGTCAGGACGCCGCCCAGCGCCACGAACCCTCCGGCGGTGACCAGCAGCGGCTGGGCGCGGACGGAACGGAGCGCGGCAAGCGTGAGGGCCACCGCCAGCACGGTGGTCATGGCGGGCCAGTACCAGTTCCAGCCGCGAAGGACACCGTTCAGGGACAGGGCCGCCCCGCAGACCGCCAAGGAGATTGCAGCCGCCATGGCCCAGGGATAGGCGCCCGCACCGGTGCGCCCCGCAGGAACCCGCCGATTGTCCCGGGCCTGGTCTCCGGAGCTCCTCGTCCGGGCCGGTGCGATGGTCATTTCGCCACCCCCGCTCCCCGGCGGACCTCCGCTGCGGGCGCGACGGGCAGGGCGGGGTCCTGGGCAAACTGGCCCCAGGCAGCAGCAAGCCGGGTCTTCGGCGCCGCGGCTACGGCCCGCCAGCCGCCCTGCCGCAGCACATCGAGGACATCCTGAAACTCCGCGGGCCGTTCCACGGCGAGGAGTGCGAACGCATCGGTCCCGTACGCGGCAGCCGGCGCCAGGGCTGCTGCCTCCTCCTTGGTAATCCGGCCCAACACTGCGATCAGCGGCCCCCGCATGCGGTGCGCGGACAGCTTGTCCATCAAGCGGTCATCAAATGCCGGCGGCCCCTGGTCGCTGCCCACGTGCGTCCGCGCCCCGGCAGCAGCCCGCCGCTCTATGTTCCTGCCGGGCAGCTCCGGGTGCGCTCCGTCCCGCCGCGGGTGGAGCGTGCCGGAGAGATGGATGGCCGCCAGGCTCTCGGCGATCGACTGCAGGCCGGATGCGCCGCTGTACTCCTCCGCCCCAGGCTCCGGAGAGGAGGGCGAGTGCAGGAATGCCGGGTCGCCGGCGGCATCCAGCAGCCGAAGGCTGTAATTGCGTTCAGCCAGGTGGGCGCCGGCGGACATGGCGGCAACCACGGACCACTCGAAGGTGTCGCTGGTGGCGGGCGCATGCCCATCGTGGCCGGGAAGCCCCGGCATGGATGTTCCAAGGCCGCCGGCGAACGCGCTGGAACGGTGGTCAAGGATGATGGTCGCTTCCGGCGTGGTGACCGATTCCTCCTGCCGGACCATCAGGGCCCCGTGCCTGGCCGTCGCCGCCCAATGGACCCTCCGCATTGGGTCCCCATGGCGGTATTCGCGGGTCATGACATCGTCGTCGCTGGGATTCGCGCGCACGCGGGTGGCGGTGACGCCGTCGTTGCCCCGCGCTCCGCCCAGTCCGGTGGCAGGCAGAGCGACGGCGGCCGGCGTCACGGTGAGGACGTCGCCGTCGTCAATGGGCCGCCGGTGCAGAGAGAGGCCGAAGGGGTCGGTGAACTCTGCCGTTACCGGCCCAATCCTGAACTGCCCGCGATACCTGGACGTCAGGTGGTATTCGTAACGGCTGGTGCCGCCGGTGGCGGAACGGGACGGGAACCGGAACGCGGGTGCCTGGCCAAACTGTCCCGGCAGCCGCTCCTCCATGACCACCCGCCCGCTGCCCGGGCCGGTCCTGGCCACCGCAAGGTTGACCGTGGCCGGTGCCGACGTTTCCACCGGGGAGGGGTTGAATTCCCGGTAGACCCGGAAGCGGGGTTTCACCAGGCGGACGCCTGCGAGGGAGACGAGCGGAAGCACCAGCAGCAGCAGGGCCAGCGTCAGGAGGTCGCGGCGGCCCATGACCTGGGCCGCAGCCAGCGTGAAGGCACCGGCCGCCAGCATGCCCCATCCGCGCCTGGTGAACAGGTGCTTCGGGAGCTTGTGCAGGAAGGCCATGGTGTGCGCCTAGCGGTTCCTGCTGCCGGCGGCCGCCGCTGCCCGGTTGGGCTGCCCCGGGGCCGCCTGGGGCACGGGCAGCCGGGACAGGATGCTGCGCAGGATGCTGTGCGGGGTCTCGCCTGCGCCGGCAGCTTTCCGGTCAAGGATGATCCGGTGCGCCAGGACGGCTTCGGCCACATCACCGACGTCGTCCGGAAGCACAAAATCGCGCCCGTCCAAGGCGGCGGTGGCCTTGGCGGCGCGCAGCAGCTGCAGCATGGACCGGGGGCTCGCGCCCAGCCGCAGCAGCGGGCTTTCCCTCGTGGCCCTCCCTATCGAGACCGTGTATTCCTTCACGGGATCCGAGACGTAGACCTGCTGGACGGTGGCGATCATGGCGGCAACATCGGAAGCTGTGACCACGGGGGTGACGGTGGCCAGCGGCGAGACTGCCTGGTGCGTCTCCAGCATCTCGATCTCTGCGTCCTTGTCCGGGTAGCCCATGGAAATCCGGGCCATGAACCTGTCCCGCTGCGCCTCCGGCAGCGGATATGTCCCTTCCATTTCGATGGGGTTCTGGGTGGCCACCACCATGAACGGCTCATCGAGTTTGTAGGACGTACCGTCCACCGTGACCTGGTGCTCCTCCATGCATTCCAGGAGGGCCGACTGGGTCTTGGCGGACGCGCGGTTGATTTCGTCGCCGATGACGATGTTGGCGAACACCGCGCCCGGCCGGAATTCGAAGAGCCTGGAGGCCTGGTTGTAGATGGACACCCCGGTCACGTCGGAAGGGAGGAGATCGGGGGTGAACTGGATGCGGTTGACGGTGCAGTCAATGGTCCGCGCGAGGGTTTTTGCCAGCAAGGTCTTTCCGACGCCGGGCACGTCCTCCACCAACAGGTGGCCCTGGGCGAGGAGGACGGTGAGCGCCAGCTTGGCGGCATCGGACTTGCCGTCGATGACGGTATTGACCGTGGTCAGGATGCGTTGCGCTGCTGCGTGGAAGGCACCGGAATCCATGGCTGCAGGCCGGTGGCCGTTCAGGTGGCTGACGGAATCGGCGACGCCGGCCAGGTTCAGGTTCGGTGCGCCTGCGTTGTTGGCAGTGCGTCGGTGGGGTTCCATCGGCAACCTTTCAGCCCGGGTTTCACCTGGACGTGACAGCAAGCCTGCCTTCGCCCCTCGGTGGGCGTGCGCGTGTCTTCGTTCCAGACTACTAACACAACTGCCGTGCCTGACAGAGAGTTCCGGCAAATATAGGGGAGCCTTGGGCCGCTAGGCTGGTTGGATGTGCAATTCGTCGATTCCCGCCGCCTACCGGGTACCCGCCGCAGACGCGGAACCGGAAGCGGACGCCGGGCGCCGGAAGGATTTCCCGCCTGCGCCGGAGCCCCTGCCAGTACCGGTCATGGACAACCACACCCACCTGGACTTCCCGGAAGGAAAGGGACCCGTCGGGATCAAGGCTGCACTGGATGCGGCAGAGGCCGTGGGCGTGCAGGGTGCGGTGCAGGTGGGCTGCGACCTGGAGTCCTCGCGGTTCACGGTGGAGGCGGTGGACCAGGACCAACGGCTCCTGGGAGCTGTGGCACTGCATCCCAACGATGCTCCGCACTACGCCGCCCGGGGCGCACTGGAAGCGGCCCTTGCCGAGATCGAACAGCTGGCCGCGCATCCCCGCATCCGGGCCATCGGCGAAACCGGGCTGGACTTCTACCGCACGGAGGGCGAGGGGCTGCGGCACCAGGAGTACTCCTTCAGGCGGCACATCGACATCGCCAAGCGCCTCGGCCTCACACTGCAGATCCATGACCGGGACGCTCACAGTGACGTGGTCCGTGTGCTCCGGGAGGAGGGTGCACCGCAAAGGGTGGTGTTCCACTGCTTCTCCGGTGACGAGGACCTGGCACGGACGTGTAACGAACAGGGCTGGTGGATGTCTTTTGCCGGCACCCTGACGTTCAGGAATGCCGCCAACCTCCGTGCCGCGCTCGCGGTCGCGGACCGGGAGCTGGTCATGGTGGAAACGGACGCTCCCTTCCTGACGCCGCACCCACACAGGGGGCGGCCGAACGCGAGCTATATGGTCCCGTACACCGTGCGGGCCATGGCAGAATTGACAGGCTCCGACCTCGCCGCACTTTGCACCTCCATCAGCGAAAATACCCTGCGGGCATACGGATCCTGGGCTTAATCCCACCCTCCTGCGGCACCCTCTATCGCATACCTGGTATGCAAAAATGTTGGCTGCTTTATAACGCTACGGTTACAGTGGGAAACTATTAGCCGGGGTCGGGGAAGGCCAACGGGTAATTTCACTCCACGTGCAGCCGGGCCGGCCTGTCCAACATCAGGCCTCGCCGCTGCGCGGAGTGTGGCGGCGCACTGGTGCCCGGACTCTCCTTTTTGAGGTTGCTCCGGGCATTTTATTGCGCATTCCCCGTGCCCGGATGGACCGAGAGTTACGGGCAATCGTGATCAAGTTCTTCACATCGGACGGCAAGTTCAGCTTTATAAAGGTTGGCGCCCAGCTGCTGGTGCTTTGCGGCCTGGTCGCAGGCCTCGTAGCCTTCGTGGGCAATAACAAAACAATCACGCTCAACGTGGACGGCCAAGCGTCGTCCGTGCAGTCCTTTGGTGGAACAGTGGAACAGGTGGTCAAGAGCGCCAACCTGGACCTGAAGCCCGGCGACCGCGTTTCCCCCTCCCTTGACGCCACCGTCCAGAACGGCACCGTCATCAACATCAACCAGGCCAAAGAAGTCAAGGTCAGCCTTGACGGGGCCGAAAAGACGGTCAACACCACGGCGCAGGACGTCGAAGACCTGGTGACTGAACTCGGTGTGGCCAGTGCCTCGTCCGTTTCGGCGCCCAAGGATGCCACCCTTTCGCTGGCCGGTTCCTACGTCTCCATCTCCACGCCCAAGACCGTCAGCATCGTGGCCGACGGCAAGGTGAACACCGCCACCACCACCGCCCCCACGGTCGGCAAGGTCCTCGAAGACTCCGGCGTAACCCTCGGGGCCAACGACCGCACCTCCCAGCCGGCCAACGCCAACGTGGTGAACAACATGGTCATCAAGGTTTCCCGGGTTGACACCGGCCAGACCGCCGTCACCAGCGAAGACGTTCCCTTTGACACCGTCACCGCCGAAAGCGCGGACATGCTCAAGGGTGAGAAGGAAGTGACCCAGGCCGGGGCCGCCGGAAAGATCGAGCGCACCTTCAAGCTGGTGCTCGTGGACGGCCGGGAGGCTTCCCGCACCCTGGTTTCGGAAAACGTAGCGGTCCAGCCGGTCACCGAGAAGGTCACCGTGGGCACCAAAGCCAAGCCTGCACCCCAGGCCGCCGCAGCCCCCGCGGCCGCCAACACCGGCGCAGCAGCACCGGCCATGATGAACGAAGCCATGTGGGACAAGATTGCCCAGTGTGAGTCCACCGGAAACTGGAGCATCAACAGCGGCAACGGCTACTACGGCGGCCTGCAGTTCGACATCCAGACCTGGATCGGCGCCGGCGGCGGCGCCTATGCGCCCAACGCCAGCCTGGCCACCAAGGCGCAGCAGATCGACATCGCCAACCGCGTCTACGCACAGCGTGGCCTGTCACCGTGGGGCTGCGGCTGGGCCGCCAGCCGCTGATCGGCCGGCATCAACGCGCAAAAAACGGCTGTGGCCGGCCCCGGGTACTCCGGGGCCGGCCACAGCCGTTAACGGGGGAGGGCCAAGTGCCGCGCGGGATAGGATACCTAGGTGACTGAACCGATCCCCGCCGTTCCCGCACCGTTGTTCGGTGCCTCCGACATACGCCGGATGGCAGAGGAAATTGGGGTCAGGCCCACCAAGACCCTGGGCCAAAACTTTGTCATTGACGGCAATACCATCCGCCGGATTGTGGCCGCGGCAGGCGTGGGGCCGGATGAAACAGTGCTCGAGGTCGGTCCGGGGCTGGGCTCCCTGACGCTGGGGCTGCTCGACGCGGCAGCGGCGGTCGTCGCCGTCGAAATCGATCCGGTCCTTGCCGCAAAGCTCCCCGAAACCGTGAACGAATGGCGCCCGGCCGCTGCAAACGCGTTTCACCTGGTGCACGCCGATGCCATGAAGGTCACCGAACTGCCGGTGCAACCCACGGCGCTCGTAGCCAACCTGCCCTACAACGTGGCAGTTCCCGTGGTGCTGCACCTCCTGCAGCATTTCCCCAGCCTGCAGCACGGCCTGGTGATGGTGCAGGACGAGGTGGCAGACCGGTTGGCAGCCGGACCCGGATCCAAAACCTACGGTGTTCCCTCCGTCAAGGCCGCCTGGTACAGCCAGATGCGCAAGGCCGGCGTGATCGGCATGAACGTCTTTTGGCCGGCCCCCAAAATCCATTCCGGGCTTGTGGCCTTCACCCGCCGCGAACCCCCCGCCACCACCGCCACCCGCGAACAGGTGTTTGCCGTCGTGGACGCCGCGTTTGCGCAGCGGCGCAAAACGCTCCGGGCCGCCCTGGCAGGCTGGGCCGGGGGAGCGCCGGAAGCTGAGCGTTGCCTGCTGGCAGCCGGCGTCGACCCCACCGCACGCGGCGAGGTCATCGACATCGCCGCATTCGCCAGGATCGCCGAAGCCAGGGAAAACCGCCCGTGAACGCGGGACTTGAGAGGGCGGCCAGGGGGCGGTTCGCGGCCAGGACGGTGCGCGTCAAGGCGCCCGGCAAGGTCAACGTGTCCCTCGCCGTTGGGCCGCTGCGGCCTGACGGCTACCACTCGGTGGCCAGCGTCTACCTCGCAGTGTCCCTCTATGAGGAAGTGGCAGCGACCAGCACCGCCGCCCCGGGAATCACCATCAGCCTCAGCCCCGAAAGCACCCTGGACCTCGACGCCGTCGACATCCCCCTGGACAGCAGCAACCTGGCCTACAAGGCGGCCGCCATCATGGCCGACGTCTCCGAACACGCCACCGGCGTGCACCTGGAGATCACCAAGCGGGTCCCGGTGGCCGGCGGCATGGGCGGCGGATCGGCCGACGCCGCTGCCACGCTCCTGGCCTGCGACGCCCTCTGGAACAGCGGGCTGTCCCGCGAGGAACTGGCACACCTTGCAGCGGAACTGGGTGCCGACGTCCCCTTCTCTCTCCTGGGTGGAACCGCCGTCGGACTTGGCCTGGGCGACGAACTCTCTCCGGCCCTGGCCAAGGCGCAGACCCACTGGGTCCTGGTGGTGGCCGACTACGGCCTCTCCACTCCCGAGGTCTACCGGACGCTGGACCGGTTGCGCGACGCCGAGGGAATCGACGCCGGGGAACCCACCGGTGTTGACCCGAAGATCCTGGCGGCGCTGCGGGGCGGCGACGCGGAATCCCTGAGCCGCGTGCTGGTCAACGACCTGCAAAGGGCGTCCATTGAACTCTCGCCTGCGCTGCGCGATACGCTGGGAATCGGCGAGTCCCACGGCGCCATGGCGGGCATGGTCTCCGGATCCGGCCCCACCGTGGCTTTGCTGGCCGAGGATTCCGTGGCAGCCGCTGCCCTCGCAGAGGACCTGCAGCGCTACGGCCTGACAGCACTCGCCGTCCACGGCCCGGTCCCGGGCGCGCGCATCATCTCCGACACCCTCCTTTAATACTTCCAGTCCGGCAGCAGAAAGCAGTTCCCTTTGGCACACCTTCTTGGCGGCGAAAACCTCACGGTTTCCTACGCAACCCGCACCGTCCTGGACGGCATCACCCTGGGACTGGAGGAGGGGGACCGGATCGGCATGGTGGGCCGCAACGGTGACGGCAAGTCCACCCTGATGCGCCTGCTGTCCCTGCGCTCCACCCCGGACTCCGGCCGTGTCACCAAACGCGGCGACGTCAACGTGGGATACCTGGACCAGAGCGACGTACTCGACGGCGACCTCACGGTGGGTGCTGCGATCGTAGGGGACCAGGCGGACTACGAATGGGCCCGCAACCCCCGCATCCGGGAAATCATGGGCGGCCTGGTGTCCGACGTCGACTGGCACGCCAATGTCCACGCCCTCTCCGGCGGCCAGAAGCGGCGGGTGGCCCTGGCCAAGCTGCTCATCGAGGACCACGACGTCATCATGCTCGACGAACCCACCAACCACCTCGACGTCGAGGGCGTTGCCTGGCTGGCCCGGCACCTGAAGACGCGCTGGCGGCCCAACCAGGGCGCCTTCCTGGTGGTTACCCACGACCGTTGGTTCCTCGACGAAGTCTGCACCAAGACCTGGGAGGTCCACGACGGGATCGTGGACCCCTTTGAAGGCGGTTACGCCGCCTACGTCCTGGCCCGGGCCGAACGGGACCGGATGGCATCCGTGGTGGAGGGCAAGCGCCAGCAACTGGTCAAGAAAGAACTCGCCTGGCTGCGCCGGGGTGCCCCTGCCCGGACCGCCAAGCCGAAGTTCCGGATCGAGGCAGCCAACGCGCTCATCGCCGACGTGCCGGCTCCGCGTGACTCCATGGCGCTGAGCAAGATGGCCACCGCCCGCCAGGGCAAGGACGTCCTGGACCTTGAGAACGTGTCCCTGAACTTCCAGGGCGGCGACGACGGCAGGAAGCTCTTCGACAACATCACCCTCCGGCTGGCCCCGGGGGAGCGGCTGGGCCTGGTGGGCGTCAACGGCGCCGGCAAGACCACCCTCCTGAAACTGCTCAACGGCGAGATCGCGCCCGACGCCGGGAAGCTGAAGCGCGGCAAAACAGTGGTCACCGCGGTCCTCACCCAGGAGGTCAAGGAGCTCGACGACGTCGCTGACCTGCGTGTCATTGAGGTCATTGAGCGGGAAAAGCGTTCCTTCAACGTGGGCGGCAAGGAATTCACGGCCGGCCAGCTGGTGGAGCAGCTCGGGTTCACCAACCAGAAGCAGTGGACGCCGGTGAAGGACCTCTCCGGCGGTGAGCGCCGCCGCCTGCAGCTCCTCCGGCTGCTGGTGGGCGAACCCAACGTGCTGATGCTCGACGAGCCCACCAACGACCTCGACACCGATACCCTCGCCGCCGTCGAGGACGTCCTGGACGGCTGGCCGGGCACCCTGGTGGTGGTCAGCCACGACCGCTACCTGCTTGAACGGGTGACCGACCACCAGATGGCACTGCTCGGCGACGGCAAGCTGCGCGGCCTGCCGGGGGGCGTGGACCAGTACCTTGAACTGCGCGAGTCAGCCTTGGCCGGCTCAACCGTGACCGGCGGCGGAAACCCCGTCACCAGCGCCGGGCAGGCGCAGGCTGCCGGGGGGACCGGTGCGGGTCCCTCCGAGGCCGAGAAGCGCGACGCCCGCAAAGCCCTCAACAGGATCGAGCGCCAGCTCAAGAAGCTCGACCAGGAGGAAAAGAAGCTTCACGACGCCATGGTGAAGACCACCGAGGCCGGCGACTTCGACAAGCTCGCCGACCAGAACAAGCAGCTTAAAGACCTCACGGACGAAAAGGACGCCCTGGAACTGGAGTGGCTGGAGTCCTCGGAACTCCTGGGCGACTGACCCCCTTCGCCGCGGACGGAACCACGGCAAGGCTTAGGGTTCAGACTGCAGCTCAGGGTCCTTCTTGAGGCCGGTCAGGCCGTTCCAGGCGAGGTTGACCAGGTGCGCGGCAACGGTCTGCTTGTCGGGCTGGCGGCTGTCCTGCCACCATTGCCCCGTCATCGCCACCATGCCCACGAGCATCTGGGCGTACATGGCGCCGTCTTCGCCGCTGAGGCCGCGGCGGGAGAATTCGTCGGAGAGGATGTGTTCCACCCGGGCGGTGACGTGGGACAGCAGGGTGGAGAAGGCGCCCTCGGGCTGTGAGGGCGGAGCGTCGCGCATCAGGATCCGGAAGCCCTCCGTGCGTTCCTCGATGTAGGTAAGCAGGGCCAGGGCGGCGCGTTCCACGAGGACGCGGGGCTTGGCTTCCTCGGTGAGGGCAGCGTTGACCGCGTCCAGCAGGATGTGGAATTCGCAGTCCACTACTTCGGTGTAGAGGCCTTCTTTGGAACCGAAGTGTTCATAGATGACCGGTTTGGACACTCCCGCGCAGGCTGCAATCTCCTCGATGGTGGTCCCGTCCAGCCCGCGGACGGCGAAAAGGCCGCGGCCGACGTCGATCAGCTGGCTCCGGCGCTGCAGGCCGGTCATCCGCATCCGCGGAAGGTTGTTGCTCACCTTCCCATCATGCCCCACCGCCGGCGGCGGTATTCAGCGGGGCGGGCGGGAGCTGAGCGCCCCGTGTCGCGCGGGGCCCTGAACACGTGGCAAAATAGGGACTTGTGCCCCGGGCCTTGAGTCCTCCGGCACGGTCCGCTCTGGTGTAACGGCAGCACCCCGGCCTTTGGAGCCGTGGAGTATAGGTTCGAATCCTATGGGCGGAACTGCTGCGCGGGGCGCGATCATGAGGATGGCACCCGGTGCCCGGCGGCCTGGCCCGCCGGACGCCGTCAAGCGCCAGCACAATCAAGCAAGGAGAGCCCGTACGTGATCCCCGAGAATGCCGGCCCGGCCGCTGTAATCGTTCTGGCAGCAGGCGCCGGTACCCGGATGAAGTCGCGTACCCCCAAGATCCTGCATGAGATCGGCGGCCTCTCCATGGTGGGCCACGCCCTCCGTGCGGCCCGCAGCATCGCCCCGCAAAGGCTTGCGATTGTGGTGCGGCACGAACGCGACCTGGTGGCCGGCCACGTATCGGCCCTCGACCCCGACGCCGTCATTGTGGACCAGGACGACGTGCCCGGCACCGGCCGCGCCGTGGAAGCCGCCCTGCATGCCCTGCACGCGGATGAGGACCTGGCTGGAACCGTGGTGGTCACTTACGGTGACGTGCCCCTGCTGTCCGGCGAACTGCTGAAGGAACTCGTTGCCACCCACGAACGCGAAGGCAACGCCGTCACGGTCCTCACGGCGGTCCTGGACGACGCCGCCGGCTACGGCCGCATCCTCCGCGGTGAGGACGGCTCCGTCACCGGCATCCGCGAACACAAGGACGCATCCGAGGCCGAAAAGCTGATCCGGGAAGTCAATTCCGGGATCTACGCCTTCGACGCCGCCGTGCTCCGCGAGGCGCTGGCCAAGGTGACCACCGACAACGCCCAGGGCGAGAAATACCTCACCGACGTGCTGGGACTCGCGCGCGAGGCAGGCGGCCGCGTTGCCGCTGTCGTCACGGCTGACCGCTGGCAGGTGGAAGGCGCCAACGACCGCGTCCAGCTCGCAGCACTCGGCGCCGAACTGAACCGCCGCACCGTGGAAACCTGGATGCGTGCCGGCGTCACTGTCGTGGACCCCTCCACCACCTGGATCGATTCCTCCGTCACCCTGGACGAGGACGTCCGGCTCCTGCCCAACACCCAGCTGCACGGCACCACCACGGTGGCCAGGGACGCCGTCGTGGGCCCCGACACCACCCTGACCGACGTCGAGGTCGGCGAGGGCGCCACGGTGGTCCGCACCCATGGCTCCGGCTCGGTGATCGGCCCGCGCGCCGCCGTCGGCCCCTTCACCTACCTTCGCCCCGGCACCGTCCTGGGCGAAAAGGGAAAGATCGGCGCCTTTTACGAAACCAAGAACGTCACCATCGGCCGTGGCTCCAAGCTGTCCCACCTGGGGTATGCCGGGGACGCCGAAATCGGCGAGGACACCAACATCGGCTGTGGCAACATCACGGCCAATTACGACGGCGAGAAGAAGCACCGCACGGTGATCGGCTCGGGCGTCCGGACAGGCTCCAACACGGTCTTTGTTGCCCCGGTCACCGTGGGGGACGGCGCCTACAGCGGCGCCGGCGCGGTGATCCGCAAAGACGTACCGGCCGGTGCCCTGGCGCTGAGCATCGCTGCACAGCGCAACACCGAAGGCTGGGTTCCGGCGCACCGCCCCGGAACCCGCTCCGCCGAACTGGCCCAGGCGGCCACCAATGACTCCTCAAGTACCCCGGCATCTACAGAAGAGGGCAAGTAACAATGAGCGAAATTACGGCGCACGGCGAGAAGAAGCTGGTGCTTGCCTCCGGGCGGGCCCATCCGGAGCTGGCCCGGGAAATCGCCAAGGAGCTCGGCACCGAACTCCTCCCGCTGGATGCCTACGACTTCGCGAACGGCGAGATCTACGTCCGCGCCGGCGAGAGTGTCCGCGGCACCGACGCCTTCGTGATCCAGGCGCACCCCGCCCCGCTGAACAACCACCTGATGGAACAGCTGATCATGATCGATTCGCTGAAGCGGGCCTCCGCCAAGCGGATCACCGTGGTTTCGCCGTTCTATCCGTATGCCCGCCAGGACAAGAAGGGCCGCGGCCGCGAACCCATCTCCGCGCGGCTGGTGGCGGATCTCTACAAGACCGCCGGCGCCGACCGCATCATGAGCGTGGACCTGCACACCTCCCAGATCCAGGGCTTCTTCGACGGCCCGGTTGACCACCTGATGGCCATTCCGCTGCTGGCCGACTACATCCGGACCCGCGTGGGCTCGGACAACATCACCGTTGTGTCCCCGGACACCGGCCGCGTCCGCGTAGCCGAGCAGTGGGCCGAACGCCTGGGCGGTGCACCCCTTGCCTTCGTCCACAAGAGCCGCGACCTCACCGTCCCCAACCAGGCCGTCTCCAAGACCGTGGTGGGCCAGATCGAGGGGCGCACCTGCGTCCTGATCGACGACATGATCGATACCGGCGGAACCATCTCCGGCGCCGTCACCGTCCTGAAGAACGCCGGCGCCAAGGATGTCATCATCGCGGCCACCCACGCCGTCTTCTCCGACCCCGCTGCCCGCCGCCTCTCGGAGTCAGGCGCGCGCGAAGTGGTGGTCACCAACACGCTCCCGCTCGGTTCGTCCCAGCGCTTCCCGCAGCTCACGGTCCTTTCGATCGCGCCACTGATCGCCAGGGCCATCCGCGAGGTGTTCGACGACGGTTCGGTCACCAGCCTCTTCGACGGCAAGGCCTAGGACAGTACTTGACGAAACCCCGCCGGCAGGAGCCGGCGGGGTTTCGGCCCACACCGCCCCCTGAGCTTGCGAGCCCAGGGGGCGGTGCGGATTAAAGGAAATGGTCCCCGCACTGGTAGGCTTTTAGGCGACACCTTGGCGAGGGAGGGCATAACCTCCGTTATCGACTGGGTCTGCGTCCCTCCTACGGGGACTGCCTTCTTGAAGGGCCGCCTTCCGGCCGCCCGGCGTTGAAGGTCACACCAGACCTCCGCCCTTGCTGAACCTCGTTTAGTCTTCAAGGAGATTTCCATGTCTGAGCAGAAGCTCGCAGCAGAACTGCGCACCGAATTCGGCAAGGGCTACGCCCGCCGCGCCCGGATGGCCAACCTGATCCCCGCCGTCATCTACGGCCACGGCGCAGACCCCATCCACGTGACCCTGCCTGCGAAGGCCACCACCCTGGCCGTCCGCACCCCCAACGCCCTGCTGTCCCTGGACATCAACGGCGAAGGCCACCTGGCCCTGGTCAAGGACGTCCAGCGCGATCCCGTAAAGCAGATCATCGAGCACATCGACCTCCTGACCGTCCGCCAGGGCGAGAAGGTCACGGTTGACGTTCCGGTCCACGTTGAAGGCGAATCGGCCCCCGGCACCGTCCACAACCTGGAACTGACGGTCGTCTCCCTCGAGGCCGAGGCCACCCACCTGCCCACCGCCATCGAGGTCAGCATCGAAGGCCGCGCCGCCGGCGAGCACATCCACGCCTCCGACCTGGTCCTGCCCAAGGGCACCGTCCTCCTGACCGACGCCGAGGCACTCGTGGTGAACATTTCCGAGGCCGTCGAAATCGCCGAGGAAGGCGAAGAAACCGAAGCTGCCGCAGAAGGCGCAGCAGAGGAAGCTCCCGCAGCCGAAGAAGAAGCAGCCGAGTAACCACTCCGCCGTTTCCCGCAGTGGCCGGACCTCCAGGGGTCCGGCCACTGCCATGTCCGCAGGCCGCGTCCTTCTATGCGCTGCCATCCTGTCCACGCCGTCCCCCTAGGATTGAACCCATGACAGACACCTGGCTGATCGTCGGCCTCGGCAACCCCGGCGCGCAGTACCAAGGCAACAGGCACAACGTAGGCCAGATGGTGCTCGATGAAATTGCGGGCCGCATCGGGGCCGGCTTCAAGACCCATAAGGCCCGGGCCCAGGTCCTTGAAGGCCGGCTGGGCATTGGTGGGCCCAGGGTGGTCCTGGCGAAGCCGATGAGCTACATGAACGTTTCCGGTGGGCCGGTCTCCGCCCTCGCCAACTTCTATGGCATCGCCGCAGACCATGTGGTCGCGGTACACGACGAGATCGACATCCCGTTCAACACGGTCAAACTCAAGCTCGGCGGCGGGGAAGGCGGCCACAACGGTTTGCGGGACATCTCCAAGGCGCTCGGCACCAAGGACTACCTGCGGGTCCGTGTAGGGGTGGGCCGTCCGCCCGGCAGGATGGACACCGCCGACTACGTATTGCGAGACTTTGGCACCGCGGAGCTCAAGGAACTGCCCTTCCTGCTGGACGACGCAGCCGATGCCGTAGAGTCCCTCCTCCGTGACGGGCTCACCGCCGCCCAGCAGAAATTCCACCCTGCCAAAGCGGCCTCACCACAGACAGAAAAGTAAAAGTTCCCTCCGGCCCTGTTTCCGTGTCTGTGGCACAGGGTACTCTTCTTCCTATGCGGGGGAGCAATGGGGCTACATCCCGCTATTGCAGGATGTAGGGGAAAAGTTCATGTCGATCGAGCCACTCAGCTGGGGACGTGGGTCAACGCCGCAAGGTGACGGGCTGCCCACGCCGACCTCCGGGGCCCCGGAGGGCCAGCAATGGTCCATGCCTGCACGAAGCGCCAACCTCGACGCCGTCCGCACCGCCCTGACCAGCGAAAACTCCCTGGGTGTTGTGATCACCGGTGCCAGGGGAGTGGGTAAGTCCTCCTTGGCCCGCGCAGCAGTTGCGGACCTCGGTCCGGACGTCTGGTCATTGCAGCTCCGGAGCGGGCCTTCGGGCTCCACCACCCCGTACGGCTGCCTGTCGTTCCTGCTGGCCCGGCTGCCGCAGGCCTACATGGGGTCGCCCACCGCCATCCTGCGCGGCATCACCTCGCTTATCCGCAGCGACGCCGCCGGAAGGCCCTGCGTCATCACGCTGGACACCTCCACCAGCATCGACGACATGAGCGCCGGCGTGCTGCTGAACGTCCTGCTGACCGGTACGGCCAAAATTGTTGCAGTTGCCCCCAATTCCAGTGACTTGCCGGCGGATTTCCACTGGCTGCTCACGGAACGGAAGCTGACCGAAGTACGGCTCAGCAACCTCAACGAGCTGCAGACCAGGCAGGTCCTGCTGTCCCTGCTGGGCCACCGCGTCGCTTCCTCACTGGTCAGCACCTACCACCAGATGGTGGGTGGAAATCCCTTGCTGCTCAAAGCCCTGGTCACCGAACAGCAGCTCTCCGGAAACCTTGTCCTGTCTGATTCCGTCTGGACGCTGCGGGACAAGGTGGTTCTCGACGGCGCTGCCAGCCTTGATGACATCGTCCGTTCCCGGTGGTCGCGGGAAACACCCGGAACCCGCGAGGTCATCGAGATGCTCTCCTGCGCCCGGCGGGTGGAGCTCTCCAGCCTCACCGCCATTTACGGCGCGGACGTGGTCGCTGACATGGAAGACGGCGGGCTGCTGGAGATTGATGACTCCGAGCACCGCTGGGTGTCGCTGCGGGAGAAATACATCGGGGACGTCGTGAGGACCTGGCTGAGCATTTCCCGGCGGCGGGAGCTTCGCAACGTTTTGCTGGGCGGCCGGGAGCCGGATCCGGCAGCCATGACGGTGGAGGAACTGATGTCCTTTGCCGCCTGGACCCACGAGTGCGAGGCCGAGCTGGCTCCGGCGCTGGCGCTGGCGGCGGCCCAGGCCGCGGTCCAGCTCTTCGATCCCCGTTTTGCTTTGACCTACGCGGATATGGTGCAGAGGACCGACGCCGGGTGGGCGTCCGCGCAGCGGCAAAAGGCCGCGGCGTACCTTCAGTTGGACCTGCCGGTCCAGGCCCTCTCCGCCCTGGAGGATATTTCCCAGCCAGAACTTGAGGCCCTGGACTTTGAGGAATATGCCCAGGTAGTTGCCGCCAAAGCGCGGGTCATGCGCTCCCTTCCGGAGCAGGCGGCCAAGGTCCCGGAACTGCTCGCCTTCGCCCGGGAATGGCTGGACCGGACGGCCCAGGGGTCTTCCTGGCCCGCGCCGGCAGCAGTGGCGGCGAACCGCATCTCCTTGAGTGAATTCGAATACCAGGCCCATGCCGGTGAGTACGCTGCCATGATCCCCGCGCTCGAACGTGCGGCCGATCCCGCCGTCAACCCGGACACCGAGTTCCGGCTCCAGTCCGCGATCACCCTGATGAGCGCCCTCGCGCTGACCGGTCGCGAGATGGACGCCCTGGGCCTTATGCGGCAGCTCGGCGGCCAGCTCACCGACGCCTCGCACATCGTCGGCCTGCGTGAGCGCTACATCAGGGAGGCCTACTTCGTCCTGCTGGTGGCGGGGCAGTGGCGGCGCTGCATCGATCTCCTCACCCCCTTCAGCGCCGGCCAGCCCCACCGGCTGCCGTACCGCAGCGCCGCCACCGAGCTCGCTGCCGGGGTGGCCTTTGCTTTTTCCGGCCGCGGCGAAGCCGCCCTGGAGCCCTTGATCTCCGCTGCAGCCCAGCTGGAGCTGCAACCGGTCCAGGCGGCGCTGCGAACCGCGTACGCGGCCACGGCCCTGGCTTATGCGCAGACCGGCAACGCTGCGTTCGCCCGCAAGTACCTCACCAAGCTGCAACGGACGTCCGGCAAGGCAGGATTCGCCACGGAGAGCATCATCGAATTCTGTGCGCTGGTCGCCGGCCGGTGGCTGGGAGACTCGGAAGCGGTGGCCGGCCTCAAGCAGGGTGCCCGCCGTAACCTGGAGGCGGGCAGGCACACCATCGCCGGCCTCTACCTGCTGGCAGCAACCGTGAACGGCAGCGATACCGACTTCCGTCTTCTGGAGGACATCGCCGGTCACCGGCAGGGCCCGCTGGCGGAAGTGTCACGGCTGATCGCCGTCGGAAGCAGGACAAAGGATGCCAAGGCCCTGCTCGCTGGCGGCGAACTCGCGGCCACGCTCGAACTCGACGCCGTGGAAGCCCGATGCATGGCACTTGCGGTGGATTTCGCCCGCCAGGAGGGGGACGCCCTCTCTGCACGGACGGCGCAGGCACGGCTGGACATCCTGGCCGCCACAGTCTCCAACCTGCCGATCGTGCCCAGCAGCGGGAGCCCGCTGCTGACCAGCCGGGAACGGCAAATTGCCCGCATGGCCGGCCGCGGCGCCTCAAACCGTGACATCGCCATGGAAATGGGTGTGTCAGTCCGCACCGTTGAAGGCCATCTGTACCAGGTCTTCACTAAGCTGGGCGTGACTTCAAGGGGTGATCTGACTGGACTCGTCTAATGGCCACAAGCCGCCGGCTGCGCACCGGCTCCTGACCGGCCGCCGGGAGCCGGTGGACCGGATCTGCAACATGGTGCGGAACGGCACCCACCAGGCCGTCTTCATCATGGCCGGCGCGGGCATTGGAAAGTCGGCAGTGACTGACGCCGTGACGGAGCGCCTCGCCGGGAGCATGAGTATCCTGCGCATCCACGCCAGCTCGGCCCTGGCAGGGGTGCCGTTCGGGGTCCTGACTCCCTATACGGGGGAGCTCACGGCGGAGGAGTCCGTCTCACCCGTCGCGGTGCTCCGTTCCATGTGGTCATACTTCGAGAAGCTGAAGGGCGGCAACGGAGCTCCTGTCCTGCTTGCCGTGGACGATGCCCACCACCTGGACGACGCATCGGCAGGCGTGCTGGCCGAGGTGATCTCGGCCGGCTGGGCCACCGTGGTGGCGGCCGCCCGTCCCCGGCCCGGCCTGCCGCAGCCGTTGGACCAGCTGTGGTACGACGGTCTTGCCGAGCGCGTGGACCTCCGTCCCCTCAACCGCGAACAGATTGAAGAGGTCCTGGCCCACGCCCTTGACGGGACAGTCCCTGGAGCGACTGTGGACGCCATTTGGAATGCGTCGGGAGGCAACCCCCGGATACTCGATGCCCTGCTCCATGACTCTGCTGAGGCCGGCGTCCTCGCTAAACGCAACGGAATCTGGATGCTGCTGGGCTCCCTGCCCGCGGACGGGCCACGCCTCGCAGCGGTGGTGGCCAAGGACCACCTCCGGCGCGGGCCCGAGGAACAGGAAGCCCTGAAGCTCATCGCCCTCGCAGGGCCGGTGGGCAGGAAAGTCATCGAAGACATCAGCGGGGCTGCGGTGGTCCGTTCACTGCTGGACCAGCAAATGATCGTTGAAGCGCCCGGCATCCCGGCCGAGCTTGCCATCTGGAACGGGCTCTTTGCCGGCGCCATCAGGAATACTGTCTCCGTCTCCCGCAGCCTCCAGCTGCTGGAGAAGGTCAAGGCCCACCAGGACCCCACCCTGCTGCAGGGGGAGGGCCGGCTGCGATCCGTGGAGTGGGCCCTGGAGTGCGGACTCCGGGTCAGTGACGACGAGCTGCTGTCGGCAGCCAAAGAGGCCCTGCTGAGGTTCCGCAACCACAGTGCGCGTTCCATCGCGGCACGCATCCACCATCCTCCGCTGGTTCCGATGGCCCAGGCCATCCAGGCGCGGGCACTGTACAACGAAGGCTCCTATTCGGAGGCCGCGGCCCTCCTGGACGCCTGCTGGCTCCCGCTGGCGGGGGACACCGAGGGTCCGGCGGTTCTGCTGCTCCGGGTTTCGGCACACCAGGCCCTCGGCCACCCCCTTGGCGTGGTGGCGGAGGACGTCGAAAAGCACGCCGCACCTTCCGGCGGCGAAAAGAGCTGGCAGGAAGAACTCCTGCACCTGCTGCAGCTGGCTGCCGAGGTCAACGTCCAGGCGTTGAACGACTACGTGGACGCCATGCGGAAGCGCCGCGCAGGCTCCGGCGGCGAACCCCTCCGTGCCATGGCCGAGGGGCTGCTGGCCCATGCCCTGGCTTCCGCCGGACGCCCCGTACAGGGCCTGGAGGCTGCCCTGCTGGCAGCCTCGGAGCTTCCCCCGTTGCAGGGCAGCCTTTTTTTCTTCCCGGAGTTCGTGCTGGGGCGGCTGGTCTCCGACTACCTGGCCATGGGTGAATGGGAGTCGGCTGAGCGGGAACTCAACCACTACGCCGCCGGAAATGCACCCGGGGCCGCCACCTTCAACGGAAGCCTTGAGCTGCTCCAGGGCTACTCGCTGCTGCGGCAGGGGAGAATGGAGCGCGCCTACCAGGTGCTGCTGCCCGCCGTCGAGGCGCTGAGGCTCAATGACCCGCTGCAGCTGTACCGGTTCGGCACCGCACTGGGCTTCTACGCTGCCGCCAGGCTGGGGGACTCGGAACAGGCAAAGCGCCTGGAACAGGATCACAAAGATGCCGGTGCCGGCTGGCCCGCGCATGATCTCCTTGCTGAAGCCTACGTGTCCGCGGCTGCCGAATACCTTGCCCGGGACGGCAAGGGCCTGGCCGCCTTACAGACGCTGATGACCACCACGGAGGCGTCCGCCCGGACCGGAAACCTCCTTGAAGTCTTCGCCATGTGCTGGGACCTCGGTGACCCCTCGGTTGTCCCCATGGTGCAGACGGCCGCCCGCGGGGTGGAAGGCCGCTGGGCGGAAGCCCTGCTGACCCTGGCCACCGCTTGGGAAAACGCCGACGGGGATACCCTCATGGCAACGGCTGCCTCGCTGGAGGAGGCAGGCTTTGTCAACCTGGCCCGGGAAGCGTATGCCCGCGCCAGTACGGTACTGGAACAGGCCGGCGAACGCCGCCGGTCCCGGCAGGCCGTTGCCCAGCGCGAGAAGTGCGACCACGAACTCGGGGAACGGTTCCGGGAAGGCCGCTTCATTGCAGCGGCGCCGGCCGTCCGCCTCACCCGGCGGGAACAGGACATCGTGGAGCTGGCAGTGCAGGGGCTGACCGACCGGGAGATTGCGCAGCGGCTGATGGTCTCCGTACGGACGGTGGAGGGCCACCTCTACCGCACCTACGTCAAGCTTGGGGTCCGAAGCCGCGATGAGCTGGAGTCCGCCCTCCCCAAGTAGGTCCCGGCCGCCGCGCGCGCTGTTTTCCGCATAGCTGTCCGTTCCCAGGTCCTGTGCGCCCTCGTGCGGGTAGCCGCTGCCCGCCGGACGCAGGTTCCCGCTGCCCACGGGTCGCCGGCCGCGTAGGAGGGCCGCGCCCCGGTAGTTCTCCCCGGGGGATTCGAGTACTTCCTACTCGTGTACGGGAGGCCGCCGCAGGCTTTACTTAAGGAGGCAAAGCAAAGCGGCCGGCTGGAAGCCGCGGAGCAGGCCGAACAGGACATTGAGGCCCTCTCAACTTCCGGTCCCCACGGGGCCGGGCATAGACGGGGCCGGCGACGTCAGAGTCTTCTGAGACCGAGACTCTCCCCCCAGCCGTCGCCGGCCCTCTGCTCCCTCGGCTGAAGCCCGGGGCAGCGGTGGCGGCTGCCCCTCCCGGGCGGCCGCCACAGCCGTGTGTGGGACAATTGGGTGTCAGACATTGGCAGCCCAAGGAGTTCGTTTTGGCCGTAGTATCAACGCCAGCCACACTGGAACATGCCGTCCCTGTCATGGACAACGCCGAGGTGCTGCGCATCCGCAATGACTTCCCGGTCCTTAACCAGCTGGTCAACGGGCAGCCGCTGGTCTACCTCGACTCCGGGGCCACGTCGCAGAATCCCTTGAGCGTCATCGAAGCGGAGCAGGAGTTCTACGAGCAGCGCAATGCTGCGGTGCACCGCGGGGCCCACCATCTTGCGGTGGAGGCCACGGAGGTCTTCGAAGACGCCCGGCAGACCATTGCCGACTTCATTGGTGCCGACTACGCCGAAACCATCTGGACGTCCAACGCCACAGAAGGACTGAACCTCCTGTCCTATGCGCTCTCCAATGCCGGGCTGTGGGCTGCCCAGGGGCGCGGCGACCAAGCCCTCAGGGGGCTGGCCCTGAAGCCCGGAGACGAAATCGTGGTGACGGAAATGGAGCACCACGCCAACCTGATTCCGTGGCAGGAGCTGGCATTCCGCACGGGGGCCACGCTCCGCTACATCCCCATTGGGGATGACGGCAGCCTCCGCATGGAGCAGGCGGAAAGCATCATCGGCCCGCGCACCAAAGTCCTGGCTTTCACCCACGCTTCGAACGTCCTGGGAATCATCAACCCCGTACGGGAACTGACGGCCCTGGGACATGCCGTGGGCGCCTTGGTTGTCCTGGATGCCTGCCAGTCCGCGCCGCACCTGCCCTTGGATGTCAAGGAGCTGGACGTGGATTTCGCGGTCTTCTCCGGCCACAAGATGCTTGCCCCCACCGGGATCGGAGTGCTCTACGGGCGCCAGGAGCTCCTGGACATCCTGCCGCCGTTCCTGACGGGCGGATCCATGATCACCACTGTCACCATGGAACGGGCCGAGTACCTTCCGGCGCCGCAGCGTTTCGAGGCCGGGACGCAGCGCATCTCCCAGGCAGTTGCCCTGGCCGCTGCCGCCAACTACCTCACCGAGACGGGGCTGGACCGCATCCACCGGTGGGAGGCAGAGTTGGGCCAGCGCATGGTGGCGGGACTGGAGGGCATTCCCGGTATCAGGGTCTTGGGTCCGGCCGCCGGGCGGGAGCGGATCGGCCTTGCCGCGTTCGACGTCGAAGGTGTCCACGCCCACGACGTCGGCCAGTTCCTGGACTCACGGGGAATTGCCGTCCGCGTGGGGCACCACTGCGCCCAGCCGCTGCACCGAAGGCTTGGCCTGACCGCCACCACCCGCGCCAGCGCCTACCTCTACAACACCACTGACGACGTGGACCGCTTCCTCGAAGCCGTCGCGGGCGTCCGGGCCTACTTCCGCGCCTAGCGGAGAAGACGAAAGGTGACACCATGAGCCTTGACCAGCTGTACCAGCAGATCATCCTGGATCATTCCAAGGCCCGCCACGGCAGCGGGCTTGCCGCCACGGAAGCGCCCGAAGGCACGTCCACGGGGCAGTCCCACCAGCTCAACCCGGTGTGCGGAGACGAAGTGACCCTTCGGCTCGCCGTCCAGGAGGGAAAGGTGGCCCAGATTGCGTGGGACGGGGCCGGGTGCTCCATCTCCATGGCCTCCGCATCCGTCCTCACCGACCTCGCCGAGGGCATGACAGTGGCCGAGTTGCATGAAGTCATCGACAGCTTCCGGGAGGTGCTGCGCTCCCGGGGGAAGGTCCACGCCGATCCCGAACTGCTGGGGGACGCCGCTGCGTTCGAAGGAGTGGCCCGCTACGCAGCCCGGGTGAAGTGCGCCATGATTTCCTGGGTGGCGGCCGAGGACGCGCTCAACCAGGCTGCCTGAGCCGGACAGCAAACAGCCCGGGCCTTCTCCAGCAGGAGGAAGGCCTGGGCTGTTTCGCGCAGACGGCGCCTGGCGTGGTCCGGCAGCCTAGCCGAGCAGGCCGAGGACGCCGATTACGGCGGTGGCCAGTCCGAGCACCATGGAGATGCTTACCAGCACCACGTGCACGGTCAGGAACCTGGTTGCCTTGCCGGCGGCATCCCGGGCGCGCGGATCCTTCATGACCCGGCGAAGGAACTGCGGCCAGACCACCAGGGACCAGACGCCGGCGATGATCAGGACCAGCGCGGCGAAGACGGGAAGCTGCATGGGGCTAGTGGCTTTCCAGCCAGGCCTGCGCCTGGGCAGCCTGGAGGTTCAGTGCCTTGGCCACCATGGGCTCGGCGGCGTCGGCGATCTTTCCGCCGAGGAACGGTACGGAAGACTTCACGGCGCCTTCCAGCTCAACGCGGGTTCCGCCGGCGTCGGCCACCAGGCGCTGGACAGCGGTGACGTCCACCGGGGCGCCGGCGATCTTCAGCGAGATGTTGCTCTGGCGGGAGCCGTCCGCCGCGGGGGCTTCCCAGTTCTCCACCTGGGTCACCTTGAGGTGCTCGCCCACGAATTTGCGGGCGATTTCGGGCAGCCGGGTGGTGGGGAGGGTGCGTACGGAGGTGGCGTTGAAGGCCCCTGCGATGTCGCCGTCCACGGTGAATGATTCCAGGGTGCCGCCCACCAGCTGGCTGACGTGGCGCTGGAAATCCTCGTTCACCAGCACAGCGGCAACGCTGTCAACGGAGTGCGGAAGGGTGGTGGTTGCGCTCAGCGCCATGGGTCCTCCTGGGACGTCGGGAAAGGATTTACGCCTCCAACATCCTACGGGGTCAGCTGGGCGCCGTCCGCATCGGCCAGTTTCTGCGCGGCCGTGGTGATGTTCCGTGCCATGGCCGGGAAGATCAGGCTGTGGAAGGGGAGAACGGCGAGCCAGTAGAGCCGTCCGCTCAGGCCCTTGGGAAAGAAAATGGCGCGCTGCCGGTAGCGGCTGCCACCGCCGTCGGGCTCAACAGACAGCTCCAGCCAGGCCCGTCCCGGCGCGCGCATTTCCGCCCGCAGCCGCAGGAGGCTGCCGTGTTCGATCTTCTCCACCCGCCACCAGTCCACTACTTCCCCCGCCACCAGCGTGTGCGGGTGCCGGCGGCCGCGGAGCAGGCCTGCGCCGCCGGTGAGTTTGTCCAGCCAGCCCCGGACCTGCCAGGCCAGGGGCAGCGAGTACCAGCCGTTGCGTCCGCCGATGCCTTCGATGATGGTCCAGACATGGGCGGGATCCACGTCGCCGTGGAACGTCCGCTCGTCGATGTACACCTTGTGCCCGGCCCAGTCGGGGTCGCTGGGCAACGGATCGGAGTCGGCGCCGGCATTGGCCCACGTGGTTTCCACCTGGCCGTCCCGCTCCTTGCCCAGTGCCAGCGCCACCGCTGTCCGGTAAGGGGTCAGGCCGCCGTCGGGCTGGGGAATGTACTGGTCGACGTCGTGCTCGTTGGACACCGCGTCATGCTGCAGCGACTGGACCAGCGGGACCGCCATGGACCACGGGATGGGCGTGGTCAGCGCCACCCAGATGCCTGCCAGCTTGGGCGCAGGGATGGGCAGCGCCAGCACCACCCGGTAGGGCAGGCCTGCTTCCGCAGAGTATTCCTGCATCATCCTGGCGTAGGTCAGCACCTGCCGGCAGCCGATATCAAACGTCCTGTTGATGGTGCCCTCCAGGGACGCGGCAGCCACCAGGTAGTACAGGACATCGCGGACGGCGATGGCTTCGATCCGGTTGCGCACCCAGCTGGGCGCCGGCATCAGCGGCAGCGTTTCGGAGAGATGGCGGATCATTTCGAAGGACGCGGAGCCGGAACCGATCACCACGCCTGCCTGGAACACCACGGCGTCCACGGGGCTGTCCAGGAACACCTTGCCCACCGCCTCCCGGGACCGCATGTGGGTGGATAGCTCGACCCCTTGCGGGTGCAGGCCGCCCAGGTACACGATCCTGTGCACTCCCGCGTCGGCGGCAGCGTCCGCGGCGGTCCTGGCCATGGCCTTTTCCTTCGCTTCGAACCCGGCCCCGGCAGCCATGGAATGGACCAGGTAGTAGAAGACGTCGACGCCGGCCAGGGCTTCGCGGAGGGCGTCGCCGTCGTCGAGGCTGCTTTGGACGACGTCCACGTTGTCCCGCCACGGGACCCCGGCGATTTTCTCCGGGGAGCGGACCAGCACCTTCACGGTGTGGCCTGCCTCGAGCAGCCTGGGCACCAGCCGCCCGCCGATGTAGCCGGTAGCACCGGTCACGAGGACGGTCTTAGGTGTTGGCTGGGCACTCATTGCAGTCATGCTGGCTCCTGTTCGTCCCAAGCAATTCGCAGCGGCCGCCCATGAGGACGGCTGCCCGGCGAAAAGGCTGCGGAAATAGATCGGCATTGCCAGCGTAGATCCATTCCCGCGGTGATAGGCGCCGTGCCGCCATGTCGTTCCTGCGCGGTAGGCTGGGAGAACCCGGGATTCGCAGCGAATTTCGGGTTTTCGCGTTGCCTGCTTGTTTTCGATGAACACCACAGGAGCTTCTGCCATGAGTCTTCCCGGCCAGTCCGCCGCCGGCACATCCAGCACGGGCAAGTCCGCCGCGCTCCCGACGCTGGACGGACTCCGCCGCGCCCTTGAACCGGACCAGACGTTCGCCCGGGTCCAGGCCGCGGCCGCCCGTGGCTTTGCCGTCCGCGGCCAGGATTACCAGATCAGTGCCCCCGCGGGCCTGCGCCCCGTGCTGCTGGCGGAGATGGCGGACGGCCTCGCCGCGGCCGCGGCAGCACAGTCCGCCGAGCCGGGCGTCGTGCTTGCCGTCACCGCCACCGGCCGTGAGGCGGAGGACCTGTCTGCAGCCCTGCGCGCCTACCTGCTCGCGGATTCGGTGGCCGAGTTCCCCAGCTGGGAGACCCTCCCGCACGAGCGGCTTTCGCCGCGTTCGGACACGGTGGGCCGCCGGCTGTCCGTGCTGCGCCGCCTGGCACATCCGGAAAGCTCGACGGCGGCCCGGCTGCGCGTCGTCGTCGCGCCCGTCCGCGCCGTGGTCCAGCCCGTGGTGGCCGGCCTCGGCGACCTGGTCCCCGTCACCCTCAAGGTTGGCCAGGACGTTCCGTTCAGCAGCGTGGTGAAGAGCCTGGCCGACGCCGCCTACGCCAGGGTGGACATGGTGACGCACCGCGGCGAGTTCGCTGTCCGCGGCGGCATCATCGACGTCTTCCCGCCCACGGAGGACCATCCCATCCGCGTGGAGTTCTTCGGCGACGAGGTGGACCAGATGCGCTGGTTCGCGGTGGCTGACCAGCGCTCGCTGTCCGCCCCCGGCATCCACCACCCCACCGAACTGCACGCCCCGCCGTGCCGTGAAATCCTAATCACCCCCTCGGTGATGTCCCGCGCGGCCACGCTGAAATCCCAGCTTCCGGCCGCCGCCGACATGCTGGAGAAGATCGCCGGCGGCATCGCGGTGGAAGGCATGGAATCGCTGGCACCTGTCCTGGTGGACGCGATGGTTCCCTTCGTGGACCAGCTGCCGGCCGATTCCATCGCCGTGGTGATCGAACCCGAGAAGGTGCGCACCCGTGCGCACGACCTCGCTGCCACCAACGAGGAGTTCCTTGAGGCGGCGTGGTCCACCGCGTCCGACGGCGGGGCGGCACCCCTGGACCTCAGCTCACAGGCGTCGGCCGCGCTGCATTCGGCGAGCTTCCGGTCGCTGGCCGAAACCCGCGGCTCAGCCCTGGCGCACGGTGTCTCCTGGTGGTCCATCACCTCGCTGGCCCAGGATGCGGAGCTGCTGCCTGAGATCGACGTCCTGAACCTGCACGCCCGGGAACCCCGCGGCTACCAGGGCGACGTTGCGGAGATGATGGACTTCATCGGCTCGCACGTCCGCGACCAGTGGCGGATCGTGGTGGCCACCGAGGGCCCGGGGCCCGCGCAGCGCCTGGCGGAACTCTTCCACGAAAACGACATCCCCTGCGCCCGGGTGGACAGCCTGGACCACGAGCCCCAGGCCGGCATCATCGAAGTGACCACCGCCGCCGTCGGCCGCGGTTTTGTCCTGGACGGGCTCAAACTTGGCCTGCTCACCGAGGCCGACCTGCTGGGCCGTACCTCTGCCGGGTCCACCAAGGACATGCGGCGGATGCCCTCCAAGCGGCGCAACGCCGTCGACCCCCTGCAGCTGGTGGCGGGGGACCACGTGGTCCACGAACAGCACGGCATCGGCCGGTTCGTGGAACTCATCCAGCGCAAGGTGGCCGGCGGCGGCGACGGCGTCCGGGAATACCTGGTGCTGGAATACGCGCCCGCCAAGCGCGGCGCCCCCGGCGACCGTTTGTTCGTCCCCACGGACCAGCTGGACCAGGTGACCCGCTACGTTGGCGGCGACGCCCCGGTCCTGAGCAAGATGGGCGGCGCGGACTGGGCCAGCACCAAGTCCAAGGCCCGCAAGGCCGTCAAGGAGATCGCCGGTGAACTGATCCGGCTGTACTCGGCCCGCATGGCCTCCCGTGGGCACGCCTTCGCCCCCGACACCCCCTGGCAGCGCGAGCTCGAGGAAGCCTTCCCCTACGTGGAGACGCCGGACCAGCTGACCACCATCAACGAGGTCAAGGCGGACATGGAGCGGGAAATCCCCATGGACCGGCTGGTGTCCGGCGACGTGGGCTACGGAAAGACCGAAATTGCGGTGCGCGCTGCGTTCAAGGCCGTGCAGGACGGCAAGCAGGTGGCGGTGCTGGTGCCCACCACCCTGCTGGCCCAGCAGCACTACGAGACCTTCACCGAGCGGTTCTCCGGTTTCCCCCTGCGCGTCAAGCCGCTGTCCCGGTTCCAGTCCGCCAAGGAGTCCAAGGAAACCGCCGAGGGCGTCAAGAGCGGCGCCGTGGACGTGGTGATCGGCACCCACCGGCTGCTGTCCAAGGACTTCGAGTTCAAGGACCTCGGCCTGGTGATCGTTGATGAGGAACAGCGGTTCGGCGTGGAACACAAGGAAGCGCTGAAGAAGATGCGCACCAACGTGGACGTTCTGGCCATGAGCGCCACCCCGATTCCCCGCACCTTGGAAATGTCCCTCACCGGCATCCGGGAAACCTCCACGCTGGCCACCCCGCCGGAGGAGCGGCACCCGGTGCTGACCTACGTTGGCCCGTACACGGACAAGCAGACCTCTGCCGCCATCCGCCGCGAGCTGATGCGCGAAGGGCAGGTGTTCCTGGTCCACAACCGGGTGTCCACCATCGAGCGGACCGCGGCGAAGATCCGCGAACTGGTCCCGGAAGCACGGGTTGAGGTGGCGCACGGCAAGATGTCCGAAAGCCGTCTGGAACAGATCATCGTGGACTTCTGGGAACGGCGCTTCGACGTCCTGGTGTGCACCACCATCATCGAGACCGGCCTGGACATCTCCAACGCCAACACGCTGATCGTGGACGGGGCGGACAAGTACGGCCTGTCCCAGCTGCACCAGCTCCGCGGCCGTGTGGGCCGTGGCCGGGAACGTGCCTACGCGTACTTCCTGTATCCCTCAGAGAAGCCCCTGGGCGAGGTGGCGCTGGAACGGCTCAAAGCCGTCGCCGCACACAACGAGCTCGGTGCCGGCATGCAGCTGGCCATGAAGGACCTGGAGATCCGCGGTGCCGGCAACCTGCTGGGCGGGGAACAGTCCGGCCACATCCAGGGGGTGGGTTTCGACCTGTACATCCGCCTGGTGGGCGAGGCCGTGGCGGACTTCCGCGGCGAAGCCGAAGAGAAGGCCGCGGAGATGAAGATCGAGCTGCCGGTCAACGCGCACCTGCCGCATGACTACGTTCCCGGCGAACGGCTGCGCCTGGAGGCCTACCGCAAGCTCGCCGCAGCCCTCACCAACGAGGCCATCGACGAGGTCCAGGCCGAGCTGGTGGACCGCTATGGCGAGCTGCCGCTGCCCGCGCAGAACCTGGTGGAGGTGGCGCGGTTCCGTGTCGCCGCCCGTGAGGCCGGCCTGTCCGACGTAGCGCTGCAGGGCAACTTCATCAAGTTCTCCCCGGCATCGCTCCCGGAGTCCAAGACCATGCGGCTGAACCGGATGTACCCCGGGTCGCAGTCCAAGCCGGCCCTGGACGCCATCCTCATTCCCAAGCCCAAGACGGCACGGATCGGCGGCCGGGACCTCCAGGACGCCGAGATCCTGGAATGGGCCAACGGCGTCATCCGGAACATCTTTTCCGACGCCCCGCTGGCGGTGAGTTAGGACTTGATGGGAGGACACCACGCCGCGTCGGGAGCCGCGGCGTGGGTAGCTGTTGCGTCCACCGGTCCGTACACGCTGGGCTGGTATCCGCTGGATCCCACCGGCATCCTGATCGGCGGCATGGCCACCGCGGGCACCGCACTGGTGTGCGACTGGGACCACCGGTCCAGCACGGTGGCCCATTCGCTGCCGCCGCTGTCCAACGTGATTGCGCGCGGCATTGAGAATGCCAGCGGCGGCCACCGGCAGGGCACGCACTCCATCCTCGGGGCGGCGTTCTTCGTCTTCCTGGCCGGCCTGGCATCGCAGGTCCACATGGACACGGGATGGGGGCGCCTCTCCGTCGGCGCCGGGCTGCTGTGCATGTTCCTGATCAACATCGCGGCGAAGGCACTGAAACTCTTTCCCAAGAGCGGCTTCATCTCCAACTGGATCTTCGCGCTGGTCATGGCCGGCCTGGTCACGGCCTACGCGCCGGAACAGTGGACCTGGCTGCCCACGTCGATGCTGATCGGGGTGGTGGTGCACATCGTCGGAGACCTCATCACCACCGGGGGAGTACCGCTGCTGTGGCCGCTGGTGGTCCGGCCGCCGAAAATGCTCCGCCGGCTGCCCCTGCTGCGGAACATCTGGCGCTCCAACGGCGCCCTGTCCGTGCCCCTGCTGGGCCGGGCAGGTTCCAAGCGGGAATGGCTGGTGCTGATCCCGGTGAGCGCCTACGCCATGGTGGGGATGACCATGGCCGGCTGGGCCATTGCCCAGCACCACTGGGGCCGCGTGGCGGCGGCCGCAGGCGCGTGGATCAGGCTCTGGTTCTAGCCGGTGGCACCGTTATCAACAGACGAAGAAGGGACCCCGGACTATGTCCGGGGTCCCTTCTTGTGCTGCTGTTCAGGCCTTTAGTGCTCGCCGGCCGAGTCGGAGCGGCCAAAGATGGTCTGCGGAAGCCAGAACGCCAGGGCGAAGAGGCCCAGGCAGACGGCCATGGGCCACGGGTTGCCCAGGGTGAGGAAGGACAGCGAGTAGATGGCACCCAGGAACAGGGCGAAGCAGATCACGAACAGGACCACGCTGGTGGCGAGGTTGTTTTCGTTCTGCGGGGTCCGGACGGTTTCCTTGTTGGACGCCGTGTCCCTGCTGGACGCGTTGATCTGGCTGGACATGTGTTCCTCCTCGGCCCCGCGGGGCTTGATCTGTGGCGGCTTCCGGCCAGGGTCAGTAAGCGGCTGAACCCTGTTCACCCTTGACGATGGCAATTCCGGAGCTGGCACCAATTCGTGTTGCACCTGCTGCAATCATAGCCTGCGCATCGGCAAGGGACCGTACGCCACCGGAGGCCTTGACCCCCACCTCCGGGCCCACGGTCCTGCGCATCAGGGCCACGTCCTCGACGGTGGCGCCCCCGCCGTTGAACCCCGTGGAAGTCTTCACGAAGTCGGCTCCGGCCTCCACGGCAGCCTGGCACGCCAGCACCTTCTGCTCATCCGTCAGGAGGGCTGTTTCGATGATGACTTTCAGGATGGCGCCGCCCGCGTGGACCGTCTCGGCTACCGCGGCGATGTCCTCGACGAGGGCGCCCTTGTCGTTGGCCCGGGCGGCAGCAATGTTGATCACCATGTCTACCTCCGCCGCGCCGTCCAGGACCGCGCCGCGGGCTTCGAACGACTTCACGTCCGTGGGAGTGGCCCCCAGGGGGAAGCCCACCACGGAGCAGGTGAGGACGCCCGAGCCCCTGAGGGCGGTGGTGACGGTCTTGACCCAGAGGGGATTGACGCAGACCGACTTGAACCGGTACTCGGCCGCCTCGGAGCAGACCTTCAGCACTTCAGCTTCCGAGGCCTCGGGCTTGAGCAGCGTGTGGTCAATGTAGGAGGCGATGTCCGCGGGGCCGGCCGGGTGGGCGGTGCCTGCGTGAACGGTGGCTTCGTTGCTCATGATGGTCCTCTCGGAGGGCCTTGTGGGCCCGGCGTTGACTCGGTTTCGGGAACCATCTTGTCACAGCGGGCCGCACCGCAGCAGGCCCCACGCGGAGGCACCGGGAGCACCGGAAGCGCCCGGCACGCCCGCAGCGGGGTACAGCCGCTCAGGCCGCCTGCAGGGCCGGCGCCTCCGCTGCCGCCGTCAGCAGCTGGGTGGCGCAGGCGCCTGCCGCCGAAGCTGCTGCCACCAGCAGCCCCAGCCGCACGCCGTCGAACGCTGCCGCGTCCCCGATGGCCCAGATCCCCGGAACAGACGTGCGGTAGTCCCGGCTGATCACGATGCCACCCCCGGCTGCGGTCTGCAGGCCCGCGCTGGCGGCCAGGCCATCGCGGGAGACCCGTTCCTCAGCCAGGACAACCAGGTCACCGGTCATGCTGCTGCCATCCTCGAAGACCACGGCGGACGCGGCAACCCGGGAGGCGGATGCACCGGATACGACCGCAGGGATGACGGCGGCGGGGCGGGCAGTGGTGCGGATGGGCCGCACACCCTTGGCCCGCAGAACCGCTTCGGCCTGTCCCGCCGCTGCTCCGGTGCCCACCAGGATCCCCACCGGGCGCCGCCCCAGCTCCCGAGCCACCTTCTGCACGCCCTTCGCGATGCGCGGTGCGTCATCGATGGTGGCATAGCTCAGGCACTGCGCGGCCCCGTCGACCGGGTTCGCCACGGGGGCGGAGCCGGTGGCGATGACCAGCTGGTCGTAGGCGAACTCCATGCCGTCAGCCGTTGCCACCGTGCGGTTGAACGCGTCGATGTGGCTGGCAGGCTGGCCAAAGCGTACGGAAACCTGGGGGAGCAGAGCCAGCTCCAGCAGTTCGCCGGGGGTGTCATCGCGGTTGCTCAGCACGGTGATGGTGCCGGTGAACCGGGCACGGTCCAGTTGCGCCACCAGGGCCTGCGCAGCGGGGCCGGCGCCGGCAATGACGATGCGGGTTGCGGTGGAGGTGGACGGTGAGGGTGCCGGAGCGGACATGTGCTGGCCCTTTCGCTGGCGGCCGGTAAGCGGCCGGAACTTCGTGATGGAAAACAGCGTAGGCGCGCGTCTTTTCCGGGGTGTTTCCCCTCAGTTGCTGTTTAACGGGCCCGTGTTCGCCAGTATTTACCGGCCGGTAACAGAACCCGTGACGCACCTCTCATTCGTCCGTCCGTCGACACAAAAGCCGCCGCGCCGGGCGCTGGGCGCCCGGCCGCGACCACTTAGACGCGGATCCGGTACCCGCGCTTGACCACGGTTTCGATCAGCTTGCCGTCCGGCAGCGAGGACCGCAGGCGGCTCACGGTCATGTCCAGCGCGTGGACGGAGCCGCGCAGTTCCAGCAGGTCGGACAGCGATTCGCGGGACAGGACCGCGCCGCCGGCGCCGAGCAGGGCACGCAGGAGCAGCAGGGGAGCCGGTGCCAGTTCCACCTGCTGGCCGTCGATGCGCAGGCTCCGGCCCCGAAGCTCAATGCTCCCGGAGCGGGTCTCCAGCCGCCGGACGTGGTTCAGTGCCAGGTGCTCGCACACCAGCCGGATGAGGGCGCCCATCCGGAACCGCTCCGGGATGAGCGGCGTGATGCCGGCGTCCAGGAGGGGCTGGGCCGTGACGGGACCCACCACGGCCGTGGTGACGTTCAGTTTCAGGCTCTCCACCAGCTGCTTGTAGAGCCCCATCTCATGGGCCGTGCTCCACATGGCGTCCACGGCGGGGGCGCTGGTGAAGGTCAGGACGTCCAGGTTGCCGGTGCAGGCGGCGTCGATCAGCCGCGGAAGCCTGTCCTCGCCGTCGGGCTTGACCCAGCGGTAGGGCGTGACTGTCAGGACCGTGGCGCCGGACATGCGCAGGCGCTCGATTTGCCGCACATCGGTGTAGCCGTGCAGCTGCATGGCAACGGTTTTGCCGCGGACGCCCTCGGTGAGCAGCATGTCCACCAGGGTGGAGGTGGTTTCGTCGCTGCTGATGCCGACGTCGGCAAGGCCCGCCGCGCGCACCGCACCGCGGGCTTTCGGTCCCCGGACGAACATGCGGCAGCTGCCCAGCGTCTCCAGCAGCTCGTCGCCGATCCCGAAGGAATCCGCTGCCTCGCACCAGCGGCGCATGCCATACGCGGTGGTGGCGATGCAGAGGTCGGGCTTGGCCGCGATGATGGCCCGGGTGTCCTCGATGAGGCGCATGTCCTCCTGGACGGGGGCGATCTTCAGTGCGGGGGCGTGCAGCACTTCAGCGCCGCGCCGTTCCAGGGCCTCGATCAGGTCGCGGGACCGCCGGTCCGAGGTGACGCCAATGCGGAATCCCTCCAGCGGCGACTCCGCGGCGTCGGTGGATTCTTCAGCCTGCGGTGATTCGGCCGGTGCAAGTGCAGTCATGGGGGTCAATCCTTTCATGATCCCAGCAGCGAGGCCGCCAACCGGTCCAGGTCGGCGGCGGCAGCGGCGTGCTGCTGGTTGGCTTCAGCCACCCGCACTACCTCGCCGATCACCAGCACGGCCGGGTTGCTGCAGCCGGCCGCGGCAGAGGTGATGGTGCCCAGGTCGGCGATGGTGGTGCGCTGGCCCGGCCGGTATCCGCGTTCCACCACTGCCATGGGCATGTCCGGGCGCATCCCGGCACGGCGGAGGCCGGCGGCGAGCTGGTGGAGGGTGCCGATGCCCATGAGCACCACGATGGTGCCGCCCAGGCCGGCCAAATGGTGGTGCTCTTTTTCGGTGAGCGGGGCGTGCCCGGAAACCACCGTGAACATGTGGCTGACTTCCCGGTGGGTGACCGGGATGCCTGCAGCGGCGGGCACCGAGATGGCGCTGGTCACGCCGGACACCACCTGGACCTGGACGCCGGCGGCCACGCAAGCGGCTACTTCCTCGCCTCCGCGGCCGAATACGTAGGGGTCCCCGCCCTTGAGGCGGACCACATTGTTCCCGGCCAGTGCACTTTCCACCATCAGCTTTTCGATATCCGACTGGCTGACCTTGTGGTGCCCCGGCCTCTTCCCCACATCCACGAGTTCCGCGGACGTCAGCAGCGGCAGTTCCTGGTACGGAGCGAGGCGGTCATAAAACACCACGTCCGCATCGCGCAGCGCCTTGACGGCGGCCACGGTGAGGAGGTCGCTGGTGCCCGGCCCGCCCCCTACCAGGGTGGCGTGCCCGGCGGCACCGGCAGCAGGTTCGGCAGCGACCGGGATGCCTGCGTCCCGGCAGCGGTCCAGGAGTCCGGCCCAGCCGGGCTGCCCGTCCTCGACGGCGGCCACCAGGAACAGTCCTTTCGGCAGCGGGGCGCCCTGGGCGTCGTGCGGGCTGGTGAGGCGGTGGACGACGGCGCCCGCGGCTTTGTACCGCCGCACCGCCTGCCGCGCGGCAGCAGGGGTGCCGGTCACCAGGACGTCCCGGCCGGTGAGGTCGATACTGAGCTGCATGGTTATGCCTCGTTTCCAGGGGTGGTCGTGGCGGTGCGGACCGGGATGGAGGACCCGATCAGGACCTTTCCCTTTTCTTCGGGAGTGGCGGGGCGCATCTGGCCGCGCTCGTCCGGGACGAAGGTGATGGAATCGTCCTTTTGGTCGGGGGCGTTGACGAAGGAGCGGAACCGGCGCAGGCGCTCGGGGTCCTTCAGGGTGTCGGCCCATTCGTCGACGTAGGTGTCCACGTGCTTGGCCATGGCAGCCTCGAGCTCTGCGGCGATGCCCAGCGTGTCCTTGACCACCACGTCCTCCACGTGCTTGATGCCGCCGTCGAGCTCTTCCTGCCACCGGGCGGTGCGCTGCAGGCGGTCGGCGGTGCGGATGTAGTACATGAAGTAGCGGTCGATGTACTTGATCAGGGTCTCGTCGTCCAGGTCCTTGGCCAGCAGCTGTGCGTGCGCCGGCGTGGCACCGCCATTGCCGCCCACGTAGAGGTTCCAGCCGTCGGCGGTGGCGATCACGCCCACGTCCTTGCCGCGCGCCTCGGCGCATTCGCGGGCGCAGCCGGAGACGCCCATCTTGAGTTTGTGCGGGCTCCGCAGGCCGCGGTACCGCAGCTCCAGCTGGATGGCCATGGCCACGGAGTCCTGGACGCCGAACCGGCACCAGGTGGAACCGACGCAGGACTTCACCGTGCGCAGGCTCTTGCCGTACGCCTGGCCGGACTCGAAGCCGGCGTCCACCAGTTCCTTCCAGATCTCCGGGAGCTGTTCGAGCCGGGCGCCGAACATGTCGATCCGCTGGCCGCCGGTGATCTTGGTGTACAGGCCGTACTTTTCGGCGACGGCGGCTATTACTCCGAGCTTCTTCGGGGTGATCTCGCCACCGGCGATGCGGGGGACCACCGAGTAGGTGCCGTCCTTTTGCATGTTGGCCAGGGCGCGGTCGTTGGTGTCCTGCAGGGTTCCGCGGCCGGCGTCCAGCACGTAGGCGCTGTTCTGGCTGGCCAGGATGTTGGCAATGGTGGGCTTGCAGATGTCGCAGCCCGCGCCGGTGCCGTACTTGGCCATGATCTCCTCGAAGGAGGTCAGCCCCAGGACACGGATGGCGTCGAAGAGTTCCTGCCGGGACAGTTCGATGTGCTCGCACAGGGCCTTGGAGACCTCGACGCCGGACTTGGTCAGCTCAGTTTCCAGCAGCTTCTTCAACATCGGCACGCAGGAACCGCACTGGGTGCCGGCACGGGTGCAGCCCTTCAGCTCGCCCAGCTCCTGGACGGGGGCGTTGCCCTCGCAGGCGCCGCAGCCGTTGATGGTGTCCCTGATGGTTCCCGCGGTGACGTTGTTGCAGGAGCAGAGGGTGGCGTCGTCCGGCAGTTCGGTTTCCGGAGCGTCCCCGCCGCCGGCCGCGCTGAGGAACGCGCCGGGCTCGGCGGGAAGTTCGCGGCCCAGGAGCGGGCGCAGGCTCATGTACGGGGAGGCGTCGCCCACGAAGATGCCGCCCAGGAGGGTCTTCGCGTCGTCGGTGGTCACGATCTTCTGGTACACGCCGCGGGCGGGGTCGGCGTAGACGATTTCGAGGGCATGTTCGGTGCGGGCGAAGGCATCGCCGAAGCTGGCAACGTCCACGCCTGAGAGCTTGAGTTTGGTGGCGGTGTCGAAACCCGGGAAGGTGGCGTCGCCGCCGTGGAGCCGGTCGGCCACAATCTCGGCCATGGTGTTGGCGGGCGCCACCAGGCCCAGGCACATGCCGCCGAAGTTGGCCACTTCGCCAATGGCCCAGATGCCCGGTACTTCGGTGGCGCAGTAATCGTTGATGACCACCCCGCCGCGGGGGCCCAGGCTGAAGAGCTGGTCTTCGCCCTCGGCGGCGCGGAAGAGTTCGTCGCGGGGTTTGACGCCGACGGCGACAATCACCAGGTCTGCCGGGATGACGCGTTCGTCAGCCATGAGCACTCCGGTGACCTGGCCGTCGTCGTCCGCCAAAATTTCGGAAGGGAAGACACCGCCGTGGACCTCGAAGCCTTTCGCCTCGATGAGCCGGCCCAGGGCCTGGCCCGCACCCTCGTCCAGCTGGGTGTTCATCAGCCAGGGGGCCCCGTTGATGACGACGGGGGTGGCGCCGAGCTGCTCGGTGCCGGCGGCCGACTCAAGGCCCAGGAGTCCGCCGCCGATGGTCACCGCGTTGATCTTGCGGCCGAGCTTTGCGGTGAGTTCGGCGATGGCCTTGTTGATGGCCCACACGTCCTCAAGCGTCCGGTACACGTGGGCGTGCTCAGCACCGGGGATGGGCAGGCGTACGGCGTCCGAGCCCGTGGCCACCACCAGCTGGTCGTACTCGTAGCTGTGGCCGGCGGCGGTTTCCACGCTCTTTGTTTCCGGATTGATCTTCACCACGCGCTCGCCGGTCTTCAGGACCAGCGAGCCGTGGTCCCACATGGAGGCGGTGCCCAGGGTGAGGTCCACCCCGGCATCGGTGAGGGCCTTGGAAAGTGCCACCCGGTCGTAGGGGAGGTGGGCTTCCTCGGTGAGGACCGTGACATGCCAGCCGTCGAGGCCGCGGGCATGCATGGCGTCCGCAAAACGGTGGGCCGCTGGGCCGCCGCCGGCGACGACGATGCGGCGCGGAGTCTCTGTGCTTGAAGTCTGTTCGGTCACTGTGGGCCTTTCGCATGGGCCGCAGACGGTGCTCTGCAGCTTGTGCATCCAGCCTAGGAAGGGGCAGTTTCGCCTCAGTTTCCCAATTGTTTCGTCAACTTAACTTCTGCATCACGAACGCATTTCCGCCCGCGTTAGGTCTCTTTTACGCGCCGGACACATTCACCGCACCCCTTTGAAACACCCGGACCCTAGCGTGGGACACGGCCGCAAAAGCTGCCAATGCAAGGGACAACAGGCACAGGGAAAGGAGCCGGACATGACGGCAACACTTGAACTTGGGGCGCTCGCCGCCGAATCAGACACCGCCGGGTTCGGGACCGGCTGGCACCGTGTCTGCATGGTGGATGACCTCGAACCGGCATGGGGCGAGGCCGCCCTGGTGGCAGGCCGCCAGGTGGCACTGTTCCGCACCGGCCCCAGCGAAGTCTTCGCCGTGGCGCATGAGGACCCCGCCACCGGAGCCCACGTCATGGCCCGCGGTATCCTCGGCTCCAAGGGCACCCGCCCCACGATCGCCTCGCCGCTGCACAAGGAGGTCTACGATCTGGAGACCGGTGAATGCTTCACCACTCCGGGCCTGCGGCTGACAGCGTTCAGCACCCGTGTCAGGGACGGCTTCGTCGAGGTGGAGCTCTAGGATTTTCCGCAGGGTAAGGGCGCGCCGAAGAGGCACGCCCTTTCCCCGGTTAAAGTCCCAGCGCCTCGCTCACGTCGTGGAGGACTTCATCGAGGGAGGCGCGTGCCGCCTGGCGTGCCGCCGGCAGTTCCGCGGCGGAGCCCACCTGGTGGATGACTTCCAGGTAGCACTTGAGTTTGGGCTCGGTGCCGCTGGGCCGGATGATCACGCGGGTCAGGTTCCGGGTGATGTAAAGCAGGCCATCCGTGGGCGGCAACTGCGCGCTGCCTTCGGCCAGGTCCGTGAACACCTCCACCGCTGACTGCCCGAACGACTCCGGCGGGGAAACCCTGAGGCGGTTCATCATGGCGTCCAGCAGTCCCAGGTCCGCAACCCTGATGCTCAGCTGGTCACTGGCATGCAGGCCGTGCTGGAGGTACAGCTCGTCCAGGGTGTCGAAGACCGTCTTGCCCGCGGCCTTGGCGGTGGCAGCGAGTTCGGCAATCAGGACTGCGGCGGAAATGCCGTCCTTGTCCTTCACCTGCTCCGGCGCCACGCAGTAGCCCAGCGCCTCCTCATACCCGTAGACCAGCCCGGGCACCCGCGAAATCCACTTGAATCCGGTCAGCGTTTCCTCATGGTCGAGTCCGGCGGCGGCGGCGATGCGGGCCAGCAGGCGGGAGGACACAATCGAATTGGCGAACACACGGCGGCCGTCAGCCTCCGCAAGGGAGTCGCCGTCCGCGAGCCGGGCCACCATGTGGGCGCCCAGCAGGGACCCCACTTCGTCCCCGCGGAGCATGCGCCACGCGCCGGTGTCGGGGTCCTTGGCCGCCACGGCAGCCCTGTCGGCGTCGGGGTCATTGGCGATGACCAGGTCGGCGTCCAGCCGCGCCGCTGCCTCCAGGGCAAGGTCCAGTGCGCCGGGTTCCTCCGGGTTGGGGAAACTGACGGTGGGGAAATCGGGGTCCGGATCGGCCTGCTCGGCCACCACGGTGACATCCGTGAAACCTGCCGCCTTGAGCACTTCCAGCGCCGTCCCGCCTCCGACGCCGTGCAGCGGCGTCAGGACAATCCGAAGATCGCGGGCCGGAAAGCGCTCCGGCATGGCGAGTGCCGCCGTCGCCCGCTGGTACTCGGCGGCGATGGAGCCGTCCAGGACGGTCCATCCGTCCCCTGCCAGCGCTATTGACTCCAGCGGCCCCACGGCGCTTATGCGCGCGGCGATTTCGGCATCGTACGGCGCCACGATCTGGGCGCCGTCGCCCTCTGCCGTTACCGCGTGCCGCCCCAGGTACACCTTGTACCCGTTGTCCTGCGGCGGGTTGTGGCTGGCGGTGACCATGACGCCGCCGTCGCACTCCAGGGCGCGGACAGCGTAGGCCAGCAGGGGAGTGGGGAGGGCTGCCGGCAGCAGGAAGGTCTCGATGCCGGCCGCGGTGAAGATCGCCGCCGTTTCCGCGGCGAAAATATCCGAGTTGTAGCGGGCGTCATAGCCGACGACGGCGCGCGGCCGGGTGCCGGCCGCCGCCTTGGCCACGGCCTCCACCAGGAACGCCGCGAGTCCCGCTGCAGCCCGGCGGACCACCACCCGGTTCATCCGGTTTGGGCCGGGGCCCAGCGCGGCCCGCAGTCCCGCAGTGCCGAACTGCAGTGTGCCGCGGAAGCTGTCTTCCAGTTCCTGCCGGGCCGCGGGATCGCCATCCTCCACGAGGCGGACCAGCTCCAGGAGCGACGCCTCCGTTGCGGGATCCGGGTCTTGGGCAGCCCATTCGCGGGCTTCGGTGAGCAGGCGAAGTTCGGCATCGGAAGACGTCATGGGCATAACGCTATCGTCATTGCCCGCCCACGTGGCGCACCCCGGGCGCCTGACCCGTTAGAGCCGGGCGATGATGTCAGCCAGCAGCCTGGAAATGCGCGGTCCCGCTGCCTGGCCGGACTCGATGACTTCCTGGTGGCTGAGCGGCTGGGGGCTGATGCCTGCCGCAAGGTTGGTGACCAGCGAAATGCCGAATACCTCCATGCCGGCATGACGCCCAGCGATGGCCTCAAGCGCCGTCGACATCCCGATGAGGTCCGCGCCGATCCGCTTGGCATACTGCACCTCCGCCGGGGTCTCATAGTGCGGGCCGGGGAACTGTGCGTACACGCCCTCGTCCAGGGTGGGGTCCACTTCCCGGGCCAGCCCGCGGATCCGCGGCGAATACAGGTCCGTCAGGTCCACGAACGTAGCGCCTTCCAGCGGGGAGGCGGCGGTGAGGTTGATGTGGTCCCGGATCAGCACCGGGGTGCCGGGGGCCCAGTCCTCGTTGAGGCCGCCGCAGCCGTTGGTGAGGACGAGGGTGCTGCATCCGGCAGCCGCAGCGGTCCGGATGCCGTGCACCACGGCGCGGACGCCCCTGCCCTCGTAGTAGTGGGTGCGCGCGCCCAGGACCAGGGCGCGCTTGCCGGACGTGGTCAGCACGGAACGGATGGTGCCAACGTGGCCTTCCACGGCGGGGGCGTGGAAGCCGGGAACCTCCTCGGCGGACAGCGTGGCGGTGGTCTCGCCGATCAGGTCTGCGGCCTCGCCCCACCCGGAACCGAGAACCAGGGCGGTGTCATGGCGGTCCACTCCGGTTTCTTCCGCAATGTAGTCCGCGGCGGCGCGGGCGGCGGCGAACGGGTCCGTGTTCAGGAAGTCTGTTGTACTCACCAGTACAAGTTATCCTGCCGCCCATGTTGCCCCGGTCACGGCAGGCCCGGAAAGCACCCTGATTTCTTGGTGGTCGGGCCGTAAATGGGAGAGAATGGATGACTGTGACTACGCATCCAGATTTCAGTTCCCCCCGGATCGCAATCCTGGGAGGTGGTCCCGGCGGATACGAAGCTGCCATGGTGGCCGCCTCTTTGGGGGCGACCGTTACCGTCATCGAACGTGCCGGGCTCGGTGGATCCGCGGTGCTGACCGACGTAGTCCCCTCCAAGACCCTCATTGCCACGGCCGACCTCATGACCCGCGTCGCGGAAGCCGGCGAGCTGGGAGTGAAGTTCGACGTCGACGGCGGCGACTTCGTCCCGGTCATGCGCGCCGACCTCAAGCACATCAACGACCGCCTCCTTAACCTGGCCCGCAACCAGTCCCGGGACATCCGCGACGGCCTGGAGAAACAGGGCGTGCGCATCATCGAAGGCTCCGGCCGGCTCCTGGACAGCCACCGGATCGAAGTCCTGACCGTGGACGGCACCGAAACCGTCGAAGCCGACACCATCCTGCTGGCGGTAGGCGCGCACCCCCGCGAGCTGGAAACGGCCCGCCCGGACGGCGAACGGATCCTGAACTGGACGCAGATCTACAACCTCGACGAGCTGCCCGAGGAGCTCATTGTGGTGGGGTCCGGCGTCACCGGCGCCGAATTCGCGTCCGCCTACAACGGCCTGGGTTCCAAGGTCACCCTGGTCTCCAGCCGTGACCGCGTGCTGCCCGGCTCAGACGTTGACGCCGCAGTGGTCCTGGAGGAAGTCTTTGAACGCCGCGGTGTGCGGGTCCTGTCCCGCTCCCGTGCCCAGACCGTGGAACGCACGGACGACGGCGTGGTGGTCACGCTTTCCGACGGCACCAAGGTGACGGGCAGCCACTGCCTCCTGTGCCTTGGCTCCATCCCCAACACTGCGGGGATTGGCCTTGAGGAGGCCGGCGTGGCCGTGAGCGAAAGCGGCCACATCAAGGTCGACGGCGTCTCCCGGACCACGGCCCCGAACATTTACGCCGCCGGTGACTGCACCGGCGTCCTGCCGCTGGCCTCCGTGGCCGCCATGCAGGGCCGGATCGCGGTGGCGCACTTCATGGGCGACGGCGTCACCCCGCTCAAGCTCCACCAGGTGGCCTCCAACATCTTCACCTCACCGGAAATCGCGAACGTGGGCGTCTCCGAAGCCGAGATCGAGTCCGGCAAGTACCAGGCCGACGTCATCAAGCTCTCCCTGCGCAGCAACGCCCGCGCCAAGATGCGCAACGCCAAGGACGGGTTCGTGAAGATCTTCGCCCGGAAGGGCTCCGGCACGGTGATCGGCGGCGTGGTGGTCGGACCCAATGCCTCGGAGCTGATCTTCCCCATTTCCATCGCGGTCAAGCAGAAGCTGCACGTGGACGACGTCGCCAGCACGTTTACGGTGTACCCGTCGCTCACCGGATCCATCTCCGAGGCAGCCCGCCGCCTGCACGTCCACATGTAAGGCTTTCCCCGGGCAAGCGCGGGCTGGACCCCTCCGGGGCCCCTGCCTAGACTCGAACCAGGCGCGGCCGGGAATTTCCTTGAAGTTCCCGGCCGTTCCTGTACCAGCGTCGACGCAAGGAGAAGCTTATGGAACTGCAGGACATCAAGTGGAACGAGCAGGCGCGGGAAAAGATCCTGCTGGATGCTGACAAGGCACTGCAGGAGGCGGTCCGCGAGGCGGCGTCGTCCCTGTCCGGCTCGGGGAAGGACAAGGTGTACGAGTTCCTGTTTGAGAAGCTGAAAGACCAGTTCGTGGACTTCCAGCCCGGCCCGGACCTTACCAAGTATGCCGAGGCCGTAGCCGGCGGGGAGTTTGATTCAGCGGCAACGGCGTAGAAGCCGCTGCCGGCCCTGCTTACGTTGCGGGGCCGGCAGCGTCCTGCTTTCCCACGTGCGGTGTGAAAGCCCTGGCCAGGGTCGGTTGGGTTCCTAGAACGGGTACGGGGCGATGTCCGGGCGCATCGTGAGCCACTGGATCTCGGTGAACGACTCCATGTTGGCGTGGTGGCCGCCGATCCGCGAGCCGTTGCCGGAGTTCTTCGTTCCGCCGAACGGGGAGTTCGCTTCATCGGAGACGGTCTGTTCGTTGATGTGGACCTTCCCGGAGTCGAGCCGGTCGGCGATGGTCATGGCCAGCCCGACGTCGCCCAGGATCCCGATGGACAGGCCGTACTCATTGTCGTTGGCCAGCGCCACAGCCTCATCCACGGTGGAGAACTTCATCACCGGGGCCACCGGGCCGAAGATTTCGTCCTTCCAGGCAGGACTGTCAGTGTTCAGGTCAACCAGCACGGCGGGCTGGTAGAAGCGGCCGTCGTGGGTTCCCCCGGCGGCGAGCCGGGCGCCCGCCTGGACCGCGTCCTGGACGATCCCGTCCACCCGCTGCAGCTGGCGCTCGTCGATCACTGGACCCAGCGCCACGGTGCCGCTCTTGGGATCGCCAACGGGCAGGTGGGCCGCCTTCTCCGACAAGGCGGCAACGTAGTCGTCGTAGATGTCCTCATGCACGATGTGGCGTCCGGCAGCCATGCAGATCTGGCCCTGGTGCATGAACGAGCCGAACGCCGCCGCGGAGGCCGCCTTGGCCAGGTCGGCGCCGGGGAGCACGATGAGCGCATTGTTGCCGCCGAGTTCAAGGTGGGCGCGCTTGAGCAGCCGGCCCGCCGTTTCACCGATCTTCCGGCCGGCCGCCGTCGATCCCGTGAAGGCGATCACGCGGACCTCGGGGGCTTCGACGACGGCGGCTCCGATGTCCGCGCCGCCGGGCAGCAGGGAGAGCAGGCCCTGCGGAAGCCCGGCCTCCTCGAAGATGCGCACCACGGTCACGCCGCCGCAGACCGCGGTCCGCGGGTCCGGCTTGAGCAGCACGGCGTTACCCAATGCCAGGGCAGGGGCCACGGCGCGGATGGAAAGGATCAGCGGGAAGTTGAACGGCGCGATGACGGAGACGACGCCCACAGGACGGCGCCGGGCAAAGGACCAGCGGTTTTCGTTGGACGTGAGGACGTCCCCGGCTGGGAGTGAGGGCAGCGCCGAGGCGTCGTAGCATTCGTTGGCGGCGATATGCGTTTCCAGCCCTGCCTTGGGCGGAATTCCACCTGATTCGCGCACGATCCAGTCCTGGACCTCGGCTGCGTGCTCCTCCCAGAGCTGCCCGGCGCGGCGCAGTACCGCGGCCCTGTCCTCGGGGTTGCGGGCGGCCCATTCCTTCTGTGCCTTCGCGGCGGCGGTTGCTGCTTCGCGGACGTCCGTCACGGAAGCCACGCCGTAGCTGCCCAGCTGCTCACCGGTGGCCGGTTCCATGCTGGTGCCGGTACCGCCGCCGCCCGCCCGCCAGCCGTTGAGGTAGATCTTGCCTTCCCAGAGGGCGGAGTCGAGCAGGGACATAGGGTGGTCCTTTCGTTGGTCCGGACATCAGGCGTCCGGCCCGGAAGATGGGAGCGCGGGTCAGTCCCGTCCATCACATGCTGTGCGGACGCCGCCGTCAAGGGCATGGACAGGAAAAGGCAGCGGTATCCGTGCGGAAGCTTATGCCGAGGCCGGGAGCCTATTCCGGGCGGCCGGGTCCCGCCGTGCCAGCCGCGAGGCCACCAGGTAGGTAATGCCGGTTATCAGCGGAACCGCGCTGGCGGAGGCCAAGGAGGCCGCAGGCCCCGACCGGCCAAGAACCGTGATCAGCAGCGGCAGCGTGCCAATGGCAAACAGCAGCCAGCCGGCCGCGCCTGACCGTTTAAGTCCCAGGACAGCGGCCGGGAACGCCAGGGCGACGACGCCGATGGCCACCACCGGCCCGTTCGAATCCTGGAGGCTGCGGGCCGTCGCGGGATCGAGGGCGAACCACACGCAGACCGCGACGAGTAGCACGGCCAGCGCCGCCAGGAGGGGAGATGCTCCGGCCGGCCGGAACCAGGCGAGGGCCGCAAGGACCACCATGGGAGCAAACCAGGACAAGGTCATCATCAGCCCCGTCATGCCGCCGGGCTGATCCATGGCGTAGCCGCCAATGAAGGTCACGGCCGCCGCAGTGAAGACCGTCATGACCACCGCGCCCATCTTCACCAGTGCACGGGCCCGGCGCTGCGGATCCTTCTCCCGGACAAGGAGTACTCCGGCCACGGCGGCGAGCACCACCGCGGCGAAGGCCAGTACGAGAGGGAAGGACATGGGTGCCTCCTGCGGCCAGTGGAATCCTGTGACCATTCAAGCCCTGGGGAATCCCGGTGCCAAGGGGCCAAAGCCCCGCAGCTGCTATGCGGCGGCTGCCTGGAAGTGCCGTTCGATGAGACCCTTGATGTCCTCATGGCAGCCGCCGCACCCGGTTCCGGCGCGGGTGGCCCTGGAAACCTCGGCCACCGTGGAGCAGCCGTCAGAGGCCGCCGCCGTGATGGCCGCCCCGCTGACCCCCGCACACCGGCACACGGTGCCCGCGGGGTCGGCAGCCCCGGCCCCGGGCAGCTGGTCCGGTCCATCCAGGCGCAGGAGCAGCGACCGGTCGGCGGGCAGCTCGGCCCCCCGTTCAAAAAGTCCCACGAGTTCGGCCGCGGTCCGGGGCATGCCCACCGCCACCAGGCCTTCCAGCACACCGCCCCGGGTGGTCATCTTGACGTACCGGCCGTGCTCGGGATCGGCCCACTGCGACACCTGCAGGCGCGGCCTTCCGTTGACGGCCCCGGCCGTGAGGGCTTCCTCGTCCCACGGCTCGGCAGCGTTGTCCCCGGCCACGGCCATGTTCATGCCCCGGGCTTTCAGGACCACGACGCCGGGCTGTTCCGGCGGCAGCGCGGGCAGCACTTCGGCGTCCGCTTCTGCCCCTTCAGCTAACAGGGTGAGGTAACCGGCCAGCCATTCGGCCTGCCGCCAGCCCGGACCCACCAGCCCGGACGGTCCGGAGGCGTTCCGGCACGTGGCGCAGCCCGGGTCCGGGCAGCGGACTTCGGCGCAGTCGCCAATGGCAAAGATGTGCGGCTCGTGGTGCGCCCGCAGCCGGTGGTCCACCAGGATGCCGGTGCCGGTGGAGAGGCCGCAGCCTTCGGCCAGCTCCGTCCGGGGACGCACGCCGCAGGAGATGACCAGGAGGTCGCCGTCGATCGCTGATCCGTCGTCCAGCAGCAAAGCCGAAAACCCGCCGTCGGGCGCGTTGTGCTCAACGCCGGTGGACCGGGCGTTGCCGGCCACCCGGACGCCGCAGCGGCGCAGTCCGGCAGCCAGGACCGCCCCGCCGCCGCGGTCGATGCTGCGGCCCAGCGGGTGCGGGCCGTTGTGGACCACGGTGACCGTGGCGCCTTCCTCCGCGGCCGCCAGCGCCGTCTCCAGGCCCAGGACGCCGCCGCCCAGGACCACCACGCGCTTGCCGCCGTCCACCGCCTGCCGCAGGACTTCCGCGTCGCGCAGGTCCCGCAATGCCGTGACTCCGGCAGGCAGCACGGGGGAAGACGGGTCCGGATTGATGCCGGTGAGGTTGGGAATCACCGGCCGGGATCCCGTGGCAAACACCAGCCGGTCGTAGTGCACGGACGCGCCGTCGGACAGGGCCACCTGCTGCCGCGCCCGGTCCACGCGCTTAACCCGTACGCCCAGCCGGACATCCACTCCCTCGGCAACCAGCTCGGCGCTGTCGGCGAGGGCAAGGGCGTCAGCGGTGGTCCGGCCGACGCCGAGATCGGCCACCAGGACGCGGTTGTAGGCGGCCTCGGCTTCCTGGCCCACCACTGTGAGCCTGGCGTGTCCGCTGCGCACGGCGGGCAGGAGCTCGTCCACCAGCCGGGCGGCCACGGGGCCGAATCCCACAATGACAATCTGCTCGCTCATGAGGCCTCCGTCGTTTGAAGCATGCGGGCGGATTCGGGCGCGGCCACGGGCCGGACCCAAACGGTGTTGAACTTGAACTCGGGCATCCCGGAGACCGGATCCGTCGCCGCTTCCGTCAGCCGGTTGGCGCTCTCAGCCCCGGGAAAGTGGAAGGGCAGGAACACCGTTTCCGGGCGGATGGCGGTGCTGTGCTCGGCCCGGCACACCACTTCGCCGCGCCCGTTGGACACCGATACCAGCGTTCCGGCGGCGATGCCCATGGCGTCGGCCGCCGCCGGGTGGATCTGCATCTTGGCCTCCGGCTGGGCGGCGGCGAGCTCGGCGACCCGGCGGGTCTGGGCGCCGGACTGGTAGTGCTCCAGGAGGCGGCCGGTGATGAGGGTCATGGGTGTGCCGGCGGGGCCTGTTGCGTGCCCGGCGGCTTCAGCCGCGGGAGTCCGGCGGCGGCGCGGCGCCACCGGGACCATGACCGCCTTGCCGTCGGGGTGGGCGAAGCCGTCCCGGAACAGCCGGGGCGTTCCGGTGCTGCCGGCCGGGTACGGCCAGTGGGCGGCCTCGCCGCGGTCCAGCATGGCGTAGTCGATGCCGGAGTAGTCGGCCAGGCCGCCCGCGGAAGCCAGGCGGAGTTCCTCGAAGACGGTTTCCGGATCGTCGCTGTAGGTGGACGGGGCGTCCAGGCGCTCGGCCAGGCGGGCCATGATCCAGAGTTCGCTGCGGGCGCCGGCGGGAGGGGAGATGGCACGGCGGCGGCGCAGGACGCGGCCTTCCAGGTTGGTCAGGGTGCCTTCCTCCTCCGCCCACTGGAGCACGGGAAGGATCAGGTCCGCCTCCGCAGCGGTCTCGGACAGGAAGAAGTCGCAGACCACCAGGAAGTCCAGGCTCCGCAGCCCCTCGATCACGGCGTTGGCGTCAGGTGCCGCCACCGCGATGTTGGAGGCGTGGACAAAAAGGCACCGGACGCCGTCGGGCTGTCCCAGTGACTTCAGCAGCTGGACGGCGGGCAGGCCGGGGCCGGGGATGAGTTCCTCGGGGATGCCCCAGACCGCGGCGACGTGCGCGCGGGCGGCGGGGTCGGTGATCTTGCGGTAGCCGGGCAGCTGGTCGGCCTTCTGGCCGTGCTCGCGGCCGCCCTGGCCGTTGCCTTGGCCGGTGAGGGTGCCGTAGCCGCTGCGGGCGGAGCCGGGCAGGCCCAGCATGAGGCTGAGGTTGATGGCCGCGGTGGCGGTGTCCGTGCCGTCCACGTGCTGTTCCACGCCGCGGCCGGTGAGGATGTAGCTGCCGCCCCTGCGGGCACCTGCGGCAAGCATCCTGGCGGTTTCGCGGATCAGGTCCGCGGGGACGCCGGTGATGGACTGGACGCGTTCAGGCCAGAAGGCGTTCACGCTGCGGACGACGGCGTTGTAGCCCGAGGTGCGCTCCTGGAGGTAGGCGGTGTCCACCAGGTCCTCGTGGATGACCACGTGCGAAAGGCCCAGCAGCAGGGTGAGGTCGGTGCCGGGAAGGGGCTGGAGGTGGAGGCCGGCGCCGTCGGCCGTGAAGGCCGCGGTGGCGGAGCGGCGGGGATCCACCACAACCAGCCCGCCGGCGTCGCGGGCTCCCTGCAGGTGCTGGACGAACGGCGGCATGGTCTCGGCAACGTTGGATCCGAGCATCAGGATGGTGCTGGCGGTGTCCAGGGCCTCGAGCGGGAACGGCAGCCCGCGGTCCACGCCGAAGGCGCGCATCCCCGCTGCGGCAGCGGAGGACATGCAGAACCTGCCGTTGTAGTCGATCCGGGAGGTGCCCAGCGCCAGCCGGGCAAACTTGCCCAGCTGGTAGGCCTTTTCATTGGTGAGGCCGCCGCCGCCGAAGACGCCGACGGCGTCCGCACCGTACCGGGCGCGGGCGTCCTTGACTGCCGCAGCGGCGAGGTCCAGGGCCTGGTCCCAGCCGATGGGACGGTGGATCCCGTCAGCACCTCTGAGCAGGGGCTCGGTGATCCTGCCCGCGTGGTTCAGGAGCGTGGCCGAGGTCCAGCCCTTGCGGCACAGGCCGCCGCGGTTGGTGGGGAAGTCCCGGCCGGCCACGTCCAGGACGGGGGATGCCTTGGAGCCGGCAGGTGCAGGAGCGGGGCCTGGCCCCGGCTGCGAAGCCGGGGGCAGGTCCGCCGGGGACGTGAGCGTCATGGCGCACTGCAGGGCGCAGTAAGGGCAGTGCGTGTCGGCGCTTTTGGTCATGTTAGACGTTTCCCATCGCGTTCCGGCCGGCGTTGCGGATGTAGCAGGTCCAGCAGACCACCAGCATCAGGACGTAGGCGCCGACGAATCCGTAGAAGGCCGGGGTGTAGGAGCCGCTGGCGGTGCTGGAGGCATTGAGCACCTGGGGGATCACGAAGCCGCCGTAAGCGCCGATCGCGGAGATCAGGCCGAGGGCCGAGGACGCGAGCCGCTGGGTGGCCACCGGGTTTGCACCGTTCCGGGCAGCCCGGCTGGAGGTGGCGAAGATGACCGGAATCATCCGGTACGTGGCCCCGTTGCCGAAGCCGCTGGCAGTGAACAGCATCAGGAAGAGGACCAGGAAGAGCAGGAAGTTCTTCAGCGGCAGGGTCCAGATCATGGTCAGCGTGATCACGGCCATCGCGGCGAAGGCGGACACGGTCATCCGGGCCCCGCCCATGCGGTCCGCCATGCGGCCGCCGTAGGGACGGGCCAGCGAACCCACCAGGGGGCCGAGGAAGGCCAGGGACAGGGCCACGGTTCCCACTCCAATGGAGGAGAACGCGGGGAAGTAGTCCTTGATCAGCTTGGGGAATACACCGGCGAAGCCGATGAAGGAGCCGAAGGTGCCGATGTACAGCAGCGCCATGATCCACAGGTGCGGTTCCTTCAGTGCAGCGACCGAGCCGGCCACGTCACCCTTGGCGCTGGTGAGGTTGTTCATGTACTTGAAGGCGCCGAATGCGGCCAGCAGGATGAAGGGGACCCACATCCAGCCCGCCAGGGGAAGGTTGACGGTGCCCGCGGCAAGCAGGGTGATGACGATGGGAACGGCAAGCTGTGCGACGGCGGCCCCCAGGTTTCCGCCCGCGGCGTTCAGTCCCAGCGCCCAGCCTTTTTCCCTGGCCGGGTAGAAGAACGTGATGTTGGCCATCGAGCTGGCGAAGTTGCCGCCGCCGAAGCCGGCGAGGGCAGCCACCAGGAGCATGACACCGAACGGTGTGTCCGGGTTGGAGACGCAGAGGGCCAGCCCGGTGGAGGGGATCAGGAGCAGCAGGGCGGAGACGATGGTCCAGTTGCGGCCGCCGAAGCGGGGGACCATGAAGGTGTAGGGGATGCGGAGGGTGGCACCCACCAGGCTTGGCATGGAGATGAGCCAGAAGATTTCCGAGGTGGAGAAGGTGAAGCCTGCGGCGGGAAGCTGGACCACGACGATGGACCACAGCTGCCAGACGACGAAGCCGAGGAACTCGGCGAAGATGGACCAGTTCAGGTTGCGGCGGGCGATGGCCCGGCCTGCGGCCTCCCACTGTTCCTTGTTCTCGGCATCCCAGTTGGCGATCCAGCGGCCGGGGCGGAATTCAAGGGCGGGGGCGTCAGTAGTGCGGGTAGGGCCGGGCTGTGCGCTGGCGGATACGGCATCAACGGTGCGGTCAACAGTCACGGGTTACCTCCTTCGGGGGATGTTGTTCCTCCAAGGTAGGGACGGCGCGTTTCGCGGACAGTCGATGTTTGTTAACGCGCTGTGACTTTTGCCTATCCGGGCCCGCCATGCGGCGTGAGGCGGTGCCAGGGCCCGGAATATGAGATGCACAACACAGGTCCGCATTGTGGACGTTTCGTCCATTGACTGGACGCGGCGAAGTAAGATCGAACTCTAACTATTCGCGCCGGGAGGCAGCACTGCCTGCGCCCGGCCGATCTCACGAAAGCGTTTACCCATGTCATCCACCGATACCACCAAGGTGCCTGGTTCGCACCAGCCGGTGAACTCCCGCGGCCGCGTTATCGTGGCCAGCCTGATCGGCACCACTGTGGAGTTCTACGACTTCTACGTCTATGCCACGGCCGCCGTGCTCGTGTTCCCGAAGCTCTTCTTCCCGGGCGCGAACGAAACCACCCAGCTGCTGAGCTCCTTCGCCGTCTTCGGCGTGGCCTTCGTTGCCCGCCCCCTCGGCTCGATCGTCTTCGGGCACTTCGGCGACAAGTTCGGCCGCAAGGGAACCCTTGTGGCGTCGCTGCTGACCATGGGCATCGCAACCTTCCTCATCGGCTGCCTGCCCACGGCGCTGGTTCCGGGCTGGGAGTTCTGGGCGCCGGCCATGCTGGTGGTCCTGCGGTTCGCCCAGGGCCTGGCCCTCGGCGGCGAGTGGAGCGGCGCGGCACTGCTGGCCACGGAGAATGCCCCCGCCAACAAGCGCGCCATCTACGGCACCTTCCCGCAGCTCGGTGCCCCCATCGGCTTCATCATTGCCAACGTCATCTTCCTGGTGGCCAGCTACACCCTGACCCCGGAAGCTTTCCAGGCCTGGGGCTGGCGCGTCCCGTTCCTGCTCAGCGCCGTCATGGTGATCCTGGGCCTCTACGTCCGGCTCAAGCTGATCGAAACCCCGGCCTTCACCAAGGTGGTGGAATCGAACGAGGTAGCCAAGCTTCCGCTGGGCCGGGTCTTCAAGTCCAGCTGGCGCCAGCTGATCCTGGGCACCTTCATCATGCTGGCCACGTATGTGCTGTTCTACCTGATGACCACGTTCACGCTGACCTACGGCACCAAGCCCACTTTGGAGGGCGCCAAGGCCGCAGCCGAAAAGGCCGGCAAGCCCATGTCCGAAGCCGCTGCCGCCGCGTTCGTTCCGGGCCTTGGCTACAGCCGCAACGATTTCCTCTGGATGCTGATTGCCGGCGTCGTATTCTTTGGCATTTTCACCCTGGTCTCCGGACCGCTGGCCGAGAAGTACGGCCGCCGCAAGATGCTCATGGCCGTCACCGCCGGCATTTTCGTCTTCGGCCTGCTGTTTGTCCCGCTGTTCAGCGGCGGCTTCGTGGGCACCATGGGCCTGCTGATCCTCGGGTTCTCCCTCATGGGCCTCACCTTCGGCCCCATGGGTGCGCTGCTGCCGGAACTGTTCCCCACGAACGTCCGGTACACCGGCTCAGCCATCAGCTACAACTTCTCCAGCATCCTGGGTGCCGCGGTGGCCCCGTTCATCGCCGTCGCCCTGTGGGAAGCCGCCAAGGGCAGCCCGCTGCTGGTAGGCATCTACCTGACATCCATGGCTGTGCTGACCCTGATCGCGCTGTTCCTCACCCGTGAGACCCGCGACCTGGACTACGAGAACAACGTCGCCTGACGCTTCGTTTGCCCCAATGCCCGGCGCTGCCTTTCGGCACGCCGGGCATTGCCGTTTTCACCGCGCGTAGCGGGCCACGAAGTTCTTCAGCACGGCCATGGGCTCGGTGACGGTGAACCGCCGTGCAGCAGCCATGAGCTCCTCGGCGGATTCCGGTGGAAAGTACCCGGCGTCCCGGTAGATATCGATTCGCGTCACCAGCCCGTCTGCGTCCAGTTCGGGGTGGAACTGGGTGGCGTACAGGTTGGTCCTGATCCGGAACATGTGGACCGGGCAGGTGGCGGCCCGTGCCAGGAGGACGGCGTGCGGGGGCAGCGAGCTGACGGCCTCCTTGTGTCCGGTCAGCGCCGTGAACCGTTGGGGCATTCCCTGCAGGATGGGGTCCTGCAGGCCTTCGCGGGTCAGCTCCACTTCCACCGCGCCGAGGGGCTCGCCATAGGTCCGGTCGATCACGGCGCCCTGGTGGCTCCCGAGGGTGCCCACCCCGTAACAGGCGCCAAGGAACGGGAAGTCGCGGGCCACCAGCTGGTCCAGCAGTGCGGCCAGCTCCTGCTCTACCCGGTGCTGGACCGTGCTCTTGTGCTCCGGCGGGTCGCTGGACGTGAACGGGCTGCCGCCCACGATGACACCGGAGTACCTGGAGAGGTCCAGCGGGGGCAGGGGAGCGGCTTCGAGCCGGATCCGGTGCAGCTCCCGCTCCTCCAGCCCGCCGTACCTTAGGTATGCGGCGTACTCGTCCTCAGCGGCGGCGTCTTCCGCGCGGGAGGCCAGGAGCAGGAAAGGCAGCATGTGCTAAGTCTGCATCCTGCCGGCGCCGCCTGCCAGCATTCGAGCAGCGGTCACCGTGCCGGCAACGGGCCCCCGGGCACCCGCAGGCGCCCGCGGGGCAGCCGGCTCAGGTCGGAGGCTGCGTGAGCGAGCGGCGGGACTGTGGCCGGGCGGCGGGGTCCGCGTGCCGGTGCACCAGCTTCCAGTAGCCCTCCTCGCGGCGGAAGATGCTGGTCACGCGGAGCGCGAACTCCTCCGTGGCGGCGGCGCTGTCCAGCCGTGCCCGGAAGTGTTCGGTCTCCACCAGGTATGCGGTGTCGCGGGCCGTGTAGGAGGTGACGGTGTCGAAGCCCAGCATCTCGCCGTCGCGGAACTGCCGCGCGGCCTGGTCCAGCCGCGCCTCCACATGCGCCCAGCCGCGGGCTATGCCGCCGAACGGGTTGGCCAGGGTGACGTCATCCAGCCGGGAATACAGGTCCTTGATCGGCGCCGGGTTTCCCCGGGTGATTTCAGGGACCGCCTGGTGGTAGCGGTCCACTTCTTCCTGGAAACTTGGTGCGAGCATGGCTGCGTGTGCCGCTTTCTAGTCTTCGATGGTGGCGATAATGGCGCCCGCGGACACCGTTTCGCCCGCCGTTGCCGTCAGGCCCGTGATGGTGCCGGACCGGTGCGCGGTGAGGGGCTGTTCCATCTTCATGGCCTCGAGGACCACCACCAGGTCGCCTTCGGTGACCACGTCCCCGTGCGCCACGGCCACCTTCACGATGGTGCCCTGCATGGGGGAGGTCAGCGCGTTGCCGGTGGCCGCAGCCGGACCGGCGGAGCGGGAGCGCTTCTTGGACTTGCCCGGCTTGCCTGTGGCGGCCGAGGCCGTTCCCGGGGTGCCCAGGGATGCGGGGAGGACCACCTCGAGGCGCTTGCCGCCCACTTCCACCACCACGCGCTGGCGCTCCTCGGCGGAGCCCTCGCCGTCAACGGCAGTGTCCGGGGTCCAGGCCGGCAGGTTGTTGGTGAACTCGGTTTCGATCCAGCGCGTGTGGACCGTGAAGGGCCCCTCTGCGGGTGCGAAGGCTGGGTCCGTGACCACTGCGAGGTCGAACGGGATGACGGTGGGGATGCCCTCCACCACCATTTCCTCCAGCGCGCGGCGGGCGCGCTGCAGGGCCTGCGGGCGGCTGGCGCCGGTGATGATGAGCTTGGACAGCATGGAGTCGAAGTTCCCGCTGATGACGTCGCCCTGTTCCACGCCGGAATCGACGCGGACGCCGGGACCGGTGGGGTTCTTCAGGACGCGGAGCGTGCCGGGGGCAGGCAGGAAGTTGCGGCCCGGGTCCTCGCCGGTGATGCGGAACTCGATGGAGTGTCCGCGCACCTCGGGATCGCCGTAGCCCAGTTCCTCGCCGCGGGCCAGCCGGAACTGCTCGCGGACCAGGTCGATCCCGGTGACTTCCTCGGAGACGCAGTGCTCCACCTGCAGGCGGGTGTTGACCTCGAGGAAGGAAATGGTCCCGTCCTGGCCCACCAGGAATTCGCAGGTGCCGGCGCCCAGGTAGCCGGCCTCCTTCAGGATCGCCTTGGAGGATTCGTAGAGACGGCGGTTCTGGTCTTCGGTGAGGAAGGGTGCCGGAGCCTCCTCGACGAGTTTCTGGTTGCGCCGCTGGAGGGAGCAGTCGCGGGTGGACACCACCACCACGTTGCCGTGGGCGTCGGCCAGGCACTGGGTTTCCACGTGCCGGGGAGCGTCCAGGAAGCGCTCGATGAAGCATTCGCCGCGGCCGAAGGCGGCGGTTGCTTCGCGGACGGCGGATTCGTAGAGTTCGGGGATTTCCTCGCGGGTGCGGGCTACCTTGATGCCGCGGCCGCCGCCGCCGAAGGCCGCCTTGATGGCGACCGGCAGGCCGTGCCGGTCCACGAACTCCAGGACTTCCCCGGCGGATTCGACGGGGTCGGCGGTGCCGGGGACCAGGGGAGCGCCCACCTTTTCGGCGATGTGCCGGGCGCGGACCTTGTCGCCCAGGGCGGAGATGGCCTCGGGGGAAGGGCCGATCCAGGTGATGCCCGCGGCAATCACCTTGGCGGCGAACTCGGCATTCTCGGCCAGGAAGCCGTAGCCGGGGTGGATGGCGTCGGCGCCGGACTGGCGGGCGGCGTCAATGATCTTGTCCATGACCAGGTACGACTCGGCAGCGGTGGTCCCGCCCAGGGCGTAGGCCTCGTCAGCGAGCCGGACGTGCAGCGCATCGCGGTCCGGGTCAGCGTAGACGGCCACGGAGGCGATGCCTTCATCCCGGGCCGCCCGGATGATCCGCACGGCGATTTCGCCGCGGTTGGCGATCAGCACCTTTGTGAGGCTGGGCTGCGTGGTTCCTGCGGACTGCTCCAAATTTGCTGACAAGGCGTCTCCTTCTTTCCTTCAGGGAGCCTAGCGCGGTTTTGGAGGTTCCGCCGATATTACTTGCGGAATCCGCGTGTAAACCGGCCCGCCTTTGTAGGGAAGCTACAAGTGGTGCAGAAAAGGGAGTGCTTTACCGCGGCGGCCAGAGGTCCGTGATGCGAACGTTGGCAGCCGCGAGCAGGCCGCGCAGGGTGGAGATGGAGAGGCCGACGACGGCGTGCGGGTCGCCGTCCACCTTCCGGATGAAGGCCCCGCCCAGGCCGTCGATCGTGAAGGAGCCGGCGCAGTGCAGCGGCTCGCCGGTGGCGATATAGGCGTCGATTTCCTCCGGTGCCATGTCCAGGAAGGACACCTCGGCGGAGGCGACCGCCCCGAGCGTGGCGCCCGAACCGCGGGCGGCGCCGTCGTCGTCGTCCGTGTCCCTGCAGTCCACCAGCCAGTGCCCCGTGTGCAGCACCCCCGCGCTGCCGCTCATGCGGAGCATCCGTTCCCGCGCGACGTCGGCGGTGTACGGCTTGCCGTGCGCCTCGCCGTCGAACTCGAAAACGGAGTCACAGCCAAGGACCAGCGCGCCCTCCGCTTCCGGCAGCGCGGCGACGGCTTCGGCCTTGGCACGTGCCAGCAGCAGCGCGGTGTCGTGCGGGTCCGTGACGCCGTACTGCGCCTGGACGGCCGCTTCGTCGACGTCGGAGACCAGCACGGTATGCCGGATGCCGGCCTCCGCCAGGAGCTTGGTGCGGGCGGGGGACTGGGAGGCGAGGATCAGATGGAGCACGGTTTCAGCCTAGTGGACCAGCTCGCCCGGAGCCGGTGCGGCCTGGCCGCGGTTGAGCTTGGCGCCCTCCACGTCCACGTCCGGCAGGATCCGGTCCAGCCAGCGCGGCAGCCACCAGGACTTGGCGCCCAGCAGGTACATCACAGCCGGGACGATGGTCATCCGGACCACGAACGCGTCGAACAGGACGCCGAAGGCCATCGCGAAGCCCAGCGGCCGGACCATGGTGAGGTGGCTGAAGATGAAGCCGGAGAACACGCTGACCATGATGATCGCGGCGGCGGTGACCACGGCGGCCGCGTGCCGGAAGCCCACCCGCACCGCTTCCTTGGCGGACGATCCGTGCATGTAGGCCTCGCGCATGCCGGAGGCGATGAACACCTGGTAATCCATGGCCAGGCCGAACAGCACGCCGATCAGGATGATGGGCAGGAAGCTCAGCACGGCGCCCGGATTGGCAACATCGAAGACGTTCCCCAGCCAGCCCCACTGGTAGACGGCAACCACGGCGCCGAAGGCGGCCGACAGGGACAGCAGGAATCCGCCCGTGGCCAGCAGCGGGACCACGATGGAGCGGAACACCAGCAGGAGCAGGATCAGGGAAAGTCCGACGACGATCGCCAGGTAGGGCGGCAGGGCGTCACCGAGCTTGGTGGAGACGTCCACGTTGCCGGCGGTTTGGCCGGTCAGGCCCATGGCAACGTCGTAGTCGGCCTTGATCCCGGCGTTCAGGCCCCGGAGTTCGGAGACCACCTTGACCGTGCTGGCGCTGGCCGGGCCTTCCTTGGGGATGACCTGGAAGACGGCGGTCCGGCGGTCCTCGCTGAGCGCCACCGGCACAGCGGCCACCACATTGTCCACGGCCCGGAGCTTGTCCGCGATGTCGAACTGCAGCTTCTGCGCCTGGGCCGCGTCAAGGTTCGCGGGGAACTCGCCCACGGCCACGATCGGCCCGGTGACGCCTTCGCCGAAGCTGCGGGCGGTCAGGTCGTAGGCCTGGTAGGCTTCGGACTCCACAGGCTCGGAGCCACCATCGGGCAGGGCCAGCTGGAGCTGGGTGGCGGGCAGGGCCAGGGTGCCCAGCAGGACGATGCCGGCGGTCAGGGCAACCCAGGGGTGCTTGGTGACCAGGCCGCCCCACCCGTGGGTGCTTCGTTCGCGGTCGACGGCGATATCTGCGGCTTCGTGGCCCGGCTCGGCGTTGTGCGCCTCGGACTTGGCCCAGGCCCGCCTGGAGATGATGCGGCGGCCAATCAGGGACAGCATGGCGGGGGTCAGGGTGATGGCGACCAGTACCGCCACTGCGACGGTTCCCGCGGCGGCCAGGCCCATGACGGTGAGGAACGGCAGTCCCGGGACCACCAGGGCGGCAAGGGCGATGATCACGGTCAGGCCGGCGAAGACTACCGCGTTGCCGGAGGTTCCGTTGGCCCGGGCCACGGACTCCTCAGGGTCCATTCCGGCCAGGAGCTGCGTCCGGTGCCGGTTGACGATGAACAGCGAATAGTCGATGCCGACGGCGAGGCCCAGCATGAGGGCCAGCATGGGGGAGATGGAGCTCATGTCGAACAGGCCGGAGAGGGCGAAGGTGATGCCTACGCCCACGCCGACGCCGATGATGGCCATCAGCAGCGGCAGTCCGGCCGCGATCAGCGTCCCCAGCATGAGGATCAGGACCAGCGCCGCGACGGCGATGCCGACAATTTCCGCCGTGCCGAACAGGGCCGAGATGTCCTCGGTGATTTCCTTGCTGGCAAAGGCCTGGACGCCGGCGGAGGACGTCTCGTGGGCGATCTCCTGGACCTGCTTGCGCACCGCCGGGGCGAGCCCGTTGATGGAGGTGTTGAACTGCACCTGTGCCACCGCGGCCTTGTTGTCCTCCGAGACGAAGCGGATGGCGGAGGCCGCCTGGGCCTGGCGCTTGCCAAGTTCCAGCTTCGCCTTGTTGGCCTCCAGTTCCTGGGCGCCGGCGTCGAGCTTGGCCTGGCCGGCAGCCAGCGCTGCCTTTTGCTGGCCCAGCTGGGCCTCGACCACGGCTGCGGGCGCGCCGGCGGCGGTGAGTTGCTGCTCGGCTGCCGCCAGCTGTGCCTTGCCGGCCTCCAGCTGCGCCCGGGAGGCGTCCAGCTGTGCCTGGCCGGCCGCCAGTTGCTTTTCGCCGTCGGTGATGGCCTTGCCGGCCTGGTCCACCTGGGCCTGGGTGGCGAACGGATCCACCGTGCCGCGGACCTCGGGGATGGTCTGGAGTTTCTTCAGCGCATCCGTGACGGCCGCGCGGCTCTCAGCCGTGAACCCGCCGTCGGGGGCTTCGAAGACGATCGTGGCGCTTCCGCCCGAGGCTGCCGGCAAATCCTGCTTGAGCTTGTCCGCGATCCGCTGGGTCTCGGTACCCGGGATCTGGAAGTTGTTGGACAGCGTGCCATGGAAGGCCGCGGCGGAACCGCCAACGGCCACCAGCACGGCAAGCCAGAGGGAGATGACAAGCCAGCGCCGGCGGTAGGAGAACTTGCCGAGGCGGTAGAGGAGGAGTGCCATGCGGGAGGACCGATCTGATCAGGAGGAACGGGTGGCGGATGGGAAAGCAGTGGTGGTGAAGCCGGCGCCCAGCAGGGCCATGGCATCGATCAGCAGTTGGCGGAGTTCCGCCAGGGAGGCGGGTGACAGGTCCGGGCCGCGCCGGCTGAACCAGACCTCCATGGCGGCCTTTCCGCAGGAGATGATGGAGCCGGCGAGGGCGTGGACATACAGCTCGTCCCGCTCGCCGGGGGTGCCGGCGAGGCGTTCGCGGGCCACGGTGAAGACCTGGGCCCGGCAGTGGTCCCACGCCTCCAGTTCCGTGTGGGACATCAGCGGGCTCTGCTGGGTCAGCGTGAACAGTTCAGCCAGGGGCGCGATGGCCTTGGGGTCGGCCAGGGCCACCAGGGCGGCCTGGGCCGACTCAAGCATGGGCTCGTCCGCCGGGCGGAGGCGCAGTTGCTGGATGGCGTTGTCCAGGAAGCCGTGGACGATGGACGCCAGGGCGGCGTCGGTGCTGCTGAAGTAGTTGAAGAAAGTGCGCCGCGAAATGCCTGCGGCGTCGGCGATGTCCTCCACCGTGAAGTTGCCGGGGCCCTGGGAACGAAGGAGTCCCAGGGCGGCATCGGTGATGGCCTGGCGGGTGGCGGCCTTGTTCAGCTCGCGCCGGGAAGGGGCGGCGGATCCGGCGTCCTGCGACGCGTCGGGCGGTGAAAAGGGGCTGGGCACGGCCTTACACTACGTGCAAGTTTGCACTGCATGCAAGTTATCTGCGCGGGGGCTCGGGTGCGGGGGTGTCTCCGGATTCACAGGAGAACGAAAGGTTCCCAACAGCCTTTGCTGAACCTGGTCGCGGATGCTTGGAATGTCCCGCCACCAGGCGTATCACCAGCAGCCGTCAGGCGACGGCGAATCAGGAGACAAGAAATGACACGCACGAAGAAGATGACCCTGGGCCTGTCAGCCGCGGCGCTGGCGCTCGGTGCAGGAATCGGCGTGGCCGGCATGGCCTCTGCCACCACCACAACTCCCGCTCCCACGCCGAGTGCAAGTTCCAGCGCCTCCGCTGACGGCAGCACCGGCACCGGCCACGACGGCATGGGCAGGCATGGCGGCCGCGGCGGCCACGGCATGGAGCAGGCCTCCGCGCTGGCAGCGAAACTCGGTGTGGACGAAGCCAAGGTGACTGACGCGCTGAAGACCTTCCGCGACGCCAACAAGCCCGCCACTCCGCCCGCCGACGGCCAGAAGCCGGACCCCGCCGCGCGCGAGGCCGCGCTCGCCAAGTCACTGGCTGAGTCGTTGGGCATCGATGAGGCGAAGGTGACGGCCGCCCTCCAGGAGATCCGCAGCGAGGAGCAGTCCGAGCACGCCGCCGCGCTCAAGACGCGCCTGGACAAGGCCGTGGCCGATGGAAAGCTGACGCAGGCGGAAGCCGATGCCGTGACCAAGGCGGTCCAGAGCGGGGTGATTGGCGGGGGCGGCCGCTGACTGATGCCGGCCGGTGAATGGCCGGAGGCGCAGCCCATGAAACAAAAAGACGTCCCCGGGAGGTTTCCCGGGGACGTCTTTCATTGCTGCTGCGCGTTATGCCTTTGCATCCTGCAGTTCGCGGGGTGCGGTGTCGGCGCTGGTGCCGTCCGTGGCGGGGCCACCGGCGGCGGCATCGCTGCCTGTTTCTTCCTCAACAAAGGGCGTGCCGTTGCGCGGCGCGTTGTAGAGCGACTCGTCCAGGATTCCCTGGCGCTTGGCCACGATGGTGGGGACCAGGGCCTGGCCCGCAACGTTCACCGCCGTGCGGCCCATGTCCAGGATGGGGTCGATGGCCAGCAGGAGTCCGACGCCGGCCAGCGGCAGTCCCAGCGTGGAGAGCGTCAGGGTGAGCATCACCACGGCGCCGGTGGTTCCCGCGGTGGCCGCGGAGCCGAGGACGGAGACCAGGGCGATCAGCAGGTACTGGCTGAAGTCCAGGTGGATGCCGAAGAACTGGGCCACGAAGATTGCCGACACGGCGGGGTAGATCGCGGCGCAGCCGTCCATCTTGGTGGTGGCGCCCAGCGGGACGGCGAAGGACGCGTAGGCCCGGGGGACGCCCAGGCTGCGTTCGGTCACGCGCTGGGTCAGCGGCAGGGTGCCCACGGAGGAGCGGGAGACGAAGGCCAGCTGGACGGCCGGCCATACGCCGGAGAAGTACTGCTTGATGGACAGGCCGTGGCTGCGGATCAGGATGGGGTAGACAACGAACAGCACCAGCACCAGGCCTGCGTAGATGGCCACGGTGAACTTGCCCAGCGAGCCGATGGTGTCCCAGCCGTAGACGGCGACGGCGTTGCCGATCAGGCCGACGGTGCCCAGCGGGGCGATGCGGATGATCCACCACAGGACCTTCTGGATCACGGCAAGGGCCGAGGCGTTGAGGTTGAGGAAGGGCTCCGCGGCCTTGCCCACCTTGAGCGCGGCGACGCCGACGGCGATGGCGATCACGAGGATCTGCAGGACGTTGAAGCTGATCGAGGTGGTGACGGCGCCGGAGTCGCCGACGGTGGAGCTGGCACCCAGGCCCAGGAAGTTCTTGGGGAAGAGGCCCACGAGGAAGGCCCACCAGTCACCGGACTTGCCGGTGTACTTGGCTTCCCCGCTGATGCCGGTGTTGGCGCCGGGCTGCAGCAGCACGCCCAGGCCCATACCGATCAGCACGGCAATCAGAGACGTGATGGCGAACCACAGGAGCGTGTTCCATGCCAGCCTGGCGGCGTTTGACACCTGGCGCAGGTTGGAGATGGAGCTGACCACGGCGGTGAAGATCAGCGGCACCACGGCCGTCTGCAGGAGGGACACATAGCTGGACCCGATGGTCTGCAGCGTGGCGCCGAGTCCGTTGGGGTTGGCCTTGGTGCTGCCGGTGTACTTGGCCAGCAGGCCGAGGCCGAGGCCCACGATGAGGGCGGCGATGATCTGGAAGCCGAAGGAGCCGGCCCACTTGGGCAGCTGGAATCCGGTCTTCCCCGCGGGGGATGGGGTGCTTGTCTGAGTGCTCACCAGAACAAGCTAGACCCCCACACATACCACGTCGAAAGAATATTGAGAAATATTACGCGCCTGCAATAGCCGCAGGCCGCCGAAAAACCCGTAAGTACAAGGCAGGCAGCGGCTTGTGTTACTTATTCCCGGCAATGGTGTGCTTAATGTCTCGCCGCGGCGGGCCAAGCGCGCCCCGACGTGGCTGGCTTCCGGCAGCGCGCGTCAAAGCGACGAAGGAGCAGCGCGCAGAGGAAGGCAGCCATGCCGGGGCACCCGGCCATGGGGGAGGGTCAGGACAAGAGCGCCCTGCGGAGGGTGTCCAGCCCTACGGAGCCGATGTTGAGGGCCTTGGTGTGGAACTCCTTGAGGTCGAAGCCGGGCCGGGACTCGAGTTCGGCGCGGATCTGTTCCCAGAGCCGCTGGCCCACTTTGTAGGAGGGTGCCTGGCCCGGCCAGCCGAGGTAGCGGGTGAATTCGAAGTTGAGCTGCCCTTCGCTGATGGGAAGGTTTTCCTGAAGGAAGCCGTAGCCCTTGTCAGCGGTCCAGGGGCCGGAACCCCAGCGTCGGGGCATCTCAAGTTCCAGGTGAACGCCGATATCGAAGACAACGCGGGCGGCGCGCATGCGTTGCATGTCCAGCATGCCCATGTGGTCGCCGGGGTCGTTGAGGTAGCCCAGTTCCTGCATGAGTTTTTCCGCGTAGAGGGCCCAGCCTTCGCCGTGGCCGGAGGTCCAGCAGACGTTCCGGCGCCATTTGTTCAGCAGTTCGCGCCGGTAGGTTGCCGTGGCCACCTGGAGGTGGTGGCCGGGAACGCCCTCGTGGTACACGGTGGTGGTTTCGGCCCAGGTGGTGAAGGCGTCTTCGCCTGCCGGGACGGACCACCACATGCGGCCCGGGCGGCTGAAGTCGTCGGACGGGCCGGTGTAATAGATGCCGCCTTCGTCCGTGGGGGCGATGCGGCATTCAAGGGTTTTCATGACGTCGGGGATGTCGAAGTGCACCCCGGCCAGTTCGGCAACGGCTTTGTCGGAGAGGCCCTGCATCCATTCCCGCAGCGCCTCCGTGCCTTTCAGCTGCCGGGCGGGGTCGTTGTTGAGGATGTCCTTGGCCTCGGCGATGGATGCCCCTGCCTTGATGGCGTGTGCCACCTTCTCCTGTTCGGCGATGAGGCGGTCGAGTTCCTGGACGCCCCAGGCGTATGTCTCTTCAAGGTCCACCTCGGCGCCGAGGAAGGACCTCGATGCCAGTGCGTAGCGTGCCCTGCCCACGGCGTCCTTTTCCGGCGCGGCGGGAAGCAGCTCGGTGCGCAGGAACTCTGCCAGGCCGGCGTAGGCGCGGCGGGCGGCGTCAGCGCCGGCGTCGAGCTTGTTCTGCAAGGCCGCGGGCAGCGGCCCTTCGCCGGTGGCGGCATCGGCTGCCAGTTTGGCGAAGAAGCCGTCCGGCGCGGCGTACTTGGTCACCTGCTCGATGACGGTCCGCACCTGCCGGGCGGCGGCCACCCTGCCGGCGTCCCTGGCCATGCGGAGGGACTCGGTGTAGCCGCTGATGGCTGCCGGGACGTTGTGTGCACGCCCGGCGATGTGGTCCCAGTCCTGTTCGCTTGCCGTGGGCATGAGGTCGAAGATGGCCCTGATGTCCTGGGCAGGGGAGGCGATGTTGTTCAGTTCCGCGTATTCCCAGCCGGAGGCATGGATCAGCAGCTGCAGGCCCAGGCGTTCCTGCATGGCGTCCAGGGTGACGGCGTCCACGTCGTCTTCCGGTTCCAGGCCCTCGAGGGCGGCGAGGGCGTCCCGGGCGGCTTCGGCGAAGCCGGCGATGCCGGCCGGAGAGAAGTCCTGGTACTCCGTTTCGTGTCCGGGCAGGCCAAGGGTGGTGGCGAACGTCGGGTTGAGCCTTACCAGGGTGTCCGTGTAGTTGTCCGCGACGGCGTCGATGCGGGTGTGCGGGCGCGTGGCGGGTGCAGTGTCTGTAGTCACAGTCCGAGACTACCCGGGTGCCTGGGTGACGTAACCAAGCCCCGCCGGTGGGTGGGCCCACGCCGCCGGCGGGTGGCGAGGATCAGCCCTGGCTGCGCTTCCAGGCGCCCGGGCCCGGCGTGGGCGCGAGCCTTAGCTGCTGGCGGCGCACCCAATGCCGCACGGTTGGCGTCTTGGCTGGGGCCGGGCTTTCCCCGCCCAGGGAAAGGACGACGGCGGTCAGCGCGGCCAGTTCCTCGGCGTTCGGCTGCCCTTTGACAACAGAGAGCAGCGGAGCGGCTTCGGCGGGCGCGGAGGCGGGATTGTGGTCGGCGGTCACAGCGGGATGTTCCCGTGCTTCTTAGCGGGAAGGCTGGCGCGCTTGTCCCGGAGGGCCCGGAGGCCCTTGATGATCTGGATGCGGGTGTCCGAGGGGGCGATCACGGCGTCCACGTACCCGAGCTCGGCTGCCTGGTAGGGGTTGAGGAGCTCTTCTTCGTACTGCCGGATCACCTCGGCGCGGCGGGCTTCGACGTCGCCGCCGTCCTGGGCGACGGCTGCGAGGTCGCGGCGGTAGAGGATGTTCACGGCCCCCTGTGCGCCCATGACGCCGATCTGCGCGGTGGGCCAAGCGAGGTTCAGGTCGGCGCCCAGCTTCTTGGAGCCCATGACGATGTAGGCTCCGCCGTAGGCCTTGCGGGTGATGACCGTCAGCTTGGGAACGGTGGCCTCGGCGTAGGCGTAGAGAAGCTTCGCGCCGCGGCGGATGATGCCCTGGAACTCCTGGTCCTTGCCGGGCAGGAAGCCGGGGACATCCACCAGGGTGATGATGGGGATGTTGAAGGCGTCGCAGTGGCGCACGAAGCGGGCCGCCTTTTCCGATGCGGCAATGTCCAGGGTGCCGGCGAACTGGAGGGGCTGGTTGGCCACGATGCCTACCGTGTGGCCCTCTACCCGGCCATAGCCGATCATCACGTTGGGCGCGTACAGGGCCTGCATCTCCAGGAAGTGCCCGTCGTCCACGATCTGCTCCACCACTGCGCGCATGTCGTAGGGCTGGTTGGCTGAATCCGGAACCAGCGTGTCCAGGGCGAGGTCGTCGTCGTCGATCTCCAACTCCTGCTGGTGCCCCAGGACGGGTGCCTCTGCCAGGTTGTTCGAGGGGAGGAAGTCCAGCAGTTCGCGGACGAACTCGATGGCATCTGTCTCGTCCGAGGCCAGGTAGGTGGAGGTTCCGGTGGTGGCGTTGTGCTGCCGGGCGCCGCCGAGGGTTTCCATGTCCACGTCCTCGCCGGTGACGGTCTTGATGACGTCCGGGCCGGTGATGAACATGTGTGAGGTCTTGTCCACCATCACCACGTAGTCGGTGAGTGCGGGGGAGTAGGCCGCGCCGCCGGCGGACGGGCCCATGATGAGCGAAATCTGCGGCACCACGCCGGATGCGTGGACGTTGTTGCGGAAGATGTCCGCGAACATGGCCAGCGAGGCCACGCCTTCCTGGATGCGGGCGCCGCCGCCGTCCAGGATGCCGACGACGGGGCAGCCGTTGCGGAGCGCGAACTCCTGGACCTTGACGATCTTTTCGCCGTTGACCTGGCTCAGCGATCCGCCGTAGACGGTGAAGTCCTGGCTGTAGACCGCCACCAGGCGTCCGTCCACGGTGCCGTAGCCGGAGACCAGGCCATCGCCCAGCGGCTTCTTCTTTTCCATGCCAAAGGCGGTGGAGCGGTGCACGGCCAGGGCGTCAAACTCAACAAACGAGTCCTCGTCCAGCAGCAGCGCGATGCGCTCGCGGGCAGTATTCTTGCCGCGGGCGTGCTGCTTTTCGATGGCTTCGGGGCCGGAAGGCTGTTCGGCGCGCGCCTGGCGGTCGCGGAAATCGGCAATCTTTCCCGCTGTCGTTGTCAGATCGTGGCTCATCAAGTGTCTCCGGCTCTGTAGCAGGTCAGTTCTGTCGGCTGGCGGCCCGTGTTGTCCGGCGCTTTAAGTAGCATCCACACAAAAGACCAACCCTGCTGGCAAGTCTAGTGACGGTTTGGGCGCCGACGGCTGTAGGGAACCTACAATTTTCTGCGGGTCGAGCAGCCCCTTCGCAATGTTACTCACCGGTAACATAGTTGGGCTACAGTGTTCCCATGACTTCAAGCGACGATGCTTTGCATGCCTCCGAAAGCCCGTACCGGGCCGCCGGCTCCCTGGCGGGCCGGACCATCCTGCTGTCCGGCGGCAGCCGCGGGATCGGCCTGGCCATCGCCCTGAGGGCGGCCCGGGACGGCGCCAATATCGTCCTCCTTGCCAAGACGGGGGAGCCGCACCCCAAGCTTGCCGGAACGGTCCACACCGCAGCCCGGGAGCTGGAGGCGGCGGGGGGCCAGGCGTTGCCCCTGGTGGGCGACGTGCGCAGGGACGAGGACGTGGCGGGCGCCGTGGCCGCAGCCGTGGACCGGTTCGGCGGCATCGACGTCGTCATCAACAATGCCTCCGCCATTGACCTTTCCACCACGGACGCCGTGGACATGAAGAAGTACGACCTCATGCAGGACATCAACGTCCGTGGCACTTTCCTGCTGTCCAAGTTGGCGCTCCCGGCGCTGCGTGCCTCCGAGCAGGGGCACATCCTGACGCTCTCGCCGCCGCTGAACCTTCACCCCTCCTGGGCTGGAAAGCACCTTGCGTACACCATGGCCAAATACGGGATGAGCCTGACCACCCTGGGCCTGGCCGAGGAACTGAAGGCTGACGGGATCAGGGTCAACTCACTGTGGCCATGCACGCTGATCGACACGGCGGCCATCCGCAACATGCCCCACGGCGACACCATGGTGCTGGCCGCGCGCGGCCCGCAGATCATGGCCGACGCCGCCCACGCCGTCCTGACCGGAAGCAACCTCGCCGCGGGCGCGCCGCCGTCGGGCAACTTCTACACGGATGAGCAGGTCCTCGCCGCCGCGGGCGTGACCGACTTCCGCCCCTACAGCCTGGGGGCACCGGAAGACCGGCTGGTTCCCGACATCTTCCTCTAGCAGGCCCCCGGCGGTGCCCTGACGGTCTGTTCCGGGACGGCAGGTGGCTGGGAGGGACCCGGCGCGGCTCGGTAGGATCTAGCTATGGATGACGCACATGCACCGGGTTCCCCCCTGAACCGAGGGGACCTGGCCGACCAGCGTTTCCTCGCCGCCACGGGGATCCCCCGGATCGACGTCGTGGACTCCACCGGCTCCACCAACGCCGACCTCCTGCGCGGTGTCACGGTGGACCCCGGGGCCTGGCCGGACCTCTCCGTCCTGACGGCGGAGTACCAGACAGCCGCACGGGGACGCCTGGACAGGCGGTGGGAGGCGCCCCCGCTGAGCTCGGTGTCGGTCTCCGTGGTGCTGCGTCCGGTCAACGCGGAGGGCAGGCCCCTCCCCACCCAGAGCTACTCCTGGCTGTCCCTCATCGCAGCCCTGGCGCTGCGTGAAACACTGCTGGAAACGGCGGGCCTCCCGGCCGAGCTCAAATGGCCCAACGACGTCCTGGTGCGCGGCAGGAAGATCGCCGGCATCCTGGCCCAGCTGGGCCCCATGGTGGACGGCAGCGTGCCCCCCGTGATCCTGGGCACCGGGCTGAACGTCACCTTGCGCGAAAGCGAACTTCCGGTTCCCACTGCCACGTCCGTGGCCATCGAAGGTGCCCGCACCACCGACCGCACCGCGCTGCTGAAGAGCTACCTGTCCCACTTCGCGGTCCTGTACCGCAGTTTCTGCAACGCCGACGGCGACCCGACGGCCGGCATGGCGGGGGGCCCTTCGCTGCACAAAAGGGTGGAGGCCGTCATGGTCACCCTGGGAAAGCAGGTACGCGCGCAGCTGCCCGGCGACCACGAAATCATTGGGCATGCATCCCGGCTGGATGACTACGGCTCCCTGCTGGTGGTGGACCGGGACTCGCACGAGCACGTGGTCACCGCCGGTGACGTGGTGCACCTGCGGCCCTGGACTTCCCCGGACGCGCCAAACCAGGGTGGGTATGCGTAAAACCCTCGTGCCAGGGGAGCAGGTCATCGTCACCACGCGTCCGCAGCCGAGGAAGCTCACCGGAGCCGCCGTGGCCTTTGTCCTGGCGCCGGCACTTGCCGCCTTCGCCAGCGCCTGGGTCATCCGCGGCGGGGCCGCCCGCTTGGTGCCCACCCTGGGCCGGCAGTGGACGCCTTGGCTCGTGACCGCCTGCGTCCTCGCCGCCGCAGCCGTATGGCTGGGCTACTGCCTGCCCCGCCTGCTGCGCTGGCAAGGCACCCGCTACACCCTGACCAGCCAGCGGATGGTGGCCCGGTATGGCCTGCTGAACCGGCGGGACCAGCAGGTGAACCTGGCGTCGGTGCGCAACCTGACGGTCCATGAATCGCTGCTGCAGCGACTGGTGCGCTCAGGGAATATATCCTTGGAAACCGGGCACCAGGGCATGGTGACCTTTCGCGACGTGCCCGAGGTTGCCCGGTTCCGCGACTTTATCCTCGACGCCATCGGGGAACTGCCGGAGGACAGCGGGACCCAGCCGGGTGGCGCGGCGCATTACCCCGCCGGGGCTTTTCCGGAGGACATGAGAGAAGGTGGACGGGATGACCGATGAGGACCAGCAGGAACGCGTGGGCAGCATCGCACCTGCAGCCACCGCCGCACTCGACCCCGCCGCCGGAACCGGTGACGTGAACGCCGTCCCTGCGGCGACACCGGAACCCGGCCCGGCTGACGGAGCGCCGGGGACCGACCGGCACCCGCCTACCGGCGCCATGTCCGCCGAACGCCTGGCCATGAAGGCCCTCGAAGCCCGCCTCCTGGGCGGGGAACGCAAGCTCCGCCGTCGTGAAGTTGCCGCGGGCGCGGGAGTCTCGCTGCTTTCTGCCCGTAAACTCTGGCGTGCCCTCGGCTTCCCGAATTTCGGTGACGAGGATGTCGCGTTCACGGAACGCGATCAGGCCGCCCTGTCCACCATTGTGGATCTGGTCCGCGCCGGCAAGCTTACCGAGGAAGCCGCTATCTCGGTGACCCGCTCCATCGGGCAGATGACGGACCGCATGGTGGTCTGGCAGATCGAGGCCTTGGTGGAGGATATGGTCCACGAGCAGGGGGTCACGGACGCCGTGGCCCGCAAGCGCCTGGTCAACGAACTTCCCGCCCTGGTGGACGCGCTCGAAGAGGTGCTGGTGTACTCCTGGCGCCGCCAGCTCAACGCCGGCGTCCAGCGGCTGGCCGTGCGCGCCGAGGCCGGACTGCAGGCCAGCGAGGAAGGCCGGGAAGGCGACGAGGACGACGCGCCGCTGCCCCTGGCCCGCGCGGTTGGCTTCGCGGACCTGGTCTCCTACACCAGCCTGTCCCGCCGGATGAACGAAAAGACACTGGCCCGGCTGGTCCAGCGCTTCGAAAACAAGTGCGCCGAGATCATCTCGGTGGGTGGCGGCCGGCTGGTCAAGACCGTGGGCGATGAAGTCCTCTACATCGCCGAAACCCCGGCGGCCGGTGCCGAGATTTCCCTGGCGCTCGCCGAGGCCTTCACCGAAGACGAGATCCTCCCCGAAGCCCGGGTGGCCATGGTGTGGGGCAGGATCCTGTCCCGCCTGGGCGACATCTACGGCCCCACCGTCAACCTCGCCGCCCGCCTCACCACGCTTGCCGATCCCGGAACGGTCCTGGTGGATTCCATGACCGCCTCGGCGCTGGAACATGACGAGCGGTTCGTCATGATCCCGCAGGAGCCCCAGAACGTGCGCGGCTTCGGCGAGATCAACCCGGTCCGCCTCACACGCGGCCGCGGCAAGGGCCTGATCCTGGACTGAGCACGGGCGGTATGCAGAGTTGCCGCGGGGATTCATCCACTCGTTGGTGAAATAACGTATTCTTGTTCTGCCCGGCCGCTGCGGAGGCCGGCAGCTGGCCATCAGGCAAAAATTCTTGGGGGATTCACGGAATGAAACGTCGCGGACAGACGCGCGCCCATAGCGCTGTTGCCGGACCACCCCGACCCCGCCGCCTTCCTCGATCCCGGTGGTTCGCCGGTACTGCGTTTGGTGTGGTGCTGGCTGTGGTGGTGACGGGCGCGGTGTTGTATCCGGGGTTCAAGACCACTGAGGTGGAGTTGAACGATGGCGGTGTGTGGGTGGTGTCCAAGACCAAGAACGCTGTGGGTCGGTTGAATTATCCTTCCAGGGTGCTTGATGGTGCCGTGACGCCCGCGTCTACCACCTTTGATGTCCTTCAGCATGCGGGCGAGGTGTTCGTTGATGACGAGACTGGGTCGACGTTGAACCAGGTGTCGCCGGCGAATATGCGCTTGGGTGGGGATAAGCAGTTGCCGGGCTCGGCTGATGTGAGTTTCGGGGCGCGGACCATTTCGGTGACGGATGCTGCTTCGGGGAAGGTGTGGGCGGTGTCGCCGTCGACGGTGAATGGTTTTGACCAGGAGGCGTCGGAGCCGGTGATGGTGGGTTCTGAGGGGATTGTGTCGGCGGTTGGTTCTGATGACCGGATTTATTCGGCGGATCCGAAGACCGGGGTTGTGACGGTGACGGGTGTTGATGCCAATGGTGCGGTGACGTCGTCGGAGTCCAGTACCTGGGATGGGCTCAAGGGTGCCGGGGATCTGCAGATGACCGTGGTGGGGGACCAGCCGGTGGTGTTGGATGCTGCGGCGGGGAACCTGTTCCTGCCTGGTGGTAAGCGGTTGGCGTTGGAGAGTGCACGGGATGCGAAGTTGCAGCAGGCCGGGCCGGAGAGCGATTTTGTGGCGGTGGCGACGCGGAAGGCGTTGTTGAAGCAGCCTCTTGACGGGGGGACGGCCAAGGCGGTGGCGTTCGGCGGCGAGGGCGTCCCGGCTGCGCCGGTGCAGTTGGGCGGGTGCGTGCATGCGGCGTGGTCGGGTGCGAACAAGTACGTGCGGGATTGCGTCAACGATGGTGATGACAAGAAGGTGGACGTGCCCAAGGCGAGTGCGTCGCCGTCGTATGTGTTCCGGGTGAACCGGGACCTGGTGGTCCTGAACGATGTGAACTCCGGCAACGTGTGGCTGGTGAACCAGAACATGCAGCTGGTCAACAACTGGGACGACGTCATCCCACCGCAGCAGACCTCGGACGACGCCGACAAGGATTCCGCCGACGAAGTCCAGCAGACGGTCCTGCCCGACCGCACCAAACCGAACAATGCGCCCGTGGCCAAACCCGACCAGTTCGGTGTCCGCGCCGGAAAGACGACCATCCTGCCGGTGCTGGACAACGACTCCGACCCCGACGGTGACGTCCTGACTGTCCGCACGCCCGAGGGAGTCAAGACCGGCTCCGTTTCACCCATTTACGGCTCCACGGGGCTGCAGGTCGCCGTTCCCGCAGACAAGGCCGGCAGCGAAACGTTCAAGTACACCGTGGATGACGGCCGCGGCCTCTCCGCATCCGCCGATCTCACCCTCAACATCATCCCGGCCGGCACCAACACACCGCCGCGGCAAAAGCCCAACCGAGACACCACGCTTGTCGTCCAGTCAGGCAAGGCGGTCACGCAAAACATCCTCCCCGACTGGATCGATCCCGACGGTGACGACCTGTTCGCTGGTTCCGTCTCCAGTGCCGACCCGCTGGACCAGGTCCGGATCAGGCCAGACGGCCAGCTCACCTTCCAGGACTCCGGTGCAGCACCCGGGCGAAAAATCCTGACCGTTTCCGTGTCAGACGGCCAGTCCACTGCCGAGGGAAAAGTCACGGTGGATGTCCGGAGCCCGGGCGCCCTGCCGCCGATCGCCAACGCCGACCATATCGTGGCCGTGGCAGGAACAGACACTGTTATCACTCCGCTGAAAAATGACACGGATCCGCAAGGCGGTACATTGCGGCTTGCCCAGGCCACAGCCGACGCTGAGTCCACGGCCACCCTGAACCCCGACCAGCAGACCTTCACCTTCAACTCCCGCACCCTCGGCGCCCACTACCTCAGCTACCTGGTGACCAACGGCCCGGCGAGCGCCCAGCAACTGGTGCGCGTCGATGTGGTGCCGGGCACCGACCAGGGTGCGCCGGTCGCCGTCCGCGACACGGCGCTGCTTCCCACCGGCGGGGATGTCCTGGTGGACGTCCTTGGCAACGACTCGGATCCCTCCGGTGGAGTGCTGGTGGTGCAGTCCGTAACCGCCGACGCCGGCCTGCCGGTCAGCGTGGCAGTGCTGGACCACTCGGTGGTGAGGATCACCGACATCCGCGCCGAAGGCCAGCTGACGGTCCGGTATACCGTCTCCAACGGACGCTCGTCCGCCACCGGCGAGATCGCCGTGCTGATGGTTCCCGCTCCGGCCAAGCTCCAGGCGCCGCAGGCCAAGCCGGACGAGGCCACGGTCAGGGCGAACGACGTCGTCACCATCCCCGTCCTGGCCAACGACGCCGACCCCAACGGCTCCAAGCTCACCCTGCTGCCGGAACTCGCCCAGCAGCCTGACGCCGCCGACGGCCGCATGTTCGTGGCGGGCGACCAGCTGCGGTTCGTGGCCGGCCCCGAAGCGAAGACCGTGTACGCCATTTACAAGGTCCAAAACGAATCCGGGCAGGTGGACTCGCAACAGGTCACCATCCGCATCCGGGCCCGGGACGATGACCGCAACACGCGGCCCGAGCCCCGCAACCTGACCGCCCGCGTGGTGGCCGGGATGACCGTCAAGGTGCCCGTGCCCCTGGACGGCATCGACGCCGACGGCGACTCCGTCCAGCTCATCGGCATCGACAAGGCACCGGCCATGGGAACCGCCGTGGTACGCGACGGCTACCTCGAGTTCACGGCCGCCGGCGACGCCGCCGGCACTGACAGCTTCACCTACCGGGTCCGGGACAGGATCGGTGCCGAGAACACCGGAACCGTCATTGTGGGCATTGCCCCGCCGGAGGCCAACAACCAGAAGCCCATCGCGGTGGACGACGCCGTGGATGTCCGGCCCGGCCGCAAGGTGGCCGTGGAGGCGCTGGCCAACGATTCGGACCCCGACGGCGATCCGCTCAGCCTGGTTTCCGACGGGTTCGAGGCCAAGCCGGACCTGCAGGTCGAGGCTACGGACGGCGCCAAGATACTGTTCACTGCGCCCGGCACCGCCGGCAACGAAAGCATCAGCTACCGCATCCAGGACGACAAGAAGGCTTCCGCCAGCGCCGTGATCCGGGTGCGGATCAGCCCGGACGCCGAACTCAAGCGCCCCGTGGCCAAGGACGACCGGGTGACGGTGGCCGAAACCCTCGGCAAGACCGCTGTTGACGTCCCCGTCCTGAAAAACGACTCCGATGCCGACGGCGTGGCCTCCGAGCTGAAGATCAGCCTCCCCGACGGCAACCCGAACGCCCGGACCGGCGACTCGGGCAACGTGGTGGTGACCCTCACCCCTGAAGACCAGCTGATTCCCTACACGGTCACGGACGTCGACGGCCTCACCTCCACCGCCCTGATGTGGATTCCCGGCCAAGGCGCGCAGTATCCCACCCTCGCCAAGACCGACCCGGTTGAAGTCATGTCCGGCAAAGACGTCACCCTGGACCTGTCCGAATACGTCCGCGTCCGCAACGGCCGCACCGCGAGGATCACCGTGGCCGACTCCGTGCGCGTCCAGGGCGGATCACCGGAGGGCGTCATCCAGTCCGACGGCAAGGCCCTGCGCTACACCGCGAAACCGGACTACGTGGGCCCCGGCTCCATCACCTTCGAAGTGACGGACGGCTCCGGACCCGACGACGGCGACGGCCTGAAATCCACGCTGGTGATCATGACCAAGGTGATCCCGGACCCCAACGCCAACCATCCGCCCACCTTCAGCGGTACCTCCGTGGATGTTCCCAAGGCCGAACAGGCAACGGTGGACCTCGCCGGGCTGGCCAAGGACGTGGACGAACGGGACAAGGACAACCTCCGCTTCGAACTGGATGGGACCCTTCCCGCCGGATTCAACGCAAAGGTCGACGGCGCCACCCTCGCCATCACCGCTGACGGTTCCCTGGGCATCGGCGTCACCGGAAACATCCAGGTGAAGGTCACCGACGGCAGGTCTCCCGCCGTGAGTGCCACCATCACCGCACGCCACGTTGCCTCCAACCGGCCCCTGCCGGTGGCCAACGATGATGCGGTGGACAAGGCCAACGCCGGGAAGACCGAACAGGTCAACGTCCTGGCCAACGACTTCAACCCCTTCCCGGACACGCCCCTGCGGATCGTTGGCGCCACGGTGGAGACGGGCTCCGCAGCCGGTCAGCCGTCCGTGTCGGGAGACAGCATCACCGTTACCCCGGCTGACGGGTACAAGGGAGTCATGGTGGTCCGCTACACCGTGGCCGACAAGACAGGCGACCTGTCCCGCCAGGTGGACGGCCGCCTGCGGCTCACCGTCCGGGGCAAACCCGACGCACCGTCCGCCCCCAGCGCTACCGACGTCCGCAGCCGCACCGCCGTGCTCAAGTGGGCCCCGCCGTCGGACAATGGAGCGCCCATCACCGGGTACACCGTCCGCTCAAACAACGGCTTCGAACAGAAGTGCCCCACCACCACCTGCACATTGAGCGGGCTCACCAACAACGTAAAGTACGTTTTCACGGTGCTCGCCACCAACGAGGTGGGGGACTCGCAGGCTTCGCCGCAGTCCAACGAAATCCGCCCTGACGAAAAGCCGTCACCGCCTGAAGCCCCCACGGTGAAGGCCGGGGACAAGACGATGGCGGTCACCTGGCCCGCGGCGAAGACCGAGGGCTCACCGGTGAAGCACTACAACCTGGAAATTTCGCCGCCGCCGGCCAGCGGGGTGGCCGTGAAGAACGAGGTCGCCGGGCTGAACTACACCTGGACCGGCCTCACCAACGGCGTGAAGTACAAGGTGCGTGCGCAGGCCGTCAACGAGCTTGGCGCCTCCGACTGGGGGACGTATTCTGCGGAGGACAATCCCGCCGGTGTCCCGGCGGCTCCTGCAGCACCTTCGTCCGCCGTCGCATCATCCGTGGGGACCCAGAACCAGCTTCGGGTCACGTGGGCCGAACCCAACACCAACGGCGATCCGATCAGCACCTATTACGTCACCATGAGCGGTGGCAACGCCCCCGCCCAGACGCAGACCGTCCCCGGCAACGTCCGCACGGCGAACTTCACTGCCAACAACTCCGAGGCCGCCTACACGTTCACGGTGCAGGCTGAGAACAAGGCCGGCAAAGGCGCGGTCAGCCCGCCCTCCGCGCCCCGCCGCGCCACCGGCAAGCTCGCAACGGTCTCCGGCGTCACGGCCACGCCGGCGAACACCGGCGGAGCAGGACGCGCCGTGACCGTGGACTTCCGCAAACTGACCGCGGCGGAACGCAACGGTTCTGCCGAAAACGAGGTCAGCTACAGCTACAACGCCAGCAACGGCGCCCGCGGCCCCATCACGCCCGGCCAGACCATCGGCGGCTTTACCAACGGCAGCGCGGTCAGCATCACCGTCGTCGCCAACTCCACGGTGGCGCCCAGTTCGGACGCCAGCACCCCTGCCACCACCACACCGTACGGATCCCCGGGCACCCCCTCCGCGTCCGGCCAAAACGGCGGCGTGAACCAAAAGTCCGCCACCCTGAACTGGTCATCCCCGTCCACCAGCACCAATGACGTGGCGCAAACCAGGATCAGCATCAACAACGGCGGCTGGGAAAACGTTGCCCCCTCCGGCAGCAGGACGGTCAACACGGCAAACTTCGGTGACACCGTCACCATTGCGGTCCAGACCTTTAACTCCGTCGGCACCGGCAGCGCGGTGGTCACGGCCAGCGCCACTGCCGGCAAGCAGGGACTGTGGGAAACCCGGATCAAGACCTCCGACCCCAACTTCGTCAGGAGTTGCACCTTCACCCTGGGCGGCTCGAACTACCGGCCCAGTCCCTACTTCGACTGTGACGGCGTCAACGCGGACAGCCCGCCCTGGTTCTACAAGGCGGACCAGGACCGCATCATGGTGGCGTGCTACATCGACCAGAGCGACAACTGGTCCGGTAACGGCATCGTCCGCTGGTGGCGGGTTGAATCCGGTTCCGCGCGCAACGTTGGCCGGTACGTCATCGCCGGCCACACCACGCTTGCGGATCCCGCCGGCCTGGGAGCCCCACATTGCTGACAGGCAGGGCCCGGGTGGGCGGGCAGTTGTCCCCATCGCAGGGGTTGCGGCGGTTCGGTAGGCTTGCCGCGGGGAAAGAAAGCCTGCTGCCTGTCCTGCGACCGGGCCGCCATCTGGCTACACAATCTGAGGGAAAAGTAACGCTGTGACAACTCTGCTGGGGAAGCTTGGGCTGAAAAAGCGACATAGGAAGCTCGTCACTGGTACTGCGTTTGGTGCTGTGGTTGCTGTGGTGGTGACGGGTGCTGTGTTGTATCCGGGGTTTAAGACCACTGAGGTGGAGTTGAATGACGGTGGTGTGTGGGTTGTTTCGAAGTCCAGGAATGCTGTGGGGCGGTTGAATTATCCGTCGCGGGTGTTGGATGGTGCGGTGACGCCGGCGTCGACGACGTTTGATGTGTTGCAGCATGCCGGTGAGGTGTTTGTTGATGATGAGACTGGTTCGACGTTGAACCAGGTGTCGCCGGCGAATATGCGGTTGGGTGGGGATAAGCAGTTGCCTGGGGCGGCTGATGTGAGTTTTGGGGCGCGGACGATTTCGGTGACGGATGCTGCGTCGGGGAAGGTGTGGGCGGTGTCTCCGTCCACAGTGAATGGTTTTGATAAGGAAGCGTCCGAGCCGGTGATGGTTGGTTCAGCGGGTCTTGTGTCTGTGGTGGGTTCTGATGACCGGATTTATTCGGCGGATCCGAAGACCGGGGGTGTGACGGTGACGGGTGTTGACGCTGATGGTGGTGTGACGTCGTCGGAGTCCAGTACCTGGGATGGTCTTAAGGGTGCCGGGGATCTGCAGATGACCGTGGTGGGGGACCAGCCGGTGGTGTTGGATGCTGCTGCGGGGAACCTGTTCCTGCCTGGTGGTAAGCGGTTGGCGTTGGAGGATGCGCGGGATGCGAAGTTGCAGCAGCCTGGGCCGGGCAGTGATGTTGTGGCGGTGGCGACGCGGAAGGCGTTGTTGAAGCAGCCCTTGGATGGTGGGACGGCCAAGACCGTGGGGTTCGACGGCGAGGGCGTCCCTGCTGCTCCGGTGCAGTTGGGCGGGTGTGTGCATGCGGCGTGGTCGGGTGCGAACAAGTACGTCCGGGATTGCGTCAATGATGCTGATGATAAGAATGTTGCGGTGCCCAAGGCGAGTGCGTCGCCGTCGTATGTTTTCCGGGTAAACCGGGACCTGGTGGTCCTGAATGATGTGAACTCGGGGAACGTGTGGTTGGTCAACCAGAACATGCAGCTGGTGAACAACTGGGACGACGTCATCCCACCCAAGAACCAGTCCGACGACCAGGACCAAGAGTCGGCGGACAACAACACCATCAACATCCTGCCGGACCGCACCAAACCCAACCGTCCGCCGGAAACCAAGCCCGACGCCGTCGGAGTCCGCCCAGGCCGCACCACCATCCTCAGCGTCCTGGACAACGACTCCGACCCCGACGGCGACGTCCTCACCGCAGCGGTGGGGGACGCCGGACCCAAATCGGGAACGCTGGAAAGCATCTACGGCGGCACCGCCTTCCAGATCACCGTCCCCGCAGACGCCAAGCCGGGCACCGAGACCTTCAACTACAGTGCCTCGGACGGCCGCGGCCTGTCCGCCACGGGCCAGGTCACGCTCAGCGTGGTGGGACCCGACGAAAACAAGCCGCCCAAGTTCAAGCGCGGCGAAGACACCACCATGCTGGTGGAACAGGGCAAGACCGTCAGCCAGAACATCCTCACCGACTGGATCGATCCCGACGGCGACGACCTTGTCCTGCTGGACGCCAAGGCCGACAACGACCAGGACCAGGTGAAGGTCCGGCGCGACGGGCTGCTTACCTTCCAGGATTCCGGCGCCACCGCCGGCAAAAAGAACGTCCAGGTCACCATCTGGGACGGCCGCGCCACCGTCACGGGCAAGGTGGTGGTTAATGTCCAGCCGCCGGGAGCCCTGGCACCCGTGGTCAACGCCGACCACGTCACCGCCGTGGTGGGCCAGGACCTGGTCATTTCTCCGTTGAAGAACGACGTCGACCCCAACGGAGGTGCCCTCCGCCTGGCCCAGGTGGAAGCCAACGGCCCGGCCGAACTTGGCCCCGTCACCGACGGCGGCACCTTCACCTTCCGCAGCAGCACCCCCGGCCCCGTCTACCTGACCTACATCGCCAGCAACGGCCCCCAAAGCAGCCAGGGCCTCATCCGGGTGGATGTGGAATCCGGCAACGACGGCGGCGACCCCGTGGCAGTCCATGACGTTGCCCTGATGCCCACCGGCGGCAGCGTGCTGCTGGACCCCCTGGCCAATGACTCCGACCCCTCCGGCGGTGTCCTGGTGCTGCAGTCCGTGAAGCTCCCGGACAACGCGACGGTGTCCGTCAGCGTGATCAACCACAGCGTCCTGCGCATCACGGACATCCTGGGGACCAAGGACCCCATCCTGTTCGAATACACCATGTCCAACGGAAAGAAGTCGGCCACCGGCTCAGTCTCCGTGGTGCCGGTCCCGGCACCGGCCGTGGTGGAAGCACCCCAGCCCAAGCCGGACGAAGTGAATGTCCGCGTCAATGACGTGGTCACCATCCCCGTCCTGGACAACGACACCCACCCGCAGGGGCAGGAACTGACCGTGGACCCGGTCCTGCCGCAGGCGGTCGATCCTGCCGACGGCAAGAGCTTCGTCTCCGAGAACACGCTCCGGTTCATTGCGGGCAGCCAGCCCAAGACTGTGCGCGCCATCTACAACGCGGTGGATCCGCAAGGCCAGAAGAGCGCCGCCGCCGTGACCATCCACATCCTTCCGCTCGAAGGCGCGGAGAACTCCCGGCCGCAGCCGCGGAACCTCACCGCCCGCGTGGTGGCTGCCGGTACCGTCCGCATTCCGGTTCCCCTGGACGGCATCGATCCGGACGGCGACTCCGTGCAGCTGACCGGCATCGACAGCACCCCCGCCATGGGAACCGCCACCGTCGGCAGCAACTTCATCGACTTCACTGCTGCCGGGGATGGCGCCGGCACCGACACGTTCCGCTACAAGGTGGTGGACCGCCAGGGCGCCGTGAACACGGGAACCGTCACGGTGGGTATCGCACCCCGCGGTGACATGAACCAAAAGCCCACTCCCGTGGACGATGAGGTCAGGGTGCGCCCGGGCCGCCAGATCGCCGTCGATGCCCTCGCCAACGACACCGATCCCGACGGCGACCGCATCCGCATCCTGACCGACGGCATCGAGGCCGACCCGGCCCTGCAGGCCACCGTCAGCAAGAACAGCGGCCGCATCATCCTCCTGGCCCCCAACGAGGCCGGAACCGTCAACGTGCGCTACACCATCGCCGATGACCGGGACGCCACCGCCCAGGCCACCATCCGCCTGGTGGTCGACAACGACGTGCCGCTGAAGGCGCCGATCGCCCGTGACGACAGGGTGACGTCCGCCCAGGCCATGGGAAAGACCGCCGTAGACGTTCCGGTCCTCAAGAACGACGAGGATCCCGACGGCGTCGGCGAAAACCTGAAGATCAGCACGGACGCCACCACGGCGCGGCCCGGCGGCAACGGCAACATCCTGGTGGACCTCACCGAGCAGCCACAGCTCATCCCGTACACCGTGGAAGACGTGGACGGCCAGAAGTCCACAGCCATCATCTGGGTGCCGGGCCTGGGCCAGCAGGTTCCCACCCTGGCAAAGGACGAAGTCATCGAGGTGGTTGCCGGCCAGTCCGTCGACGTCGACCTGAAGGAATGGGTCAAGGTCCGGGAGGGACGCTCACCCCGGCTGACCCAGGCGGACCGGATCAAGCTCATCGGTGCCGACGGCGGCGATCCGGTGACGCGCGACGGCACCGGCCTGAAATACACGGCAGGTGCGGATTACGTAGGCCCCGGTTCACTGACCTTCGAGGTGACCGACGGAACCGGACCGGACGATCCTGCCGGACTCAAGTCCACCCTCAGCATCCGCACCAAGGTCCTCCCGGACCCGAACAAGAACAACCCGCCGGAACTGCTGGGCGCCAACGTGGATGTTCCCAAGGGCGACTCGGCCACCACGGACCTCGGCAAGCTCACCTCCGATCCGGACCAGGACGACGTCGAGAAGATGAAGTACGAAGTGGTGGGCGATCCCCCGGGCGGCTTCAACGCACGCATCGACGGCAAAACGCTGAAGGTGTCGGCGGCCGATTCCACGGCAACCGGAACCCGCGCCGCCGTGCAGGTCAAGGCAACCGACCCCCGCGGGCTCCAGGCCACGGCCACGTACCAGCTTGCCGTGACCGCCTCCAACCGGCCCAAGCCGGTGGCGAACGACGACGTGCAGGACAACGCCGCCGCCGGCAAGCCGGTGACCATCAATGTGCTGGCCAACGACGCCAACCCGTTCCCGGAAACACCGCTGAAGATCATTGCCGCGAACACCGAAACGGGCAGCGGCAATGTGGGCGTCAACGGTGACTCTGTGACCGTCACGCCGGCGCCCGGTTTCACCGGAACCATGGTGGTGGCGTACACGGTGGAAGACAAGACGCAGGACAGCTCCAGGCATGCCACCGCGCGTGTCCGGCTGACCGTCAAGGACAAGCCTGCAGCGCCCACCACGCCGCAGGCGCAAAGCGTGGGCGACCAGACCGCACTGCTCACCTGGTCCGCGCCGGCCGACCGGGGCTCCGCCATCACCAAGTACACCGTCTACGGTGAGGGCGGGTTCCGGCAGGAGTGCCCGGCCAACACCTGCACCCTGAACGGCCTGACCAACAACACCACCTACCACTTCCAGGTGACGGCCACCAACGAGTTCGGCGATTCCGACCGCTCGCCGGCGTCCGCCGATGTCCGCCCGGACGTCAAACCGGATACGCCGCTGGCGCCGTCGCTGAAGTTCGGCGACAAGCAGCTGACGGTGAACTGGACTGCCCCGGCGAGCAAGGGCTCGCCGGTGAAGTCCTACGACCTGGAAATCTCGCCGGCTCCGGCCGGGCAGAACGCCCAGATCCAGGGACTGACGTCAGTCAGCTACGTCTGGAAGGGCCTCCAGAACGGCGTCTCCTACAAGGTCCGGGTCCTGGCCCGCAACGATGCCAAGGACCCCTCCGAGTGGAGCCCGTATTCGGCGGCCGAGGTGCCGGCCGGCGTCCCCGCCACTCCGGCGGCGCCGAGCGTGGCACAGGCGACGCCGGTGGGTTCGCAGAGCCAGCTGAGGGTGGTTTGGGCCGCGCCCAACAACAACGGTGACGCCGTCTCGGCCTACACCCTGACCACGCTCCGGGGCGGTGCCGCGGTCTCCAGCCAGCAGGTGTCCGGCACCTCGCAGAACGTCACCGTGGATAACTCGGAAACGAACTACACCTTTACGGTCTCGGCAACCAACAAGGCCGGAACGGGCGGCACGAGCGCGCAGTCCGCCGCAATCCGGGCAGCAGGCAAACCTGGCACTGTCAACGCTGGAACCGTCAAAGAGAACGGGACCAGCGGCCAGCTCGACGTTACGTTCACGCCCCTGACGGATGCGCAGCGCAACGGCTCCACGGCGTCCGAGATTGCCTACTCATACAACGCCGACGGAAAGACCGGTGCCATCAAGGCCGGGGGAGGAACCATCGGTGGCATGACAAATGGCCGGGACATCACCGTGACCATCATTGCCACGTCCACCAAGAACAATATGTCCGGTGACGCCAAGGCCATCGGCACCGGGAACCCCTACGGTCCTGCCAATGCCCCCAGCATCAACGGCGGCACCTCGGCGAAGGGCGATGGCCAGGTGCACTGGACCTGGAATGACCCGGCGACGAACGGCAGGCCCCTCAGCTACTACGAGGTGAGCATGGACGGTGGCGGCTGGCAGAACGTCGGCAAGGCAAACAAGTTCGATACCGGAGCCGGCGGGTGGAGCACGAGCCACAAACTGCGGGTCCGCGCCTACACCGTCACCAACGGGGCAATCGGCGGACCGGTCACCTCTACCTCCGGTCCGGACAACACCCCACCCCCGCCCACGGACTGGTACGTCACGGCAAGCCCGGTGCGCAGCTGCACGGAGCCCCGCCAGGGGACGGACAGCTACATTGCCGGCAATCCGTCCCAGTGCACCGGTGCCGGCAAGTGGCTCGATGCCGGTGCCCCATCCACGGCGGACCGCTACCAGGTCTGGTACAAGACCTCCAACAACCCCAGCGGCATCTGGTACCACCTAAATTCGGGGATGGCGTCCGGCAACTGGCTCCGCTGCGACACCTCCAATGTGGGCTGCAACCCGCCGAACGGCATGCCAAACCGCTAGCAATCTCCGGAAGCACAACTGTGGGCCCGGCTACCCGGGGCTCACAGAAAATTCGATCCATCAGAAGGAAGCACATCTCATGACCATGACCATTGAGCAGGCCGAGTGGTTTGCTGGCACGTTCGAAAAGCTGGTTGCCAACGTGGGCCAGGCGGTGCTGGGCAAGGAACACGTCATCCGGCTGACCTTCACCGCCATGCTGGCCGAGGGCCACGTCCTGTTCGAGGACGCCCCGGGTACGGGCAAAACCTCCCTTGCCCGCGCCCTGGCTGCCACCGTGCAGGGCTCCAACAACCGCATCCAGTTCACCCCGGACCTGCTGCCCTCCGACGTCACCGGTGTGACCATCTACGACCAGAAGACGCAGAAGTTCGAGTTCCACAAGGGCCCGATCTTCAACAACATCGTCCTGGCCGACGAAATCAACCGTGCCTCGCCCAAGACCCAGTCGGCGCTGCTGGAGGTCATGGAGGAATCCCGCGTGACCGTGGACGGCGTCACGTACTCGGCAGGGCGGCCCTTCATGGTGATGGCCACCCAGAACCCGATCGAGCAGGCAGGTACCTACCGCCTTCCCGAGGCGCAGCTTGACCGCTTCCTGATCAAGACCTCCATCGGCTACCCGGACCACGCGTCCACGGTCCGGCTCCTGGGCGGCAGCAACCTGAAGGACCGCTCCAAGGAGCTCTCCGCCGTCATCACCACCCAGGCCGTGGCGGACATGGCCGATCTCGCCGCAACGGCGCACGTGGACACTGCCGTGCTGGAATACATCTCCAGGCTGTGCGAGGAAACCCGCAACGCCCCGGAGACGCGCCTTGGCGTGTCAGTGCGTGGCGCCCTGGCCATGGTGCGGGCCGCCAAGGTCTGGGCCGCCGCGCAGGGCCGGAACTTCGTCCTGCCGGACGACATCAAGGAACTGGCATCCGTGGTGTGGACCCACCGGTTCGTGATGGACCCCGAAGCAGAGTTCTCCGGCGCCACCGCTGAGGCCGTGCTGACCCGGATCCTGGCCGACGTCGCCGCCCCGCAGCAGCGCACCAACGCCTGATCCGCCCGGCTGCGGCCGACCGCCGCAGCCACCGTCATTCCATTCCAGCGCAACAACGAAGGCACACCCCTATGTCCGACGGCACGTCCAGCGGTACCCCGTTGACCCGGCTCGCGGAGCGTTTCCAGCAACTCTTCCACCGGAACGGCCGCCCCACCCGGCTGCACCCTGCCGCGGTGTGGTCCGAGGCCAGCAGTACCGCACTCCAGGCCCTGACGCCCGCATGGCGGTCCGTCCGGGACACCTGGCTGAAGTACGCGTGGCCGGTGCTTTCCGTGGTCAGCATCCTGGGCTGGTCCGTCCTCGCCGCCGCGATCCTGCTCTGGACCACAGGACAGGCATTCGGCTGGCAGGAAGCCACGGCGGCGGCCATAGCCGCCTTCGCCATGTTCGTCATCGCAGTGGCCTTCATCCTGGGCCGGTCCTCCTACGGGGTGGTCCTGGACCTGGCCCGCACCCGGGTGGCGGTGGGGGACAGCGCCGTCGGCAGCATCGCCGTCTCCAACACCTCGGCGCGTCCCCTCCTGCCGGCCGCGCTGGAACTCCCGGTGGGCAGCACCACCGCCGTGTTCCACCTGCCCCGGATGAAGCCCGGCCAGGTGCACGAAGACCTGTTCACCATCCCCACCGCGCGCCGCGCCGTCATCGTGGTGGGACCGGTCCGCTCCGTGCGGGCGGACCCGCTGCACCTGCTGCGCCGCCAGGTCCTCTGGACTGAGCCGGAGGACCTCTTCGTCCACCCGCGGACCGTGGCCCTGGCCGGCTCCGCCGCAGGCTTCATCCGCGACCTCGAGGGCATGCCCACCACGGACCTCTCCAGCGCCGACGTCTCCTTCCACGCGCTGCGCGACTACGTGCCGGGCGATGACCGCAGGCACATCCACTGGAAGACCACCGCCCGCACCAACAAGCTGATGGTGCGCCAGTTCGAGGAAACGCGCCGCGCCCACCTGGCCATTTCGCTGTCCATCAACACCGAGGAATACGCTTCCGAGACCGAGTTTGAGATGGCCATCTCCGTGGCCGCCTCCATCGGCCGGCAGGCCATCCGCGAACAGCGTGAACTGGATGTCCTGACCCAGAAGGGCCCCCTGCGCTGCGAAACCGGCCGCAACATGCTGGACGACATGACCCGGATCGTCGGCGCCCCCATGCGCCGCACCGCCGTCGACCTCGCCCGGACCCTGGCTGACACCGTGCCCAACGCCTCCGTCGTCTTCTTCGTGGTGGGCAGCAACGTCACGGCAACCCAGCTTCGCTCCGCCGCCGCCTCCGTGCCGCCCGGTGTGCGCAGCCTGGCCGTCAGGGTGGAAGCCGGCGCCGCCCCCACCCGGGCCAACATCGCAGACCTTACTGTCCTGACCCTCGGCGACCTGGCCGACCTTGCCATCGTGCTGAGAAAGGCGGCAGCATGAGCACCGCACCGGGCCGATCCCGACAAACCCCTGCCCCCCGACAAACCCCTGCCCCGCAGACCCGCAGCCGCCGCAAGGTGGCCAACCAGGAGTCGGCGTTCGCGGACGGCCAGCCGCTATGGCACTTCCTGCTCGACGCCGGAGCCCTGGTGGTCCTGCTGGGCCTGGGACTGCTCGGCTTCGGCCTGAGCTTCGGCGGGGACCCGTACTACCTGCTGTCGGGTTTCGGCGGCATCATCCTGGGCCTGGCCATCGGTGCGGTCAACGCCCACCTGCGCCTGGGGCTGCTCATCACCACCGCACTGGCCCTTGCCGCGTACCTGCTCTTTGGCACCTGGCTGGCGGTCCCTGATGCTGCCATCGCCGGCTTCGTCCCCACCCTGGATTCGCTGCGGACCCTGCTCCTCGGCGTCGTCTTCGCCTGGAAGGACATGCTCACGGTGGGCGTGCCCGTGGGAACTGCCGGCGGCGTGCTGATTGTCCCCTTCCTGAGCTCCCTGATCACGGCGCTCGTCGCGGCGCTGCTGACATGGCGCACCAAAAGCCCCTACCTGCCCCTCCTGCCCGTGCTGGTCCTGTTCGTCACGGGCATCGCCTTCAGCACCAACGCGGCGTTCCTGACCCTGGAACGCGGCATCGGCCTGACCGTGCTGGGCATCGCGTGGGCCACGTTCCGCCGGGACGCGCTCCGGCGGAACAACACCCGGCGGGTGTCCGTGAACAACCCGCAGACGGATACCGCCGCCGCACGGCGTGCCCGGATCCGCCGGCTGGGCATGGCTGCGGGAGTCATTGCCGCCAGCGTGGGAGTCACCGCAGTGGCCGCACCGCTGGTCAGCGCAGGAGAGGACCGGAAAGTCCTCCGCAACGTGGTGGTGCCCCCGTTCGACCCCAAGGACTACATCACGCCCCTGGCAAGCTTCCGGACGTACGTGAAGGACAAGAAGGACGACACCCTGTTCGTGGTCAAGGGCCTCCCGAGGGACGGCCGGGTCCGGCTCGGCGCCCTGGATGCCTTCAATGGGACCAACTACAACATGGACCCCAATGGCTCCGGAAACTTCAGCAAGGTGGGCGATGCGAAATCCATCAACACCCTCGCCGACTCATCCGGTGTGGTGCCCACCAACGACTACTCGATCAGCATCAACATCGAGGACTACCAGGGCTACTTTGTCCCCGGCGGACGAAAGACCACCGGCATCAGCTTTGACCAGTCCGGCTCCGCCGCCGCTGCGGGCCTCTACTTCAACCCCGGCTCCGACACCGCGGTGACCACCAGCGGGCTGTCCCGCGGCGACTCCTACAGCGTCCAGGTCTCCGATCCCGTCAAGCTCGAGCACGGGCAGTTGACGCAGTACGACTTCGCAAAGATTTCCCTCCCGGACGCACTGGAGGTGCCGCCGGTGGTGGGCTCCCAGGCCAACGACCTGTCCGCCGATGCGCCAACCGCCATCGACCGGGTGCGCCAGATCGAAGCCCACTTCCAAAAAACCGGGGCGTTCAGCAACGGTTTGGTCAGTGAAGGCCAGCTGCCCAGCGTCTCCGGCCACGGCTCGGCCCGCATCCGCAGCCTGCTGACGGCCAAGCAGATGCTGGGTGACGATGAGCAGTACGCGGTGGCCATGTCCCTGATGCTCCGCCACCTGGGCATCCCGTCCCGGGTGGTGATGGGTTTCTACCCTGAGCCGACCAGCCCGGAGAACGGTGCAGGCGAGGTGAAGATCACCGGCAAGGACGTCCACGCCTGGGTTGAGGTCGCCTTTGAACGGGTTGGCTGGGTCAGCTTCGATCCCACCCCGCCCAAGGACAACATCCCCATCCCGCCTGACCCCGAGAACAAGTCCAAGCCCAAGCCACAGGTGCTGCAGCCGCCGCCCCCGCCGCAGGAGCCGGCAGACCTGCCGCCGGACTCCTCACCGGACGCGCTGGATGCCGACCAGAAGAAGAACAACCCGTGGCTGTTCTGGGGTGCCCTCCTGGGTGCCCTGGGCGTCGTCGCGATCCCGCTGGTGATCCTGGCCCTGCCGCTGCTGCTGATCGCCCTGTTGAAGACACGACGGCGGAAGTCGCGTTTCCGCGACGGGCACGCCGCCCAGCGCGTGGGCGGAGGATGGAACGAGGTGGTGAGCCTTGCGACAGACCTGGGCGCCGCCGTCGACACCCGCGCGACGCGGCGGGAGAGCGCTGCCGTCCTGGCCGAAGCGTTCCCAGCCACCCAGGGAACCACCACCATGCTGGCGCGCCGGGCGGACGCCTCGATCTTCGGAGCGGGGGAGCCCACCGAGGAGGAGGTCCGCGAGTACTGGACCATCGTTGACGGGTCCCTCAAGGAGATGACCTCCTCCATCGGATTCTGGCGGCGCCAGCAGGTTCGGTTCTCGCCGCGGTCGCTCCTTGCCGACGCCAGGACCGCGATGAACTCCGGCCAGGGCCTCAAGCTGCGCGGCGGCCGTGTGGCGCTGCCGGCGGTGGGCGGAATCCTGGCTGCGCGCCGCCGTCGGATTGCCGGCGGGAACCCTGCCACGGGCCGGGCGGAAACGCCCAACGCACCTTCATCGCCCCGGCCGGACGCACCGGCCCGGGACACGAACGAGCCAGACCAGCAAGGACCCCACCAGCAGTGATGCCCGACGCCGAACGCTGCCCGCGCTGCCAACAGCAGATCCGCGCGGGAGCCACCTTCTGCACCGCCTGCGGCGCGCCGCTGCCCAACCGGGCGGCGCGCCGCACTAGGACCCCGGACCCGCTGGAGCACCAGGACAGGAGTGACGCCAGGGAAGCGCGCCCCACGCATGCGCCCGGGATTCCCGGTACTATCCCGGTAGTAGAAAGGCCCCCGGCAGGTCAGCCGGCGGGCACAGCACATACGGGCAACGCGCGCAGGGGCACCCTGCATACGGGCACCGGGCCGGGCACAACCGGCGGTTCCACAAGGGTGGAAGCCGCTCCAGGGGGAGGAACGGGAATGGCAGTGAACCTTCAGCTTGTTCCGGCTGCGGCGGGCAAGCGGCTTGGCGCTGCCGTCATCGACTGGCTGCCCGGGGTGGCAGTGCTGGTGGTGACGTTCGCCAGCGGATTTGCCGGGATCACCCGCACCAGGAGCGGCGGGTTCATCGTGTACGACACCTCTTCCCTGGTGCTGTTCGGCGGAATCGGCCTGGGCCTCACCCTGGCCTACCTGTTCGTCGTGCTCGGTCTGGAAGCCCGCAGCGGCAAAACGCCCGGCAACCTGGCCATGGGCATCCGCAGCGCGGACCAGGACGGCTACGCACCCGGCGCGGGCGCTGTGTTCCTGCGCGGCCTCATCACCGGGGCGGGCATCCTCCTGGCCCTGCTGGCGGTAGTGCTGGTAGTGGTCTTCAAATGGTTTGACGCCGCCCTGTTCATCCTCGGCCCGCTGCTCCTGGTGGGTGCTGCCTGGGCTGTGCTGGTGGTGGTTTCCAACCGTTGGGACAAGAACGGCGGCCTCCGGGGCTGGAATGACACCGCTGCCAAGACCCTGGTGTTCGACGTCAAGGCAGGCAGGGACCCCATCACCACCGGCGGCATCCAGGGTCCCTACAGCTTCGCGCCCCTGGACCTTCCGCCCGTGCAGCAGGTGCTGTCCCCGGTGGCCGGGGTCAAAGCACCGCAAACCGCCGCACCCCAAGCCGCTGCACCCCAAACCCCTGGCTCCCAGCCACCTGCTCCGGTACTGCAAACTCCGCCACCTGCTGTCCCGGCCCCGTACAACCCGGCCCCCTACAACCCAGCCCCCTACAACCCGGCCCCGGCGGCTCCGGCGCCGCAGGTCAACGGACCGCAGGCATCCGCGCCGCAAGCACCTGCGCCGTCGGCCACCATGCCTTCGCAGACCATGCCGTACACCTCGCCGGCGTCCTTCGCGCCGCCCGCGGCCGGTTCCCAGGGCGTCCCCCCGGGGCACCGGGTGCCTTCGCAGCATGTGGACGACGACGTCGAACGCACCCAGGTGCGTCCCGGCGCCGGAGGACCAGCCCAGGTGGCCGTCCTCCGCATCCGTCTGGACGACGGCCGCGACTTCCAGCTGGACCGCAGCGTCCTGGTGGGCCGAAACCCGGTGGGGCAAACGGGCGAACAGCACGCCCAGCTGCTGGCCGTAGACGACCCCGGGCGCTCCATCTCCAAGACGCACCTGCACCTGCTCACTGACGGTGCGGGCATCTGGGTGACGGACCGGCAGTCGACCAACGGAAGCGCCGTCACCACCCCGGACGGCCTGCGCACCCCCCTGGTGCCGGGCGTCCCCACGTTTGTTACCCCGGGATCCAGCGTGCACTTTGGAGACCGTACCTTTTACCTAGGACAGGCATGAACCAGCACCCCGCCAGTGTTTCCTCCACCATCCAGCCGGGGCCGGGCCTCAGCCTCACCTACGGCTACGGGACGGACAGGGGACTCCGCCGGGAGCTGAACGAAGATTCCTACATCGCCGCCGACCCGATCTTCGCCGTGGCTGACGGCATGGGCGGACACGAGGCCGGCGAAATCGCCAGCGGCCTGTGCGTGCGCGCCCTGGCAGAAATGCCCCAGGTCACCACGGGGGAGCGAAACATTACCGCGTCCCTCCTCCAGGAGTACCTGGTCCGTGCCGACGCCTCCATCCGGGAAGCCACAGGCGCCCGCGCCGGCACCACCCTGACGGGCGCTGTGGTGGTGGAGCAAATGGGCGTGCCGTACTGGCTGGTCATGAACATTGGCGATTCCCGCACCTACCGGCTCAGCCAGGGCCGGTTCGAGCAGATCAGCGTGGACCATTCCGAGGTCCAGGAGCTCGTGGACGCCGGCGAGATCACCGCACAGGAAGCCACCGTCCATCCCCGCCGGCACGTGGTTACCCGGGCCCTGGGCACCGGGGATGAGACGGAGGCGGACTACTGGCTCCTCCCCGTGGAGGAAGGCGACCGGGTGCTGGTCTGTTCGGACGGCCTCACCGGGGAATTGCCGGACGAGGAGATCCTCCGGATCCTCAGCACCGTGGCTGCGCCGCAGGACGCAGTGGACGCCCTGATCCAGGCTGCCCTGCGCAGCGGCGGCCGGGACAACGTGACGGCCATCGTGGTGGACGCCAGGAACGTAGCGAACGACGACGGCACCGGCACCACGGCACCCCGCCACACCCCGGCGGACGGGGACGAAGTGACGCTGCCGCGGCCGGCTGCGTCCGAAGCCGTCACGCAGCCCCTGCCGGCGCCCGTTGAAGCCAGCACCGACCAGGACGGAGAGCCCGGACGATGACCGGCGCCAGCTACATTCCCGGCACCTGGCTGGGCATCGTCCGGTCCGGGACCGCAGTCCTCCTGGGCCCGGAGACACCCGCCGGACTCGCAGGGGCAATTTGGGAGCTCCTGGCTTCGCAGCCCGAGCCGCACGAGGTCCTGGCAGCCGTCACCAGCAGTTCCGGTGGCTCCCTGACCCGTATCCCGTCCTTCGGCATCCTGGACTTCAACGGGTCCTTGCGGGTCTTCCTGCGCGGTGACCTCGACCTCACCGTGGAGCAGCCCGGCGGGCCGGTGGAGCTCGACGGCCGCGACGTGACCACCTGGAACGAGCGCAGGTTCGTCGTGCCCGGGACATGCCGGCTGGGTATCGCCGGCGGTGCCACGGCGGGGAAGGCCGCGGGACGCCCCGGCCAGCCGCTCGGTGAACAGCTGCTGGGTGAACAGCCGCTGCCTGAACTGCCGCTGGCTGAACTGCCGCTGGGGGAGGGTGTGGTGCTGCTCCAGACGCTGACCCTGTGCGCGCCGGCCGGCCCTGCCGCCGTCGGTGGTCCTGCCGCAGTGGACCGCGAAGAATCCCCGGGGAAACCGGCCAGTGTTGATGGCCCGTTCGCCGTCAGTTCTTCCGGCGAGGTGGACGGCCCCGCCGGTTTCGACCAGGCCCTTGCCCCGGAAGCGCCAGCGGATGGAGGCGAAACAGCCGACAATTCCCCCGTGTGGACCGCTGGTGGCATGCCGGCCGCACCCGCCGGAGACCCGCAGCAACCTGACGCGCTGCCTGATCCGGTACCCGCCGCGCACCACCTTGATCCGGAAGCCACGATTGCCCCCGGCGCGATCATTGACGCCGACGGAGAGCTTCTCGAAGCAACCGGCACCGAAGACCCGGCCGGCCCTCGGGACCCAGGATCGGAGCTGCCCGGTTCCGGGACAACCGGGACGGAACCAACCGCCCCCGCGCCAGGCCACGCTGATTCCGCACCCGCCGTCGAGATGACCACGTCCTACGACCACCTGTGGGACCGCACCGTCATGAGGAACATCGAAGACGCAGCCGTCCGCGAGGACCCCGACGCCGACTCCGGACATGTAGTGCCGCAGCAACAGCCGGCGCTGCCCGCAGCTGAACCGCTCCCTGCCCTGGGCGCGGGGGAGGATGCGGCGCCGGGTGGCTCGTCGGCCGAATCCGGAGCAGGACCGGCCGGAGCAGCAGATGCCGGACCAGCAGATGCCCGTTCAGATGCTTCCGCCGGACACGGTGACGGCTCGAACGGCACGGCTGCCACTCCGTCCCGTCCCGCTTCCTCCGGTGTCCTCATCGATTCCGTCCCCTGGCGCACTGCAGGGACGGCACCCGCACCGACGGAACCCGGCACCGGCAGCGACGCTCCCGCCCGGGAGTTCGCGCCGTTCCAGGGACCTCCGGCTGCCTATGAGCCCGGTCCGCCTGCCTTTGGGCCTGCCCCGGTCCATGAGCTGCCTGCCGATGCACCGCAAGCCCATAATCCGCCAGTCCATAATCCACGGGTCCAGCAGCCGGACACGGGCCAGGAACCCGCTGCCGGCTTCGATCCGGACCATGATGGCCAGACGGTCATGAAGAGCAGCGTCGCCGGATCAACGGCCGGCCCTGCCGCGGACGCACCTGCGGCCCGGCAGGATGCGGGCGGCGGCCCGCTGGTGCTGGCGCGCGTCTGCGCCCAGGGCCACGCCAATCCGCCCACCCGCGCCCAGTGCAGCGTCTGCGGGGCGGCCCTGTTGCCCGATGCGGTGCAGGTAGCGCGTCCCAGGCTGGGACGGATGCGGCTGTCCACCGGCGACCTGGTGGACCTCGACCAGTCCATGGTGATCGGCCGCCAGCCGTCGGTGTCCCGGGTCCAGGGCGGCGTGATGCCGCGCCTGGTGCAGGTGGCCAGCCCGGGCGGTGACATCTCGCGGTCCCATGTGGAGGTGCGGCTTGAGGGCTGGCACGTGATGCTCTGCGACCTCAAGGCCACCAACGGCACCGTCCTGGTCCGCGAAGGCCAACCGCCCCGCCGTCTCGCCCAGAACGAGATGGCCATCCTGCTCGACGGTGATATCGCTGAACTGGGCGACAACATCTCATTGCGTTTTGAGGAGATTCCTTGAGTTCCAAACGGCCTGTTGCGCCGCCGCCCCGCATTCCGGGGTTCACCTACATCAGCCTGCTCGGCTCGGGCGGCTTCTCCGACGTCTACCTCTACGAACAGGACAGGCCGCGCCGGAAAGTCGCCGTCAAGGTGCTGCTCTCGGACCTGAAGACCGAGGGCGCCCGCCGGCGCTTCGAGTCCGAGGCCAACCTCATGGCCCAGCTGTCCTCGCACCCGTACATCGTCACCATTTTCGAGGCGGAAGTGACGGACGACGGGCATTCCTACCTGGCCATGGAGTATTGCTCCCGGCCCAGCCTGGACGTGCGGTACCGGCGGCAGCGCTTCAGCGTTGATGAAGTCCTGGCCGTCGGCATCCAGGTGGCCTCCGCCGTCGAAACCGCGCACCGTGCCGGCATCGCCCACCGCGACATCAAGCCCGCCAACATCCTGGTGACGGACTACAACCGTCCCGCGCTGACCGACTTCGGGATCTCCGGCACCCTTGCCGGGGACTCCGACGACGACTCGGGCATGTCCATTCCCTGGTCCCCGCCGGAGCAGTTCCGCGACGGCAGTGTCGACGGCGTCATGGTGGACGTGTGGGCCCTCGGTGCCACCCTGTACACCCTGCTGGCCGGCCGCTCGCCCTTCGTCATGCCGGGGGCGGACAACTCGCAGCGGGAACTGATCAACCGGATCAGCAACTTGCCGCTGCCCCGGCTGGGCCGTCCGGACGTGCCGGAATCGCTGGAACTGGCCCTGGCCACCGCCATGGCCAAGTCGCCGCAGTCACGGTATTCCTCCGCGCACGCCTTCGCCCTGGCCCTCCAGCGGATCCAGGCTGAGCTCAACCTCTCCGTGACTCCCTTCGAAGTCCTCGAGGAACCCCAGCAGGAGGAAAGCCACCCGGACGACGGCACCGAGGAAACCCGCGTCCGCAGCATCGCCGCCATCGATCCCGAGCGCACCGGCAGCGCCCCCACCTTCCCGGCCCGCACCCGCCCCGGCTCACCCGGCGCCGGAACCGACGCCACGGGACGCCGCGGTGGTGCCCTCCCGCCGTCGTCCTTCACTCCCGCCGGCCCCGGCCAATGGCGGCAAGCCCCTGCCGTGCCCTCCATCCCGGCGGGCCCCGCCGGAGCGGCTGGCCCCGGAGCAGGCGCGGCCGACGGCGGCGGCCAGGGGGAGTGGGCACAGTCCACCGTCCTGCGCGGCAGCACAGGCGCGGCGAAGTATGGTGCCCCGGTAAGGGACGACGCCGGGCCGGACACCTACACCGCCGACGCCACCGTGCACCGGCCCGTGAACGTGGACCAGCCCCAGGCGGAGCCGGCGGCAGGCCATGGCAAGCGCAACCTCTGGCTCGCGCTGGCCGGCGGAACCCTCCTGGCCCTGGCGGCGGTGGTGGGCATCGTGGTGGCCAACACTGCGACCGGAACGCCCAAAGCAGTGGACACCCAGCAGGTCAGCAAGCCGCCGGCGGACGCCGTGGACAGCGGCACCGTCCCCAGTGTTGAAGGCCTCACGGCATCACGAAAGCCCGAAGATCCAAACACCATCATCTTCTCCTGGACCAACCCGCAGCCCAGGGAGGGCGACTCCTACAAATACCGCACCAAATCCGCCAAGGCGGACGGTCCCTACGAAACTACGAAGGTACCGAAGACCTTTGTTTCCGGGTTCGGCCCCACTCCCATTTGCCTGGAAGTGATCCTGGTGCGGGCCGACGGCAGCGCCTCGCCGGAAGGCCAGGACTCCATCGCCTGCCTGCAGGACTAGCCAGCTGATGATGCAAACACATTGCCCACTGAGGAGGCACAGATCATGGGGGATCTAGCAATAGATTTCTGTGGCGAATGGTACGAGCCATCGGATGAGGACATCTTCAATATCGGCCGCGAAGGCGACCTTGAAGTGGACGACAACCCGTACCTGCACCGGCAGTTCCTGCAGGTGGCCCGCTACGACGGCATTTGGTGGCTGAGCAACGTGGGCAGCATGCTGTCCGCCACCGTGGCTGACGCGTCCGGCGGCATGCAGGCCTGGCTGTCGCCCGGCGCCCGGATTCCGCTGGTGTTCAGCCACACCAACGTCATCTTCACGGCCGGCCCCACCACCTACGAGTTCGCCGTGCACCTGAAGACGCCATCCTTCCGGCAGGAAGCCCGGGAAGGCGCCAGCAGCGGCGACACCACCATCGGCCCCGTGGTCTTCACCGACGCCCAGAAGGCGCTGATCGTGGCCCTCGCCGAGCCCGTGCTCCGGCGCGAAGGCACCGGGTTCAGCACCATCCCGTCCTCGGCGGCCGCCGCCAAGACCCTGGGCTGGGCGCTGACCCGTTTCAACCGCAAACTGGACAACGTCTGCGACAAGCTGGACCGCGTGGGCGTGGTGGGGCTGCGCGGAGGCGGCGGGAAACTGGCCACCAACCGTCGCGCCCGCCTGGTGGAGCACGCCGTCACCACCCACCTGGTGACACCCGATGACCTGTACCTGCTCGAAAAGATGAGGGGCGTGGACGAAGGATGAGGATCCGGCTGACACTCCGCCGCGAACCCGCCGACGCCAAGGACCTGGCCGTCACGGTGGACGGCCTGGCCACCGTGGCCGATATTGCCACCGTGCTCTGGGCGGCCGACCCTGACCGGAAGGGCACCCCTGCCCCGGACAACCTGTCCCTGCGCATCGACGAAGCCTTCGTGGGTGCCGGCATCAGCGGCAACGTCCTGGCCCGCGAAGACAACCTGCTCGAATCGGGCCTGCGCCCGGGCTCCGTGGTGTCGCTGGCCCAGGTCAGCGGGCAGTTCCACGAACCCGGAGCCAGCCGTGGGCCTGCTGCGGCCACGTTGCGCGTGTTGTCCGGGCCCGATGTCGGCCGCGAATTTTCGCTGCCCATTGGCACCAGCTACATCGGCCGGGACCGGGACGTGGACATCCGCCTGACGGATCCGCTCACGTCCAAACGGCATGCCCGGATCACGGTGGGAGAAAGCATCGAGATCGTGGACACCAATTCCGCCAACGGCCTCCTGATGGACGGGCTGCCGGTCACGCGCGCCATCCTGAACTCGTCCGACACGGTGACCCTGGGGGACACCACCGTCACTGTGGTGCCCTTGGGGCACAACCACGCGGCAGCGCCGACGTCGCCCCTTGTGGACTTCAACCGCTCCCCGCGCGTGGTGCCCCGCTTCGACGTGCCCAAGCGCGTCCTTCCTGCCGGGCCCAAGCGGCCCGAGGACCAGCCGTTCCCGTACATCATGCTGGTGGCACCCCTGATGATGGGCGCGGTCATCTTCGCGGTCACGCAGAACGTGCTGTCCATGGTGTTCATGCTGATGATGCCCCTGTTCATCGTGGGCCACTACGTGGACACCAGGATGCGGACGCGGAAGCAGCAGAAGGAACAGCTCAAGCAGTTCCGGGCGTCCATGGCCGCCTTCCGGCAGGACCTGACCGAACTGCAGCAGGTGGAACGGGCGGTCCGGCTCCAGGAAGCGCCGTCGGTCAGCGACACCGTGGATGCCATCTACAAGCTCGGGCCACTGCTGTGGACGCACAGGCCCGAGCACTCCTCGTTCCTGGGCCTGCGCTTCGGGCTGGGGACCGGGCCGTCACGCATCCCGCTGGAGGAACCCTCCAACAATGACACCGAGGTCCAGTACGCCCGCGAGATCCAGGACTGCATCAAGCAGTTCAGCGAGATCGAAGGCGTCCCCGTGGTCTCCCAGCTGCGCACCTCCGGGGCCCTTGGCATCGCCGGCGCCCGCGGCCTGGTGGACGATGTTGCCCGTGGCATGGTGCTGCAGCTCGTGGGCCTGCATTCCCCGGCCGAGGTGGTCCTGACGGCCATCACGTCCGCGCAGTCCCGCGAACGCTGGAACTGGCTGCAGTGGCTGCCGCACGTGGGCTCGGGGCACAGCCCGCTGGGCGGGGACCACCTGGCAGCCGGGTCCGCCGGCGGCTCCTCCCTGCTGGCCCGGCTTGAGGACCTGGTGGACGCCCGCGAAGCGGCGGCCAAACGGACCGCCCCGGAACTGCGCCCCGGCATCGACCCCGTCAAGCATGAACTCGAAGAGCCCGTCCTTCCCTCGGTGCTGGTCATCGTGGAGGACGACGCTCCGGTGGACCGCGGCAGGCTCACCCGGCTGGCGGAACGCGGGCCCGACTCCGGCGTCCACGTCCTGTGGGTGGCCACCGACATCCAGGCCCTCCCGGCCGCCTGCCGCGACTTCATGGTGGTGGACGGCGACCACGGCACCACCACCGGCCAGGTGCGCCTGGGCCGCCACACCTATCCCGTCAGCTGCGAGAGCGTGGACGCGGAACTCGCCGCCCAGCTCGCCCGGATGCTGGCCCCCGTGGTGGACGTGGGCAAGCCCGTCAACGACGACTCCGACCTGCCGCGCGCCGTGTCCTACGCGACCCTGATCGGCAAGGACTTCCTGGACAACCCGCAGTCCGTGGCCGAGCGCTGGACGGAAAACAACTCCGTGCACGCCACCGCGGTGGCGAACCGCAAGGACAACGGCACGCTCCGGGCCCTGGTGGGGTCCAAGGGCATCGAGCCGCTGTACCTGGACCTGAAGAACGAGGGCCCGCACGCGCTGGTGGGCGGCACCACCGGCGCGGGCAAGTCCGAGTTCCTGCAGTCATGGGTCATGGGCATGGCCGCGGCGTACAGCCCGGACCGGGTCAGCTTCCTGTTCGTGGATTACAAGGGCGGCGCCGCGTTCGCGGACTGCATCAACCTGCCGCACACCGTCGGGCTTGTCACCGACCTGTCCCCGCACCTGGTGCGCCGCGCCCTGACGTCCCTGCGCGCGGAGCTGCATTACCGGGAGCAGCTGCTGAACCGGAAGAAGGCCAAGGACCTGCTGGCCCTGCAGCGCGAGGCAGACCCGGAAGCCCCGCCGTACCTGATCATCATCGTGGACGAGTTCGCCGCCCTGGCCAACGATGTTCCCGAGTTCGTGGACGGGGTGGTGGATGTGGCCGCCCGTGGCCGCTCCCTGGGCCTGCACCTGATCCTGGCCACCCAGCGGCCCGCCGGCGTCATCAAGGACAACCTCCGCGCCAACACCAACCTCCGGGTTGCGTTGCGCATGGCCGATGAGGACGATGCCACGGACATCCTGGGCGTCCCGGACGCCGCCTACTTCGACCCCGCCATTCCGGGCCGCGGTGCCGCCAAGACGGGGCCCGGCCGCATCCAGGGGTTCCAGACCGGCTACGCCGGCGGCTGGACCACCGACAAGCCGCAGCGGCCCCAGATCGACATCGTGGAAATGGCTTTCGGTTCCGGTCCCAGCTGGGAAGCGCCCGCCCCTGACAAGCCCGTTGCCCAGGAACCGGCCGGCCCCAACGACATTGCCCGGATGACTTCCACCATCGTGCACGCCGCGGACACCCTGGCCATCCAGCCGCCGCGCAGGCCATGGCTGGATGAACTGGCCAAGACCTACGATTTCTCGAAGCTGCCCAACCCCCGCACCGACGAACAGCTGCTCCTGGGCGTTGCCGACGATCCCGTGCACCAGGACCAGCCCACCGTGTTCTACGAACCGGACCGGGACGGCAACATGGCCATTTACGGAACGGGCGGTTCCGGCAAGTCCGCAGCCTTGCGCGGCATTGCCATTGCCGCCGCGGTCACCCCGCGCGGCGGCCCTGTCCACGTGTACGGCATCGATTGCGGTTCTTCGGGGCTGCGGATGCTGGAGGAGCTTCCGCACGTGGGCGAGATCATCAACGGCGACGACGTGGAACGCGTTGGGCGCCTGCTGCGCCTCCTGCGGGACATCGCCGAGCTGCGGTCCGCACAGTTCGCAGAGGTGCGGGCGTCCACCATCGTGGAGTACCGGAAGCTGGCCAACCGGCCGGACGAGAAGCGGATCTTCGTGCTGGTGGACGGCATGTCCGCGTTCCGGGAAGCATATGAGCACAGCAAGCTTTCCGGGCTCTGGGACATCTTCCTGCAACTGGCCACCGATGGCCGCACCCTGGGCATCCACCTGGTGGTGACGGGGGACCGGCCCAACGCCGTCCCCGCGTCGCTGCTCGCCTCCATCCAGCGCCGGCTGGTGCTGCGGCTCTCCAACGAAGACGACTACATCTCGATGGACGTCCCCAGGGATGTGCTCACCGCCACGTCGCCCCCGGGCCGCGGGCTGCTGGACGGACTTGAGGTGCAGCTCGCCGTCCTGGGCGGCAACTCCAACCTGGCCCTGCAGGCCCGGGAAGTCCATAAGCTCAGCGAAGCCATGCTGCGCCAGGGCCTGGACACCGCGCCGGGCATCGAACGGCTGCCCGAGCAGGTGGACCTGGATGTCCTGCCCGCCGGCAGCCCGGACCTGCCGGTGATCGGCGTGGACGACGAGTCCCTGCAGCCCGCGGAGGTCATGGCGCGGGGCCCGCTGCTGCTGGCAGGCCCGCCGGGTGCCGGACGGACCGTGGCCCTGGTGACCCTGGCCTACGCACTGCGCCGGTCCAACCCCGCCACGGAGCTGATCTACCTCGGGTCGCGCCGGTCCGCCGTCGCCTCCCTTCCCATCTGGAACCGCTCGGTGGTGGGACCGGACGACCTCGCCGAGGTGGTGGAGGACCTGGTGGAGCACTCCACCGGGAATCCGGGAGTGGTGGCCTTCTTCATCGAGGGCCTGACGGAATTCACCGACACCATCGCCGAATCCGGCATGGCGCAGCTGGTGACCGCGTCGCTGAAGGCGGACCAATGGGTGGTGGGCGAGTCCGAATCCTCCACCTGGTCCAGTGCCTGGCAGCTTGCCCAGCCGTTCAAATCCGGGCGGCGGGGCCTGCTCCTCAACCCGGGGGACATCGAAGGCGACAGCCTGCTCAATACCTCGCTGGGCCGGGTGAGTCCGGACTTCATCCCGGGCCGCGGGTACGTGGTGGGACGCGGCAAAGCGCGGAAAATCCAGGTGGCGCTTCCACCGGAAAACCGGGACTGAGCAGGCCCGAAAAAGGCGGGGCCGCTGCTGCGGCGGATTTGCGGCCCCGCCCGGCGCTGTAGAAGACTACCGGGGACACCAGAAAGCCGTGGTGGGGGGCTGCGCGCATCGAAAGGTAGCAATGACCCCGTCCGCCCCGGTCCGCCACGCTGTTACGACGACGGCTTCCGCAGCTGTCCTGGCCCTGGCCTTTGGCTTCTTCCCAACAGGCCCGGCACTTGCTGCCACTGCCGACCCCACGCCCGCTCCGGCGTCGGACACCCAGGCGCCAGCCGACTGCGGATTGCTGTGCATTCCCATCCTTGCCAGCAGCCCCGACGCCGGCCCAACCGGGCGCCCACGCAAATCAAAGGATCCCGTGCCGCCGCCGGCCCAGCCGGCACCCCCGGCGGTGCCGGCCGCCCCGACTGTCCAGCCCCAGCCGGCGCAGGGTGACATCCCGCCCCCGGACCCGGCCCGGCTTCCGGCAACGGTGGCACCGGTCCCCGACGATTCCGCCCCCGAAACCCCCTCAGCGGCTGCCGGCTACCGCCCGCCCACCGGCCCCTCCAGTGGACAGGACTGGAACAGTCCCGTGACCCGGACCACTGCGCCCACCAAGTTGGCCGCCGTTGCTCCCGCCGGGGGCGGGGGCCCGGACGGGCCGGCACTGGGGCCGATCGCGATCGGAACACTGCTGGTGGGTGCGTCCGCCGGAGCTTTCGCCTGGTGGAACCGGAACCGCAACCGGCTCCGGTCGCACTGAGCCTGGGTGCCTGCCACGCCGCCGTGCCCGGTGGCTGTCGGAGGTGTAAGGCAAGATAGGTCTGTGAGCACAGGACCAGGACCCGCAGAACAGACCGCCGCCCGGACCACGGCACCGCACGAGCCCGAAGCGATTCCCACCGAGGCCATCCGCGAGGAATATGACAACCTCGCGGACCTGGTCCGGAAGTACCGGTTTGCGTACTACCAGGAGGACGCGCCGCTGGTATCGGACGCCGAGTTCGATTCCCTCTTCCGCCGCCTCGAGGAGATCGAGGCGCTGCACCCGGAACTGGTGGCCAACGATTCACCCACCCAGGAAGTGGGCGGCGAGGTGTCCGCCGCGTTTGCTCCGGTGCAACACCTGCAGCGGATGTACAGCCTCGAGGATGTCTTCTCCCTGGAGGAGCTTGAGGCATGGCTGAACCGGGCCGAGGCCGGCATCGAAAAAATCGGGGACGGCGGAGCAAAGGCGGCGTGGCTGACCGAACTGAAAATCGATGGCCTGGCGGTCAACCTCCTGTACCGCGACGGCAAACTGGTGCGGGCTGCCACCCGCGGCGACGGCACCACAGGTGAGGACATTACCCACAACCTGCTCACCATCAAGGAAATCCCGCAGGAACTGCGTGGCAGCGGTTTCCCCGCCGAAATGGAAGTGCGCGGCGAGGTCTTCATCCCGTCCAAGGCCTTCGCCGAGTTCAATGAGGCCCTGATCGAAGCCGGGAAGGCGCCGCTGGCCAATCCCCGAAACGCCGCCGCCGGCTCGCTGCGGCAAAAGGATCCGGCGGAGACGGCCAAGCGGCCACTGAAAATGTTTGTCCACGGCATCGGCGCCCGGGAGGGCCTTGCCGCCGGCAGCCAGTCGGAGACCTACGGCCTGCTGAAGGAGTGGGGCCTGCCGGTGAGCCCGTACTTCGAGGTGCTGGAAGCCCGGGACGACGTCCTCGGATTCATCAAGCGGTACGGGGACCAGCGCCACAAGCTGCTTCACGAAATCGACGGCATCGTCATCAAAGTCGATGATTTCGCCACCCAGCGCGCCCTGGGCAACACCACCCGTGTTCCCCGCTGGGCCGTGGCGTACAAGTACCCACCGGAGGAAGTCCACACCAAGCTGCTGGATATCCAGGTCAACGTGGGCCGCACCGGCCGCGTCACGCCCTACGGTGTGATGGAGCCGGTCAAGGTTGCCGGATCCACCGTGGAAATGGCCACCCTGCACAACCAGGACGTGGTCAAGGCCAAGGGCGTCAAGATCGGCGACATCGTCATCCTGCGGAAGGCGGGGGACGTCATCCCCGAAATCGTGGGCCCGGTCCTGAACTTCCGGGACCAGCAGGACCCGCCGGTACGCGACTTCGTGATGCCCACCGAGTGCCCATCCTGCGGTACCCCGTTGGCACCTGCGAAGGAGGGGGACGTGGATGTCCGCTGCCCCAACGCGAGGTCCTGCCCGTCCCAGCTCCGGGAGCGCGTGTTCCACGTAGCCGGCCGGGGTGCCTTCGATATCGAGGCCCTGGGCTGGGAGGCGGCCATCGCACTGACCCAGCCTGCCGAACCGGACACCCCTCCGCTGACCTCCGAAGCCCGCTTGTTCGACCTCACCCCCGAGGACCTGGCCGGTGTCCGGATCCGGCGTGAAAAGAAGAGTAAAGGCGTTCCCACCGGCGAATACGAGCTGGTGCCGTACTTCTTCAGCAAGGGCACGGCCAAGTCGCCGTCCAAGCCCACCGCCACCACCCAGAAGCTGTTCAAGGAACTTGAAAAGGCCAAGACCCAGCCGCTGTGGCGCGTCCTGGTGGCCCTGTCCATCCGCCACGTCGGTCCCCGCGCATCCCGGGCCCTGGCGCAGGCGTTCGGCAGCATGGACCGCATCCGCGCCGCGTCCGAGGAAGAACTTGCGCATGTGGACGGCGTTGGCCCCACAATTGCCGCCGCACTGAAGGAATGGTTCGCCGAGGACTGGCACGTCGAGATCATCGACCGCTGGGGCGCCGCCGGGGTCCGCATGGAGGACGAACGCGACGAGTCCATGCCGCGCACCCTTGAGGGACTGACCGTGGTGGTCACGGGCTCCCTGCCCAACTTCAGCCGCGACGAAGCCAAGGAAGCCATCCTGCTCCGCGGCGGCAAGGCGGCCGGCTCCGTTTCCAAGAACACCAGTTACGTGGTGGCCGGCGAAAGTGCCGGCAGCAAGCTGGACAAGGCAGAGCAGCTGGGCGTCCGCGTCCTGGACGAGGACGGGTTCCGGCAACTGCTCGACGGCGGCCCGGCGGCCGTGGGGGATGCCGCGGCAAGAGATGCCGTGGAACCGGGCGGGGATGACGGGGGCAACGAAGAGGCGACCGTACCTGCCTCTGCAGGGGAGGACACAGTACAGGACAGCACCGTGGAGGAGAACGCATGACGTCCGCAACGGAATTGCTGGAGGTAGCCAAACAGGCCGCCGCGGCAGGCGCAAAAGTCCTGTCCGGCCGTGACGGCAACGCCCTGGACGCGAGCAACAAGGGAGCCGCCGGGGACTGGGTCACGGCCTTCGACCTGGCCGCGGAAAACGCCGTACGCCGCGTCATCACCGCTGCCCGCCCGGGCGACAGCATCACCGGCGAGGAACAGGGAACCACCCGGGCCGCCGACCCCACCGGTTACCGCTGGTCCATCGACCCCCTGGACGGCACCACCAACTTCATCCGCAACATCGTCTACTACGCCACCTCCGTGGCGGTTGCCGATGCCGACGGCGTCTGGCTGGCCGGCGTCGTCAACGCCCCTGCCCTGGGGCGGGTGTACTACGCTGCCCGCGGCCAGGGTGCGTGGCTGGACGAACGCGGCATTGTCACCAGGCTGGACGGACCGGTTCCGGGCCGCGCCGGGCAGATCCTGGCCACCGGGTTCAGCTACGAGCCCGATGTCCGCGCCCAGCAGGCGGCCGCCTTCGGTACTTTGATGGATGGCTTTGCCGATGTCCGCCGGCTTGGTTCCGCCGCCCTGGACCTGTGCATGGTGGCGGACGGAACCCACGATGCCTACGGCGAGCGGGGTCTGAATGAGCATGACTTTTCAGCCGGCGCCCTGATCGCGGAGGAGGCCGGCTGCTGGGTGCGCAGGCCGCGCCTGACGAGCCCCCTCGACGGCGGCCCCACCGATGGCGAACGCCTGGACGCCTGGACCTGTGCCGCCAGCCTGGAGCTGTCCGGCAAGTTTCCGCTCTGAGTCGGCATGGGAACCGGCCTCATCGAAAGAGCGGGGCCGCCCGTTCTGATAGTTCTGTCACGGAAAGTGCCTTCCTGCCGTACGGCGCCCCGGCCCGCCACTAGCATTGACGGGTGCAGCCGCAGATAACTATCCGTCCCGCCGTCGAGGCCGACTTCGCCGCCATTGCCCGCATCACCGGAGCTTCGTATCTTTCGGCAGGCTACTTCGACGACGCCGCGCACCCCTACATGGTGAAGATCATGGATGTGGCAGAGCGCGCGGAGCAGGCCACCATCTGGGTGGCGGAGCGGGACGGAGCTGTCATCGGTTCCGTCACGCTGGCACTGGCGGGGGAGCCGTACGCGGACATCGCCCTGCAGGATGAGCTGGAATTCCGGATGCTGGTGGTGGACCCTGCCGTGCAGCGCAGCGGCGCCGGCAAAGCCATGGTGGACGCCATCATCGGCCATGCCAGGACCCTTCCCGGCATCCGTGCGGTGGCCCTCACCACCGGTCAAACCTGGGAAAGCGCGCACGGGCTGTACCGCAAGACCGGCTTCCAGCGGGTGCCTGAGCGGGACTGGCTGGTCCCCGGAACCGACATAAAACTGCTGGTTTACCGGCGCGACCTGTAGCAGCCCTACAGTGGTGGCGACCCATTCCAGCTTTGAAAGGCCCACCCATGCGCAAAACCTTCGGCAGCGGATCCGTCTGGGAACAGACCCTCGGCTATTCCCGCGCCGTCCAGGTGGACAACACCCTCTACATCTCTGCCACCGCAGCCAGCGGTGACGACGGAATCGTGGGGGATGACTTCTACACCCAGACCCAGTACATCCTGCAGAAACTCGGCAAGGTCCTGGCTGAGGCCGGCTTCGGCTACGGGGACGTGGTGCAGTCCAAGCTGTACCTGACGGACATCAGCAAGTGGGAAGAGGCCGGCCGGGCCCACGGCGAGGTGTTCGGCGAGATCCGTCCCACCCTCTCCCTGGTCCACGTGCTCCCGTTCCTGGACCCGAAGATGCTCGTCGAGATCGAACTGGTCGCGCAGAAGAGCGAGTAAGTTTCCGGCCCTACCGTGCCGGCAGGCCGTAGCGGTGCTCGGGCCTGCCGGTGGTGCCGTAGCGGAGCTGGATGTCCACTGCGCCGTCGTCCGCCAGCGAGGACAGGTACCGCTGGGCGGTGGCGCGGGAAACGCCCACCCGGGCGGCCACCTCGGCGGCAGAGTACTGCTCGCCGGGGGCCAGCGATTCCAGTACCGCGGCCTCCGTCGCGGAGCGTGGTTTCGACGACGGCGTGACGTCCCCCGGAATCAGCGCGCGTTTGGCGCGCTCCACGGCGTCCTGGTCCAGTGCCCCGGGCTGGCCCAGGAGGCGCCGGTACCGGGCATAGGAACGCAGCTGCTGGGACAGTGACTCCGCCGTGAAGGGCTTGAGCAGGTATCCCAGTGCGCCGCGGCGGAACGCGACCCGGACCGACGCGGGATCAGACGCGGCGCTGAGGATGATCGTGTCCACATCCAGCTGCTGCAGCAGGTCCAGGCCGGAGGCGTCCGGAAGGTACACGTCCAGCAGCACCAGGTCCGGCCGCAGGCTGTGGATCGCCTGCAGGGCCAGCGACGCCGTTCCGACGGGCGCCAGCGCCAGGAACCCCGCCACCGAATCCACGTAGGCGGCATGCAGCTTGGCCACGTGGAAGTCGTCGTCCACGATCAGGACCCGAAATTCGTCAGCCATTCTTTTCCTTTCCGGCTTCCCCCGTGGTCTTTGCGACAGGGCTCCCTGCCGTCGTGTGCGGAAGGGTGGCCATGAACACGGCGCCCGGGCCGCCCCTGGCCCCGCGGTCCAGCACCTTCACATCGCCGCCCCGGCGCCGTGCCAGCTGGCGGGCCAGCGCCAGCCCGAAGCCCTGGCCGCCGCCGGCGCGGACCGGGCCGGAAGCGGTGGTGAAACCTTCGGCAAACACGGCCTCCGTGTCTGTGCCTTCTGCCAGCCCGTCACCGGAGTCCGCCACCACGACGTGAAGCGTGCCGCCGTCGTCGCCCGGCTCATCCAGCACCTCCAGCTCAACCCAGCGGTCCGCGGACGAGCCCGCCACGGCGGCGTTGACGGCGTTGTCGAGCAGGTTTCCCAGCACCGTGGTCACGTCCTGGGCCTCCGTTACCTGCCCTCGGACCAGGGTCTCCGGCCCGATGCGCAGTGCGACGCCCCGTTCGTCGGCTTCCACGCCCTTGGCGCCCACGAAGGCCTGCAGGTACGGGTCCTGCAGCAGCTCGGCCTGGTCCACCGGGAACTTCAGCGGGCCGGTAGCGGCGAGGCCGGCAAGGTAGTCGCGCGCCTCCTGGTGCTGGCCGATGCCCAGAAAGCCGGCAAGGGTGTGCAGCTGGTTGGCGAACTCGTGCCGCTGGGCGCGCAGCGCGGTGGACATGGTGCCCACGGCGTCGAGCTGCCGCGTAAGCTCCTGCAGTTCCGTCCGGTCACGCAGCATGACCACCCAGCCCAGGTCCTCCCGGCGGTGCAGGGCTTTGCGCGCATTTACCACCAGCACCCGGCCGCCCGCCACCAGCTCGAGGGCATCCTGGTTTGATCCGCCGGTGGCAACCGCCGGGCCCGCAACCCCGGTCCCGGGGCGCGTGAGGGACTTCAGCTGTTCCGGGACGGGCGCGTCCTCCCAGCGGGATCCCGACAGGTCCGGCAGTCCCAGCAGCCGCTGCGCGGCGGCATTGAAGACGCTGACCCGGCCGTCGGCACTGACGCCGATCACGCCGTCGTCCACGCCCTGCAGCACCGCCACCTGGTCATGGACCAGCGTGCTGATCTCTTCCGGTTCCAGGCCCAGGGTGAGGCGCTGCAGGCGCCGGCGCAGCAGGAAGGAGCCCAGGACGCCGGCCAGGAGGGCGCCCGCGGCGGTCAGTGCCACGGGCCCGATGTCCCGGGCCACGCTCTGGGCCACGGTTTCCATGGAGTAACCCACACTCACCTCGCCCACCACCGCGCCGGTGCCGGGTGCGTAGACCGGAACTTTCGCGCCGGCGGACGGGCCGAGTGTTCCGGTGTTCCGGGTGGTGACCTCCTGCCCGGACAACGCCTCGGAGGGGTCCGTGCTGACCTTCTCACCGAGCCGTTGCGGATCCGGGTGGGCCAGCCGGATGCCCGTTTCGTCCGTGATGACCACGAACAAGGCGCCGGTCCTGGTCCGCGCCGCCTCGGCGGATGCCTGCAGTGGCCCGGCCAGGAGCTCTGCTGCCGGGGGAGTGCCGGGCTGTCCGCTGATGGCCAGCACATCGGCACGGACCTCCGGGTCGGAGGCAACGGTCCGGGCCAGCGTCAGGGCCTGGTTCTCCGCATCGCTGCCCACCCGGTCATACGTCAGCCACGCGTGCACGGAGGTGCTCAGCAGCACCACCAGCAGCACCACGGCCAGCTGCAGCAACAGCGTCTGGGTGGAAAACCGCAGCGGCTGCCGGGGCGCGGAACGCTGCATTCATCCTCCTTGACGGGTGGCGGCGGGCCATGGTTTCGGCGCCTAAGCGCTGTGAGCACAATGAGCAAAATGCTCCCAATAAGCAGTATGCCAATCAATTGAGCCAAAGGCACTGCCGTGACGGCCGCCACCCTACAGTCTGTAGCACGCGTCACACCGCTGTGCCGCTGTTCACAAGAAGGAGCCGGCTGTGCTGGTAATACTTGGATTCGCCATGATCGCGGTATTCATGGTGCTGATCATGACGAAGAAGTTGACGCCAGTGCTGGCGTTGATCATTGTCCCTACTGTTTTCGGCCTGTTCGCCGGTGCCGGCCTGGGCATCGGCGACATGGTGATGGACTCCATGAAGTCCATGACCTCCACCGCGGCCCTGCTGATGTTCGCCATCATCTACTTCGGCCTGATGATCGACGTCGGGCTCTTTGACCCGCTGGTGAAGTTCATCCTCCGCAAGCTGGGCAACGACCCCGCCAAGGTGGTCCTGGGCACCGCCATCCTGGCCGCCGCCGTGTCCCTGGACGGCGACGGGTCCACCACCTTCATCCTCACCACCGCCGCGATGCTGCCGGTCTACCTGCGCCTCAAGATGAGCCCCGTGGTCCTCACCTGCGTGGCCGGCCTGGCCAACGGCACCATGAACATCCTGCCCTGGGGCGGCCCCACGGCCCGCGCCGCCACCGCCCTGAAGATCGACGTCAACGACGTCTTCGTCCCCATGATCCCGTCCCTCGTGGCCGGCCTGGTGGTCGTCTTCGCCTTCTCCTGGCTGCTCGGCCTGCAGGAACGCAACCGCCTCCGCGCCACGGCCCCCGAGATCTGGGGCGTGCCGGACACTGCGGAAGAGTTCGACGGCGGCACCTCCACAGGTGCCTCAGGCACCGGCGCTTCCGGAACCGGCGCTTTTGGAAGTGGCCGCCGAAAGGGCGGCAACCCCGGCGGAGCAGCCCCCGCCGGTGGTTCGGTGGCGGTCCTGGACCGCACCGAAACCCTGGTGGACGAGCACGACTCCGCCATGGCGGACACCGCGCTCGACCCCAACCGCAGCACCCTGCGCCCCAAGCTGTTCTGGTTCAACCTGGCCCTGACCGTCGCCGTCATGGTGGTGCTCGTCGCCAACGTCATCCCGCTGCCGTTCGTGTTCATGGTGGGCGCAGCAATCGCCCTGCTGGTCAACTTCCCCAAGGTCAAGGACCAGGGCGCCCAGCTGATTGCGCACGCACCGTCCATCGTCGCCGTGGTCAGCATGGTCATGGCCGCCGCCGTCCTCACCGGCGTCCTCAAGGGCACCGGCATGGTGGAAGCAATGTCCGCGTGGCTGGTCCAGATCATCCCCACCTCCATGGGCCCGTTCATGGCGGTCATCACCGGTGTGCTCAGCATTCCCATGACGTTCTTCATGAGCAACGACGCGTTCTACTTCGGCGTCCTGCCCGTCCTCAGCGAAACCGCTGCCCACTACGGTGTCGGCGCCGCTGACATGGCCCGTGCCTCCATCACCGGCCAGCCGTTCCACCTGCAGAGCCCGCTGGTTCCGGCCATCCTGCTGCTGGTCTCGCTGGCCAAGGTGGACCTGGGCGACCACCACAAAAAGGTCCTGTGGCGCACCGCCGTCATCTCCCTGGTAATGCTCGGAGTCGGCATGCTTACCGGAGCCATTGGAATCGGCTAGTCTATAGCTGCCCGTGCTCCTGTCCCCGAGGCAGGCCGGGTATCGAAGGTGCCCGTCTGACGCCCGCTGGGGGATGTCAGACGGGCATCTGCGTTTCCGCACTAGACTGGATCGGAAAACAATTCGAACTTTGCAGGGGAGATCCATGGCTGCGATCAACCGTGACGACGTCGCGCATCTCGCGCGGCTCGCTCACATCGAGATGAGTGCAGAAGAGCTGGACAGGATGGCCGGCGAGCTCGCCGTCATCGTGGATTCGGTCAAGTCCGTCAGCGAGGCCGCGGGGGACGACGTCCCGGCCACCTCGCACCCCATCCCGCTGACCAACGTGTTCCGTGAGGACGTTGTGGGACACACCTTCACCGCGGAACAGGCTCTCTCCGGCGCCCCGGACTCCGACGAAAACCGTTTCAAGGTTCCGGCCATCCTGGATGAGGCATAGACATGACTGAAAAGAACACCAGCGCCGGCACCCTGATCCGGCTGTCCGCCGCACAGCTTGCCGAGAAGCTGCGCGCCGGCGAAGTCACCGCCGTCGAAGCCACCCAGGCCCACCTGGACCGCATTGCCGCCGTCGACGGGAAAGTCAACGCCTTCCTGCACGTCAACGCGGAAGAAGCGCTCGCCGTCGCCGCCGAGGTGGACGCCATCCGCGCCGCCGGCGGAGCGGAAGCAGAAGCACTGCACTACCTGGCCGGCGTCCCCATCGCCGTCAAGGACCTGATCGTCACCATCGGCCAGCCCACCACCGCCGGCTCGAAGATCCTCGAAGGCTGGCACAGCCCGTACGACGCCACCGTCGTCGAACGCCTTCGCGCCGCAAAGATGCCCATCCTGGGCAAGACCAACCTGGACGAGTTCGCCATGGGCTCCTCCACGGAGCACTCCGCCTACGGCCCCACCCGCAACCCCTGGGACCTGGACCGGATCCCCGGCGGCTCGGGTGGCGGCTCCGCTGCCGCCGTCGCCGCCTTCGAGGCGCCCCTGGCCCTGGGTACGGACACCGGCGGCTCCATCCGCCAGCCCGGCGCCGTCACCGGAACCGTGGGCGTGAAGCCCACCTACGGCAGCGTCTCCCGCTACGGCGCCATCGCCATGGCATCCTCCCTGGACCAGATCGGCCCCGTCACCCGCACCGTACTGGACTCCGCCCTCCTGCACCAGGTCATCGGCGGCCATGATCCCCGCGACTCCACCTCGCTGCCCGAACCCCTGGCGGACCTCGTTGCCGCCGCGAAGACCGGCAACGTCGAGGGCCTGCGGATCGGCATCATCAAGGAACTGCACGGCGAGGGCTACCAGGCCGGCGTTGAAAACCGTTTCAACGACGCCCTGGAGCTGCTCAAGGAAGCCGGCGCGGAGATCGTGGAGGTCTCCTGCCCCAACTTCCAGTACGCCCTGGGCGCCTACTACCTGATCATGCCGTCCGAGGCCTCTTCCAACCTGGCCAAGTTCGACGGCGTCCGGTACGGCCTGCGCGTCCTCCCCGAAGAGGGCCCCATGACCATCGAACGCGTGATGGGTGCCACCCGCGCCGCCGGCTTCGGCGACGAAGTCAAGCGCCGCATCATCCTGGGCACCTACGCCCTGTCCGCCGGGTACTACGACGCCTACTACGGCTCCGCGCAGAAGGTCCGCACGCTGGTCCAGCGGGACTTCGAGGCCGCCTTTGCGCAGGCTGACGTCCTGATCTCGCCCACCGCCCCCACCACGGCGTTCCCGCTCGGCGAAAAACTGGACGATCCGCTGGCCATGTACCTCAACGACGTCGCCACCATCCCGGCCAACCTTGCCGGCGTCCCCGGCCTGTCGCTGCCTGGCGGCCTGGCGGACGAGGACGGGCTGCCTGTCGGTATCCAGTTGCTGGCCCCGGCCCGCGAGGACGCCCGCCTGTACCGGGTGGGTGCGGTCCTCGAATCGCTGCTCGAAGCCAAGTGGGGCGGCCCGCTGCTGGCCCAGGCTCCCGACCTTGCCGTTGCCGGAACCCTCGAAACCCAGGAGGCAAAATAATGAGCACTGATGACATCCTGAGCTTCGAAGAGGCCATGGAGAAGTACGATCCCGTCCTGGGGTTCGAGGTCCACGTGGAGCTGAACACCAAGACCAAGATGTTCTCCTCCGCCCCCAACGTCTTCGGCGACGAGCCCAACACCAACGTCAACGAGGTGGACCTGGGTATGCCCGGCGTCCTGCCCGTGGTGAACAAGACGGCCATCGAGTCTTCCATCAAGATCGGCCTGGCGCTGAACTGCAAGATCGCCGAATCCTGCCGCTTCGCCCGGAAGCAGTACTTCTACCCGGACACCCCCAAGAACTTCCAGACGTCCCAGTACGACGAGCCCATCGCCTACGACGGCTACCTGGACATCGAGCTCGAGGACGGCACCGTGTTCCGCGTGGAGATCGAGCGCGCGCACATGGAGGAGGACGCCGGGAAGCTGACCCACATGGGCGGCGCCACCGGCCGGATCCAGGGCGCCGACTTCTCGCTGGTGGACTACAACCGTGCCGGTGTTCCGCTGGTGGAAATCGTCACCAAGCCCATCGAGGGCGCCGGATCCCGTGCACCGGAACTGGCCAAGGCCTACGTGGCGGCCGTCCGGGAGATCGTGAAGAACCTGGGCGTGTCCGACGCGAAGATGGAACGGGGCAACGTCCGCTGCGACGCGAACGTTTCGCTCCGCCCGCACGGCCGTGAGCGGTTCGGCATCCGTTCCGAGACGAAGAACGTGAACTCGCTCCGCGCCGTGGAGCACGCCGTCCGCTACGAGATCCAGCGCCACGCCGCTGTCCTGGACTCGGGTGAACCGGTGATCCAGGAAACCCGCCACTGGCACGAGGACACCCGCACCACCACCTCCGGCCGCGCCAAGTCCGACGCGGACGACTACCGCTACTTCCCGGAACCGGACCTGGTTCCCGTGGTGGCCTCCCGGGAATGGGTGGAGGAACTGCGCGCCACCCTGCCCGAGCCGCCGGCCGAGCGCCGTAAGCGACTGAAGGCCGACTGGGGCTACTCCGACCTCGAATTCCGCGACGTGGTCAACGCCGGCGTCCTGGACGAGATAGAGGAAACCATCGCCGCCGGCGCCACCGCATCCGTGGCCCGCAAGTGGTGGATGGGTGAGATCGTGGGCCGCGCCAAGGCTGCCGACGTCGATCCCGGCCAGCTGGGCGTCGAGGCTGCCACGGTGGTGGAGCTGAGCCGCATGGTTGAGGCGGGCAAGATCAACAACAAGATGGCCTCCCAGGTGCTGGACGCCGTACTCGCCGGTGAGGGCACCCCGGAGGAGATCGTGGAGAAGCGCGGCCTCGCCGTCGTATCCGACGATGGGCCCCTCCTGGAAGCCATCGACGCCGCACTCGCCGCGCAGCCCGGCGTCGCGGACAAGATCCGTGGCGGCAAGGTCCAGGCCATCGGCGCGATCGTGGGCGGGGTCATGAAGGCTACCCGTGGACAGGCCGACGCCGGCCGCGTGAAGGAACTGATCCTGGAGAAGCTGGGCGTCACCGTCTAGTACACCCCTGCAGGACCCAACTGGGTAGCGCCAGGTGTCGTTTTGAACCCTCATAACGACACCTGGTGCTACCCAGTTCCGCGTTAAGTACTCAGGCGGCGCTCAGTGAAACTACCCGTGGTTGGGCGCCTGCGGCGGACTTACACTGGAGCCCACAGGGCGCCGGTGCCCTGGCTGCGTGCGGGAGGAACAACCATGGTGGTCCGGGAACCTATGAGGATGCGCAAGGCGGTGCTGGCCGGTGCCGTGGCCGTGGCACTTACCGGGACAGGGGCCGCCCTCGCCTGGCCGGCAACCGGGACGCCCGCACCCACGCCGTCGCCCTCACCATCATCACAATCAGCGCCCGGCAACTCAGGCAGCGCCCCGGGGCCACATAAGCCCGGCAAGGCCGAGCGCGGGCAACTCCTGCACGGCGAAGGCGTCGCCAGGAAGCCCGACGGAACCTACCAGACGGTCCTGGAACAGAACGGGACCGTGGAGTCGGTCAGCGATACCGGCATCACCGTCAAGAGCGGGGACGGCTTCTCCCAGACCTACACCGTCAATGGCGACACGAAGGTGACCACGATTCCTCCGGCCGCCAATCCAGGTGCAACGCCCAGCCCGGAAGCAACGCCCAGCCCCGGTGGAAAGTCCGACGACGGCAAGCGGCTTAAGCCGACGGACGGGACCATCGCGGACATCGCCGCCGGGGACACCGTGCGCATCGCCGGCGTCAAGGACGGGGACAAAGCCACGGCCACGCGGATCGTGAAGGGCGCCGGTGACGGGCCCGGACTGGGGCTGGGGCGTGGGTTGGGACGCGGGCCGGGCCATGTGCCGGGTAACGGCCAAGGACTTGGACACAAGATGGGCAAGGGCAACCACCAGGACGGCCAGGACTCGTAGCCTCCAGTACGCCGGCCGGCTCAGCCCTGTTTCACCAGCCCCGCCATGATGTCCTCCAGCGCCTCGCAGACCATCACCACGGAGCGGCGCTTGAGGTTCTCCGGCCGGGCCAGCAGGTCGATCCTGCGGCGGGTGCTGATCCCCTCCAGGGGTCGCAGCACGATGTCCGGGTTCAGGACCGGGCCCGCCGTGTATCTGGGGAGCAGCCCCACCACACCGCCGGCGGCCACGAGTGCCGCCACGGTGGAATAGTCGTTGATGCGGTGCACGATATTAGGCTCGCGGCTGGAGACGGCGGCGACGGCGGACAGGACATCGGCGGGGGAGTAGCCGGGGTGGCTGGTCACCCAGGCCTCTGTGCCGACGTCGTCCGCCGTGACCGTCTCCTGTTGGGCCAGGGGATGGCCGGCGGGGAGCGCCACGTCCAGCGGCTCATGCGCCAGCGGGATCACCGCGACCCGCTCCGCCGGCCAGCGGGGACTGTGGTCCATGCGGTGCGCCAGCACCAGGTCGTACCGGGCGGTGAGGGCCGGGAAGTCCTGTTGCGCGACGTCCTCGTCGGACAGCTCGATCCGCGGGTGCTCCGGCCGGTCCAGCATGCGGGCCAGGGGCGCGAACAGGGCCTGCCCGGCGCTGTGGAACCCGCTGACGGTCACCCTCCCGGCGGGCGAGCCGTGGTAAGTGCCCAGCGCGCCCCGGGCGTCGGCCATGGCACTGACGACGGCGGCGCCCGCGTCAGCGAGAACCTGGCCGGCTTCCGTGAGCACCAGGTTCCGGCCTTCCTTGCGCGTCAGCGGCACCTCCACGGTGCGCTGCAGGTGCGCCAGTTGCTGCGATACTGCCGACGGGGTGACCATGAGCGTATCGGCCACGGCCTTCACACTGCCCAGGGCGCCCAGTTCCCGCAGGATTTCAAGCTGATGAACCTCCATACGTCCACTCTAATCATTAGGACTGCTACATCGTCGATTGAGAAAATCCCTGTTGTGCTAAAGCATTGGCAGGGCTTCAATGGGGACGTACCCCGCAGATTGAATGCCAAGCAGTAAGGATGCCAATGAAGGCCCTGTATAAAGCCGGCCCCCACGCCGGATTCGAGCTCGTCGAACGGCCCGAACCCGCAGCAGGCCCGGCTGACGTGAAGATCCGGGTCATGACCACCGGAATCTGCGGCACGGATCTGCACATCCAGTCCTGGGACGCCTGGGCGCAGGGGATCATCGAAGCCCCCCTGATTGCCGGCCACGAGTTCTACGGCGAAGTGGTTGAAGTGGGCGAGGACGTCCGGGAGGTCAAGGTCGGGGACAGGGTCTCCGGCGAAGGCCACGTGGTCTGCGGCATCTGCCGGAACTGCCGTGCCGGACGCCGCCAGATGTGCATCCACACGGTCAGCGTGGGAGTCCAGCGCGATGGCGCCTTTGCCGAATACGTCGTGATCCCCGAAACCAATGTCTGGGTCCACCATGATCCCTCCGTCACGCCCGAACTCGGTGCCATCTTCGACCCCTTCGGAAATGCCGTCCACACAGCACTCAGCTTCCCGCTGGTGGGCGAGGACGTGCTCATCACCGGCGCAGGCCCCATCGGCCTCATGGCCATCGCCGTGGCCCGCCACGCCGGAGCGCGGAAGATCGTCATCACGGACGTGTCCCGGCCGCGGCTGGACCTGGCACGGCAGCTCGGAGCCGATCTCGCCATCGACGTCTCCACCACCCGGGTGCGCGACGCCCAACGCGAGCTGGGCATGCGCGAAGGCTTCGACGTCGGAATGGAAATGTCCGGCCACCCCTCGGCCCTGCCTGAGATGATCGACAACATGAACCACGGCGCCCGGATCGCCATGCTGGGCCTGCCCAGCCAGGAGATCACCATCGACTGGGGCAAAGTGGTCACCCACATGCTCACGCTCAAGGGCATCTACGGCCGCGAAATGTACGAAACCTGGTACGCCATGAGCGCCATGCTGTCCTCCAATCCGGTGCTGCACGCCGGGATCTCCGCCGTGGTGACGGACACGCTGCCCGCCACGGAATGGGAAAAAGGCTTCGAGATCGCCCGCAGCGGCGTGGGCGGCAAAGTTGTCCTCGACTGGACCCGACTGTAAGGAACCCCATGTACACCTCCATCAAGGACCAGCTGCGCGAAGAACTGGACGGGATCCGCACCGCGGGACTGTACAAGACCGAACGCAGCATCAGCTCGCCCCAGTCCAGCCACATCACCGCCGGGCAGATTGGCGGCCCGGGAGCTGACGTGCTCAATTTCTGCGCCAACAACTACCTGGGCCTGGCTGACCACCCGGACATCATCAGCACCGCCAAGGCCGCCATGGATGAACGCGGCTTCGGCATGGCCAGCGTCCGGTTCATCTGCGGCACCCAGGACCTCCATCTGGAACTGGAAGCCAAGGTCTCCGCGTTCCTGGGCACCGAGGACACCATCCTGTTCTCCAGCTGCTTCGACGCCAACGGCGGCGTGTTCGAGTCCCTGCTGGGCCCGGACGACGCAGTGATCTCCGACGCGCTCAACCACGCCTCCATCATCGACGGCATCCGCCTCTGCAAGGCCCGCCGCTACCGCTACGCCAACCAGGACATGGCCGAACTCGAGGCGCGCCTGCAGGAGGCACAGGACGCCCGCCGGACACTGATCGTCACCGACGGCGTGTTCTCCATGGACGGCTACCTGGCCCCGCTTGAGGCCATCTGCGACCTCGCCGAAAAGTATGGCGCCATGGTCATGGTGGACGATTCCCACGCGGTGGGCTTCATGGGCGCCACCGGTGCGGGCACTCCCGAGCACGCCGGCGTCTCCGACCGGGTGGACATCTACACCGGCACCTTCGGCAAGGCCCTGGGCGGAGCGTCCGGCGGGTACGTCTCCGGACGCGGGGAGATCGTGGCCATGCTGCGCCAGAAGGCGCGGCCCTACCTGTTCTCCAATTCCCTGGCTCCCGCCATTGTTGCCGCGACCCTCAAGGCGCTTGACCTGGTGCAGAACTCGGCCGACCTTCGCCGCCGCCTGTTCGAAAACGCCGGGCTGTTCCGCCGCCGGATGACCGAAGAGGGCTTCGACCTGCTTCCCGGCGAGCACGCCATTGTCCCGGTCATGTTTGGCGACGCCGTCATGGCGGCCAAGGTGGCGGACCGGATGCTGCAGCACGGCGTCTTCGTCACTGCCTTCAGTTTCCCGGTGGTTCCGCGCGGTGCCGCCAGGATCCGGGTGCAGCTCTCCGCTGCGCACTCAGCGGACGACGTCGAAGCGTGCGTAGGTGCCTTCGTCGCCAGCCGGGCCGAGGCAGCAGCCTGACGGGACTCCCCGACGGCGGGGTTTCAGTTCGCAGGAACTCTGTCAGGATGGACGAATGGCAGCACACTACGATGTCCTGATTGTGGGCGGCGGCATCGCCGGCCTGTCCCTGGCGTCCGCCCTCGCCGGCCGCTGCAGCGTTGCGCTGGTGGAGGCGGAGCAGGAACTGGCGTACCACACGTCCTCCCGCTCCGCCCGCCAGCTGATCCCAAGCTACGGGCCTCCCGTGGTGCAGGAGCTTACCGTCCGGACCCTTGAGTTGCTCGCAGCCCGCGACGCAGAATCGCCCGAACCCGTGCTGACGCAGCGCAGTTTCATGCTGGTGGGCTCTGCGGAGGATGTCGCCGCGGAGGCCAGCGGGCACATGCAGTCCATTGCCGTGGACCGTGCCCTTGAGCTGTGCCCTGCGCTGGTCCCGGGAACCTTTGAAGCCGCCGGACTGGATACCGGCTCCTTTGGCTGCAATGCGCCCCTGCTGCTGGAGGACCACCGCAAGCGGGCGCTCGCCGCCGGAGCCGACATCATCACCGGTGCCCGCGTGCATTCGGCACAACGGCTGGGTTCCGGGTGGCAGGTGGGTGCCGGTGCAGAGGGTTTTGAGGCCTCCGTGCTGGTCAATGCGGCAGGCGCCTGGGCGGACGAACTGGCGGTGCTTAGCGGCGTCGAGAAGCTGGGACTCCAGCCGTACCGGCGCACTGCGGCGATTGCCGCCGTCGACCATCCCTTGCCCGCCGCCACCCCCATGGTGGCAGCGGCGGACAACACGTTCTATTTCCGGCCGGACGGGCAGGACGTGCTGATTTCTCCCTCGGAGACTGTGCCCAGCGGGCCCGAAGATGCGCGCCCGCGTCCCGGCGATGTGGAACGCCTGGTGGAAAAGCTCAATGCATTCACCAGCCTGGGGATCAGCGGCATCCGACGGGCATGGACGGGCCTGCGCACGGAAGCCGCGGACGGGGTGCCGGTGGCCGGGTTCGACGCCGAAGCTGCCGGGTTCTACTGGCTGGGAGGGCAGGGCGGCTATGGCTTCCAGACCTCTGCCGCGATGGCCGAGTTGGCAGCGGGGCAGATTCTTGCCGCGCTGCACTCTTCCGGCGGTGCCGCCCCCGCCGATGGGGCTGCCGACGGTCCGGAATCCCGGACAGCACAGGCCCTGGCAGCCACACGCTGGTCCATCCGACGCTGAAGAATGATTCCATGAGCACCTTGATCACCAACATCGCCGAGCTGATGACACAGGACCTGGAACACCGGGTCTTGAAGGACGCGGCGGTGGTGGTCGAGGGCGAACGGATCTCCTGGATTGGGGCAGCGGCCGATGCTCCCGCCGCGGATGACGCGGTCGATGCCGGCGGCCGGGCCATGCTGCCGGGGTGGGTGGACTCGCACAGCCACCTGCTGTTCGCCGGGGACCGCACCGCAGAATTCGAGGCACGGATGGCGGGGGAGGCCTACGCCGCCGGCGGCATCGCCGTCACCATGAACGCCACGCGTGCCACGTCCGATTTCGACCTCACCCGCCTGGCCATGGGGCGGGTGGCCGAGGCCGTATCCCAGGGCACCACTTACCTGGAAACCAAGACCGGCTATGGACTGGACGCTGAGCATGAGGCCCGGAGCGCGCGCATTGCCTCCACCATCGCGGACCAGGTGACCTACCTCGGCGCGCACCTGGTGCCTGCCGGGCAGGATCCGGAGGCCTATACGGACCTGGTCTGCGGGCCGATGCTCGCCGCGGTTCGCCCGTACGTCCAGTGGGCTGACGTCTTCTGCGAGGAGGGCGCGTTCAACGCGGAGCAGTCACGCCGCGTGCTGGTGGCCTGCCGTGACGCCGGGCTGGGGCTGCGAGTACACGGCAACCAGCTCGGTGAAGGCCCCGGTGTGCAGCTCGCCGTGGAGCTGGGCGCGGTCAGCGTGGACCACGTCAACTACCTTGCAGCGCAGGATGTGAAAGCGCTGGCTGCGTCCTGGTCGGGCTGGGACCCTGCCGTGGGGACGGGGGAGCGGGGCACTGTAGCCACCTGCCTTCCTGCCTGCGACCTGTCCACCCGCCAGCCGTTGGCCCCCGCCCGCGAACTCCTCGACGCCGGTGTGCAGGTGGCCTTGGCATCCAATTGCAACCCGGGCACGTCGTACACCAGTTCCATGGCTTTCTGCGTGACGACGGCCGTGCTCCAGATGCGCCTCAGCGTGCACGAGGCTGTCCGTGCCGCCACCTACGGCGGGGCGCTGGCGTTGCACAAGGAAGCCGGGCGGGATGCCGACGGCGAACGCGCCGTGGGGTCCATCGCCGTCGGACACCGCGCCGACCTGCACCTGCTGAACGCGCCGTCTGCTACGCACCTCGCTTACCGGCCGGGGATGCCGCTGACGTACGCTGTGTGGCGGGCCGGAACCCGGCAACGGTAATCAAAGGCACCATTTTGATTGTTCCTGATTTTTTCCCTAGGGTTATAATCAGGAAACGTCATCAGGAGTGGTGGCTGATGTATCGAAAGGCCCGCTTGTATGACGCGTACCGACCGGCTGACGGCGATTCTTGACCTGCTGGCCAAGACCGGGCAGGTGGAGGTTGACGAGATCGTCAGCACCCTCAACGTTTCCCCTGCCACAGCCCGGCGCGACCTGGACAGCCTTGCCAAGCGCCGCCTGTTGACGCGGACCCGCGGCGGCGCCACCACGGGCGCCCTCGCGTACGACCTGCCCGGACGTTACAACCGCGACGACCATGCCGAAGCCAAGGAACAGATCGCGCAGTGCGCCTCTGCCTTGATCCGGCCGGGTGCGGTGATCGGTCTCTGCGGTGGCACCACCAGCACCGCCCTTGCGCAGATCCTGGCCACCCGCGAGGACCTGAACGCACCCTCCAACCAGCCGACGCTGACAGTGGTGACCAATGCCATCAACATCGCCGGCCAGCTGGCGGTGCGGCCCAACATCAAGGTGATGGTGACCGGCGGCATCCTGAACCCACGCTCGTATGAACTCGTGGGCCCTTACACGGACATCATCATGCAGAAGGTGGTGCTGGACATCGCCTTCATCGGTGTCAACGGCATCGATCCGGAGGTGGGACCCACCAACACGGGGGAGGGGGAAGCCTCTGTCAACGCCTTGCTGGCTTCCCGCGCAAGGGTGTCCTACGTCCTGGCTGATTCCTCCAAAGTTGGCGTGCGGGCTTTTGCCACCATGGATGGCTATGACTTCACCCGGCTGATCACCGATTCCGGCATTTCTGCGCGCGACAAGGCAGCGTTCGAAGCCAACGGCACGGAAGTGATCGTCGCACCCGCCTAAACCCCTTGGGCGGTGCGCGGCCCGCGTGCCGTGCTGTCCAACATCTGCCGCTCCATCAGGCCGGATCCAGAAACTGAAGGCAAGATGGGAACATGCTGGTTCCCTCCCGCCGTCGACTGCGGCTCGAAGTCTGGATCGTCCTGGGCCTGTCCCTGGGCCAGTCCGCTGTCTACTCCGTGGTGCAGCTGCTCGACAAGATGACCCGCGCCCCGCTGGCCGAGGGCACCTCCACCCTGAACCGGTCGCAGAGCACCCGCGAGTACTTCGACCTCACCTACCAGCTGCTGGATATCATCTTTGCGCTGGTTCCAGTACTGCTGGTTCTCTACTTCCTCACCGACCAGCGGCAGGCTTCGCCCGGCAACGCACGCAACTCCGGTTCGGCATTCCAAAAGCTCGGATTCAACTTCGCCCGGCCCGGGAGGGACCTCCTGCAGGGCGTCGGGCTCGCCGCGCTGATTGGCATACCGTCCCTGGGGCTTTACGCGGCCGGCCGGGCCCTCGGCATCACCACCGCCATCATTCCCAGCGCACTGGACTCGTATTGGTGGACTGTTCCGGTCCTGATCCTGTCGGCGATGCGCCACGCGGTGCTCGAGGAAGTCATTGTGGTGGGCTACCTCCTGGACCGCTTCGGCAAGTTCGGCTGGAGCACGCCCCTCGCCATCGCCGTCAGCTCGCTGCTGCGTGGCAGCTACCACCTCTACCAGGGCTTCGGTCCCTTCATTGGAAACGCGGTGATGGGGGTGGTCTTCGCCTGGCTCTACACCCGTACCAAGCGCGTCATGCCATTGGTCATCGCCCACGCGCTGCTGGACATTGTGGCATTCGTCGGCTTCAGCCTCTTCGGTAAGGCCGTGGGGCTGGGATAGCGCCGCCGAGGCCTGGCAGTGGGACTTAGGGGCTACCTGAGCGGCACAAGTGCTGTGTCCCCGCAATGCCCAACACCACCCACATTCACATGCCCAGCAGCAGCTGCCAGTCCGCCTGCGGGTCAGCGGGCAGCTCGAAAAACTTTGCATGGAACTCATCCCACAAGGGATCAGTGGGGCAAAGCTCGCTGGGGTCCACCATGTTCTCACCTGGCGGTTCTTCGACAGGCGGATCAGGCCACACCGGCATCCCCGCAAGGAACTCTTGCCACAACGGATCCTCCGATAGGTGCGGCCCGCGCCATGGTGGCGCCGTAGTCAGCGGAACGGTGTCACTAAGCCGGGCAGTGTCATCAAGTCCAGCCATGGATCCGGGCCGAGCTGATGCTTCGACGGGCGCCGCAACAGCATCGACCGGCAAGCTTCCCGATGGCCACTGGGCCGGTTCGGGGTCGGGGTGTTCTGGGTTGTAGTGCCTGCCTGTGGGTGAGGTCCAGCCGGGTGGTTCATTCTTGTTGGCCGGATCTGGCGTCCATCTGGTGTGGTGTTTGAGCCGGTGGTGTTTGGGGCAGAGTTGGGCCAGGTTGCTGACGTTGGTGGTGCCGCCGTGTTGCCACGCTTGTAGGTGGTCGGTTTCGTTGTCGGGGGTGCGGTTGGTGCAGCCGGGGAATGTGCATTTGGTGTCGCGCATCCTGATCCAGCGTTTGATGGCCTCGGTGAGCCGGTAGTTTTTCCGGCCGATCTCCAGTGGTGCCCCGTCGCGGGGGTCGATCAGGACCCGGTAGAACGATTCCGCCCCGTCGGCGACAAGTTTCCGTGCCATGGACGCCGGGATTGGTCCGAAGCCGTCCAGTAAGGCGGGTTCGTCGGTGGCTCCGAGGAGGGCGAACACGGGCACGGTGACCAGGACATCGGCCCGCGGCGCAGGGACCTTCCCGACCCCGGTGACACCCTCCGTGCCCTGAATGCCGAGGCCGGGACCGTCTTCCTCGGCGTGGCCGGCGCCGAGGAGCAGCGATGCTGCGATGTCGGGGCGGAGTTGGGTAAGGGTGCGGGGTTCGTCTGGTCCCTGGAGGCCGCGGGCGGTCGCGGTGGTCCGGTTCCAGATAGCGCACGCGGTGTCCCCGGGCAAGTAGAGGGAGATCCAGGCCATACCGTCCTTGTCCGGGGTGTATTCCATCCGCCGGTCAGCCACACCCTTTACATGGCGCTTCTCGATCGAGTCGGGGTGGTGGCGTTCCCGCCAACCACGCACCTTCGCCCGGAACCGGGACGGAACAAGCTCGCCGGGGGCCGCGCCGCGGGCGGGCTGGGGTGCAGCCGGGTCGAAGAAGTGCGCCACCAACGCCAGGGCGCCCTCGGTGGTGAGGCCTTCAGTCTCATCGGCGACAATCCGGGCGTGCTGCCAGGACATGTCCCCGGCGGACAGTGCATCGAACACCAGCGGCAGGGAGCAGATCCGGCGTGAGTGCTCCACCAAAGCGCCCGCGGCCGCCGAGCTGATGGTCAGCACCCCGGCGATCTCCTCCACCACCGACATGTCCGCGTAAGTGCGGTCCTGGACAGTGGCGTCCGGCGGCGTCATCGCCTGCTGGAAGGCAACGGCTTCGGCAGTATCCAGCGCCTTCATCGCGGCGAGCTGCGCCTCCAGCCGGGCCGCAACCTCCAGCCGTTCCAGCCGGATCTCATACCGCCGTTGAAGCACGTCAACACGGGAACCAATGCCGGCGCCGGCAGCCAGGGAAGTATCTTCGAAATCCAGCGCATCGATGGCAGCAACAGAGGCACGAACACCCTCCAAAACCACCTCAACACCACCGCTGATTCCCATGCCCACATCATCCAACGAGGCACTGACATCCAAAGTGTGCACGGTTCATGCTGGCGTCCTTCATAGCGGCGCAGGGGGCAGCTTCTTAAATTAATTCGGCCGCCATTGGGTGGTGACGCCGTTGTCACCACCCAATGGCGGCCGAAGTTTGCCCGGGCACAACCCGGGGACCTCCCCGAAGTGATCCGGGGAGGAACGGGGGAGGGTCAGATGGTGACGGCTCCGTTGGCGGTTTCAAAGGTGACCGAGAGGATGCCCGGGGTTCCGTGCGGGGCGACCCACTCCACCGCAACGTCCTCGAGCGGCTTCTCCACCGGCTCACCCAGCCACTCGGTGACGCGCGAGGCGGAACCGGCGATGGTCAGGCAGCTCATCTTGAGGTTGCTCTCGTACGCGTGGGACGGGTGGAGCGAGGGATCGCCCTCCCACTTGAGCATGTACGGCACCTGGGGATCGGCGATGAGGCCCAGGATGCCAATCTGCTTCCAGACCAGTTCGCGGCCGTCCGGGAACTTGCGGTTGCCGTTCACGGCGGCGCGGCCCAGGCGTTCCTCGAAGGGGGCGAGGTCGTCCACTTCGACGCACCAGCCCATCCAGCCGCCACCAGCAGCGGAGCGGGCACGTACTGCCTGTCCGAACGGTGCCTTGTCCGATGCCGGGTGGTCCAGGACCTCAACGACTTCGAGGTACTTGTGGCCGGCGAGCGGGATGATCATATTCCGGGTTCCGAAGCGGGGGTGTACGCCACCCTTCACTGCCTCAACGCCGAGGGCAGTTGCAATACGTTCGGTAGTGGCCGCGAGGCCATCGTGTTCACAGGCGTAAGAGACGTGATCCATGCGCATGCGAACATCTTGGCACTTTGTGATCAGGCTCTCAGCTAAGGGCACCCTTACTAGTATTTGTGGCGCCCGGCGCCCCCGTTATTCGGCCGAGACAGTGGCCGGAAGACCATGTTCGTCACAATGCTGTCCACGGCAACCGTCCGGTTCCTAGACTGGGCCCAGGTCATGAGTGCCAGCGCCAAGCCCCGGCTCGCTGGCCGGCAACCCTCCATCCGCGGTGGGGTGCCCCGGGTGAAGACCTGGCTCCCCGGCAACAGCCGGGAGCAAGCGCGGCCCGTACTGCCGGTGAGCATGCCGGGCCCATGTCAAAGGAGATTTGGATGTCCAACGGATGGTCCTTCGAAACCCGCCAGATCCACGCAGGCCAGGCGGCGGACAGCGCCACGGGGGCCCGCGCCCTGCCTATCTACCAGACCACGTCATTCGTGTTTCCCAGCGCTGAAAGCGCCGCCAACCGTTTTGCCCTGGCTGAACTTGCGCCCATCTATACCCGCATCGGCAATCCCACCCAGGATGCCGTCGAGCAACGGATTGCCAGCCTCGAAGGAGGCCTGGCCGCGCTGCTGCTGAGCTCCGGGCAGGCCGCCGAAACCTTCGCTGTCCTGAACATCGCCGAGGCAGGCGACCACATCGTGGCCAGCCCCAGCCTTTACGGCGGAACCTACAACCTGTTTGCGCACACGCTGAAGAAGTTCGGCATCTCGGTGACCTTCGTGGCCGATCCGGACAACCTGGACCAGTGGCGCGATGCCGTGCAGCCCAACACCAAGCTCTTCTTCGGTGAAGTGGTGTCCAACCCGCGCCAGGATGTCCTGGACATCGAAGGCATCTCCGAGGTGGCCCACCAGGCCGGCGTGCCCCTCATTGTGGACAACACCTTGTCCACGCCGTACCTGATCCGCCCACTGGAGTGGGGAGCGGACATTGTCCTGCACTCGGCCACCAAGTACCTGGGTGGCCACGGCTCGGCCATTGCCGGAGTCATCGTCGATTCCGGCAAGTTCGATTTCGGCAAGGATCCGGAACGGTTCCCCGGCTTCAACACCCCGGACCCCACCTACAACGGCCTGGTCTACGCCCGCGATCTCGGTGAAGGCGGCGCACTCGGCGCCAACCTCTCCTACATTCTCAAGGCCCGTGTGCAGTTGCTGCGCGACCTCGGCTCAGCCGTCTCGCCCTTCAACGCGTTCCTGATTTCCCAGGGCCTGGAGACGTTGAGCCTGCGGGTGGAGCGCCACGTTGCGAACGCCACGGAAGTGGCGCGTTGGCTGGAGGCAAGGGACGACGTCGAATCCGTCGCCTACGCGGGGCTGCCCTCCAGCCCCTGGTACGAGCGTGGCCGCAAGTACGGACCCAAGGGGACGGGCGCCGTCGTGGCCTTCAATCTGGCCGGCGGGGCAGAGGCGGGCAAGCGCTTCGTCGACGCCCTGGAGCTGCATTCCCACGTGGCCAATATCGGCGACGTCCGCTCCCTGGTCATCCACCCCGCGTCCACCACGCACAGCCAGCTCTCGCCGGAGCAGCAGGTTGTGGCCGGCGTGCACCCGGGCCTGGTCCGGCTTTCCGTTGGCCTGGAGCACATCGACGACATCCTGGCCGACCTGGAGGCAGGCTTCCGGGCAGCCAAGGGCGCCGACGCGTAGCCCCAAACGCGAGCGTCGCAGCATGTGCCGGCCGGCAAACCGGGAAGTCACAACCAGTCATACTCTTGGCCTGGAGTGGGGGGTGTTTCGTACACTCGAACCAGGTCATGAGTGCCAGTGACAGCCCCGGCTTGCTGGCCGGCAACCCTCCATCCGCGGTGGGGTGCCCCGGGTGAGGACCTGGCCTGCCGGTCAGACGACGGCAGGCAAGCGCGTAGAAGAGGTCTTGCCATGACGGTTACCGTCGCCCGAACCACCATCCCCGAACACGGAATCGTGCGTTACGCCTCCATCGGGGGTCTGGAACTCGAAGCCGGGGGATACCTCCCGGACGTCACCCTGGCCTACGAAACCTGGGGGACGCTCAATGCGGACGCCAGCAACGCCATCCTGATCGAGCATGCGCTGACCGGCAGCACCCACGTGACCCGCGGCGACACCGACGAAGAAGGTTGGTGGGAACAGCTGGCCGGCCCCGGCGCTCCCGTGGACACGGACCGCTTCTTCGTGGTGTCCATCAATATCGTTGGCGGCTGCTACGGATCCACCGGCCCGTCATCACCCGCGCCGGACGGAAATCCCTGGGGCTCCAGGTTTCCCCTCGTCACGCTGCGCGACAGTACGGTTGCCGAGGCAAGGCTCGCGGACCAGCTGGGCATCAAGAGCTGGTTCGCCGTCCTCGGCGGATCCATGGGGGGCGCCCGCGCCCTGGAATGGGCGGTGACGTACCCGGAAAGGGTGCAGCGCTGCGCCGTGATCTCCGTGGGAGCCGCCAGCACGGCCGAACAGATTGCCTTCGCGCAGGCCCAGACGCTGGCCATCCGGCAAGACCCCAATTTCAACGGCGGGGACTACTACGGCGGTCCGTGCCCGGAAGATGGGCTGGCACTGGCCCGGCGCATCGCCCACATCACCTACCGGTCGGCTGCCGAACTGGAAGGCCGCTTCGGCCGGGCACCCCAGGCGCCCGAGTCGCCCCTGCAGGGGGAAGTTCTTGCCTCCCGCGGCCGCTACCAGGTGGAAAGCTACCTGGACCACCAGGGCAACAAGCTGGTGAAGCGCTTCGATGCCAACAGCTATATCGCCCTGACCGAGGCACTGATGAGCCACGATGTGTGCCGGGGACGGGGAACCTTGACCGAAACCCTCGCCGCCTCCACGGCACGGTTCTTCGTGGCCGCCGTCGACTCGGACCGGCTCTATTTTCCGTCGCAGTCCCACGAACTGGCCCAGGCGCTGCCCGGGGACGTGGACGTCCATGTCATCCAGGCACCGATCGGGCACGACGGGTTCCTCACCGAGATCGGGCAGTTGGGCGGCCGGCTGCGGAGCAGCTTCCTGGTCTAGGCGCCGCCTGGCGCACAGCCCTTAATGTGCATTCCTGCAGATGCGTTCTGCACTAATCGGCGTTGAGGTTGCGCCGCAGGCAGACCATACTCATCGAATCCGGCTTTCGTGGTGTGCATCACACCCGTCTGCCATTGACTGGTCCCCGTGGTGTCGACGACGACGCCGAAGGAGTTCGCATGAGTACGGAAAGCTCCGCCGCAAGGCGCACAGAGGAAACCGACGTCAAGGCCTCAGGCCTTAAGAAAGTGGTGACGGCCTCCATGGCCGGCACGGTCGTGGAATGGTACGAGTTCTTCCTCTACGCATCGGCCGCCACCCTGGTGTTCGGGAAGGCCTTCTTCCCCAACGCCGGCACGGAACTGGACGGCATCATCGCCGCCTTCCTCACCTATGCCGTCGGTTTCGTCGCACGCCCCATCGGCGGAATCGTCTTTGGCCACTTCGGCGATAAGTTCGGCCGCAAGCAGCTGCTGCAACTGAGCATCATCCTGGTGGGGGTCTCCACCTTCCTCATGGGCTGCCTGCCCACCTTCGGACAGATCGGCTACTGGGCGCCCGCGCTGCTGGTATTCCTGCGGTTCGCCCAGGGCTTCGCCGTGGGCGGGGAATGGGGCGGCGCCGTGCTCCTCGTGGCAGAGCACAGCCCCAGCAAGTCACGCGGCTTCTGGGCCAGCTGGCCGCAATCGGCAGTGCCGCTGGGCAACCTGCTGGCCACGGCCGTGCTGTTCGTCCTCTCCTCCACGCTGACCCAGGACGCGTTCCTGGGCTGGGGCTGGCGCGTGGCGTTCTGGCTCTCCGCAGTGATCGTCATCATCGGTTACTACATCCGCACCAAGGTCAACGACGCCCCCATCTTCCTGGAGGCCCGCAAAGAGGTGGACGCGGGCCACAAGGGCTACGGCGTGGCCGAGGTGTTCCGGCGCTACCCGCGCGGCGTCTTCACCGCCATGGGCCTGCGCTTCGCGGAAAACATCCTCTACTACCTGGTGGTCACGTTCTCCATCACCTACCTGAAGACGGTGGTGCAGGCTGACACCACGCGGATCCTGCTGCTGCTGCTCCTTGCGCACACCGTCCACTTCGCCGTCGTGCCCATGGTGGGCAAGCTGTCGGACCGCTTCGGCCGCAAGCCCGTCTACATGGCCGGCGCCATCATGGGTGCCACCTGGGGCTTCTTCGCCTTCCCCATGATGGACACCAAGAACGATGTCATCATCCTGGCGGCCATCATGATCGGCCTGGTGTTCCACGCCTTCATGTATGCCGGGCAGCCCGCCATCATGGCGGAAATGTTCCCCACCCGGATGCGGTATTCCGGCGTCTCGCTCGGCTACCAGGTGACGTCCATCGTGGCGGGCTCACTGGCGCCGATCATCGCCGCGTCCCTGCTGGGTACCTACAAGTCCTCCGTCCCGGTGGCGGTGTACCTGCTCATCGCGTGTGCCATCACCGCCGTCGCGGTCTTCTTCCTGAAGGAAACCCGGGGCATCTCGCTGCACGACGTTGACGCGGCCGACGCCAAGGGCACGGCAGACCTGCTCGCTGCCAGCAAGAAGTAGGGCCATGAAAGCCGCCGTCCTCTACTCCACCGTTCCCGCCCCGGCCCAGGGAAAACAGAGCTACGCCGAGTCCAGGCCCCTGCTGGTGCAGGAGCTGGAGCGGCCGGAGCCGCGCGCCGGTGAGCTCGGAGTTTCCATCACCTACTCGAGCCTGTGCCATTCGGACCTGTCCGTCGTGGACGGTTCACGCGTCCGGCCCCTTCCCATGGCCCTGGGACACGAGGCCGTGGGGCGGGTGGTGTCCGTGGGCGACGGCGTCTCCGACGTATCCGTGGGGGACCATGTGGTTCTGGTGTTCGTGCCCAGCTGCGGCCAGTGCCGGGCCTGCCTGTCCGGCAGGCCCGCGCTCTGCCACCGGGCAGCTGAGGTGAATGGATCCGGAGACCTGCTCCATGGTCCGGCACTGTTGCGGACGCCGGCGGGGGAGCGGATCAACCACCACCTGGGCGTTTCCGCCTTCGCTGACTACGCGGTGGTTGCGCGGGAATCAGTGGTGGTGATTGACGACGACGTCCCGGACACCGTGGCGGCGATGTTTGGTTGCGCCGTGCTCACCGGAATGGGAGCGGTGTTCAACACCGCCGCAGTCGGCCCCGGCCAGTCCGTGGCAGTGTTCGGCCTGGGGGCGGTGGGCCTGTCCGCCGTGATGGCGGCCCGCCTGGCAGGGGCCACGAGCGTCATCGCCATCGACCCCAACCAGGGGAAGCACCAGCTGGCCCGCGACGCCGGGGCCACCGCGGTAGGGACGCCGGAGGACGCAGGGCGGCTGATTGAGGAAGCAGCCGGCGACGGCGTCGACGTCGCCATTGAAGCGGTGGGCTCAGCCGGTGTCATCGCATCCTGCCTGGAGCGGGTCACCAGGGGTGGCGCGGTGGTCTCCGTGGGCCTGCCCCACCCCTCCGCAGAGTTGACGGTACCGGCCCTGCAGTTCGCCGGGGCCGGCAAGCGGCTGCTGGGCTCCTACATGGGCGACGCCGTTCCCGCGCGGGACATCCCCAGGTACCTCGGGTACTGGCGGGACGGCAAACTGCCGGTTGAGCTGCTGCACACCGACACCCGGCCACTCGGCGAGATCAACGAGGGCCTTGATGCGCTCGCAGCGGGACAGGTAGTGCGGCGGCTCTTCCGGGCCTGAACCGTCAGGCCCGGTTCCTCACCCGCCCCGGCTCCTCACCCGGCGAGCAGCAACGACCGCTCCTTCACCTCGTCCTTCAGGGCCGCGATCACGGCCTGCACCCGCGCTGACCGAAGCGACTCCGGCCGTGCAACAGCCCAGATGGGCAGCTGGCGCTCAAAATCACCTGGCAGCACGGGCACGAAATCTTCACGGTCTCCCACCATGAAGTTCGGCAGCAGCCCAATGCCGGCGCCCTGGCGCACCGCCTCCACCTGGGCGAACACGCTCGTGGCCTGGAAGCTTGTCCTGGGCGTCGGAAGCTGCGATGACCAGCGGGGCCCAAGCTCCGCCACTTGGAGTGCAGACTCCACGTAGGAGACAAACGCGTGCTGCCCCACGTCGTCGAGCGTTTCCGGCAGGCCGTGCTGCGCCGCATAGCCGGGGCTGGCGTAGAGGCGCAGGTAGTAGTTGCTTAGGAAGATGGTCTGCGCGGTGCTGACGTCGGCGCGGCCCACCACGATCTCCAGGTCCACCCCTGACCGGTTCTGGCTGACTTTCCGGGTGGCACTCAGCATCTCGATGTTCAGCTGCGGGTTCTGCTGCTGGAGCCGCACCAGCGACGGGGTGACGAACACGGCTCCCACTCCGTCCGTGGTGGCGACCCGGACCAGGCCGGCAAGGGCACTCTGGTCCTGGCTGATCAGGCCCGACAACGAGCCAAGGGTGCTTTCGATCGCCTCCGCCGCCTCTACCGCGGCCGCACCAAGCTTCGTCAGCTCCCAGCCGTGTGGGCTGCGCTCCAGGGTACGCCCGCCCAACTGTTTGTCCAGGGCCAGGATCCGGCGGGAAATGGTGGTGTGTGTGGTGCCCAGGGTCTCGGCCACCGCATTGAACCGGCCCAGGCGCGCCACGGTCAGCAGGATGAGCAGGTCGTCGGGGCTGGGCAACCGTCTCGAATCCACGGGCGGCCTTCCTCTTGTGTGCATCAATGCACAGAGCGTCTGTAATTTTTCCCCTTGATTGCACTCTAGCAGGGTGTGATCGTAGACACAGACATGCCGGCAGCAACGCCGGAATGGAAGCAAAGGAGCTTACGCATGGCAGTTATCGGATGGATCGGCCTGGGCAACATGGGCGGCCACATGTCGGTGAACCTGGTGAAGGCCGGGCACGATGTGCGCGGCTTCGACCTCAACCCCGCGGCACTGGCAGCCGCCGAGGCAGGCGGCGTCAAGCGTGCAGCCAGCATCGCCGAAGCGGTGGACGGCGCGGACGCCGTCTTCACCATGCTGCCCAAGGGTGAACACGCCCGCGCCGTCTACCTTGGGGAGGACGGTGTTCTGAAGCACGCGGATACCCGCACGCTGCTCATCGACTCCTCCACCATCGACATCGCCTCCGCGCAGGAACTGCACGACGCCGCTGCTGCCGCCGGCTTACGCTTCGTGGACGCCCCGGTGTCCGGCGGAATGAGCGGTGCCGAGGCCGGAACCCTGACGTTCATGGTGGGCGGTGAAGAGGGTGCCGTCAAAGACGCGTCGGGCTACATCGGGCCCATGTCCGGAAACATCATTCCCACCGGTGGTCCCACCACGGGCCAGGCAGCCAAGATCTGCAACAACCTGATGCTTTTCATCAACCTCGCCTCCACCGCGGAGGGTGCGGTCCTGGCTGACCGGCTGGGCCTGGACAAGCAGGTCTTCTGGAACATCGCCTCGGTCTCGTCGGGGGACTCCTGGGCGCTGCGGACCTGGTACCCGGTCCCCGGAGTGGTTCCCACCGCGGCCTCCAACAACGACTTCGCACCCACATTCACCACCGAGCTCGCGAACAAGGACATCGGCCTGGCCATCAGCGCCGCCGAGGACACCGGCACGCCCCTGGAAATCGGCAAGCACGTCCAGCAGCTGTTCCAGCGACTCATCGATGCCGGTGATGCGGGCAAGGACTGCTCCATGATCATCAAGCTCGTGGACGGCTCGCTCCAGCCCGCCGACGGGACGCCGTCCAACTAACCGCGCCGTCCAACGTAGACACGCAGTCCAACCAACCACGCCGCAAGAACCGCAGGAAAAGAGACACCCTTGGAAACGATTCCGCACTACATCAACGGCGCCCGCGTCACCGATGCCGACCGCTTCGGTCAGGTCTTCAACCCCGCCACCGGCCAGCAGGAGAAGCAGGTGGCGCTCGCCTCGGCGGCACGGACAGAGGAAGCCATCGCCGCAGCCCGCGCCGCGCTGCCGGCCTGGCGGGCCACCAGCCTGACCAAGCGCACCACCATCTTCTTCAAGGTCCGCGAGATCCTCACCCAGCGAAAGTCAGAGCTCGCGGCGATCCTCACCAGCGAGCACGGCAAGGTCCTCTCCGACGCCGAAGGTGAAATTGCCCGCGGCCTGGAGAACATCGACTTCGCCACAGGCCTGTCCCACATGCTCAAAGGCGAACGCTCGGAGCAGGTCTCCAGCGGCATCGACGTGCACTCCGTCCGCCAGCCGGTGGGCGTGGTGGCGTGCATTACCCCGTTCAACTTCCCGGCCATGGTGCCGCTGTGGATGATCGGCAGCGCCCTGGCGTGCGGCAACACGGTGCTGCTGAAGCCCAGCGAGAAGGATCCGTCGGCGGCCGTCTTCATCGCAGAGGCCTTCGCCGAGGCGGGCCTGCCGGCCGGGGTCCTGAACGTGGTCCAGGGGGACAAGGAAGCGGTCGACGTCCTGCTCGAGCACCCTGAGGTGAAGGCAGTCAGCTTCGTCGGCTCCACCCCCGTGGCCCAGTCCATCTACAAGCGGGCAGCTGAGCACGGCAAGCGGGTGCAGGCCCTGGGCGGCGCGAAGAACCACATGGTGGTGCTTCCCGACGCCGACCTGGACATGGCTGCCGACGCGGCGGTTTCCGCCGCCTACGGTTCCGCCGGTGAACGCTGCATGGCCGTCAGCGTCCTGGTGGCCGTGGGCAACATCGCCGACGACCTGGTGAAGGCGATATCCAGCCGCATGGCAGACCTGAAGATCGGTGCGGGAACCGACCCGGCCTCCCAGATGGGCCCCTTGATCACCGCGGAGCACCGCGACCGGGTGGCATCCTACGTTTCCGGAGCCGAAGGCGAAGGCGCCACCGTGGTGGTGGACGGCCGCTCCCAGCAGTTCGACTCCGACGGGTTCTTCATTGGGGTCAGCCTGGTGGACCACGTCAAGCCGGGCATGAAGGTGTACGACGACGAGATTTTCGGCCCGGTCCTGTCCGTGGTCCGCGTGGACACCTACAGCGACGCGGTGCAGTTGGTCAATGACAACCAGTTCGGCAACGGCACGGCCATCTTCACCCGCGACGGCGGGGCGGCGCGGCAGTTCGAGTTCGACGTTGAGGCAGGCATGGTGGGCGTCAACGTCCCCATCCCGGTCCCGGTGGGCACGTTCTCGTTCGGCGGCTGGAAGAACTCGCTGTTCGGCGACACCCACATGTACGGGCCCGACAGCATCCGGTTCTACACCCGCGGCAAAGTGGTGACCACCCGCTGGCCGGACCCGTTCGCCTCCGTGATCGACCTGGGCTTCCCGCAAGTGGACTAGGCAAGTGGATTAAGCACCACCACCTGGCACGCGGATTAAACAACACCAGACCGGGTTAAGAAACAACAGGCCGGGGACCGTCATTCGGTCCCCGGCCTGTTGTGTGGAGGGGCTGCTAAGCACCAGGGCGGCTAGCCGTTCATGATGTCGCCGCGGCGCTTCATGTACTCCTCCATGGACAGCTCACCGTTGCTGTACTGCTGGTCCAGCTCCGCGAGTTTCCGCGCCCGGTATCCTTGCGGGCCTGAGGGTGGCGGGGGAGTGGCGGGTCCGGAAGACTGCTCCGGTCCCTGCTGCTGGTACCCCTGGCCAGGCTGCTGGTACCCGAGCTGCTGGAAGGGCGGTTCCTGCCCGAAGCCCTGCGACCCAGCGCCGTAACGGGGGTCCGTCATGGGCGGCTGCCCGTACTGGTACGGCACGGGCGGCTGGCCCTGCTGCCCGGGCCGGCCGAAGCCGCCGGAGAAGTAGTCCTGCTGGGTGTACCCGTCCCGCGGCTGGTTGCTCTGCGGCCCGGCGGAACCGGGGAACTGGCCATAGCCCGGGAACTGGTTGGAACCAGGGAACTGGTTCGGACCCGGAAACGGGCCGGGCAAGCCCTGGCCCCGGTCCCGCCGTGCCATGGATCGCCGGTACGCCCGCATGGCCATGGGGACAACGAAGGACAGGATAATGATCCAGAAAAACAAGCTGCTCACGGTGCCGCGCCTCTCGAGTGTTGTCCTTCCAGCCTAACCCCGGAAGCGTTACCGGCGGCTGGGTTCCGAGGTTCCCAACGGACCCTCGCCGGAACCCAACGGGACGCCCGGGCCAAAGATGGGACCCGGCGTCGGCCGCTTTGCCATGACCCCGTCACCCGAGGACTGGCGCCGCAGCCGGCGCAGCACCCACGGCACGAAATATTCGCGTGCCCACACGAAGTCCCCGCTCCGGGCCTCCCGCCACGTGCGCGGCGGCAGAGGCTTGGGCTGCAGCGGTTCCAGCGAATGCTGAACGTTCAGCGCGTCCAGCACCATGGCGGCAATCGTGTGGTGCCCCAAGGGGGAGAAGTGCAGGCGGTCCTGGTCCCACATCTGCGGGTCGCTCAGCTGCCGCAGCGACCACATGTCCGCGATGACCGCGTCATGCCGGGCTGCCACCGTCCGCAGGTTCTCGTTGTAGATGGCCACCTTGCTGCGGATCCTGCCCAGCACGGAGGAACCCGTGTCCGGCCCGTTGAACAGCACCACCGTGGCGCCGCCCATGGACAGGATCTGGACCACGGAGTCGAGTTTCTCGGCCAGGGCATCAGGGTCGCCTCCGGGGCGGATGAGATCGTTCCCGCCGGCGGAGAGGGTGACCAGGTCCGGCTTCAGCTCCAGGGCCGGGGCCAGCTGCTGGTCCACGATCTGCTGCAGCAGCCTGCCGCGGACGGCAAGGTTGGCGTATGCGAAATCCGGCTGGGTGCGGCCCAGCTCTTCGGCAACGCGGTCGGCCCAGCCGCGGTGGCCGCCGGGGCTTGAGGGTTCGGGGTCGCCGATGCCCTCGGTAAAGGAGTCGCCCATCGCCACATACCGGGTCCAGGGGTGGGAACCGGGGTGCGCGGACGGGGTCTGGATGGCACTTGCGTCAGTCACGGTCCTATCCTGCCTTCCGTCTTGCTGCCTACGCGAACGTAGGTTGTTACTTTCCGGTAACTGTAAGAATGGAAATCATGACTGACGCCGAAGTATTTCCTGCCCCCGTTGTCCTGTGGTCCCATCCGGAAGACCAGCGCGCCGGCAAGCCGCTGCTGGTGCTGCTCCACGGCTACGGCGCCAATGAGCAGGACCTGCTCAGCCTGGCCGACCTGCTGCCCGGGGACTTCGCCGTAGCGTCGCTGCGGGCGCCGATCGCCATGGGCCCCGGCTTCACCTGGTTCCCGCTGACGGCCTCGATCGAGTACTCGCTGGAACGGGTCAAGAAGGCTTCGGCCTACGTGCTGGAGTGGATCGACACCATCCGGGTGGGGCATCCGTCCGTCACCCTGCTGGGTTTCTCCATGGGCATGGCGATGGCCACCACGCTCCTGCGCCAGCGGCCCACGGACTTCGCCGCCGTCGTCGGACTGTCAGGCTTCGTGGTGGACGCCGCCGATGACCCCACGTTCAAGGACGCCGAGCTGGACGGAACCGTGCCCATGTTCTGGGGCCGGGACCAGCAGGACCCCGTGATCACCCAGGACAAAATCGAGTTCACCATGGGCTGGGTGCGCAAGCACGTCAAGCTCACCAAGGTGCTCTACACCGGCATGTGGCACGGCATCAACCAGCAGGAGATCGGGCACGTGGGGGAGTTCCTCACCCACGAAGTGCTCAACAAATAGGACGTACGACGGCGCGCGGCGGCTTGGGCGTCCCGGGCGCCCCGCCGGCGCCGTCAGTCAGCGTTGGGCGCGACCACCCGGACGCTCTGGCCGTTGACCGTGACGGTGTCTCCGTTGTGCAGCTGGCGGCCACGGCGGTCATCGATCTCGCCGTTGACCTTGACCAGGCCGTTCTTGATGAGCTCAGCGGCCTCCACCCCGTCCTCAACGAGGTTGGCGAGCTTCAGCAGCTGGCCAAGCCGGATCATGCTGTCGCGGATGGGGACGTCCTCAATGGGGTTGCTCATAGAGCAATAATGCCTGAACTAAGGTGGATTCAATGACCTCCCCTTCGCGCCTGCCGGCACTTGCAGGCCTGCCCCTGGCCGTGGGTTCCGGCCTGGCCATCCCCGTCCAGGGCCGCATCAACGGGGCGCTGGGCGCCCGCCTCAATGACGGAATCGCCGCGGCGGCCGTGAGCTTCAGCACAGGCCTGCTGGTCATGATCGTCATTTCCCTGGTCCTGCCGCGGGGACGGGCAGGCCTGGCCGCCATCATCCCGGCCGTCCGCAACCGTGCCTTTCCCCGCATCTACGTGGTGGCCGGTGCCATCGGTGCGTTGTTCGTCTTTGCCCAGTCCTTCACCGTGGGCATCCTCGGTGTGGCACTGTTCACCGTGGCCACCGTCACCGGACAGACTGTCAGCGGCCTGCTGGTGGACCGGCTGGGCATCGGGCCGGCTGGAAAGAAATCCGTCACCGGCATCCGCATCATTGGCTGCATCCTGACCATCGCCGCCGTCGCGTGGGCGGTGTCGCCCCGGTTCAGCAGTGGAGGCTCAGGGGACGGGGCCGCCGGGTTGCTGCTTCCCATCCTGCTGCCCGTGGCGGCGGGGTTCCTCATGAGCTTCCAGCAGGCCATGAACGGCACCGCCGCCCTCCACTACGGCACTCCCATTGCCGCCACGCTGGTCAACTTCGTGGCCGGCTGCACCGTGCTCTGGGTCGCGTTGGCCGTGAAGCTCGCGGTGGCCGGCCCCGCCAACCCGCTGCCGGGGGAGTGGTGGTACTACCTGGGCGGCCCCATGGGCTGCGTGTTCATTGGGCTGGGCGCCCTCCTGGTCCGCAGCCTGGGCGTACTGGTCACCGGGCTGGGCATGATCGCGGGCCAACTGCTCGGCTCGCTGGCCCTGGACCTGGCGCTGCCCGCCCCGGGCACCGTCGTGGCCCCGGCCACCGTGCTGGGAACCCTGCTCACGCTCGGCGCCATTGTCCTGGCCACCCTGCCGTGGCCCCGGGGCGCGCTGCGCAGGCAGCGGCCGGTACGCTAGGACACAAGCTTTTCCACGATCTTCCTTCATCCGCCCCCGACCCGCTGCCCTGCGCCCCAGGTGCAAGGCAGCGCCGGGCCTGACAACCCGCGGACCGCACCCAGCGGCCCTGTAGAAATTGGAGTTACCCCATGGCAGCAAAATCCGTCCTCGACCAGGTCATTTCCCTCTCCAAGCGGAGGGGCTTCGTGTTCCAGGCCGGTGAGATCTACGGAGGCTCGCGCTCTGCCTGGGACTACGGCCCCCTCGGCGCGGAACTGAAGGAAAACATCAAGCGCCAGTGGTGGCAGTCCATGGTCCGCGGCCGCGAGGACGTGGTGGGCCTGGACTCCTCGGTGATCCTGCCCCGCCAGGTATGGGAAGCATCCGGCCACGTTGAGGTCTTCTCCGACCCCTTGGTGGAGTGCCTGTCCTGCCACAAGCGCTACCGGGCCGACCACCTCGAGGAAGAATACGAGGAAAAGAAGGGCCGCCCCGCCGAGAACGGCCTGAAGGACATCGCCTGCGCCAACTGCGGCACCCGCGGGCAGTGGACCGAGCCGCAGGAGTTCTCCGGCCTGCTCAAGACCTACCTTGGCCCGGTGGCCAGCGAAGAGGGCCTGCACTACCTGCGGCCCGAAACGGCGCAGGGCATCTTCGTGAACTTCAACAACGTGCTCACCACCTCCCGGAAGAAGCCGCCGTTCGGCATCGGCCAGATCGGCAAGTCGTTCCGCAACGAGATCACCCCCGGCAACTTCATCTTCCGCACCCGCGAGTTCGAGCAGATGGAGATGGAGTTCTTCGTCGAGCCCGGCACGGACGAAGAGTGGCACAAGTACTGGATGAACGAGCGCATGGCCTGGTACACCGGCCTGGGCATCCGCGAGGAGAACCTGCGCTTCTTCGAACACCCCAAGGAAAAGCTCAGCCACTACTCCAAGGGCACCACGGACATCGAGTACCGCTTCGGTTTCCAGGGCTCGGAGTGGGGCGAGCTGGAAGGCATCGCCAACCGCACCGACTTCGACCTCTCCACCCACGCCAAGGCCTCCGGCACGGACCTGAGCTACTTCAACCAGGCCACCAACGAGCGCTACACCCCGTACGTCATCGAGCCCGCGGCCGGCCTGACCCGTTCCTTCATGGCGTTCCTGGTGGACGCCTACACCGAGGACGAGGCCCCCAACGCCAAGGGTGGCGTCGACGTGCGCACGGTACTTAAGCTGGACCCGCGCCTGGCGCCGGTCAAGGCCGCCGTGCTGCCGCTGAGCCGTAACGAGGACCTGTCCCCGAAGGCCAAGGCCCTGGGTGCGCAGCTGCGGAAGAACTGGAACATCGACTTCGATGACGCCGGCGCAATCGGCCGCCGCTACCGCCGCCAGGACGAGATCGGCACCCCGTTCTGCATCACCGTGGACTTCGATACCCTCGAGGACCAGGCCGTCACCATCCGCGAGCGGGACACCATGAGCCAGGAACGCGTCTCCCTGGACAAGGTGGAAGGCTACCTGGCGGCACGGCTGATCGGCGCCTGAGCATGGCCATCGAATACCGCGAATGGCGGGACGGCGACGACCTTGCCCTGCTGGAAATCTGGGGCGGTCCGGAGACCGCGCAGGCCCGCCAGTTCCGCGGCGCCCTCGCCGTGTCCTCCAATGGAGGGAACGGCACCCCGTGGCGCCGCTGCATCGTGGCCGAGGACGTTGTTGACGGCGTCGGTATCCCCGTCGCCGCCGGTGTCGTTTATGAAGCATCCCTGCACCCGGAACGCCTGTGGACGTACGTTGAAGTCGCGCGGGACCACCGCCGCAACGGCATCGGTGCCACCCTCCTGGCCATGCTGCGCCGCGAGGCCGGCCACGCGCCGTCGGGCGTTTCCAAGCTCCGCGCCAAGGTGGAGCCGGGCAGCCCCGGCGCCGCATTCGCCGAAGCCGCCGGGCTGGCACCCATCCAGCGTTCCCGGCTGGTCATCGTGGAGCCGGGAGCCCTCCGGCTGCCCGTGTTCCCGGACAAGGACCACGGCGGCCGCCCCATCGACGGTGAGAACGCCGGTTCGGACATCGTCATGGACCTGGCCACCGGCTCGGTGGAGCTGACTGACGTGGTGGGCCGCTACTACACCTCCATCCACGGCTGGGACTCCCCGGGGGTCCTCTCCGTGGGCCAGGTGCAGAAGCTCTTCCTGGACGAGCTCACCGGTGCGCACGGTGCCATCGTGCTCCGCGCCCAGCCGGAATCCGCGTTCGGCCAGGGTGTGGCACCCAGCAAGAAGGGCCGCATCCGGGCGTTCGCGGTCAGCTACGCCGCCCCCGCCGGGCCTGACGACGCACCCAACGCGGAGGTGGGCCCGGGCGTGGACACGCCCACGGACGTTTTCGTTGGCCACGAGCCCTCGCTCGATGCTGACGATGCCGCCGAGGCGGTCCGGGACATACTCGCCCTGATCGCCTACCAGCACCCGGTCATGCTGGAACTGGACGATTCCATGACGGCCCTGCGCGCCGCCGTCGAGCCCCTCCTGGAGAGCGGCAAAGCCCGGCTGGCGGGCGCGGAGACCCTGGTGGTCTCCGACTAACCAGCCCCGCCCCAACTGGGTAGCGCCAAGTGTCGTTTTGACCCCTCAAAACGACACTTGGCGCTACCTACTTGGACTGGTACTTTCCGCGGGGAGCACGACGGCGGCCCGTGGCTGCGTCGGCTGCGTCCAGCAGCTGCCGTTCGGCGTCAGTTGGTGCACCGCCGCCCAGCCGTGCCGGCATCCACCATGCCCCGGGTTCCGGCCGGAGCGGAAAGCCGGCAATGCAGCGGTCGATTCCGGCCTGCAGCGTGCCGCGCAAAGCTTCCGTTGCCGCCTCAACGTCGACGCCGGCCGGAAATACCACTGGCTCGTCCACATGGACCCGGATTGGCGCCCGCCAGCTGCGGCGGAAGGAGAAGCCGTGACCCCGGGTCAGGATGCGGTGGGCGCCCCAGATGGATACCGGAATGACCGGAACCCCCGCCTCCGCCGCCATCCGGACAGCCCCCGTGCGGCATTCGCGGACGGTGAAGCTTCTGCTGACCCCAGCCTCGGGGAACACTGCCAGGTATTCGCCTTCCCGCAGCCTGGCCACGGCAGCGGCATAAGCGTCTGCGCGGCCGGTATATCCCACCACTACATGGCCGCTGGCGCTGATGGCGGGCCCCGCCAGCCAGTGGTCCGCCGCGCCCTGGTGGACCAGGAACCGCAACTGGGCCCGGGTGCGGCGCCACAGGAGCAGTTCGACCACCGCAAAATCCACGTAGCCGAAGTGCGTCACGGCGAACACCGCGCCGTGCCCGCGGACGGCCTTCCGGGAGGGACCGCGGGCCGGTCCCTGTGCAGGCAGGTGCTCCAGCCCGGAGGCCTGAATGTCCAGTTGCAGGGCCCAGCGCAGGAACTGGCCCGTGCGGACGATCAGGCGGTAGAAGCGGTCGTTGGCCGGGGGACGCCAGGGCACGGGACGGCCTACAGGGTGACGTGGACGGAGGACTCGGGCAGCAGTTCCGTGAAGGCGCGGGACGGCTGGACGCCGGCGCCCGTGCTCTCGGCAAAGGATTTGATGACGAACCCGGTGGCCAACGTCTGCCACACGCGGACCTTCCGCAGCATGAAGTGCCCCACGCCCTTGAGTGAGACGTACTGCATGCTCGCGGCGTCAGCGGAAGCCCGGCGCGCGAAGGCCAGCGACTGTGAGGGGCTGGTCATGTGGTCGGTGGTGCCGTGGATGATGAGGACTTTCCTGCCGTTGACCCTCTCCACCGGGGTTTCCGGGCCCAGCCAGGGCGCCAGCGCCACCACGGCCTCCACCTGCGGATGGTCTGCCGCGCACACGGCGGTCAACCCGCCCATGGAGTGGCCCAGCAGGAAAACGGGAACGTCGGGGTGGCGTTCCGCGATCTGCTGCAGGGCCCACCGGGCGTCCTGCAGCGGGGACATGTCCGGGCCGTTCCAGCCGCGGACGCTGTTGCGCAGGGACCAGACGGCCAGTCCGTGTTTCCGGCCGGCACGGTGCAGGTGCCTGGCGAAAGGAATCATCCTGGCCGGGCTCAGGTGCCGCGCCTCCACCGGTTCGCGGCTGTGGGCCTTGCCGCCGTGCAGGACCAGGACCACGCCCCTGGTGCTGCCGGATGCTTCCAGGACGCTCAGCACTGGCCGGTGGGCGGGAAGAAGGGGCGCCTGCCCGGCCCGCACTGCGCCGCTGTCCGGTGTCCCATTGGTACCCGTCCCAGCCCCACTAGTACCGGTTTCCCTGCTGCCGGCCCCCTGTGCACCACGGTTGTCCATGACTGGTTCCTCCCCATCCCGATGGTCCATTTATAAACCCTAAGGCGCCGCACGTAGAGTTCAACCATGAGGTTGTACTGCTGATGGGCGCCGGTCACTCCCACGCTTCCTTGGATCATTCGGAGCCGATGCCCCAGGCGATGGCTGCCCGCAGCAAGGCGAACCGCATCCTGGCTGCGGTGCTCATACCGTTGGCGCTGCTGACCCTGGCAGGGATGGCCGCGCTGTGGCCGTCCGGCAGCAAGGAGGGGGTCTCGCTCGCCAACCCGTACTCCACCGCCCCCGGGGTCACCTTCGATACCGGCACCATCCAGAACGTGGTCACCGGGAGCTGCATGGACACCAGCCAACAACCAACAGGCCAGCAGCAACCCGCCCAGCAGGCCCCGCAGCAGGCGCCGGGCAAGGGCTCGGACTGCACCTTCGCCTTCACCGAACCGGACAAGGGCGGCAGCCCGGTAAAGGTGGTCATCAACCCAGACGTGGCCGCATCCCACGGGGTCAAACCCGGCGACCAGATCCGGTACCTGAACCTTTCAAACGCCCAGGGCGCCACCGGGTCGCAGGGGTCCCCGGCCTACATCTTCGTGGACTTCGTCCGGACCATGCCCATTGTCCTGCTCGCCGTCCTCTACGCCGTGGTGGTCATCGCCGTCGCCAGGTGGCGGGGGCTCCGGGCCCTGATCGGCCTGGTGGGCGCATACTTCGTACTGGCGAACTTCCTGCTCCCGGGCCTGGTGGAAGGGAAACCGCCCCTGCTGCTGGCACTGGTGGGATCCACCGTGATCATGATCGGGGTCCTGTACTTCGCCCACGGATTCTCCGCCCGCACGTCCACGGCACTCCTGGGCACCATCTTCGGGCTGGCCATCACCGCCCTGCTGGCGGCCTGGGCCACCCACGCCGCCAACCTGGCCGGCGTGGGCAGCCACGACGCCGCCACCCTGGTGAACACGTCCTCCAACATCTCCATCTCCGGCGTGATCCTCTGCGGACTCATCATCTCCGGCCTGGGCGTCCTCAACGACGTCACCATCACCCAGTCCTCGGCCGTATGGGAGCTGTACGAACTGGCACCCGCCAGCAGCGCCCGGAAGCTGTTCACCTCCGCCATGCGGATCGGCCGCGACCACATCGCCTCCACGGTGTACACCATCGCCTTCGCCTACGCGGGCGCGGCGCTGCCGATCCTGATCATCGTCATGCTTTACGACCGGCCCCTGATGGACACCCTCACCAGCGCCGAACTGTCCGAGGAAGTCATCCGGACGCTCGTGGGTTCCATCGGGCTGGTCCTGGCCATCCCGGTCACCACCCTCATCGCCGTGCTTGTGGTCAAGGCGACAGGCATCAGCGCGGCACGAGCCGGCGCGTTGGGTCCCAGCGTGGCGGACGACGGCGGGCACAGCCACGCGGACGACGTCGCGGACAACGGGGCGCTCGCCGCAGCCGCCCTTGAAGAACGCAGCCGGCGCACCGCCGCCGAACCCGGAGTCCTGCCCACGGAAGAGGCCGCCACCCGCCGGGGCCGGCGGGCGGACCGCGGCTGAGCTGCTTCCAAACCCAAGGCTGGACGGTATAACCGGCGTCCAAACGAGGCTGGATCTGCGCTCACTGCCTCCGGTGGGTTACTGGTAATCGGCCAGCCAAAGGTCCGGGCCGAAGACTTCGTACTGGATGTCCTTCGCCCGCACTCCTGCGCCCACCAGGGCGGTCCGCACCGCCTGCATGAAGGGCATGGGGCCGCAGAGGTAATACTCGCCGTCGGACGGCAACTGGACGTCCTTGATGTTCATGAATCCGGAATGCACGCTGCCGTCGGCCGAAGAACCCCCGCCGTCCGGGTTGAGGAACCAGGTATGGAGGGAAGCATCAGGGAGCGCGGCGAGGTCGGCCGTCACCTGGTTCCGCAATGCAAAGGAGGCAGGGGAGTCGTCCGCGTGCAGGAACAGGACCTTCCGCTGCGAACCGGACTTGACCAGGTGGGACAGCATGCCGGCCATGGGCGTGACTCCGATGCCCGCGCTTGCCAGCACCACGGGCCGGTCAGTGTATTCCAGCACCACATCGCCAAAGGGCGCGGAGAGGGTGACCTCGTCGCCCACATTGACGTGGTCGTGCAGGAGGCTGGACATCTCACCGTCCGGCGCACCCTCGGTGCGCACGCGCTTGACGGCGAACCGCCGGTGCTGGCCGTCGTCGGCCTGGGTGAGGCTGTACTGGCGTGGCTGCAGGACGCCGTCGGGCATCTGCATGCGGATGGTGACGTACTGTCCCGGCAGCGACGGCTTGACCTCCCTCTCGTCGGTCCGCTCCACCACGAAACTGACAACGTCGTCGGTTTCCTGGATCTTTTCGGCCACCCGCCAGGTGCGCCAGACAGTTTCCGGGCTCAGCCGGACTGCGTCATAGAGCCCGCGTTCCTTGTTGATGAGCATGTTGGCCATGAGCCAGTAGACCTCGTCCCAGGCCGCGGCCACCTCAGGGGTCACGGCGTCGCCCAGGACATCCACAATGGCCCACATTAGGTTGTCGTGCACCACCTGGTACTGCTCAGGACTCAGGCCCAGGGAGACGTGCTTGTGCGAAATACGGGACAGCAGGTGGTCCGGCAGGTGGGTGGGGTCGTTGACCAGGAATCCGGCGAACGCGGCAACGGAACCGGCCAGCGCCTGCTGCTGCCGGCCATCGGCCTGGTTGCCGCGGTTGAACAGGCCGTTGAGCAGTTCGGGGTGTTCGCCGAACATGTGCTTGTAGAAACGGGAGGCGATCTCCTGGATATGTTCGCCGACGACGGGAAGGGTCGCCTGGATCACGGGGTATGCGGTGTCGGAAAGCATGGGCAAGTCTCCTTCAAACTTCCTGGCTGGTTGTCCGTCCCCGCGCCACGCTAACAGCCGTCCGAAACCGGGGACAGGTACTTTGGCACTGGGCGGGATCACCGATTTGCCCGGCTTTGCAACAATGGACAGGTGACTGTTGCTGCAACTCCTCCCGCCCCCAAGCTGGAACTCCCGCCCCTGAAGCTGGGACCCATCACGGTGGACACCCCCGTGATCCTGGCTCCCATGGCCGGCATCACCAACTCCGCCTTCCGCAGGCTCTGCCGTGAGTACGGCGGCGGCATGTATGTGGCGGAGATGGTCACTTCCCGCGCGCTGGTGGAGCGGACCCCCGAATCCCTCCGCATCATTTCGCACGACGACGACGAAAAGGTCCGCTCCGTCCAGCTGTACGGCGTGGACCCCGGCACGGTCGGCGCTGCCGTGCGGATGCTCGTGGAGGAGGACCGGGCCGACCACATCGACCTCAACTTCGGCTGCCCCGTCCCCAAGGTGACCCGGCGCGGCGGCGGCTCGGCCCTGCCCTGGAAGATCGATCTCTTCACCTCGATCGTGCAGACCGCCGTTAAGGAAGCCTCCAAAGGCAACATCCCGCTGACCATCAAGATGCGCAAGGGGATCGACGACGACCACCTCACGTACCTCGACGCCGGCCGGATCGCCCGCGACGCCGGTGTCGCCGCCGTCGCGCTCCACGGCCGGACGGCCGCGCAGTTCTATTCGGGCAAGGCCGACTGGCCCGCCATCGCCCGCCTCCGCGAAGCCCTTCCGGACATTCCGGTGCTGGGCAATGGCGATATCTGGTCCGCTGAGGACGCCGTCCGGATGGTCCGCGAAACCGGCGTGGACGGTGTGGTGGTGGGCCGCGGCTGCCAGGGGAGGCCCTGGCTGTTCGGCGACCTGCAGGCCGCGTTCGAAGGCAGCGACGTCCGGCACCGCCCCAACCTCCGCCAGGTGGCCGAAGGCGTGTACCGCCACGCTGAACTGATGGTGGAAACCTTCGGCGACGAAGGCAAGGCACTGCGGGAGATCCGCAAGCACATCGCCTGGTACTTCAAGGGCTACGTGGTGGGAGGGGAACTGCGCACCCGGCTGGCCCTGGTGACCAGCCTGGAGGTGCTCCGGGACACGCTGGCCGAGCTGGACCTGGACTCGCCCTACCCCGGAGTGGACGCCGAGGGCCCCCGCGGCCGCGCCGGCTCGCCGAAAAGGCCCGCCCTGCCGAAGGACTGGCTGGACTCCCGGGCACTCAACGAGGACCAGTCCAAGGACATCGCGGCCGCAGAGCTGGACGTTTCCGGTGGCTGAGGCATCCCTGGCCGGACACCCGCCCGCGGGCACCCCCACCGCAGCCCTGGCGCTGCCGGGCTACGACACGCACGATTCCGCCCGCTGGGTGGAGGAACCGCCCAAGAGCACGTACCGCTCCGACTTTGAGCGGGACCGCGCCCGGGTGCTGCACTCGTCGGCTTTGCGCCGGCTGGGCGCCAAAACCCAGGTGGTGGCACCGGACACCGACGACTTTGTCCGCACCCGCCTCACCCACAGCCTGGAAGTGGCACAGGTGGGCCGCGAACTGGGCCGGGCCCTGGGCTGCGATCCGGATGTCGTGGACACCGCCTGCCTCAGCCACGACCTCGGCCACCCGCCCTTCGGCCACAACGGCGAATCGGCACTGAACGAGGTGGCCCACGCCATCGGCGGCTTCGAAGGCAACGCCCAGACCCTCCGGCTGCTCACCCGGCTCGAACCCAAGGTGCTCACCGCCGACGGACAGCCCGCCGGACTGAACCTCACCCGCGCCAGCCTTGACGCGGCGTCGAAATACCCCTGGTCAGCGCTGGAGGCACCGGTGATCCACGGGCAGCGGACCAGCAAGTTCGGCGCCTACGAGGATGATCTCCCCATCTTCAACTGGCTCCGCGAAGGTGCTCCGGAACGCCGGACCTGCCTCGAAGCCCAGGTCATGGACCTGGCGGACGACATCTCCTACTCCGTCCATGACGTGGAGGACGCGATCGTCGCCGGCCACTTCCAGCTGCGCTGGATGGACAACCCGGACCACCGCGCACGCGTGGTGGGCTACGCCAAGCAGTGGTACCTGCCGCACAACGACCCCGCCGCCATTGACGCCGCCCTCGCCCGGCTGGAGGCCACCGACGTCTGGGTGCGCGAGGCCGATGGCAGCCGCAAATCCATGGCGGCGCTGAAGAACATGACCAGCCAGCTGATCGGCCGGTTCTGCCAGAGTGCCCTGGAAACCACCCGCGCCGTCTACGGGCCGGAAAATCTGACCCGCTACAACGCCGAACTGATGGTTCCCGATGAAACCGTCATGGAGATCGCGGTGATGAAGGGCCTGGCCACCACCTTCGTGATGACCACGGAGCACCGGCAACCCATCTACGAGCGGCAGCGGGAAGTGCTCCATGCCCTGGTGACGGCCCTCAGCGCCACGGGTGACCGGCACCTGGAGCCGATGTTCGCGGCGGACTGGCGGGCGGCGGACGACGACGGCGCGCGCCTTCGCGTGGTCATCGACCAGGTGGCCTCACTCACCGATGGATCGGCCCTGGCCATGTACGAGCGCCTGGTGGGGAGCCTGCCCTCGCTCTGGTGACCCGCCGTTGGCTCCCGCCCGGACGTCCGCCCGATCAACAGCTTCCTTAAAGCATCTACACAGGAATGAAGCGCACCATGGGAGGAAAGACAGGCCGCTAGGAACGGGAGCTGGTCATGAGTACTCGCAGCAGGGGCAAGCGCCTCGCCACCGGGATCACCGCGGCCGTAGGTGTGGGCAGCTTCGCCGCTGCCGGGATCGCGGCAGCTGCCGTGTACGCCGCAACGCCGTCCGTCATCGCCAGGACCACTCCCGCCACGGACACCAGCACGCAGGGAAGCACCCCTAAAACCGGTCCTGCCCGCTCCGACGACGATGACTACGGGACCCGCCAGGACAGCAGCCCCCGCCGCTCCAAGAGCTACGGCAATTACGGCAGCACCACGCCGGTCCAGCCAGGCAGCGGCGGTACCGTCCACGGCTGGTCCTCGGGGTCCTGAGGTGGCACGTTCCGCAATGGCAGGTCCCGGTGCCCCGGCTGCCAGGACCGCCGAACACACGGCACCCCCGCACGGCATAGCATCTCCGCACGACACAGCGCAAACCAGCTGGACTGTCTGGGGGCTTGAGGCCTCGGTCACGGTCACGGAACCGGCACTGCTTGCCGCGGCCGGGGACATTGTCCGGGATGCCGTGGCGGAGGTTGACCTTGCCTGCAGCCGCTTCCGCGAAGATTCGGAACTGATGATGCTCCAGCCCCGCATGGCGCGGGGTGTAAGCATCAGCCCCATGTTCCGGCTGCTCCTTGAACGTGCCCTGGACGCTGCCCGGATGACCGGCGGGGACGTTGACCCCACTCTCGGAGCTGACCTGGCCGCGTTGGGCCACGGCCCGGGAATGCAGGGCAGGCCGGGGCTCACCAGTGTGCGGGTACCGCAGCAGCCTGTGCCATCCCAGCCGGTACCGCAGCATCGATTGACGCCCCGGGCCCCCGGCTGGTCCCGCCTCCAGCTCGGGGCAGGCACCCTCACCGTGCCGGACGACCTCCGCCTGGACCTGGGGGCGTCAGCAAAGGCAGTCGCGGCCGATCTTGCGGCCGCATCTGTCTACCGGGAGTTGGGCTGCGGGGTGCTCGTGGGCCTGGGCGGTGACCTGGCCAGCGCCGGGCCCGGACCGCAGGAGGACGGCAAGCCCGGCCACTGGCAGATCATGGTGCAGGACCTTCCCGCCGACCCTGTCCAGTACATCTCCCTGGCCCCGGGGTTCGCCGTGGCCACGTCCAGTACGCAGAAACGCCGCTGGCAGCACCAGGGGATGCAGGTCCACCACATCCTTGACCCCCGCTTTGGCCTCCCCGCCGAGCCGGTCTGGCGTTCGGTGAGTGTCGCAGCGCCCACCTGCCTGGAAGCGAACGCCTTCAGTACCGCGGCCATTGTCCGCGGCTTCGCTGCCCTGGACTGGTTGCGGACCGAAGGCATTGCTGCCCGGCTGGTGGACAGCCCGGGCAGGGTCGCCACCACCGGCGGCTGGCCGGCGCAAACCTGCAACCCCGTTGGGAACACCGGAGAAAGCAATACTCCGGGGGGTGGCGGCCATGGATGAGGCCATGTGGGCGTTCGGCCGGGTCAGCGGGTTCGTGTCCCTGGCACTGTTCACCGCGTCGGTGCTGCTGGGCATCCTCAACCGGTCCGGCCGGCCCCTGTTGGTGCTGCCCCGGTTCTCCATCAGCCTCCTGCACCGGAACATCGCCCTGCTCGCCACAGTGTTCCTCGGACTGCATGTGGGGTCCCTGCTCCTTGACTCCTTTGCCAAGCTCAACCCGGTGGACATCGTGGTGCCGTTCCTGGGCTCCTTCCAGCCGTTCTGGCAGGGGCTGGGAACCGTGGCGCTGGACCTTGTCCTGGCCGTGGTGGTGACGGGCCTGCTGCGGCACCGGATCGGGCAGCGCAGCTTCAAGGCCGTGCACTGGCTCAGCTACGGCGTCTGGCCGGTGGCGATGGCGCACGCGTTGGGCAACGGCACCGACGTCTCCAGCGGCTGGTTCCTCCTGCTGGCCGCGGCGTCCGCGGTGGCCGTAGCTGCGGCCCTGCTGTGGCGGTTGAGCCCCTCCTTCCTCGAAACCTCCCACGCCCGGCAAGGAAACCTCCCGTGAGCCCTGCCAAGGACACCTACCCGACCGCGCCCCTCCACGCCATACAGGACAACAGGGGGCAGGAACCGCGGCTCCTGGCAGCTGGCCCTGACGCAGGCTGGGAACAGCACCTCGACACCTTCGGGCCCTGGGAGCCGAACGCCGCCGGAGCCGGCCTGCTGGAGGCGCTCGGGGAGGCTGGACTGACCGGGCGGGGCGGAGCCGCGTTCGAAACCTGGCGCAAGGCCACTGCCGCTGCCGGGTCCGGCAGGAAGGGCCTGTTTGCGGCCCGGCCGGTGGTGATCGCCAACGGCGCCGAGGGCGAACCGCTCAGCTTCAAGGACCGCACCCTCCTTGCCCACGCGCCCCACCTCGTCATCGACGGGCTGGCCGCCCTGGCCGCGGCCCTGGGCGGCGCAAGCATGTACGTCTACGCACCGGCGGCCGGCCTGCCCCGCGTGCAGCAGGCCATCGGCGAACGCCCCCGGGGCAACCGGATCCGGGTAGTGCAGGCACCCGAAACCTTCATCTCCGGCGAGTCGAGCGCCGTCGTCAATATGATCGGCAACGGCAACGCTGTCCCCACCGACCAACGCCGGCGCCTCAGCGAATCCGGCCTCAACGGCCGGCCCACACTGGTGGTCAACGTCGAAACCCTCGCCCAGGTTGCCCTGATCGCCCGCTACGGGGCGCAATGGTTCCGCCAGGCGGGCACCGCGGCGGACCCGGGCACACGGCTGGTGTCCGTTTCCGGGCCTGCCCCGGTACGGGATGTGGTGCTGGAGGTGCCCGGCGGTGCGCAGCTTTCGGCGGTCCTGCAGGAAGCGGGCATGGACCCTGCCTCCTTGTCCGCCGTCCTGGTGGGCGGCTACCACGGCCGGTGGGTGCGGCCCGCGGCGCACGCGCTCTCACCCGTGGGGCCGCCGGACCGGACCGCCCGGCCGGGCGCAGGCGTGATCCACGCCCTGGATCTGCAGACCTGCGGCATCCAGGCGACGGCGCGGATCGTCAGCTACCTTGCCGACCAGTCCGCCAGGCAGTGCGGGCCCTGCATGTTCGGGCTGCCGGCCATGGCATCCGTCCTCAACCGGATCGCCGGAGGGGAAACAAATCCCCGCCTTGCCTCCGAACTGGACCGGCTGGGGCGGCTGGTCTCCGGGCGGGGCGCGTGCAGGCACCCGGAAGGGACCACCGGGCTGGTCAGCAGTGCCCTGGAGGTCTTCGCCGCAGACTTCCGCGCCCACCTTTCCGGATACTGCACGGGCCCGGGAGGCGCAGCGGCATGAAAACCCACCTGCATATCGACTGGACCAGCTGCGACGGCCGCGGCCTGTGTGCCGAACTGCTTCCCGGGGTGCTGGACCGGGACGACTGGGGGTACCCCGTGGCGCGCGGAAAGACAGGCCGCGACAGGACTGACGTTCCGCTGCGTGACGCCGACCGTGAAGCCGCACAGGAGGCCGTCTTCCTCTGCCCCAAGCTGGCCCTCAGCCTGCTCGACGGGAGGACACCGGAACCCGGGACGCGGGTGCCCGGGCAGTGACGCCGGGCCGGTGACACTAAGATTGCTGTGTGGCTGGGCTGATTAAACGTGAAGATATTGACGAAGTACGCCAGCGCACGGACATCAAGGAAGTGGTTGACGGCTACGTCACGCTCAAGGGCGCCGGGCTGGGAACCTTCAAGGGCCTGTGCCCCTTCCATGACGAGCGCTCGCCGTCCTTCACCGTCCGTCCCCAGGTAGGCCGTTACCACTGCTTCGGCTGCGGCGAGGACGGCGATGTCATCGCCTTTGTCCAAAAGCAGGACCACAGCTCCTTCCAGGAAGCCGTGGAGAAGCTCGCGTCCAGGATCGGCTACGAGCTCCGCTACGAAGACGGTGGAACCGGCCCCAACCGCGAGGAAGTGGGCCGCCGCCAGCGGCTGCTGGACGCACACAAGATCGCGGACGAATTCTTCCGTGCCCAGATGCTCACGCCCGGCGCCGCAACGGCCCGCAACTTCCTGTTTGGCCGCGGCTTCGACCGGGCCGCCGCGGAACACTTTGGCTGCGGCTACGCACCCCAGGGGTGGGACGCCCTCCTGAAGCACCTGCGCGGCCGCGGCTTCACCGACGCCGAACTCAAGCTCACCGGAATGTTCAGCGAAGGAAACCGGGGCATCTACGACCGTTTCCGCGGGCGCCTCATCTGGCCCATCAAGGACATGGCCGGTGACACCATCGGCTTCGGCGCGCGCAAGCTGTATGAGGACGACCAGGGCCCCAAGTACCTCAACACCCCGGAGACCACCCTCTACAAGAAGTCCCAGGTCCTGTACGGCATCGACCTCGCCAAGAAGAGCATCGCCAAGGACAGGCAGCTGGTGGTGGTGGAGGGCTACACGGACGTCATGGCCTGCCACCTTGCAGGGATTACGACGGCGGTAGCCACCTGCGGCACCGCCTTCGGTACCGAGCACATCAAGATCGCCCGCCGGCTTTTGTCCGACGACGGCACCGGGGGAGAAGTGGTGTTCACCTTCGACGGCGACGCCGCCGGGCAGAAGGCAGCCCTGCGCGCCTTTGAAGAGGACCAGCGCTTCACCGCCCAGACGTATGTGGCCGTGGAACCCACAGGCGCGGACCCGTGCGATCTCCGCCTCAGCCGCGGGGACGAGGCGGTGCACGCCCTGATCCAGTCCCGGCGGCCGCTGTTCGAGTTCGCCATCCGCAGCACGCTCAAGCAGTTCAACCTGGACACCGTTGAAGGCCGCGTCCAGGGCCTCAAGGCATCCGTGCCCGTGGTGGCGGCCATCCGCGACGCCTCCACCCGGACGGGCTACTGCCAGGCCCTGACCGGCTGGCTGGGCATGCCGGACCCGAACGAGGTCTTGCGGATGGTCAACGCCGAAGTGAAGAACGCCGGAAAGCGCGGCGAGACCGGACGCCCCCCGGCTCCGGGCCAGCCGCAGCCAGGCGGCCCCTCCAGCCCGGCCCCTGCCCAGCCGGGCGGACCCGGCGTAGCTGCGGCGCCGTCGTCGGGCGTTGTTCCCTCCTTCCACCGCCCGGACCCGCGCGATCCCGTGGCTTCCATGGAGCGGCAGGCGCTCGAGGTGGCGCTGCAGCAGCCCTCCCTGCTGGCCGGCGGGGTGTGGGACCGCTTTGCCGCTGCGCGGTTCGCCATCCCTGCCTTCCAGGCCGTCCATGACGCCATGCGCGCCACTGGTCCCGGCCTGACCGTCGATCCGGTGCGGTGGGTGGAGCACGTCATGCACGAGGTGCCGGAATCCCTCCGGCCGCTGGTATCCGAGCTCGCCGTCGTGCCGCTGCCGGCCCACACCGAGGAAGCGGTGCTGAAGTACTGCCGCGACATCCTGTCCCGGCTTTTCGAACTCCAGATCACCCGGGTCAAAGCGGACAAGATGGGCCAGTTGCAGCGCCTTGACGCGGCGGCGGACCCGGAGACCTACCAGCGGCTCAACCGCGAGCTGATGATGCTGGAAATGGAACGCCGGGCCCTGCGCGCTGAGTCGTAGGGGTGGCCCGGTCTGCGGACGCGGAGGTGGGCCAGGTCACGGCCCTCCGATTTCGTTTCCGTGCCAAGAGTTTGCTAGGCTAATACCCGCTTCATTCCTCCTTAGCTCAATTGGCAGAGCATTCGACTGTTAATCGAAGGGTTGCTGGTTCAAGTCCAGCAGGAGGAGCTTCCATCCCCGTTCCGGCCTCCGGAACGGGGATTTTTGTTTCCCGGCGGGGCCGCCCGGACCCGGAAAACCGCCGATTTCCCTTCGGCCGGAATCCTTTGCTAATGTCATACCTGCTTCATTCCTCCTTAGCTCAATTGGCAGAGCATTCGACTGTTAATCGAAGGGTTGCTGGTTCAAGTCCAGCAGGAGGAGCGCAACGAAAAATCCCCGTTCCTCCACATGGAGGAACGGGGATTTTTCTTTCCGCGGGGTGGGAGTCTGTTCAGACGAAATCCATTTCCACCTGCAGGAACCTTTCCGCCTCGGCGATGGCCGCCTGGAAGGCTTCCTGCTCCGTGGGCGACTTCCGGGGTTCACGCGGGCTCCACTCGTGCGGCGCGGAGTGGATCCTCACAAAGCCTGAGTCCGGGGGAGCGTAGAAAATCCCGAAGCGCTGCACCGGCCATTCCGGCGAGGTTTCCGGGGCCACCAGCAGGGCCGCATTGAAGGCCGGATTGAACCATTGGGCGATGGGCCGGCGGCGGTCTTCCGTGAACAACCCCGCCGCGTACAGCGCCGCGGACTGCTGTCCGGCCTGCGCACACAGCCGATCCCACCACAGTGGCAGGATCCGGGCGTCGCACCGTTGCCATGTGGCCGGAAGTGGCGGTTGGTTCTGCCAGTTGGGCACGGCATCATTTTATCGCGGGAGCGGGCCTGGCGGCAGGGAATGCCGCACCGGCCTGCCACAACAAAATCGCGGCACGTCCTTCAGCGGCGGCCGCGGGACCCCGGATTCACCCGATACAGGATCGCCGCGCCTGCCAGCGTCCCCAGGATGATGCCCCAGGCGGGGTTGCCCAGGGCGCGGCCGGCGAAATAACCCACGACGGCGCCAAGCACCGCCCCGAGGAAAAGTCCCCGGCCATTCCGGTGCGGTGTGCGGCTCACAGGCTGCCTTTCGAGGGGGAGTGGGGACAGGGCCACGCAGGCCGAAATCACGGACCACAGTGGAGGTGGGTCTCAGTGGATCGAGGGTACCGTGCGCGGCCGCACCACAAGCCACAGTGCTGCGATCGCCAGCAGGATGCAGGCCGCCTGCACTGCTCCCATGGGAGCGGCGCTGGTGATGCCGAGCCAGCCCACCACGGGCGAGATGAGCCCGGCCATGAGGAACGTGGCCGCGCCCAGCAGCGAGGCTGCCGTTCCCGCCTGGGCCGCGTGCCCGGCCAGGGCCAGCACCTGGACGCAGGGGAACATGAAGCCGGTGCCCATGATGTAGAACCAGAGCGGGACCATCACGCCCCACAGCCCCAGGCCTGCCCGGTCGAAGACCACGATCAGCATGGCCATCAGGAACATCCAGGCCGTGGCGCCCGCCAGGATCCACTGCGGAGGCACAATCCTGATAAGCCGCGAACTGGTCTGCACGCCGGCCACGATGCCCAGGGAGTTGATGCCAAAGAGAAGTCCGTACTGCTGGGCGGAGAACCCGAACACATCCTGGAACAGGAACGGCGAGGCCGACAGGTAGGTGAAGAGGCCACCGAAGTTGAAGCCCGCCACCATCAGCAGCCCCACGAAGATCCGGTCCGTAAACAGCGCCCGGTAGCGTTGCCGGGCGGTCATTCCGCTCCGGCCCCGCTTTTCCGGCGGAAGCGTCTCGCGGACCAGGAGCAGGGCGGCCACGATGACCAAAGTCCCGTAGGCAGCCAGGAACACGAAGATGCCCGGCCACGGCATCACCAGGAGCAGCTGTGAACCGATGACGGGGGCAAGGATGGGCGCAAGCCCGTTGACCAGTGACATCCGGGAGAACATCCGCACCATGGCGTAGCCGGAAAACAGGTCCCGCACCATGGCCATGGCCACCACGCCGCCGCCGGCCGCGCCCACCCCCATCAGTACACGGAAGATCCCCAATGTGGTGATGTCCGTGGACAAGGCCGCGCCCAGGGATGCTGCGATGTGCAGCGCCGTGGCCAGGATCAGCGGAGTCCGGCGGCCGAACTTGTCGCTGAACGGACCCACCACCAGCTGCCCGAACGCGAAACCGACCGTGGTGCCCGCCAGGGTGAGCTGGACCTGGGCCTCGGTCACCCCCAGGCTTGCCTCCAGCGCCGGGAAGGCGGGCAGGTACAGGTCGATGGTGAACGGACCGAGGGCCGTCAAAGCGCCCAGGAGGAGGATGTACAGAAGCTTTCGGCGGCGGGTCAGCAGGTCGCCCGGATTGGGGGGATTGGTCACGGAGAACAATCCTAGGCCCGGCCATGGCGGTTTTTGCAGCGTTGTAGGCCGCGCCGTCCGGCAAGCCCCCAAGTCCGCCCTGAACCTGAATGGTAGTTTTGGTGGCGTGGACTGTGCGGCTGCACATTTCCGCACTAAACGGATGCAGTATGGACCCATGAACCAGTAAGGCGGAACCGATGAGCGGACGTCACAGCGGGCGTACCAGCCCGGGATTGCGTATCACTGCGCTGCCCGGGACGGCAAGACTCCTTTTCCGGTTGGCCCCCCGCCAGCTCAACGACGAGATCGCCTTCGCCAAGATTGAACTCAAGCGCAAGGGCGTCCAGGTGGGGGTGGCCGCGGCCTTCTTCGCCGTGGCGCTCCTCTTCCTGGCGCTGCTGGTGGTCGGCCTGATCGTCGCTGCCATCATGGGGCTGGCCACCATCATGCCCGCGTGGCTGGCAGCCCTGCTGGTTTCCGCCGCTTTCCTGCTGATAGCCCTCGTCGGAGGCCTGGTGGGCCTGGCCCGGTTCAAGAAGGCCATGCCGCTGATGCCGGAGGAAACCATCCGTGGCATCAGGCACGATATCGGGGTCGCCCGCGAAGGCTCGGCCTTCAACCCGGCCATCCTGGATCCGGAGAGCCCGGAAGCCAAGGCTGCGAAGGCGGCCAAGGCCGAGGCAGCCGCCAAGGCAAAAGCCGAGAAGGAAGCCAAGGCCGCCCGGCACGACCAGGAGTTCCCGCACGCATCCGAACCCGAGCTGGTGCGCCGCCTGAGCCAGCGCCGCCACCACCTCACCGAGGTCCGCGACGAACTCGGAACGGAACTGGACGTCAAGACCCAGGCGCGCTACGTGCTTGCCGCGGCCCAGGTCAAGGCACGCGAAGGCCAGGTGCTGGCGCAGCGCGGTATGGACGAGGCGGGGCAGCGGTTTGCGGCCCTGTCCGCCTCCGCTGACCTGCCCAGGCGCTGGAAGCCGCTGACGGCCTTCGTTGCCGCCGGTACGGTCCTGGTGGTCCTCCTGCGCAGGCTCCTGCGCGCCAGCTAGGTCCCTGTTTCCGCCACGCAACACCAGGCGGACGCTGTTTCCGCCTGTGAAGGCACAACCGAAAGACCGCGCCGCGGCGCAGCAGGAAGGAGAGGGGGACGGGTGAAGTTCATAGGTGCAGGCGCCCGCCCCGGCCGTCCCCAGGTGGACCATGACCGCGTGGCCACCATTCCCAACCTGCTCACCGTGGTGCGGTTCATGGGTGTTCCGCTCTTCATCTGGCTGGTCCTGGCCCAAAAGGAATACGGCGCCGGCGTGATCGTCCTGGCTGTCATGGCTGGGACGGACTGGATTGATGGCTACATCGCCCGCCGGTTCGACCAGGCCTCCAAGCTGGGCAGGGTCCTTGACCCCATCGCCGACCGCCTTGCCCTGCTGGCGGTGGCCTTCACCCTGGTGATTGCCGGCGTCGTGCATTGGCTGTACCTGGCCGCGCTGGTGGTTCCCGATGCCGTCCTGCTGGTACTGACTCTCTCCCTCTTCCGCGGCCACCCGGACCTCCCGGTCAGCGTGGTCGGCAAGGTGCGGACCGGGCTGCTGCTTTTGGGCACGCCGCTGCTGGTCCTTTCCCGGCTGGACACCGGGTTCTCCGACCAGCTCTTCGCCACCGCCTGGGTGGTGCTGGGCCTGGGCCTGGTGGGTCACTGGATTGCCGCGTACAACTATTTCCGGGCCATGCTGCGCAAGGGCCGGGCATTGAAACAGCACGACGGCGGGAACGGCTGATGGTGTGGTTTGCCGTCGGCCTGGCGGTGCTTGGCGCCTTCTGCCTTGCGTTGGGTGCGCAGCGCCAGGGCAGTGCCGTCAAAGCCGATACCGGCGGCCTGGCCCTGAGCTCCAATGGCTTCCTGCGCCTCCTGCGCAATCCGCGGTGGATGCTTGGACTCCTGCTGCTGTGCACCGGCATGGCGATGAATGCCGTCGCCCTGGTCTCCGCACCGCTCACGGTCATCCAGCCCATCGGCGCAATTGCCCTGGTGATCACCACTGTGGTCAATGCCCGGGACCAGGACCTGACCATCAACCGCGCCACGGCGGTGTCCATTGCCGCGTGCGTCACCGGATCGGCGCTCTTCGTCCTCCTGGCGGTCAACGTCACCCAGGAGAACCACCATGTCAGCCCGGAGGATGAGCTCACCATCGTCCTGCTGCTGGCCCTGGCGGTGGGACTGTTCGGCACGCTGGCCGTGACGTTCAAGCACCGGATGAATGCGTTCATCTATATCCTCGGCGCCGGCATCCTGTTCGGCTTTGTGGCAGTCCTCACCCGGATCATCGGCAAGCACCTCCTGGATCCGAATGGCCTCTTCCTGCTGAATGTCCAGTGGTATTCGGTGGTGGCCATCATCGCGGCCGGCGGCCTGGGGTCCTGGTTCGTGCAGAGTGCGTACTCCACCGGTCCGCCGGACCTGGTGATCGCCGGACTCACGGTGGTGGACCCCATGGTGGGCATTGCCATTGGCGTCATCATCCTGGGCGAACTGCGCCCCGACGTCCATGCCGTCATGGCCATTGCGATGGGAACGGCTGCCGCCCTTGCTATCGTTGGGGTTATCGCCCTTTCCCGGCACCACCCGGAGGTCACCAAGCGCAAGAAGGACGCGCGGAAGGCCGCCGGCAGGCCGTCCCACTAGTCCATTCCCGTCCGTAACCAGCAATCCCACGAAGCCCGGCGCCTTGCGCCAGTGGCCAACCGTGCTGTCAGTTCCACGCTGTCCGCACCGTGACCATCAGGAGTACTCCCCATGACCACGCCCGCCGACCAGCGCCCCCTGACCATCCTCATCGCCGCAGACACCTATCCGCCGGACGTCAACGGCGCGGCCCAGTTTGGCTACCGGCTGGCCAAGGGAATGACTGCCCGGGGCCACAACGTCCATGTCCTGGCGTCCCGCGACAGCAAGGGAAAGAGCTTCACCGAGTTCCGCGAGGAAGCAACCGTGCACCGGCTCCGCTCGCACAAGGCGTTCACCCACGAGAGCTTCCGCCTCTGCTTCCCCTGGGAAATCAAGAAGGAAATCAGCCTCCTCTTCGACCGGGTGAAGCCCGACGTCGTGCATATCCAAAGCCACTACATGATCGGCGAGCACGTTCTCTATGAGGCTGTGAAGCGCGGCGTCCGCATCATTGCCACCAACCACTTCATGCCCGAAAACCTCAACCCCTTCCTGCCGTTCCCGCAGTGGTTCAAGGACATCATTGGGCGGGTTTCCTGGAAGGACATGGGCAAGGTCATGGGCCAGGCGGACGTGGTGACAACGCCCACGCCGCTTGCCGCCCGCGCCATGCACGAGCACGCCTTCCTCCGCAAGGTTTTGCCGCTGTCCAACGGCATCGACTCCGCCGCCTATGAACTGCAGCCCGGTGAGCACATCGAGCCGCACGCCCACCCCACTGTCCTGTTCGCCGGCCGCCTCGCCGAGGAAAAGCACGTGGACGTGCTGATCGAGGCCATCGGCAAAACGCCGCCGGAGCTGAACGTACACCTGGAGATCGTGGGCGGCGGCGAAGTGCGCTCCGCCCTGGAGGATTTGGTGCGGCGGCTCGGCCTCACCAGCCGGGTCAAATTCCTGGGCCTGGCCAGCGACGAGGAACTGCGTACCGCCTACATCCGGGCCGACCTGTTCTGCATGCCCGGAACGGCGGAACTGCAGTCGCTGGTGACACTGGAAGCGATGTCCGCCTCCACCCCCGTGGTCCTGGCGGACGCCATGGCGCTGCCGCACCTGGTCCGCGACGGCGAGAACGGGTACCTCTTCACTCCCAACGACAGTGATGACCTGGCCAAGAAGATCACCCAGGTGCTGGAACTGCCCAAGGACGAACAGCAGGCCATGGGCCGCGCCAGCCGGCAGCTGGTGGAGCCGCACAGCATCCAGGGGACGCTGCAGACCTTCGAGGACCTGTACCGCGGCGCCTCCTACGAGGACAAAGTGGTCTGAACCCTTTCCCGGGTTTGCTAGAGTGTTTTTGCCCTGCCGGAGCATGGCGTCCGAACACCTGCTCCCGGGGCTTGGGGGGCTATAGCTCAGCTGGTTAGAGCGCGGGACTCATAATCCTAAGGTCCTCGGTTCAAGTCCGAGTAGCCCTACCTCAACCGCGGCCAACGAGTTTTTCGTTGGCCGCGGTTTTCTTGGTTAACCCAGCACCCTGCGGTATGTTACTCACCAGTAACATACCGTGCTCCGCTCCGCGGCATGGTCAGCGCTGATCATCAAAGAAGGTAACCATGGCCACCTCCGCAGCCGATTTCCCAGAGCTTCCCTACGCCGACGGCGACTTCTTCGCCTTCGAGCAGCTTCTCTCCGGCAAGGAGCAGGACCGGCTGGCCGAAGTCCGCGACTTCCTGGCGCGTGAGGTCAAGCCCATTGCGGTGGACTGCTGGAACCGCGGAGAGTTCCCCATGGACCTGGTACCGAAGCTTGCCGGGCTGGACCTGGTCAGTCCGGTGCGGAGGCAGGGGTATTCCAACCTCTTCGCCGGCATGCTGCACGCCGAAGCCACCCGCGCGGACGCCTCCATCGCCACCTTCCTGGGCGTGCACGACGGACTGTTCACCGGCTCCATTGAGTTGCTGGCGTCCAAGGAGCAGCAGGACGAATGGCTTCCTGATATCTACGCGCTGAAGAAGATCGGGGCCTTTGGCCTGACCGAGCCGCTGGGCGGCAGCGACGTGGCCGGCGGAACGCGCACCACGGCGCGCAGGGACGGGGACAACTGGATCCTCAACGGCGCAAAGCGCTGGATCGGCAATGCCACGTTCTCCGACTGGGTGGTGGTGTACGCCCGCGACGTGGCGGACAACCAGGTCAAGGGCTTCCTGGTGGACACCACGCTGCCTGGATACAGCGCAACAAAGATCGAGAACAAAATCTCCTTGCGGACTGTCCAGAATGCCGACATCGTCCTGACGGACGTCGTGGTGCCGGACCACTTCAAGCTCGCCAACGCCAACAGCTTCCGCGACGTCAACAAGGTGCTCAAAGTCACCCGCCTGTCAGTTGCCTGGCAGGCCGTGGGCCTCCAGATGGCCGCCTTCGATGTTGCCCGCCGCTATGCCGTGGAGCGCCGGCAGTTCGGCCGTCCCCTGGCCTCCTTCCAGCTCATCCAGGACCAGCTGGTCCGGATCCTGGGCAACACGGTCAGCTCCATGGGCATGATGGTCCGGCTCTCCCAGCTGGAGGACGCCGGGGAGGCGAAGGACGAACAATCCGCACTGTCCAAGGCCTTCGCCACCGACCGCATGAGGGAGAGTGTGGCGCTGGGCCGCAGCATCCTGGGCGGCAACGGCATCGTGACCGACTACGGGATGGCCAAAATCTTCGCCGACGCGGAGGCCATCTACTCCTACGAGGGCACGGCTGAAATCAACACCCTGGTGACAGGGCGCGCCATCACCGGGATCTCGGCCATCGTCTAGGCGGGACGCCCGCACGGGCAGTTGTCTGGCTGACTGATGCTCCGGGGCCATGCCTGCGTTCTCCGTGGCTATGGGCCACCGGCCAGCGGCAGCAGGATGGACGGGCGGAGGTCCAGGACGAACTGCAGGGGATTGACGTAGTCCTCTCCTTCCCGCACGCCCCAGTGCAGGCACTGCGCCGCCGGACAGTGCCCCGGCAGCACAGTGCCGATGACCTCGCCCCGGGCCACGGCGGCGCCCACGGCCAACGTGCTTTCCACGGGTTCGAAACTGCTCCGCAGGCCGCCGCCATGGTCGATGGTGATCACGGGACGGTCCACCACCACGCCCGCGAAACTCACCGTTCCGGCTGCGGGTGACAAGACCTGCGTGCCTGCGGCGAAGTCAAGGTCTACGCCCCGGTGCCCGCTCAGCCATGGCTTGGGCGGGGGATCGAAAGGGCGCAGCACCGGCGGGCGCGGTGCCAGGGGCCACTGCCAGGAAGGGGCGGCACCCGCCCGGGCGGCCGTCGTCGTACTTCCCTGCCGGGCGGCGGCCGCGTGGCTGAAGCCGGCTGCGCTGTTGGGAATGGGCGCGCTGTTCGGGATGGCGGCACTGTTCGGGAGGGCTGCGCTGTTCGGAATGGCTGCGCTGTAGGGGAGGGCCGCGCTGTTCGGAAGGCCCGCGCCCGGGGTGGCAATCGAGGCCGGCAGCAGCAGGAAGGCGGCCAGCAGGACTGATGTCTTCATGCGACCAGCCTGCCCGCCTGCACCGCGCGCCGGCAGGGCCGGTTCCGGCTATGTGGACAACGGCCGGGCAGGCACGGACTGTCCGGCGGGCGGGGGTGCCTGTAGTACACTTGATGGAGCAGTTTGCTGCGCCCTCAACGCGTTACGTCCCAGTGGTCCACCCCCGCGGTGCATCCCCCTGTCCGGATCGCGTCGGCACATCTCATTCAGGAGTGTGGGGGAGCAGCGGCTGACTACGCGCATCCAGCCCTCCGGCAGCCAACGCCCCGGCGTCGTCCATGGAGGATCGCGCTTCCTGCGGTCAGGCTTTCGTCCTGATGGGAAGGGCGGGGGATGCCAGGAGCACGGCCCGTCCGGGCCACGCTGATCAACCGTCAACTATTGGCAGGGTAAGAAGCCTCCGGGTTTTCTCATGAATGACCTGCCGGAAAATAAGGAGCGCCGGAATGCCCGTCGTAACCATGCGCCAGCTGCTTGACAGCGGCGTCCACTTTGGACACCAGACCCGCCGTTGGAACCCGAAGATGAAGCGCTTCATCTTCACCGAGCGCAACGGCATCTACATCATCGACCTGCAGCAGTCGCTGTCCTACATCGACCGCGCCTACGAGTTCGTCAAGGCCACTGTTGCCCACGGCGGCACCGTGCTCTTCGTCGGCACCAAGAAGCAGGCCCAGGAAGCAATTGCCGAGCAGGCAACCCGCGTGGGCCAGCCCTACGTCAACCAGCGTTGGCTCGGCGGTATGCTGACCAACTTCCAGACGGTTGCCAAGCGTATCCAGCGCATGAAGGAACTCGAAGAGATCGACTTCGACGACGTCGCCGGTTCCGCTTACACCAAGAAGGAACTTCTGCTCCTCAAGCGTGAGCTCACCAAGCTGGAGTCCAACCTGGGCGGTATCCGCAACCTGACCAAGGCTCCGTCCCTGCTGTGGGTTGTTGACACCAAGAAGGAACACCTCGCCGTTGACGAGGCCAAGAAGCTGAACATCCCGGTTGTGGCCATCCTGGACACCAACTGCGATCCGGACGAAGTCGACTTCCCGATCCCGGGCAACGACGACGCCATCCGCTCCGTGAACCTCCTGACCCGCGTTGTTGCCGACGCTGTTGCAGAGGGCCTGATCGCCCGCAACAACCGCGGCACGGGCGCCACCGAAGCTCCGGAAGAGCCGCTGGCCGAGTGGGAGCGCGAGCTCCTCGAAGGCAGCAAGGCAGAAGCTGCTGCCGCTCCGGCTGAGAACGCTGAAGCCCCGGCCGCCGAGGAAGCTCCGGCTGCCGCCGAGGCTCCCGCCGAAGACGCCAAGTAACACACGCAAAAATCCGGATTCTCCGCGCTGTCCGCAGCCGGAGCTGCTGACAGGATGGCAGCCCACTCCCGTGGGCTGCCGTCCTGTCGGTCCGTACACCACCACACATTTCTAGACAGAGGGGTTCACATGGCGAACTACACTGCCGCGGACATCAAGGCCCTGCGCGAGCGCACCGGCGCCGGCATGATGGACGTCAAGAAGGCTCTTGACGAAGCCAACGGTGACGCCGAGAAGGCCATCGAGATCATCCGCATCAAGGGCCTCAAGGGCGCTACCAAGCGCGAAGGCCGCTCCACCGCTGAAGGCCTCGTGGCCGCCAAGGTCAGCAACGGGGTCGGCGTCATGATCGAGGTCAACTGCGAGACCGACTTCGTCGCCAAGGCTGACAAGTTCATCCAGCTGGCCGACAAGGTCCTGGCCGTGGCCGTCGAGTCCGGCGCTGCCGACCTCGAGACCCTGCTGGCCACCGACGTTGACGGCAAGCCGCTCTCCGAGGTTGTCGTCGAAGAAGGCGCCATCCTGGGCGAGAAGGTTGTTGTCCGCCGCATCTCCCGCGTTGAGGGTGCAACGGTTGACGCCTACCTGCACAAGACCTCCAAGGACCTCCCGGCCCAGGTCGGCGTTCTGTTCGCTGTCGACGGTGAAGGCGAAGCCGCCACCGCCGCTGCCCACGACGTCGCCGTGCACATCGCCGCCATGGCCCCGAACTACCTCACCCGTGAGGACGTTCCGGCCGAGCTCGTCGAGTCCGAGCGCCGCATCGCCGAAGAGACCGCCAAGGCCGAGGGCAAGCCTGAAGCTGCCCTTACCAAGATTGTGGAAGGCCGCGTGACGGGCTTCTACAAGGGCGAGGTCCTGGTTGACCAGGCATTCGCCAAGGACGCCAAGAAGTCCGTGGCACAGGTCCTCGAAGAGGCCGGTGTCAAGGGAACCGCCTTCACGCGTTTCCGCGTCGGCTCCTAGCCGAAACTGCAAGGGGGTGGCCACTTCGGTGGCCGCCCCTTTTGCATGCGCCCAAACGGCTGGCAGTCCAGTCCATTTGGACCGCGGCCGGTTCCGGGCACCGGATCCGGCAGGATACCCTTTTTTCAGAGTCACCAACGGGAAGGCATCATGGAAGCCGTCAACACTGTCACGCATTCGGAAAAGAGCCGGCGGCGGGTCCTCCTGAAGCTCTCCGGCGAGGTCTTCGGCGGTGGGAAGCTCGGTGTCGACCCCGAGACCGTCCGCAACGTCGCCAAGCAGATCGCAGCAGCCGTCCCCGAAGTGGAGGTGGCCATTGTGGTGGGCGGCGGAAACTTCTTCCGCGGCGCCGAACTGTCCCAAAGCGGCATGGACCGCTCCCGCGCCGACTACATGGGCATGCTGGGAACGGTCATGAACTGCCTGGCGCTGCAGGATTTCCTGGAGCAGGCGGGCGTGGAAACCCGCGTCCAGAGCGCCATCACCATGGGCCAGGTGGCCGAGGCCTACATTCCACGCCGCGCCATCCGCCACATGGAAAAGGGCCGCGTGGTCATCTTCGGCGCCGGCGCAGGCCTGCCCTACTTCTCCACCGACACCGTGGCCGCCCAGCGCGCGCTGGAAGTCCACGCCGACGTGGTCCTCATGGCCAAGAGCGGGGTGGATGCCGTGTACACCGCGGACCCCAAGAAGGACCCCACCGCGGAGCGGCTGGAGACCCTCAGCTACGACGATGCCCTGCGCCGCGACATCCGCGTCATGGACCAGACGGCCATGACCATGTGCAAGGACAACGACCTCTCCATGGTGGTTTTCGGCATGGAGGGTGAAGGCAACGTCACCCGCGCCATCCTTGGCGAAAAGCTGGGCACGCTGGTCACCGCCTAGCTGCGGCTAGGATGATTTCAGGACAGTTCCGTCCCCGCCCTTCCGGGCGGGGACGGAACCAGCAACAAAGAACCACGTGAGTGCATGGATCCGGCGCCCCGGACTGCACCAGAACCGTCAGGAGAGACCGTGATCGAAGAAACCTTGCTCGAAGCCGAAGAAAAGATGGACAAGGCGGTAGAGGTAGCCAAGGAAGACTTCGCCGCCGTCCGCACCGGCCGCGCCAACCCGGGCCTCTACAACAAGGTCCTGGTGGACTACTACGGCTCGCCCACGCCGCTGCAGCAGCTGGCCTCCTTCGCCATCCCGGACGCCCGCACCATCCTGATCACCCCGTTCGACAAGACCGCCATGCGGGACATCGAACGCGCCCTGAGCGATTCCGAGGTCGGAGCCAACCCGTCCAACGACGGCAACGTCATCAGGATCACTATTCCTGAACTGACCAAGGAACGCCGCAAGGAATACGTGAAGATCGTCAAGACCAAGGGCGAGGACGCCAAGATCTCCATCCGCAACATCCGCCGCAAGGCCAAGGAAACCCTGGACCGCCTGGTCAAGGACGGCGAGGCGGGCGAAGACGAAGGCAACCGCGCCGAAAAGGAACTGGACAGCCTCACAAAGGCACACGTGGACGGCATCGACGAACTGCTCAAGCGCAAGGAAGCAGAGCTGCTCGAAGTCTGATGGGCCAGGCAGATCAGGCCCCCGCACCACGGGCGCGCACACGGGGGAAGCAGCCCAGGAGCAACCCGACGCCGAAGGCCGGAAGGAACCTGCCCGCCGCCGTCGTGGTGGGCCTGGCCATGCTTATCGCCGTACTCGGAGGGCTGCTGTTTCTCCCGCTGGCGTTCGTAGCCATCGTCACGGCCTTTGCCGTCTTTGGCGTGTGGGAGATCTACCGGGCGCTGGAAGCCAACGGCACCAGGATGCCCATCGTGCCGGTCATGACCGGCACGCTGGCCATGCCTTTCGCTGCCTACTTTGGCGGCATCGAAAGCCAGCTGTTTGCGCTGCTGCTCAGTGCGGTGGCCGTCCTGCTGTGGCGCTCGATCGAAAGCGCAGCGGGATCGGCCAACAGCATCTTCGCCGGTGTCTTCACCCTGGGGTGGGTTCCCTTCTTCATCAGCTTCGCCGCGCTGCCGCTGCACGCCGCAGGCACCACCCCGCTGGGGCTTTGGCCCGGCGGCATGGCCCCCATCGGCGCGTGGGAGATCGCCGTCATGCTCCTGCTGGTGGTCTCCAATGACACCTTCGGCTACCTGGTGGGCGCGTCGCTGGGAAAGCACCCCATGGCACCGAAGATCAGCCCCAAGAAGTCCTGGGAAGGCTTCGCCGGGTCGGTGGCAGGCGCCATGCTGATCGGCGTGCTGGCAGCCCTCTTCGTGCTGGACAAACCGTGGTGGGTGGGCGCCGTGCTCGCTGTCGGAACCGTGGCCGCGTCCACCGCCGGCGACCTCGCCGAGTCCATGGTCAAGCGTGAACTGGGCGTCAAGGACATGAGCAGCATCCTGCCCGGGCACGGGGGAGTGATGGACCGGCTGGACTCCATCGTCTTCGCCTCGCCGGTGGCGTTCATCCTGTACGGCCTGGTGGCCGGCGCCTGACCCTCCAGCCCGGCGCGCCGGGCCCCCGACACAAACATGGTCCCGGGCGGCCGCACCAATCGCGGCCCCCTAAACTGGTGCGGAAGCACTACCGCTGAAGAGCATTGAAGGAAACGAAGTGGCATTGGACATTCATCGGCAGATCCCTGCGTCCTTTGAGCGCGTGCAGCGCAGCGAGTACGGGTACAACGCCAGGCAGGTTGACCAGTTCCTGCAGCGGGCACGGATCTCCCTGGAAACACCCCAGGCCGCTACCGACCCCGTCAACAGCGCCGACGTGAGGGCCGTGTCCTTCGATCCCGTCAAAGGCGGCTACTCCGCCACGGTCGTGGACGCCGCCCTGGACCGGCTTGAGGACGCCTTCGCCCGCCGGGAGCGGGATGAACTGATCGCGGCCCGCGGCGAGGAGGCCTGGCTGCGCGAAATCGGGAGCCTCTCCGGCATCCTCCGGGGCCGCCTGCACCGGCCCGACGGAGACCGCTTCCGGCGGCCCACCAAGAAGAAGGCCCGCAGCTACAACACCGACGACGTCGACCGGCTGTGCCGCGAGCTCGTCGCCTACCTCGAACAGGACAAGCCGTTGAGCGTGGACAGCGTGCGCCGCGCCGTCTTCCGTCCCGCAGTGGGCCGCGACGGCTACGAGGAATCACAGGTGGACGCCTTCCTGGACCGCGTTGTCGAGCTGATGGCGGCCATCGACTGACACGTCTCTGCTGCCGGGGCTTTCAGTCCCCGGCTGGGGGGGTGGGGGAAAGCGGCGTGAAGCGGCGCCACACGTCCCGGTAGCTCCGGTACCCGCGCGCCGCGGACACCGCCAGGAACGCCACGCCGCAGAGGGCCCCCACGATAAGGCCGCCCGCTGTCCCTGCCCCGGCGAGGGTTACCAGCAGCCCGGCAACAATGGCAATCAAGGCAGCGTTCGCCGTCGTCATGAAGATCATGCTGCTGCCCGCCACATGGCTGAAAGAACCGCGGTTGCCGAAGAAATAGTAGGTCTGCACCGAACCGGCCTCATCGTCGTGGTGCGCGGCCATCAGGTACGGCGCCACGCCCGGATCGAGGTCCACGTACGCGGCCCGCAGCCTGTTCATGGCCGTGACGTACATCAGGTCCTCATGGGCCACGTTCATCACCCGGAGCTGGGTCAGCAGCCCGATCGCGGTATCGATGAACAGGACAACCACTGCCAGCAGGACGAAGGCATCCGAAAAGCCCGTGGCCTGGCCCACCAGTGCCACGCTGACAATGCTGGCCGAAGTGAACGTCAGGAACATGCTGATGCGGGTCAGGACCTCGCCCTGGGCCGTGCTGCGCGATGCCAGCAGGCCCCAGTGCTCCGTGGCGAGCAGCTGGGCCCGCACGGAGGCAGGGACCCCGCCGCGCTGGTGGGAGGTGCCGCCGTCCTCGATGGACATGGCGTTATTGTCCTCCCGATCACCGTTCCGTTGCCAGCGGCCGTTCCGGGGTGTGCAGGCGGGTCATGATCCGCGGCATGGTGCCCGGGATCCGGTGGGAAGTGGCCCGGGACACGATGACCATCACCGCGAACGCGGCAGGCACGCTCCACGCCGCCGGCTGCGCGAGCCAGGGCGGCGTCAGGCCCGAACCTGATACTGCGCCCGCAATCATCGCCCCGCCGCACAGCACCCCGCCGGTCACCATGCCGGCGATGGCCCCGGCATCGGTCAGGCCGCGCCACCAGATGCCCAGCAGCAGGACGGGGCAGACCGTGGAAGCGGTGAACGCGAAGACCAGGCCCACGCTGCCGGCAAGTGCCAGGGAACCGGTCATGAACGCAAAGCCGAGCGGGACCAGGGCGGAGACGACGGCGGCGAGCCGGAACCCGCGGACGCTTCCGCCCAGGACGTCCTGGCTGATCACGCCGGCCAGGGAGACCACCAGGCCGGAGGTGGTGGACAGGAACGCCGCGAACGCCCCGGCCACCACCAGGGCGCTGAGCAGGTCGCCCGGTACCCCGCCCACGAGTTCGCCGGGCAGCCGCAGGACCATGGCGTCCGGCTGCCCCGAGCGGGCCAGGTCGGGGGCAAACATCCGGGCCACCAGCCCGTACGCGGTGGGGAAGAGGTAGAACACGGAGAGCAGGCCCAGGACGATCAGCGTGGTCCGCCGGGCCGAGTGCCCGTCCGGGTTGGTGTAGAAACGCACCAGCACATGCGGCAGTCCCAAGGTGCCGAACAGCAGCGCCACCAGCAGGGACACGTTCTGGTACAGCCCGGCCGGTGCCACGCCCGTGGGGTTGACCGCGGGCAGGGACTGGGGCTCCGCCCCCTGGCCGGCCAGCACGAAGACGATGAACAGGATGGGCACGGCCAGGGCCGTCAGCTTCAGCCAGTACTGGAACGCCTGGACAAAGGTGATGGACCGCATCCCGCCTGCCACCACCGTGAGGCACACCACCACCACGACGGCAACGGAACCCACCCAGGACGGCAGGCCCGTGGCGATATGGATGGTCAGTGCCGCCCCGTGCAGCTGCGGCACGATGTACAGCCACCCCACCATCACCACCACCAGGCTGGTGACGCGCCGGACCGTCCGGGAGGCGAGCCGGGACTCGGTGAAGTCCGGAATCGTGTAGGCGCCGGACCGGCGCAGCGGGGCGGCAACGAAGAGCAGCAGCATCAGGTAGCCGGCGGTGTACCCCACCGGGAACCAGAGTGCATCCGTCCCGGACAGCAGGATGAGGCCTGCCACACCCAGGAAACTGGCTGCGGACAGGTATTCCCCGCCGATCGCCGACGCGTTCCACCAAGGGCGCACGGTCCGGGATGCAACGTAGAAGTCGCCGGTGGTGCGTGAGATCCGCAGCCCGTAAAACCCGATGATGGCCGTGGCGAGGGAAACCACCGCGACCGCTGTGATGGCGACGCCGGCATTCACCTGCGCATCACTGTTCCCCTGCCAGGTCCCGGTACCGCGCCTCATTGCGTGCCGCCGTCCTGACGTACAGCCATGCGCTCAAGCCGATCACCGGGTAGATTCCCGCGCCCAGCAGCAGCCAGCCGAACGGGATGCCGGCGATCCGGGTATCGGCCAGGCCCGGAACCACCACCAGGGTCAGCGGGAATGCGGCCAGGATCAGCAGGAAGCCGCCCGCCACCACCAGAGCCAGCCGCAGCTGGGACCTGATCAGCGACCGGACAAACACCTGCCCCACCTCGGAGTCCTGCGCCGCTTCCCGCGACTCGAGCGCGCGGGGTGTGCCGCGCACCGCGGTGCGCGCAGACGCGCGCGGGGCCGTAACCCGGACCCGGGTCATGCGTGCGGCCTGATCCTGGTTGCCTCCAGCTTCTCCCGCACGATGGGCAGGTGCCGGCGGCTGATGGGCAGGCCGGCACCGGCCACCGTGACGCGCGGCCCGTCGGCGGCCAGCTTCATCGAGGACACATGCTTGAGTGCCACCAGGTAGGAGCGGTGCGTGCGGATGAAGCCGGCGTCCGCCCATTGCTGTTCAAGGTCCGCCAGGGGCACCCGGATGAGGTAGCTTGCGTCGGCGGTATGCAGCCGCGCGTAGTCGCCCTGTGCCTGGACGTACGTGACGTCGTCGCGCCGGATCATCCTGGTGGTCCCGCCCTGGTCCACCGTGATCATCTCCGGTGCCGCCCCGCCGTCGCGCAATTCGCTGATCCGCCCCACGGAACGTGCCAGGCGCTCGGCGCGCACCGGCTTGAGCAGGTAGTCCACGGCGGCGAGTTCGAACGCAGCCAGGGCATGGTCCTCATCGGCAGTGACAAAAACAACGGCCGGCGGATTGCTGCTGCGGGCGATGGCCCCGGCGATGTCCAGGCCTGACACCGCAGGCATATGGATGTCCAGGAAAACGGCGTCGATGCCGCCGGCGGACAGGGCCGCAAGCGCTTCAGCGCCGGACGTGGCACGCAGCACCTTCCCGATGCGCTCGTCCCTGCCCAGCAGGAAAGCCAGCTCCTCAACGGCGGGCAGCTCATCATCAACGACGAGGACGTTAATCATTCTCCTAGGGTACTTCCAGCGGAACGGCGCTCCTCACGCATCATGCCCGGGCTGGGACTTCGGCACCCGCATGGTGATCAGCGTTCCCTCGCCCGGCGCCGTTTCCACCACCAGGCCGTGATCGTTGCCGTACACCTGGCGGAGGCGCGCATCCACATTCCGCAGCCCCACATGGTCCCCGTCCGTATGGCCCGCCAGCACGGACCGGAGATGCTCCGGATCCATCCCCACGCCGTCGTCCTCGATGGTGACCTCGGCGAAGGCCCCGGCGTCCTCCGCCGTGATGCTGATGTGCCCGGGGCCCGCCTTGGCCTCGAGCCCGTGCCGGACGGCATTCTCCACCAGCGGCTGCAGGCTGAGGAAGGGGATGACGGTGCCCAGCACCTCCGGGGCGATCCGCAGGCTGACCTGGACGCGCTCGCCGAACCGGGCACGCTCCAGGAGCAGGTAGCGGTCAATGCAGCGGAGCTCCTCGGCAAGGGTGGTGAAGTCCCCGTGCCGCCGGAATGAGTAGCGGGTGAAGTCCGCGAACTCGACCACCAGCTCCCTGGCCCGCTCCGGATCGGTGTTGATGAAGGATGCGATGGCGTTGAGCGAGTTGTAGATGAAATGCGGGCTGATCTGGGCGCGCAGCGCCCGGACTTCCGCTTCCATCAGCAGCGTGCGGGAGGCGTCCAGCTCGGCAAGTTCCACCTGGACCGCGACCCAGTCGGCCACTTCCCCCGTTGCCCTGACCAGGCCTGCCCCCGCGGAAGGGGCGAAAGCTGCCACCGCGCCCACCACCCGGGTGCCCGCGCGCACCGGGGCGATGACCCCGGCAAGGTGGCCGCCGGTTCCGTCTGCACCGGCGGAGAGAACTGCTGTCCGGCCGGACGCCAGGACATCCGCTGCGAGTTCCATCAGGCGTGGCCTGATGTCCTCGGCACCGCCGTCCCAGGCCAGGACACCGTTGGTATCCGTGATGGCCAGGGCATCGCAGGCCAGCAGGGCCCGCAGCTGGCGGCTGGCTTTCGCGGCGCCCGCCGGGTTCAGCCCGCGGCGCAGGTGCTGCCCGGCCTGGGAGGCAGCGTGGAGCGTGTGGTACGTGGCGCGTTCTGCGTCAGTGCCCAGCTCACGGAAGGAGCGGAGCACCTTCAGGCCCACGCCGACGACGACGGCAATGGCCATGGCGATCACCGCAACGGCCGCGGCGGTGAGGAGGGGGGAGTCCGGCATGGTGCCCAGCGTAGCGGCGGGTGCCGCTTGCCGCAGCATCGCAACCGTTGAGCGACAGTGGGCGGTGAAGTGCTGGAACACAGCGGCGCGCGGGCGGCAAAGTGATTGGTGTCACATCTGCGGTGCCCCTGCGTGGTGCTGCCGGCCAGGCCCCCTGTCCAGCAGTCCGGGGCCCTCCGCCCGGTGTGTTCCGGCAACTCAATGAGGAGGAACGATGGGTAATGATGCCCATACTCCGGACGCAGCGGCGTCCGTGGACTTTGAACAAGTCCAGTCGACCGGGCAGTTCCAGGAATTGCGCAAGCGTCACCGCAGCTTTGTCTTCCCCATGGCAGTGGCCTTCCTGCTGTGGTACTTCGCCTATGTGCTGCTCGCCGACTACGCGGTGGGATTCATGTCCACCAAAGTCTGGGGCAACATCAACATCGGCCTGATCCTGGGCCTGCTCCAGTTCGTCTCGACCTTCGCCATCACCGGCTGGTACGTGCACTACTCCAACAAGCGGCTGGACCCCATCGCCACGGAGATCAGGCACGAAATCGAGGGGCACGAATTCGATAAGAACGGAAACCGAGTGGGCGGAGCCAACAAATGATCGCAATTCCCGCCGCGGTGGATGTCGCCGCCCTCAAGGACACCACCCTTCTGAACATGGGCATCTTCGGCCTGTTCGTGGCCGTGACCATGGTGATCGTGTTCCGCGCCAGCCGCAACAACAAGACCGCCGCCGACTACTACGCCGCCGGACGCTCCTTCACGGGCTCGCAGAACGGCACCGCCATCGCCGGCGACTACCTGTCCGCCGCCTCCTTCCTGGGAATTACCGGGGCCATCGCCATCAACGGCTACGACGGATTCATGTACTCCATCGGCTTCCTGGTGGCGTGGCTCGTGGCGCTGCTGCTGGTGGCTGAACTGCTGCGCAACACCGGCAAGTTCACCATGGCGGACGTGCTGTCCTTCCGTCTGAAGCAGCGGCCGGTCCGGATCGCCGCCGCCATCTCCACCCTCGCGGTCTGCTTCTTCTACCTGCTGGCCCAGATGGCCGGCGCGGGAAGCCTGATCTCCCTCCTGCTGGGCATCAGCGACTGGGGCGGACAGGCTTTGGTGATCATCGTCGTCGGCGCCCTCATGATCATGTACGTCCTGATCGGCGGCATGAAGGGCACCACCTGGGTCCAGATCATCAAGGCCATGCTGCTGATCGCCGGCGCCGCCGTAATGACCCTCTGGGTCCTGGCCATCTACGGCTTCAACCTCTCGGCCCTGCTGGGCGGCGCCGTGGAGACGGCCAAGAACCCGGCCGTCCTCAACCCGGGCCTGCAGTACGGCAAGTCGGACACCTCCAAGCTGGACTTCATGTCCCTCGGCCTGGCGCTGGTGCTGGGCACCGCCGCCCTGCCACACGTGCTGATGCGCTTCTACACGGTCCCGACCGCCAAGGAAGCCCGCAAATCGGTCGTCTGGTCCATCTGGCTGATCGGTATCTTCTACCTGTTCACCCTGGTGCTGGGCTACGGCGCCGCAGCGCTGGTCGGAGCTGACACGATCAAGGGCGCCCCCGGCGGGGTCAACTCGGCAGCTCCGCTGCTGGCATTCCACCTGGGAGGCCCGCTGCTGCTCGGCTTCATCTCCGCGGTGGCGTTTGCCACCATCCTGGCGGTGGTGGCCGGCCTGACCATTACGGCCGCAGCATCGTTCGCGCATGACATCTACGCCAATGTCATCGCCAAGGGCAAGGCCGACGCCGCCACAGAAGTCCGGGTTGCCCGGCGAACCGTGGTGGTCATCGGCATCCTGGCCATCCTGGGCGGCATCTTCGCCAACGGCCAGAACGTGGCCTTCCTGGTGGCACTGGCCTTCGCCGTCGCCGCATCGGCGAACCTGCCCACCATCATCTACTCCCTGTTCTGGCGGAAGTTCACTACGCAGGGCGCGCTGTGGAGCATGTACGGCGGCCTGGCTTCGGCGATTCTGCTCATCGTCTTCTCCCCGGTGGTCTCGGGACTGAAGACCTCCATGATCCCCGGGGCAAACTTCGCCCTCTTCCCGCTCAGCAACCCGGGCATCGTCTCGATCCCGCTGGCCTTCTTCCTGGGCTGGCTGGGCACCACCCTGGACAAGAGGCGGGAGGACGTGACGAAGCAGGCCGAGATGGAAGTCCGCTCGCTGACCGGCATCGGTGCCGAAAAGGCGGTGGACCACTAAAACCGGGACACGCCGGAACGGGGAGGGCCCGAAACAGGGACCACACCCACCAGCGCCGAACCTGTTCCGGCGCAACGTGAAGAGCCTCCTGCCGCGGACTGCGGCACGGAGGCTCTTTCGTTGGGGTTGGACCCGGTGGGTTTTCCTGCGGGCGGTCAGCGCTGGTGGTGGCCGCCCGGTGCCAGGTTCCCGTGTTCACCATGCGGCACGGCGTACTGGCCGGCCGTCGAGGCGGCGAGGCCCGGCGTCGTAATTCCGGCCACCAGCACCGCGCCGGCGAACGCTGCCAGCAACAGCCTCCCCGGGCGCACGCCGGCCCCTGCCGGCTGCCGCGCGCTGTCCTGCTGGCCACTTTGCCGCTGGAGCCACCCGAGCGAGGCGATGATCATCAGCGTCAGCAGGAGCGCCGAAAGCTGCGTCAGGCTGAGCCCGGAGGTGGTGGACGTGGGGAACGCGATGGCGGCCAGGTGGGCCGCAGCCGCCCCTGCCAGGGCGTACCGCGCCCACCGGTTGCCGGCCAGCCGGTCCTTGGCCAGGAAGGCCACGGCTCCGGCCAGCAGAGCGGCTCCCCACAGGCCGGCCGCCACACCCGCAAGAAGCCCTGCCGGTCCAGCGGAGCCTGCTGCGAGGAAGCTGGAGGAGATGGCCAGGTTGACCGAGCCCGCACCGAAGCCCGCGAACCCGGTGACCAGGCGAACCGAAGAGTCCGCCTGGGGCGCCGTGGACTGCACCGTCACCGGGTGGGCCGGCGGTGCCGTGGGCCGGAGCGAAACCATGCCGGACCTTGGCATGCTAGGCGCGGGCAGCGGCCGGGGACTTGTCCAGGGACAGGCCCACGCCGAGGAGGAGCACGGCGCTGGCGAGGTGGAGGACGTTGTCGGCACCGTTCAGGGCGATAATGTTCAGCGGCGAATTCAGCAGGAACAGCCCCACGATGCCCACCAGGAGGTAGACGGCGCCGACGGAGGAGTTCACGGTGCGTGCGCTGTCAGTCCCGCGGAGGCCGGCGAAGAGCAGCGCGGCGCCGATGGCCAGGTGGATGACGTTGTGCAGCGGGTTGACCTCGAAGATGATCAGGTTCGCGCCTTCCGTGGCGACGAAACCGACGCCTGACGTTACGGCGAAGCCCAGGAGGCCCACCAGCAGGTAGACGGCTCCGAAAATGGTGGCGACGAGGCGGTTGGGTGAGTTGCGCATGGTCCGAATCCTTCCTTCAGGGCGGGTGGATTGTCCCGCCGGACGGGGCCCCCGGACGGGGCCCTCGGAAGCGATTCGGATCATTGCCGGGGTCGGATGGGTGAAAAGGTCAGTACCCTTTGCATTTTCCGTCCGGCTGGTCCCGGCTAGGCCGCGGGGCGCAGCTTGATGTTGGTCATCAGCAGCTTGTCGGTGCCCTGGAAGCGGTAGGCCAAGTCAACCTTCTTTCCGGTGCAGCTGATCTGGCCCACCACCTCGGCGGACTTCACGCCGTTATCGGTGGCAACCTTGAGGTTGTTGTATGCCGGCTGGCAGGAACTGTCCATTTCCAGGCTCTTAACGCCGGAGATGAAGGCCTCCTTGGAAAGCTGCTTCTTCAAGTCCGGGTCAAGGTATTCGTCGTAGGCGCCGGACGAATCCCCGGCAATCACCTTCTTGGTGAAATCATCCGCAAGGCCACGTGCCTGGTTGGTGGCGCTTCCCACCACGTTCACCAGGATCACGATGCCGAGGATCACCAGGAGCAGCACCCCGCCAATGCTGCCAAGGATGATCCACAGCTTCCGACGGCTCCGCTGGCGTGGCGGCTCCCCGGGAAGGCCGAACGGCGCGGGCTGCTCCGGCAGCCGGCCAAACTGCTGTGGCGTGAAGCCCGCCTGGCCCTGCCGGTACGGATCCTGGGGACTGCTCAAGGGTGGGCCTTTCGTGGAACAGGCGCTCTGGCGCCGGCGGACTGCCCCGGACCGTCCCGGCCCGGCAGATGACTGGAACAAGCCTATAACCCAGGCCGCCGCCGTCGTGCCTGAAGTGCCGCACCGGGGGTTCCGCTGCTGCTAGCTGCCTTCGGAGCCGCGGTCCAGCAGGGGCTGCAACCGGAAGGGGATCAGCTCGCCCATTGCCAGGGCCGTGTCTGCCCGCTCCACGCCGTCGCACGCCAGGATCTTGCCGTTGATGCGGAAAAGGTCCTCGGCGTCCCTGGCCACCACGCGCAGCAGCAGGTCTGCCGACCCCGTCAGCCCGTAACCCTCCAGGACCTCGGGGATGGCGGCGATTTCCCCGGCAAGCCGCCCGAGTTTCTGCTGCTGGACGTGGACGGAGATGAACGCCATCAGCGGATAGCCCAGTGCCACCGGGTTGAGGCGCCGCTCGAAGGACAGGAAGACGTGCTTCTTTTCCAGTTGGGCCATGCGCGCCTGGACGGTATTGCGGGACAGGCCAAGCTTCTGCGCGAGGGCCACCACGGTACGGCGCGGATCCTGCGCCAACGCCGACAGCAGGCGGGTGTCAGTGCCATCCAAAGCTCGCATAATGCGCAACGCTAGCACGGTGCCGGGGCGCGGGACAGGGCACTTTGCTCAGAAACAGCGGTGGTGGTTGTACCCTCTGGGCATTGTGAGTAGGGTCACAGTATCTGGGGCAATGACGCCCGGAAGGCCGGTGGCGGCAGGGGCCAAAAGCCCGCAAACCACGGGTCAACGACGTTCGAAGGTTGCGGCAATCGTGTCTACAGACCAAACGGGCCATGACGGCGCTAACACCCCCCAAAGCGCAGGGAATCCAGGAGAAACCGGGCCGGAATTCCTTCAGCTGATTACCCCGGCCGGTGAACGGATCAGCCACCCGGAGTTCGATTTCTGGGTCCGGGACGTCACCGATGACCAGTTGTGCTCCCTCTTTGAGGACATGACCGTCATCCGGCGGATTGATGTTGAGGCCACAGCCCTGCAGCGGCAGGGGGAGCTGGCCCTCTGGCCCCCGCTCCTGGGCCAGGAGGCGGCCCAGATCGGGTCCGGACGGTCACTGCGCGCAGACGACTTTGTGTTCTCCAGCTACCGCGAGAACGGCGTGGCCTACTGCCGCGGCGTGGACCTGACGGACCTCCTGCGGGTCTGGCGCGGAAACGCCTCCGGCGGCTGGGACCCGTACAGCATCAACATGGCCACCCCGCAGATCATCATTGGCGCCCAGACCCTGCATGCCACCGGCTACGCGATGGGCATCCAGAACGATGGTGCCGATGCCGTGGCCGTCACCTACTTTGGCGACGGTGCCACCAGTGAGGGCGACGTGAACGAGGCCATGGTGTTCGCGGCCAGCTTCCAGGTCCCGGTGGTGTTCTTCTGCACCAACAACCACTGGGCCATCTCCGAGCCGGTGCGCCTGCAGTCCCACATCCAGCTCGCGGACCGCGCCACCGGTTTCGGAATCCCCAGCCTGCGGGTGGACGGCAACGATGTCCTGGCGGTCATGGCCGCCACCAGGCTGGCCCTTGACCGCGCACGGCGCGGCGGCGGCCCCACCTTCATCGAAGCCGTCAGCTACCGCATGGGGCCGCACACCACCGCCGACGACCCTACCCGGTACCGGGACGCCAATGAGCTGGAGGACTGGGCCGCCAAGGACCCCATCAGCCGGCTGGCCGGCCTCCTGGAGCGCAAGGGACTGCTGACCGGGGAGCTGCAGCAGCACGTCAAGGAGAAGGCCGACACCGTGGCCGCGCAGATGCGCCGCGGCTGCACCACCATGCCGGAGCCCCAGCCCATGGACATCTTCAAGCATGTCTACAGCACGCCCAATTCCTGGCTGGAACGCCAGCAGGACCACTATGCACGGTATGTGGCCTCCTTCGGCGATCCCGCAGGTGCCGTTTCAGAGGAAGGTGCACGCTGATGACCCAGTTGACCTTTGCCCGCGCCATCAACGCCGGGCTCCGGAAGTCGCTGGAAAACGACTCCAAGGTGGTTCTCCTCGGCGAGGACATCGGCGCCCTGGGCGGCGTGTTCCGCGTGACGGACGGCCTGCAAAAGGATTTCGGAACCCACCGCGTGGTGGACACCCCGCTGGCGGAGTCCGCCATCGTGGGAACCGCCGTCGGCCTGGCCTACCGCGGCTACCGGCCCGTCGTGGAAATACAGTTCGACGGGTTCATCTATCCGGCCTTCGACCAGATCGTCAGCCAGGTTGCCAAGCTGCACTACCGCACCCGCGGGGCCGTCAAAATGCCCATCACCATCAGGGTCCCGTTCGGCGGCGGCATTGGCTCACCGGAGCACCATTCCGAATCCCCGGAAGCCTACTTCACCCATACCTCGGGGCTGCGGGTGGTCACCGTGGCCAACCCCCAGGACGCCTATACGGTCATCCAGCAGGCCATCGCCTGTAACGATCCCGTCCTGTACTTCGAGCCCAAGCGCCGCTACCACGACAAAGGCGAGGTGGACGAGAACGCAGATCCTGCCTCGGCCCTCCCCATGGACAAGGCCCGGGTGCTGACGGACGGCAGTGACGTGACCCTGGTGGCCTACGGGCCACTGGTCAAGACCGCCCTGGACGCAGCCTCCGCCGCCGCGGACGAGGGCATCTCCATCGAAGTCATCGACCTGCGCTCGCTGGCCCCCGTGGACTACGAGCCGGTGGTGGCCTCGGTGCGCAAGACCGGGCGCCTGGTGGTCACGCACGAGGCTGCCCAGTCCGGCGGGCTGGGAGCGGAAGTGGCGGCCAGCATCACCGAACGGTGCTTCTACCACCTTGAGGCCGCTCCGGTCCGGGTGACGGGGTTCGACATTCCCTACCCCTATTCCAAGCTGGAAATGCACCACCTCCCGGGCCTGGACCGCATCCTGGACGGCGTGGACCGTGCCCTGGGCCGCCCCAATTCCCTGAGCGGACTGGAAGGATGAGCGCCACCATGATCAAGGAATTCCGGCTCCCGGACCTGGGGGAGGGACTCACGGAGTCTGAAATCCTCAGCTGGAAAGTGGACGTCGGCGACACCGTCAGCCTGAACCAGGTCATCGCCGAGGTGGAGACCGCCAAAGCCGTGGTGGAGCTCCCGTCGCCCTTCGCCGGGGTCATCAAAGAACTTCATGAACAGCCCGGTTCCGTGGTGGAGGTGGGCAAGCCGATTGTCTCCTTCGAGGTGGCGGACGACGCCGGGTCCGCACCTTTGGCGCCGTCCGGCGCCGCGGGCGCGGGGTCCGGGGAGGCTGCGCTGGACACCCCGAAAAGGGAACCGAACCTCGTGGGGTACGGCGCCGTCGTCGAAGGTTCCGGGCGCCCGACGCGCCGGGCGCGGAACTTTGCCCCGGTGGTTGAGGCGGGGGGAACCAAAGCCCCGGAGGCCGGCCCGGTCGAGCCTGCAGCTGTCCAACCAGCACCTGTGGAGGGCAAGGCCGCCGAACGTCCCCGGTCCACGCCCCCGGTCCGCAAGCTGGCCAAGGACCTTGGCCTGGACCTCGCCCAGGTTCCCGGGACCGGTCCCGGCGGCCTGATCACCCGGGAGGACGTGCAGGAGTTTTCCGGCCACGCCGCGGAACCTGCCCTGCAGGCGCAGGGGGCCGCGTCCCCAGGCGGAGCCACGCCGGGGGAGCGGGAGACCCGGACCCCCATCAAGGGGGTACGCAAGCACACCGCTGCCGCGATGGTGCAGAGCGCCTTCACCGCGCCCCATGCCACCGAATTCCTGACCGTGGATGTCACGCCGAGCCTTGAGTTGCTGGCCAAACTCAAGACCAGCAGGGAGTTCGCGGGTATCAAGCTCACCCCGTTGACGCTCGCCGCCAAAGCCCTCCTGATCGCCCTGCGCCGCAACCCGGCACTGAACTCCCGCTGGGACGAAGAAAACCAGGAGATCGTCACCTTCAATTACGTGAACCTGGGCATCGCGGCGGCCACGCCGCGCGGACTCACGGTTCCGAACATCAAGGACGCCGAGGCCCTTCCGCTCCCGCAGCTGGCCCAGGCGCTCACCGCGCTTGCCGAAACCGCACGCGCGGGCAAGACCACGCCGGCGGACCTCTCCGGCGGCACCATCTCCATCACCAACATCGGCGTCTTCGGCATCGACGCAGGCACCCCCATCCTCAATCCGGGGGAGGCCGCGATCCTTGGCCTGGGTGCGGTCCGGACCATGCCATGGGAATACCGGGGCGAGGTGGCGCTGCGCCAGGTGCTCACGCTGAGCCTGTCCTTCGACCACCGCCTGGTGGACGGGGAGCAAGGGTCCCGGTTCCTGGCGGACGTGGGGGCCATCCTGGCCGAGCCCGGCATGGTGCTCACCATGGTGTAGCGGCTCCTGGCCTGCACATCACCGGCCCCGGCCCGCATAAGCGGTGCTGCCAGGGGCCGGTTGTGCGGGCCGGGGCCGTTCGTGTGGTGACCGGTGCCGGGCGGGTCAGGCCGAGGGTACGGTCAGGGCGGCGAGCGCCATCCGCTCCAGCAAGGGACGGGCGACGCCGGCAGCCATGCGCCTGCCATGGCTGCGGACCGAGTGCGGGGTGGAGTTGATCAGGCCGAACGTGGCGTGGGCGCGCATCCGCAGCTCAGCGTGGTCGGTCGCGGGATGGACCTTGGCCAGGACGTCCACCCACACCTCCACGTAGCTGCGCTGCAGTGTGCGCACGGCCAGCTGGTCCTGCTCGGACAGGTTGGTGAAGTCCCGGTCCTGCACGCGGATCACGTCCGGCTTGCCGAGGGCGAAATCCACCTGGAACTCCACCAGCTGACGGAGCGCGGCCTGGGGGTCGGCAGTATGCTCCACCACCTGGCGGCCGCCGTCAAGCAGTTCCTGGCTCACCGTGACCAGCAAGTCCGCCAGGACTGCCTGCTTGCCCGGAAAGTGGCGGTACACCGCAGGTCCGCTGACGCCTGCCGCCGCGCCCAGGTCCTCCAGCGAGACCCGGTTGAAGCCGTTGGCCGCGAACAGCGAGGCAGCAGCGGACAGCAAAGCCTGCCGCCGGTTCTCCTTGGCCCTGCCGCGCTGGGTTGTTGGCGTGGGGGGAGTGGCGGCCTGGGCCATGGGGGCCTGGGCTGTGGTGGCTTGGACTGCAGGGGCTTGGGCGGCAGGGGCCGGCTGCGCTGTATTGCTGGACACTTTTCCTCCTTGAGCCAGCCCAGAGTCTAGCAACGCGGCGATGTGTTGGACATCACAGTTAATCGAGACTAACCTGAATTTCAGTTATTAGTCACTAACCGAGTTGGCCTGGCGGCCGCCCGGACCCACACAAGGACGGAACGTCGATGGAGACCCTGGCCACCCGGCTCGACCCGGCAAGCGAGTCCTTCCGCACCAACCGGGACGAGCAGCTCTCGCTCGCCGGGGAGCTGCGGAAGAAGCTGGCGGATGCGGCGCTGGGCGGGCCCCAAAAGTCGCGGGACCGCCACGTGGCCCGGGGCAAGCTGCTGCCGCGGGACCGGATCGACCAACTGCTGGATGACGGCAGCCCCTTCCTGGAAATTGCGCCCCTTGCGGCCAACGGGATGTACGGTGACGACGCACCCGGCGCAGGAGTGATCGCCGGAATCGGCCTGGTGCATGGCCGCCACGTCCTGGTGATCTCCAACGACGCAACCGTCAAGGGCGGAACCTATTACCCCATGACGGTGAAGAAGCACCTCCGCGCCCAGGAGATCGCGCTGGAAAACCGGCTGCCCTGCATCTACCTGGTGGATTCGGGAGGCGCCTTCCTGCCCAAGCAGGACGAGGTGTTCCCGGACAAGGAGCACTTCGGCCGGATCTTCTACAACCAGGCGCGACTCTCGGCGGCCAAGATCCCGCAGCTCGCCGCCGTCATGGGCTCCTGCACGGCCGGCGGAGCCTACGTCCCCGCGATGAGCGACGAGACCGTCATTGTCCGGAACCAGGGCACCATCTTCCTGGGCGGGCCGCCGCTGGTAAAGGCAGCCATCGGGGAAATCGTCACCGCCGAGGAACTGGGCGGCGGCGAGGTGCACTCCCGGGTCTCCGGAGTGACGGACCACCTGGCCGAAAACGACGAACATGCCCTCCAGATCATCAGGGACATCGTTGCCACCCTGCCGCCTCCCGCCGCACCGGCCTGGCAGGTGGAACCCGCCGTCGAACCGGCAGCGGACCCCGAAGGCCTCTACGGCGCCGTGCCCACGGACGTCAACGCACCTTACGACGTCCATGAAGTCATCGCCCGCCTGGTGGACGGCAGTAAATTCCACGAGTTCAAAAAGGACTACGGCACCACCTTGGTCACGGGATTCGCCCGGATCGATGGCCACCCCGTGGGCATCGTGGCCAACAACGGCGTGCTGTTCAGCGAGTCCTCCCTCAAGGGCGCGCACTTCATTGAGCTGTGCGACCAGCGCGGGATCCCGCTGCTGTTCCTGCAGAACATCTCCGGCTTCATGGTGGGCAGGGACGCCGAGCAGGGCGGCATCGCCAAAAACGGGGCCAAGATGGTGACCGCCGTTGCCACTGCCCGCGTCCCCAAGCTGACAGTGGTCATCGGCGGCTCCTTTGGCGCCGGCAACTACTCCATGTGCGGCCGTGCCTACTCGCCGCGGTTCCTGTGGATGTGGCCTGCTGCCCGGATCTCGGTCATGGGCGGAAACCAGGCGGCCGGCGTGCTGGCCACCGTGAAGCGGGACCAGTACGAAGCGGCGGGGGAGGAATGGGCGGCCGAGGACGAGGAAGCCTTCAAAGCGCCCATCCGCCGGCAGTACGAGGACCAGGGCAGTCCCTACTACTCCACGGCCCGGCTGTGGGACGACGGTGTCATCGACCCCGCCGATACGCGCACCGTCCTGGGCCTGGCGCTTGACGTCGTCTCCCGCACCCCCTTGCCGGAGACCTCCTTCGGCCTCTTCCGGATGTGAGCCAGCAATGACCATGCAGACCAACACCGCCATGCAGCAAGGCACCACCGGCGACCAGGCCGTAGAAGCCGGCACCGGGCCCCTCTTCAGCGCCGTCCTGGTGGCCAACCGTGGTGAAATTGCGTGCCGCGTCATCCGCACGCTGCGGCTCCTGGGAATCCGGTCGGTCGCCGTCTACAGCGATGCCGACGCCGGCGCCCGCCACGTGCGCGAGGCTGACACTGCCGTGCGCATTGGCCCCGCCGCGGCAACCGAAAGCTACCTCAGCATCGACGCCATCCTGGCGGCGTGCCGGCAGTCAGGCGCTGACGCGGTCCACCCCGGTTACGGCTTCCTGAGCGAAAATGCGGACTTCGCCCGTGCCCTCGAAAAAGCCGGCATTGCCTTCATCGGTCCCGGCGTGGAAGCCCTGAACGTCATGGGCGACAAGATCCGCGCCAAGAACCATGTGGCAGGGTATGGCGTGCCAGTGGTCCCCGGCATTGCCAGGCCCGGCATGACGGACAGCGAACTGGTGGACGCTGCTGCCGCCGTCGGCTATCCCCTCCTGATCAAGCCCTCTGCCGGCGGGGGCGGCAAAGGCATGCACGTCGTCGAAAAGCCGGCGGACCTGCCCGCCGCCCTGGCCACCGCACGGCGTGTTGCCGCAGCCGCCTTCGGGGACGACACCCTGTTCCTGGAGCGACTGGTGACCACACCGCGGCATATCGAGGTGCAGGTGCTGGCGGACGGCCACGGCAACGTCATCCACCTCGGCGAACGCGAATGCTCCCTGCAGCGGCGGCACCAGAAAGTCATCGAGGAAGCCCCTTCGCCCCTGCTGGAAAGCCTCCCCAACGGCGCGGACATCCGTGCGCGGATCGGCGAGGCCGCCTGCAACGCCGCCCGCAGCGTGAACTACACCGGGGCCGGAACCGTGGAGTTCCTGGTCTCGGACAATGCGCCGGATGAGTTCTTCTTCATGGAGATGAACACCCGGCTGCAGGTGGAGCACCCTGTCACGGAGATGGTCACCGGAATCGACCTGGTGGAATGGCAGGTACGGATCGCCGCCGGTGAACCGCTGACCGTCCGGCAGGCTGACGTCAGCCTTTCCGGCCATGCGGTGGAGGCGCGGGTCTACGCCGAGGTGCCGGAGAAGAACTTCCTCCCGTCCACCGGGACGGTGCTCCAGCTTGACGAACTGCCGGACGCAAGGGATAACCGCGTCCGGGTGGATTCATCTCTCGTGGAGGGCCTGGAGCTCTCCGCGAATTACGACCCCATGATTTCGAAGGTGATCGCCTGGGGCACGGACCGCGGTGAGGCCCTGGAATCCCTCGACGCGGCGCTGGCCGGCTACACGGCGCTGGGCATCGAGACCAACGTCGAGTACCTGCGGCTCCTGGTCAACGATTCCGATGTCCGCGCCGGGCGCCTGGACACCGGACTGATCGAACGGAAGCAGCCGGCGCTGGAATTCCGGCGCGTGGGCGCCCCCGAACTGGTGGCCGCCGCCCTGTACGCCCTCACCCTGGAGGCGCAGGACAACCCCGCTCCGGCCGGCGGACCGTGGCAGGCCCGCAGCGGGTGGCGACTTGGTGCGCCCGCGCCGCGCCGGATCAGCCTGGGAACACCCGACGGCGGTGTAGCAACGGTGCAGGTCAGCGGAAGTCCCAGCGGTGCGGACACTGCCGTGGTTGCTGTCGACGGCGGCACCCGGCAGGCCGCCGCGCTGCGCTTGGCGCAGGACGGCAGCGCAGTCCTGACCCTTGGCGGGGAGGCACGGGAGTACCAGGTGGCCGTACCGCCCGGGCAGCCGCTCCAGCTCTTCCTCGGCAACGGCGGCTGGTCCTGCCGGCTGGAACTCCTGACCCGTGAAGCGCGGCTGGAACGGGTACTGGCAGCCGTGCAGCGCCAGGAAGGTGCGGCCGACCCCGAGGTGCGCTCGCCGATGCCGGGAACCGTGGTGGCCGTCCCGGTCAGCGACGGGGATGCGGTGGAGGCCGGGGAGGTCCTGGTATCCGTGGAGGCCATGAAGATGGAGCACCACCTGGTGGCCCCCCTGGCAGGAACGGTCCACCTGACCGCCCGCACCGGTGACCTGGTGAAGGCGGATCAGATCCTGGCCACCATCCACCCGCATCCCACCGGTGCGGAACCCGCTTCCACGGACACCGGCACAGACGCAGACGCAGACACAGACACAGACACCCAGTAAGGCGAAGGAGCCTGACCATGACCGGTTTTGAACTTACCGAGGAATACCAGGACCTCAGCGACACCGTCCGCGACTTCGCGGACAACGTGGTGGCCCCGGTCTCCGCCAAGCACGACGAAGAGCACAGCTTCCCCTATGAAGTGGTGAAGCAGATGGCGGAGATGGGCCTGTTCGGGCTGCCGTTCCCGGAGGAATATGGCGGCATGGGCGGGGACTACTTTGCCCTGGCGCTCGCGCTGGAGCAGCTGGGCCGTGTGGACCAGTCCGTCGCCATTACCCTGGAGGCCGGCGTGTCCCTCGGTGCCATGCCGGTGTACCGGTTCGGCACGGACGCACAGAAACAGGAATGGCTGCCCATGCTGGCGTCCGGCCAGGCGCTCGCCGGGTTCGGGCTCACCGAACCCGAGGCCGGCTCCGACGCCGGCGGCACCAAGACCCACGCCCGGCGGGAGGACGGCCACTGGGTCATCAACGGCAACAAGGAGTTCATCACCAACTCCGGAACCGACATCACCCGCCTGGTCACCGTCACGGCGGTTACCGGGCAAAAGGAGCGCGAAGACGGGTCCATCCAAAAAGAGATTTCCACCATCCTGGTACCCACCGACACACCCGGCTTCAAGGCGGAAAAGCCCTACAACAAGGTGGGCTGGAACGCCTCGGACACCCACCCCCTCACCCTGAAGGACGTCCGGGTGCCGGAGGAAAACCTGCTGGGCGCCGAGGGGCGCGGCTACGCCAACTTCCTGTCCATCCTGGACGAGGGCCGGATCGCCATCGCCGCACTGGCCACCGGTGCCGCCCAGGGCTGCGTCGACCAGTCCGTCAAATACGCCCGCGAGCGCCGGGCGTTCGGCCACGAAATCGGCAAGTACCAGGCCATTTCGTTCAAGATCGCCCGGATGGAAGCGCGGGCGCACACGGCCCGCCTGGCCTACTACGACGCGGCCGCAAGGATGCTGGCCGGCAAGCCGTTCAAGACCCAGGCGGCCATCGCTAAGATGGTCGCAGGCGAGGCGGCCATGGACAATGCGCGGGATGCCACCCAGGTGTTCGGCGGCTATGGCTTCATCAACGAGTTCACCGTGGCACGCCACTACCGCGACTCCAAGATCCTTGAAGTGGGGGAGGGCACCACGGAGGTCCAGCTGATGCTGATCGCCCGCGAACTGGGACTCTAGCCGGCCCGAAAGGATCAATGATGATTGACAAGGTTGTTGCCAGTGCAGACCAGGCCGTTGCGGACATCCCCGACGGCGCGTCGCTGGCCGTGGGCGGCTTCGGGCTCTGCGGAATTCCGGTGGCCCTGATCGACGCCCTCCACCGGGCCGGCACCTCGGGGCTGGAAACCGTCAGCAACAACTGCGGCGTGGATGACTGGGGGCTCGGCATCCTGCTCCGTGACGGCCGCATCCGCCGCACCATCAGTTCCTACGTAGGCGAGAACAAGGAATTCGCCCGCCAGTACCTGGCCGGCGAGCTCGAGGTGGTGCTCACCCCGCAGGGCACGCTGGCGGAAAAACTGCGGGCCGGCGGGGCCGGGATTCCGGCGTTCTACACCAAGGCAGGGGTCGGCACGCAGGTGTCCGACGGCGGCCTGCCGCAGAAGTACGACGCCAACGGCGGGATCGCGGTTGCTTCCGCCCCGAAGGAAGTGCGCTCCTTCGGGGGAGTGGATTACGTCCTGGAAGAGTCACTCACACCTGACTTCGGGCTGGTGCACGCGTGGAAGGGCGACCGGCACGGCAACCTGGTCTTCCACGCCACCGCCATGAACTTCAACCCGCTGTGCGCCATGGCAGGGCGCATCACCATCGCCGAGGTGGAGGAACTTGTGGAGCCCGGCGAACTGGACCCGGAGCACATCCACACCCCCGGGATTTTCGTCCAGCGGGTGGTCCTGGCCCAGGACGGGGAAAAACGGATCGAAAAGCGGACGGTGGCACTCAACCAGGCAGGAGCATGACCATGGATCCCAACAGCCCCGAAGCTCCCCGGCCCGAAGCCGTACGCCCGGAATACCGGCGGCCCGGTTCCCGGCAGTATTCCGGGCCCGGTGACTCTACATCGGCGGAAACCAAAGGCTGGACGCGGAACGAACTCGCCGCACGCGTAGCCAGGGAACTCCGCAACGGCCAGTACGTGAACCTGGGCATCGGGATGCCCACCCTGATCCCCAACTACATCCCGGCGGGCGTGGAAGTGGTGCTGCACTCCGAGAACGGGATCCTCGGCGTCGGGCCCTACCCCACAGAGGATGCCATCGATCCCGACCTGATCAACGCCGGCAAGGAGACTGTCACCGTCAACAGGGGAGCGGCGTTCTTCGACTCGGCCACGTCCTTCGGCATGATCCGCGGCGGCCACGTTGACGTGGCCGTGCTCGGCGCCATGGAGGTGGCCGCCAACGGGGACCTGGCCAACTGGATGATCCCGGGAAAGATGGTCAAGGGCATGGGCGGGGCCATGGACCTGGTGTTCGGGGCCAAGCGCGTGATCGTGATGATGGAGCACGTCGACCGCAACGGCAACCCCAAGATCGTCCAGGAATGCTCGCTCCCGCTGACCGGGAAGGGCTGCGTGGACCGGATCATCACGGACCTGGCCGTCATCGACGTCGTCCGGGACGGCAGCGGATCGCGGCTGGTCCTGAGCGAACTGGCCCCCAACGTCTCCGTGGAGGATGTAGTGGCCGCCACCGGTGCGGACCTGTTCGAGGAAGACCGGGAACTCACCGTATGACCGGCAGCAACCCCACGGACGGCAACCCCGCGGACCGTAAACCCACGGAAGACGGCGGCCGGCGGGTCATCGAGCAGCGCGGGCTGTACTTCGACGAACTTGAGGACGGCCTGGTGTATGCGCACCGTCCGGGCCGGACGGTGACGGAGACGGACAACGTCCTCTTCAGCACCCTGACCATGAACACCCAGGCGCTGCATCTGGACGCCGCCTGGAGCGCCGGCCAGCCCTTTGGGCAGCGGCTCATGAACTCCATGTTCACCCTGGCCACCATGGTGGGCCAGTCCGTCACCCAGCTGACCCAGGGGACCATCATCGCCCAGCTGGGCCTGACGGACGTTTCCTTCCCGCACCCGCTGTATCACGGGGACACGCTGTACACGGAGACAGTCGTCACCGGCAGGAGGCTTTCGGCCTCACGCCCGGGCCAGGGCATCGTTACCATGGAGCACACCGGCCGCAACCAGGACGGCGCCGTGGTGGCACGTGCCACCCGCAGTTGCCTGATGTGGACCCGGGAGGCACATCAGAACGCGCAGAGCAGCCAAAACGTCGGAGAATAGCCTTATGACCTTTGTGATGGGCCCCGCCCTGCTCTTCTGCCCCGCCGACCGTCCCGAGCGCTACCAAAAGGCCGCCGCCCGCGCGGACGCCGTCATACTGGACCTCGAAGACGCGGTGGCGCCGGCAGACAAGCAGCGGGCCCGCGGCGCCATCCTGGCCCAGCTGGGCACCACCGGCGTGGAGCCCGAGCTTGAGCCCAGCTGCACCATTGTCAGGGTCAACCCCGTGGGCACCGAGGACTTCGAAAAAGACCTGCACTGCCTGGCGCACACGCCCTACCGCACCGTGATGCTGGCCAAGGCTGAATCGGCCGACCAGCTCAAGGCGCTGGAGGGATACCAGGTCATTGCGCTGTGCGAAACGGCGGTGGGCGTCCTCAACGCCCCGGCGATCGCCGCGGCGCCGAATGTGGTGGGCCTGATGTGGGGGGCTGAGGACCTGCTGGCTTCCCTGGGCGGCACGTCCAGCCGGACGGACGACGGCGGCTACCGGGCAGTGGCCCTGCACGCCCGCTCGTCAGTGCTCCTGGCAGCGCGGGCGCACGGCAAGGAAGCAGTGGACGCCGTGTACACCACCATCCCGGACCTCGACGGGCTGGCTGCTGAAGCGGCCGACGCCGTGGCCTCCGGCTTCAGCTCCAAGGCCTGCATCCATCCCAGCCAGGCAGCCGTGGTCCGCAAGGCCTATGCGCCCTCGGACGATGAGGTGGCCGCAGCCACCGCCCTGCTGGACGCTGCCGCGTCGGCGGGCTCCGGGGTCTTCAAGTATCAGGGCAAAATGATCGACGGCCCCATCCTCAAGCACGCCCAGGAGATCGTCCGGCGCGCTGCCGTGGAGGCATAACTACCGTTGCCGTCCCTCCGGCCGCCGGAGGGACGTGGCCGGGATCGGCTCATACAGCAGCGTCCGCACCCAGCGGTTCCCTGTTTCCCGGAACTCCTTCCGGCTGGCGAAGCGGTAATGGAAACTGCGCACGCGCACCCAGCGTGGCGCGGCGCCGTCGAACGGGTCCTTCCGCAGCAGCCGCAGCATCTGCCGGTCCGCCGCCAGCAGCTTGCCCAGGAAGGCGTAGAACCATTCCTCGTGCACGGTCCGCAGCGGCAGGAACCACATCAGCCAGTCCAGCCGCAGGTGGTATGGGGCCCACTGCCGCGGAATCCGGCGCACGTCCCCCGGCTTGCCCTTGAAGCCGTACTCGCGCCAGTCCGAACTGTCACCGGGGTCCTCGTCCAGCGTGCCCTCCACCACGATCTCGATGCGTTGCTTGGTCACCGTGCCAAACGCGCCGTAGGCGTTGACCAGCTGCCACCGGTTGAAGCTGGCGTTCATCAGCTGCCGGCGGGAGAAAAGGTTGCGCAGCGGCCAGTAGCTCAGCACCAGCAGCAGGATCGACGCCGCCAGCGTGATGGCCAGCCACCACAGCGGGGTTTCCGGCCGGGTGCCCGCGGCGGCATTCCAGTCCGCGGGGATGGCAGGGATCACGGCGTGCGCCACGGGGTCGCTGACCGCCGCGAACGCCAGCACGATCGCCATCCAGTTCAGCCAGGCGAAGTTGCCGCTGGCCACCAGCCACAGCTGGGTCACCACCACCACTCCTGCCGCGACGCTTGCCACGGGCTGGGGTGCGAACAGCAGGAACGGCACCACCAGCTGGGCGATGTGGTTGCCCACCACCTCGATCCGGTGCAGCGGCCTGGGCAGCAGGTGGGCCTGCCGGCTCAACGGCCCGGGCATGGGCTGGGTTTCGTGGTGGTAGTACAGGGCGGTCAGGTCGCGCCACTCCCTGCCGCCGCGGATCTTGATCATTCCCGCGCCGAACTCCAGCCGGAACACCAGCCACACGGTCAGGATCAGGATGGTCCGGGGCGGCTCCGTCTGGTTGGAGCCCAGGAAGCCCACCGTGAAGCCCGCCTCCAGGAGCAGCATTTCCCAGCCGAACCCGTAGAAGGTCTGGCCCACGTTCACGATGGACATGTACAGCAGCCACAGGGCCAGGAACGCAATCAGCGGCACCCAGGGCGGCCCCAGCTGCGGGATTCCGGCCACCAGCAGCGCCGACACCACCAGCCCTGCGGCGCAGACTCCGCGCAGCAGCCCGTCCGAGTACCGCCAGCGGAACAGCGTAGGCCGGCGAAAGCGGGGGAACGCGGACAGGAACCCGGGCACCGGGAGGAGGCCGCGCTCGCCGAGCAGGGCGGGGAACTGGTTCATCGTGGACAGGAACGCAACAAAATACAGCGCCGCCACACCCCGTTGCAGCACCTGCCGGGCGAACCCGTATTCCGGCGCGTCAAACCACCACAGCCAGTCCACGGATTCCACGTTACGCCCGGTCACGCGGGGGTCAAGGTGCACTATCGGGCCCGGGCGGAGCAGGGCCAGGGGCGTCAAAGGGGCCCGGACGGGTGCGGGATACTTAACCCATGCAGCCACGCAGAATCGTCCTCCTCGGATCCACCGGTTCCATCGGCACCCAGGCGATTGACGTCGTCGACGGCGCCCCGCCCCTGTTCGAGGTGGTGGCGCTCAGTGCCGGGGGCGGCAACCTGGAGCTCCTGGCGCAGCAGGCGGTCCACACCGGCGCCGCTGCGGTGGGGATTGCCGGCGGGGATCCTGCCCGGCTGACGGCACTGATCAGCGACGCCGCCGCTGCGGCCGGCCGCCAGGGGTACCGGCCGGAGATCGTGGCGGGCCCGGACGCGTCCGCCCGCATCGCCGCAATTGAGGCGGACGTGGTGCTCAACGGCATCACCGGATCCATCGGCTTGGCACCCACGCTCGCGGCCCTCAAGTCCGGGGCCACCCTTGCCCTTGCCAACAAAGAGTCCCTGATCGTGGGCGGCAGCCTGGTCAAGGCCGCAGCCCGCGAAGGCCAGATCGTCCCCGTCGATTCGGAGCACTCCGCCATCGCCCAGTGCCTGCGCTCCGGCACTGCCGATGAGGTGGACAAGCTCATCCTCACAGCTTCAGGAGGACCGTTCCGGGGCAGGAGCCGGGAAGAGCTCCACTCCGTCACCCCCCGGGAAGCCCTGGCCCACCCCACCTGGGACATGGGCGTCATGGTCACCACCAACTCGGCCACCCTGGTGAACAAGGGGCTGGAAGTCATCGAGGCGCACCTGCTGTTCGACATTCCCCTGGACCGGATCGACGTCGTCGTGCACCCCCAGTCCGTGGTCCATTCCATGGTCCAGTTCGTGGACGGCTCCACCGTCGCCCAGGCGTCCCCGCCCGACATGCGCCTGCCCATTGCCCTGGGGCTCGGCTGGCCGGCCCGCGTGCCCAACGCCGCCGTCCCGTGCGACTGGACCCAGGCCGCCACCTGGACCTTCGAACCGCTGGACACGGATGCCTTTCCCGCCGTCGGGCTGGCCAAGGACGCCGCCAAGCAGGGGAGCACCTACCCTGCTGTCTTCAATGCGGCCAACGAGGAAGCGGTCACGGCGTTCCATGCCGGCCGGATCCGTTTCACCGACATCGTCGACACCGTGGACAGTGTGCTCAGCGAACACTCAGGTTCCTCCGGGCTGACGGTGGAATCCGTGCTGGATGCTGAAAGCTGGGCACGCGCCCGGGCCCACGAACGTTTAGCAGTCAGCAGTCTCTAGGAAGCAGCAGCACCTCCATGACCCCTGTCCTACTTTTCATCCTCGGCGTTGTTTTCGTCGCCCTTGGCATCGCCGTGTCCATTGCGCTCCACGAAGTGGGCCACCTGGTGCCCGCCAAGCTCTTCAAGGTCCGCGTCACCAAGTACATGATCGGGTTCGGCCCCACACTGTGGTCGCGCCGAAAGGGCGAAACCGAATACGGCGTGAAGGCCGTGCCGCTGGGCGGCTACGTCTCCATGATCGGCATGTATCCGCCGAACAAGGAGGACGGTTCGGTCCGGCCTTCGAGCACCGGCATGTTCCAGACGCTGGCCACCGAGGCCCGTTCCATGGCCCACGAGGAAGTGGGGCCCGGCGACGAAAACCGGGTCTTCTACCGCCTGCCGGTCTGGAAGAAGGTCATCGTGATGCTGGGCGGCCCGGCCATGAACATGATCCTTGGCGTGCTGCTCACCGCCGTTCTGCTGATGGGCTTCGGCGTGGCGACGGCCACCACCACCATTTCCGACGTCTCCAAGTGCCAGGTTGCCGCAGGGCAGACCGTCGACCCCGATTCCGCCGACTGCCAGTTGACGCCCGCCGCCGCGGCCGGCCTGAAGCCCAATGACACCATCACCTCCTTCGACGGCAAACCTGTCACCAGGTGGGACCAGCTGACGGAATGGATCCGCGCTTCCGCCGGCAAGGAAGTCTCCATTACGGTGCAGCGGGACGGCAACCCGGTATCCACCACCGTGACCCCCGTCCTGTCGGCCCGGCCGGTCATGGGAACCGACGGTCGCCAGGCCACCGACGCCGCCGGCAACCTCCAGTACCAGGACGTCGGATTCCTTGGCATCGGCGCGCAGACGGCGCTGGTGCCCCAGCCGGCGTCGTCCGTCCTGCCCATGGCGGGGGAGAACATCCGCCAGGTGGCCGGTGTTGTCTTCAACCTGCCTGCCCGCGTGGTGGGCGTGGCCAAGGCTGCGTTCAGCGAAGAGCCGCGCGACCCCAACGGGCCCATCAGCGTGGTTGGCGTGGGCAGGGTTGCAGGCGAGGTGGCAGCCATGGAGGCCGTGCCGATGCAGTCCCGGGTGGCAACCCTCGTCGGACTGCTGGCCGGCCTGAACTTCGCACTTGCGGTGTTCAACCTGGTCCCGCTCCTCCCACTAGACGGCGGCCACGTTGCGGGCGCCCTGTACGAGGGCGTCCGGCGCCGGGTGGCAAAGCTGCGCGGGCGGCCGGATCCCGGGGCCTTCGACATCGCCAAACTGCTTCCCGTCACGTACGTGGTCGCGGCGCTGTTGATGGGCATGAGCGCGTTGTTGATCTACGCGGACATCGTCAAGCCGGTCAACCTGTTCGGATAATCGCCCCATATCGGTTGACTTTCAAAAATCAGCCAAATCTGATTGATTGATCACTCTCAACCGCCTATGGTTGAGAGATGTTCGTCATGACCATCGACCAGCGCGGAAGTACCGGTGACCAGGACCGTGTACCGGCCCTGCTGGACCAGCTTGCCGGCCTTGAGCTGCCCAACCAGGAACAGCCGGTCTTCGAGCGCTCCGTAGGGGATGAAGTCCAGGGAGTGGTCCGGGACGCCTCCGCCGTGGTGGAGATAGCCCTGCACGCGCTCCGCGGCGGCCACTGGTACATAGGCATTGGCGTTGGGACCGTGGTCCTGCCGCCCCACGCCAGTCCCCGGGAAGGAACCGGAACGGCCTTTGTTGCCGCGCGGAAGGCTGTTGAGCTTGCCAAGGGCGCCGGTTCCCAGGTGCCGTTGTCGGTGGTGCCCGGCATCATGGCAGGGGAAGCGGCCAAGGGTGTCGCTGCAGCGGAGGGGGTGCAGGCTTGTGCCAATGCGGAGGCGGTGCTCCGGTTGCTGGGCCGGCTTGTCCAGGACCGCACGGAGGCGCAGTGGCGGGTGGTGGACGCCCTGCGCCGCCTGGGCGCGCGGGGCCAGGGCCAGGGCCGGCACGGAAGCCAGAAGCACGTGGCGCTTGAACTCGGAATTTCGGAGCAGTCGGTGAGCCGTACCGTGCTTCGCTCCGGGTGGCAGGAAGAATGGGCAGCCAGGCCGGCCGCGTCCATGCTCCTTGGTTTTGCCGACTCCCGGGTTGGCCGGGCCGAAAAGGATGTCCCTGCGCAGCAACAGCAGCAGGCGCCTGCGCAGCGGCAGGGGCCTGGGCAGCGAAAGCCGGCGGACCGGATTGAAGGAGACACGTGACCGCACTGTGGGTGGCAGTGGCCTTGGTGGTGGCGGGCTTTGCCGGCTGGCCGGTCACTGCGCTGGTGTTCAAGCTCGCCCGGACCATCGACGACAAGGCAGATGCCGCCAAGGCCGCGGAGGAAGCCCGGGCGGCGGAAGAGGACCCGTCGGCTGACGTCACCGTCGATGACCCTTCCCATGCATCCCCGGGGTCGCGCGGAGGCACCGTACCGGCGGCGGGCGCAGACCCGGCTCCTGACGCAGACCCGGCTCGTGACGCTGCCGGCGGTGCAGGCAACCAGGCAGTGGACAGTGAGCTGACCGCCCCTCCCGGACGGCTGGCGTCGGACGGTCCCGCAGCCGGACCCGCCGCACCCAGCCAGCGCATCCTGCGCGGCGGGGCCATCATCGGCGTGCTGGAGCGGCTGGGGGTGTGCCTTGCCATCCTTACCGGCCAGCCCGTGGCCATCGCCTACATCGTTGCGGTCAAGGGCCTGGGCAGGTTTGCCGAGCTGAAGGAGACGCCGGTGGCGGCTGAGCGTTTCATCATCGGGACCCTCACTTCCATGCTCTGGGCCGCCGGCACCGCTGCCGCGGTCAAAGTCCTCTTCCTGCACTGACTGCAGCCCACTGGGCGTCGTCCGCTCCGCCCCGGCACATCCTCCGGCATTGGGGATTGGGACGGTACCAGGGCGGCCATGGCGATAGGGTAGCGGTATGACAGTTTTTGCCGTTGAGTACGTTTATGCCGCCAACTCCACCGAAACCCGCAATGAGGTCCGCCCCGCGCACCGGGAATGGACAGGCGGCCTGGCACAGGACAGCGTCATCGTGGCCAGCGGCCCCTACGGCGACGGCGCGGGTGCCCTGCTGATCTTCAAGGCGTCAGATGAAGGCGCCCTCAACTCGATCCTCAAGCAGGACCCTTTCGCCGAAGCCGGTGTGATCGCCGGAACTCGCATCACCGAATGGTCTCCGGTAACCGGCATGCTGGCCGGGATTGCCGCGTAGCCGCCTTTTTACCCTTTCAACTCAAGGAGTCCACGTGACCTCGGTCAGCCTGGGAATGCCGTCAGCACCACCGCCCGTCCTTGCCCCCCGCCGCAAGACGCGCCAAATCAAGGTCGGCTCGGTAGGCGTCGGATCTGATTTTCCCATCAGCGTGCAGTCCATGACCACGACGCCCACCACGGATATCAACGCCACCCTGCAGCAAATCGCCGAGCTCACGGCGTCCGGCTGTGACATTGTCCGTGTGGCCTGCCCGTCCGCCGACGATGCCGAGGCGCTGCCCATCATTGCCCGGAAATCGCAGATCCCGGTCATCGCGGACATCCACTTCCAGCCCAAGTACGTCTTCGCAGCCATCGAGGCCGGCTGTGCGGCAGTGCGCGTGAACCCCGGAAACATCCGCAAGTTCGATGACCAGGTCAAGGAGATCGCCGCCGCCGCCAAGGACCACGGCACCTCCATCCGCATCGGGGTCAACGCGGGCTCCCTGGAGCCGGGCATCCTCAAGAAGTACGGCAAGGCCACCCCCGAAGCGCTGGTTGAGTCAGCGGTCTGGGAAGCCTCGCTCTTCGAGGAACACGGCTTCCACGACTTCAAGATCTCCGTAAAGCACAACGACCCCGTGATCATGGTGGCCGCCTACGAGATGCTCGCGGAAAAAGGCGACTGGCCCCTGCACCTGGGCGTCACCGAAGCCGGCCCCGCCTTCCAGGGCACCATCAAGTCCGCCACGGCCTTCGGGGCGCTTCTCTCGCGCGGCATCGGCGACACCATCCGGGTGTCCCTCTCCGCGCCGCCGGTGGAAGAGATCAAGGTGGGCAACCAGATCCTCCAGTCGCTGAACCTGCGCCCGCGCAAGCTTGAAATTGTGTCCTGCCCTTCCTGCGGCCGTGCCCAGGTTGACGTGTACACTCTGGCAGAACAGGTCACCGCCGGGCTGGAAGGGATGGAGATCCCGCTGCGCGTGGCAGTCATGGGTTGCGTCGTCAACGGCCCCGGTGAGGCCCGCGAAGCTGATCTTGGTGTTGCCTCCGGCAACGGCAAGGGCCAGATCTTCGTGAAGGGCGAGGTCATCAAGACTGTTCCCGAGAGCGCAATTGTTGAGACACTGATCGAAGAGGCTATGCGTATCGCGGAAGAGATGGGGGAGGCCGATGGCGAAGATGCTGTCAAGGGTAGCCCCGTGGTTAGCGTCTCGTAAGGACGCGGCGGACCCCGCGGGTCTTTCTGTCCGTACCCTCGACGGCCAGGACACCCCCGCGCTGACATCGCTCGCCGGGCAGGACCCGGTAACCAACGTATTCATCCTGGCGCACCTTCGTGCCACGGGAACGGCGGCACCCACCAGCGGCGGCGCCGGGGTCATCGGCGTTTTCGACGACGGCATCCTTGCCGGTGCGTGCTGGGCCGGAGCCAACCTGGTTCCGGTCCAGCTCGATCCCGCCCTGGCCCCCCTGGTGGCCGAGGCCGCCAACAGCTCCGGGCGCCGGTATGCGTCCGCCTTCGGTCCGGCGGATGCGGTGCTGGCGCTCCATGCCGAACTGGCGGAGCTCGGCCACCGTGCCCACGAGGTCCGGGCGGACCAGCCACTGATGGTCATTGAGGGACCGCCCCTGGTGCAGCCCGATCCCGGCCTGGCCCTGGGGAACCTGGCCGACTTCGACCGCATCCTCCCGGCCTGCGCCGCCATGTTCGAGGAGGAGGTGGGCTACTCGCCCTACCTTGGCGGCAGGGAGTTCTACAGCCGCCGCGTCGAGGGCCTCATCCGGCAGGGTCATTCCATGGTCCACCTCAATGACGCGGGGGAGGTGGTCTTTAAAGCCGAGCTGGGGGCGGTCACGGACGATGTCACCCAGGTCCAGGGGGTCTGGATGAATCCGGTCTTCCGCGGCCAGGGGTTGAGTGCCGGCTACATGTCGGCAGTCGTGGAAAAGGCCCAGCAGATAGCACCCGTGACCAGCCTTTATGTCAACGGCTTCAACACCAGGGCAAGATCCACGTACGAACGCGTCGGCTTCCGCCAGGTGGGCACCTTCGCTACAGTTCTCTTCTAGCCGGCGGTCGCCGGTTCCAAGCAGAATATTGGGGGAAAAGTGAAGACATCGGTGCTGGGAACTTTCGGGGCTTCAGTCCTTTTGGCCGTAGCAGTTTCTGCGTGTGGGGGACCCGGGCCGCAGGCCGCAGAGTCCTCACCCGCACCGTCCGCGGGGTCCGGCACCACAGCCGCCGGCCCCACCGCCACGGCAACTCCTACGCCAACCCCGACGGCGAAGGCATACACGGCCGAAGAGCTGGCTGCCATAGTGGGCCAGGTGCGGGACGCGGCCGACCGGAGGCTGACCGTCCTGCCCAGTGCCGATATCAACACCACGCTGGAGCAGACGAAGGCGATGCTTGCCTCCATCGACGTCAAGCCGGAGGAGTGCAAGGCGCTCGCTGCCGCAAGCACCGTGCCTTCGGTGGACGGAGCAGCCATGGCCGTGGGAATGAGCAATGATGCGTCCACAGGCGCTGTCACTGCCCTTTCTTTGGTTGCCGGCCTGGACCAGAGCTTCCTCAGCAAGGTTGCCGACCCGTCGGAACAGCTGGCGAAATGCTCTTCAATGACCATGACTGCCTCGGGTATGGACGTCTCTGTCACCATCACGCCGGTGGACGCCGGCACACAGCCCGGTGCGGTCGCCTACCGCACGGACAGTGCCCTGCCGGACGGCCGTACCCAGTCCACCATCACGGCGCAACTGGTCCGCCAGGGCGTGGTGCTCACCTCGGTTGCGTCCGGCGGCGCAAGCGAGGCCGACGCCGTCCGTCGGGCAGGTGCGCTCCTTGACTCCGCGGCTGCCCTGGTGAAGTAACAACCGGCGGCAAACACGGGGCAAACGGATTCCCAAAATAAAAACACTTGTCAAACGTGTGCACGATCACATAAGTTCGATCTAGCTGCGCTGGAAGTGGGGTGGGCGGTCTCACCAGTCCTCACCAGTACTCAGGCGATAACGGCGTTGAGCCACGCCCGGATGCGATGACCAGCCCTATTGGGGGGCCAGGGGCTTTGTATTCCCGGGCGTGGCTCTACTGTGTCCGGGGGTGGTCCCTGGTGCTCCCGCCACCGCCAGTAAGTCCCGCCGGTTGAGTGCCGGTAGATTAGTACCCAGACGAATTTGTCCGGCCCTGCTGACCCAGCACTTCCCCAGAAACGGATACCACCCGTGGTCCTACGACTGTCCCAGCTTTTCCTGCGCACGCTGCGCGAAGACCCCGTCGACGCCGAGGTTGCCAGCCACAAACTCCTGGTCCGCGCCGGCTACATCCGCCGCGCCGCCCCCGGCATCTACACCTGGCTGCCGCTGGGGCTGAGCGTCCTGCGCAAGGTCGAGGAAATCATCCGCGAGGAAATGACGGCCATCGGCGCCCAGGAAGTCCACTTCCCGGCCCTGCTGCCCCGGGAACCGTATGAGGCCACCAACCGCTGGACCGAATACGGCGAGGGCCTGTTCCGGCTGCAGGACCGCAAGGGCGCCGACTACCTGCTGGCCCCCACGCACGAGGAAATGTTCACGCTCCTGGTCAAGGACCTGTACTCGTCCTACAAGGACCTGCCGCTGAGCCTGTACCAAATCCAGAACAAGTACCGCGACGAGGCACGTCCCCGGGCAGGGCTCCTCCGCGGCCGTGAGTTCATCATGAAGGATTCCTACTCCTTCGACGTCGACGACGCCGGCCTGGATGCCAGCTACGCAGCGCACCGCGCCGCCTACCTGAAGATCTTCGAGCGCCTCGGACTCGAGGTTGTGCCGGTAGCGGCCACTGCCGGCGCCATGGGCGGATCCAGGAGCGAGGAATTCCTGTTCCCCACCGAGATTGGCGAGGACACCTTCGTCCGCTCCGCAGGCGGCTACGCGGCCAACGTGGAGGCTGTCACCACGGTGGTCCCCGACCCGATCGACTTCACCAATGCTCCGGCAGCGGAAGTCCTGGACACCCCGGACACGCCCACCATCGAGACCCTGGTTGCCGCGTCCAACCAGATTGCCCCGCGGGCAGAGGCCGACGGCGGCGCCTGGACTGCCGCCGACACGCTCAAGAACGTGGTCCTCGCCGTCACCCTGCCCACCGGTGAGCGTCAGCTGGTGGTCATCGGCGTTCCCGGCGACCGCGCAGTGGACCTCAAGCGCGTCGAAGCCAACATCGGCGCCTTCCTGCCCATCGCAGGCGAGATCGGACTCGAGCAGGCCGGCGAGGAGGACCTGAAGAAGCAGCCGCTGATCGTCAAGGGCTACCTGGGCCCGGGCCTTTCCCCGGACCAGGCCCTCCTCGGCGCCGAGAGCGCCACAAAGCTCCTCTACCTGGTGGACCCGCGCGTGGTCAGCGGCACCGCCTGGATCACCGGCGCCAACGAGGCCGGCAAGCACGTCTTCGGTTTGGTCGCGGGCCGCGACTTTACCTGGGACGGCGTGATCGAGTGCACCGAAGTCCGTGCCGGCGATCCTTCGCCGGACGGCTCCGGCCCCCTGGAAACCGCCCGCGGCATCGAAATGGGCCACATCTTCCAGCTGGGCCGCAAGTACGCCGAAGCCCTGGACCTCAAGGTGCTGGACCAGAACGGCAAGCAGGTAGTGGTCACCATGGGTTCCTACGGCGTCGGCGTAACCCGGGCCGTGGCAGCCCTGGCCGAAGCCAACCACGATGACCGCGGCCTGGTCTGGCCCCGCACCGTGGCACCTGCCGACGTGCATGTGGTGGCCGTGGGCCGCGGCGAGGAGATCTTCCAGGCAGCGGAGAAACTCTCGGCAGACCTTGAAGCGGCAGGCCTGTCGGTCATCTACGACGACCGTCCCAAGGTCTCGCCCGGCGTGAAGTTCGGCGACGCGGAACTGGTGGGCGTGCCCACCATCCTCGCCGTGGGCCGCGGGCTGGTGGACGGTGTGGTGGAAATCAAGGACCGCCGCAGCGGTGAAGCCGAGAACATCGAGGTGGACAAGGCCGTCGACTACGTGGTCAACGCCGTCCGCAACCAGTGATCTCCGGCTTCGAATCGATCCAGCTCACCACCATCATCCTGATCGTGGTGGCTGGATTCGCAGCCGGCTGGGTTGACGCGGTGGTGGGCGGCGGGGGCCTTATCCAGCTTCCCGCACTGCTGCTGGTTCCCGGCATCGCGCCGGTCCAGGCGCTGGCCACCAACAAGATGGGCTCCATCTTCGGGACCGCCACCAGCGCCGCCACGTACTACCGGAGGGTGGGGCCGGACCTTCGGACGGCCGTCCCCATGGCCGTCATAGCCCTCGCGGGCAGCTTCGGCGGGGCGAGCCTGGCGGCCACCCTGCCGGCCGGGGTCTTCAAGCCCATCATCGTGGTGGCGCTGGTCGCCGTCGCGCTTTTCACCGCCCTCAAACCCAGCGTCGGCGAGCTGACGGCACTGCGGCACGAAGGCCACCGGCACTATGTGGTGGCCTGCCTCATCGGTGCGGTGATCGGGTTCTATGACGGACTCATCGGCCCCGGGACGGGGTCCTTCCTGGTCATTGCCCTGGTGTCCGCCATGGGGTATGCGTTCCTGGAAGCGAGCGCCAAGGCCAAGATCGTGAACATGGCCACGAACGCCGGGGCGCTGCTGTTCTTCCTCCCGCACGGCTCCATCCTGTGGGGCATCGGCCTGCTGCTCGGGGCAGCGAACATGGCCGGAGGCTACCTGGGCGCCCGGACCGCCGTGCAGCAGGGCAGCAAGTTTGTCCGGGTGGTCTTCCTGGTGGTTGTCGGGGCCTTGATCATCAAGCTCGGCTACGACGTCTGGCAGGAGAACTTCGCCTGACCCCGGCCCGGAAACTGGTTCTCGTGACCCGGGCGTGCCCGGCGTAGCATGCAGGTATGGCACACGGCGACGACGGGTATGCCGCGGCGTTGGCAGCCGCAGCAGGGCACTCGCAGGCCTGGCTGGCCAGCCTCCGGGACCGCCCTGTAGGCCCCCGCGTGCATGCCTCTGACCTTGCCGGCGTGTTTGGCGGCCCACTGCCCGCAGCAGGCATGCCCGCTGCTGAGGTGATCGATTTCCTTGCCACGCAGGCCGAGCCCGGGCTGATGGCCATGCCCTCGGGCCGGTTCTTCGGCTGGGTCATCGGCGGTACCCTGCCCGCTGCACTGGCCTCAGACTGGCTGGTGAGCGCCTGGGACCAGAACGCGGCCATGCGCTACGCCACCCCCGCCACAGCCGCCATAGAGGACGGCGCCGGAAAGTGGCTGCTGGACCTGCTGGGGCTGCCCGGCGGGTCCGACGTCGGCTTCGTCACCGGGGCCACCATGGCCAACTTCACTGGGATGGCCGCCGCCCGCTGGCGGCTCCTGGCCGACGCCGGATGGGACCTGGACCGGGACGGCCTGTCCGGGGCGCCGCGGATCCGCTGCTTCGTGGGCCGGGAACGGCACGACACTGTCGACCTTGGCCTCCGCTACCTTGGCCTGGGGAAGCCAATCCAGGTCGACGCCGACGCGCAGGGCCGCCTGCTTCCCGCCGCGCTGGACGCCGCCCTCGCCGCCGGGTCCGGCCCCGCCCTGGTATGCCTCCAGGCGGGCAACGTGCACTCGGGCGCCTTTGACCCCTTTGCCGAGGCCATCGCCGTCGCACGCAAACACGGCGCGTGGGTCCACGTCGATGGCGCCTTTGGCCTGTGGGCCGCCGCTGTGCCGGAACTGCGGCACCTCACCCGGGGGTTTGAAGAGGCGGATTCGTGGGGCACCGACGCCCACAAGACCCTGAACGTGCCATACGACTGCGGCATCGCCATCGTCCGGGACCCGTCGGCGCTGCGGGCTGCGATGGGCCTGCATGCCAGCTACCTGGTGCATGACGCCGAAGGCCCGGGCGACCCTTTCGAAAAAGTCCCCGAGCTGTCCCGTCGCGCACGGGGAGTGCCGGTCTGGGCGGCCCTGAAAAGCCTCGGCCGCGACGGGGTGGCCGCGCACGTGGGCGGCCTGGCCGCGGCAGCAACGGCCATCGCGGAGGGAGTGGCAGGGCTCGACGGCGTCGAGGTGGTCAACGACGTCGGCTACACCCAGGTGTCCCTTGCCTTCGGAGACGACGAGACCACCCGCAAGGTCACCGCCCGCATCATCGAGGAGGGAAAGGTCTGGATGTCCGGTTCCCGGTGGCGCGACCGCGACATCCTCCGGGTTTCGGTGAGCAACTGGCAGACGGCCGGGGAAGACGTAGCCACGGCCGTGGGAGCCGTCCGGAACGCCCTCGCCGCCGTCCGGAACCCCTGACTGTTCCGTCGGCGCCCTGCTGTCCAGCCCCGCGCCTCGTTTCCCACCCGGTCCAGCGGCCATGGTTGCCTTGGCTGGGCCTATCCGCCCTGTCCAGGTTCCGGCAGCGAATGGGGATGCGGCAGGCCCTCCAGCGTGTTTCCGGCGAGGGTGCTGGCTACCCAAAGCGACCGCGCCAGGTCACCCCTATGGCCCTTCCCGGCGTACCACAGCGCGTTTTCCACCTCTCTGGCGATGCCCCATTCCCTGGCCGCGTCCGGGTCCAGCCCGGCGGCGGTGCTGAAATCGTGGCAGCGGCCGAGGAGCGCTGGAGCGGGCCGGGCCGCGGGCAGGTCTCCCAGGCGGTTCCAGAGCAGCGGCGCAACCGCGAACTCAGGCTCACCGATCATGGGCTGGGGGTCGATCGCCGCATAGCCGGCCGCGGCTGCCTCCGCTGTTCCAGGCCGGGCCAGGATGTTCAGGAAATGCAGGTCCGTGTGGACCAGGAGATCCCGGCCGGACCGGCGTCCCACCGCGCCGCGTGTCTGGCACACCTCCAGCGCCGCTTCCAACAGCCACCGGGGAAACGGCCGTCCCAGTTGTTCCCAGTCCGCGGGCAGGTCATCGCTCCATTGTTCGGCCCGGGCAGCTATGTGGGTGAACTCCTGCCATTCCGGGCGGTGGTCCGGGACAAGTCCCAGCTGACGCACCAATCCGCCCCACACCTGCGCTGCCTCATCCAGCGGCAGGTCCGCCAATGACCGGCCGGCGTCGAGCCGTTCCAGGAGCATGGCACAGGATCCGCTGTCCGAGGCCAGCAGGAGGACGGCACCGCGGCCGCCCCAGAGCGCCAGCGCATGCCGCTCCACCTTGGCCTCATCGTGGGGAAAAGCGATTTTGAGGGCTGCCGGCGAGCCGTCATCCTGCCGTACCGGCACGACCAGGCCGCCGTGGCCGCTCCAGGGGAAGCAGCCCGGCACCAGGTCAACCTCCAGATGCCACTGTTCCAGACGCTCGGCCAGCAGGCGCGGAAGACTGCCCAGCCAGGCCCGTCCCGCACTGCTGCGGGCGTAGCGGGAAGCGAGGTCAGGGGGAACGGGAACGGCAGCCGGCACGGCGCCAGATGACAAGGGGCCGGGCACCACGGGATCAGACAACACCGGAGGCGCCGAGCAGGTTGCCGATGACGAACGTTGCCGCGAGGGCCAGGGCGCCGCCCACCACCACGCGGACAGCTGCCCTGGTTTTCGAGCCGCCGCCAATCCAGGCACCGAGTGCACCTGTCAACGCCAGGGCCACCAGCACCGATATGAACGTCAGCGGGACCCGGATCCCCGGCGGCGGCAGCAGGATGGCCAGCATGGGCAGGATGGCGCCAATGGTGAAGGCAATGGCCGAGGCGAAAGCCGCGTGCCAGGGGCTGACAATGTCCGCTTCGTCGATGTTGAGCTCGGCGGACAGGTGCGCTGCCAGGACATCATGGGCCGTAAGCTCGCTGGCGACCTTGGCCGCCGTCTCCGGGGTGAGGCCCTTGGCCTGGTAGATGGCGGTCAGCTCAGCCAGTTCCGCTTCCGGGTCCTCCGCCAGCTCGCGGCGCTCCTTCTCGATCAGCGCCCGCTGGCTGTCGCTTTGGCTGCTGACGGAAACATATTCGCCCAGCGCCATGGACACCGCACCGCCCACCACCCCGGCTACGCCCGCCGTGAGGATGGGGCCCAGCTCGGCGGTGGCCCCGGCCACGCCCACGACGATGGCGGCAACGGAGACGATGCCGTCGTTGGCGCCCAGGACACCGGCGCGCAGCCAGTTCAGCCGGTGCGCTGTATCGTCGCCGTGCGGCTCAGTCTCCAGGTGGCGGTTCAGGTCCGGGCCGGCTGCATTGGTCCCCGGGGCATCGGCCGGTTCGTCCGCGTTCATGCCTTCAGCAAACCACCCCCGCCCGCCCAATGCCACCCTCCACAAGGCCTTCCTTCGGGACCGGATCCAGGGCGGGACGGCGGTCCGTTCAGCGGGGGTCAGGATGCGGCGGGCGACGGCGCCAGGCCGGTCCCGGCGGGAAGGGCAGGCAGTTGCCCGGTGTCCAGGAGCAGGCCCGGCACAGGCCCGGGGTCTGCTCCCCAGCGCAGGGCACGGCCTGCGGCGGAGCGAAGGGCTGCCAGGGCCCATGTCCGGTCCTGGCCCTGCGAGACGGCCACAACGTCGCCATACGAGGCCAGCGTTGCCGCCTCAAGTTTGCCCAGCCCGGCGGCCGGGGCAGCCAGGAAGCCCGGATCGAGGACGTACCCGGGCTGTTGCGGCACGGGGCCGCCGCAGGCCGCCCGGAGCCGTTCCGCCGCGGCCGCAGCCAGATCCTTGTGCACGCCCAGGAATTCCGACGCCGGACCGGCCTCGGCGGGAGCGAGGCGGGGGAGCGCCACCTGGTAGCCGTAAACGGCCCGCTGCTCGGCGGAAACGGCCGCGGCCAGGGCCTGGCGCGTGCCGGGGGCAGTGCCTGGCGCCGCGCTGTCCTTGGCGGACGGGGCTGAGACGGACGGGGCTGAGGCGGGCGGGGCTGAGGCCGGCGTGCCTGAAGGGGCCGGGGACAACATGGCCTGGACTGAAGGCGAGGGGCACGGGGAAGCGGCTGCTGCTGTCCCGGGCGCCTCGGCGTCGGGTCCTGGGGTTCCCTGCGGTGCGGGGACCCCGGCGGCAGCGGCAAGACGCCCGGCCGCGATGAGCTGCGCGGTGCCGGCGCCCGCGAGAAGCCGTGCCATGCCGCCGTCGGCCGTTTCAGCGTCCCTGAGCCGGATGGTCCCGCTGGTGGCCAGGGCCTGGACCAGCTCCGCGGTGTTTCGTGGACCGGCGACGGACGCTGGTGACGCACCTGCCTGCGGCGATGCCTGGGGCGGGCCGCCCGCAGGCCCGGTCGGGGCACCGGTCACGGAGGCGGCGCTTGGGGGCATCAACGCCCTGGCCTGAATGGTCAGCAAGGTCACAACAGGGTCCACAGCGGTGGAATCCGCGGCGCCCACGGAAGCGAGCTGCATTCCGGCGGCCCGCAGATCGAGGGCCGCACTGAATGCTGCCGCCCGGGCGCGCTCAGAAAACGGAGGCTCGGCGGGGGCAGGTTTTTCCGCGGGAATCAGGGCGAAACCGAGGCTCAGGACAACCAGGGCAGCAAGTGCAAAGACGGCAAATCGGATCGGGCGCATGCGGGGGTCGGTGTCCTGGCGGCGGTCTTTCACAACAGACCATGGTGTCACGCTGAGGGGGCACCCGGGTGCACCACTGGACCGGTAAAATAGCTACGCTAGTAAACACCACATCATCTATAGGGAGGGCGGCCGGCATCGTGAGCAATGCAGAAGCCACGGCTTCACCAGACCATACCGGTACGGGAAGCGGATCCGCGCCGGCCCACAATCCCGAAGCTGCCAGGCTCCGGGCCCTCCTGGAACCCGCGGTCCAGGCCAACCGCCTGTACCTCGAGGATGTTGCCATCATCCCCGGCTCCCACCGGGTGGTCCACGTTGTGGTGGACCTGCCGCAAGAGGAGACTGGCGGAGTCAGCCTTGACGTCATCGCGGACATCTCCCGGGTGCTCTCTGACGTGCTGGACAACGACCCCAACGACGACGGGCGGCCCTACGACCTCGAGGTGTCCTCACCCGGCGTCGGGCGTCCCCTGACCGAACCCCGGCACTGGCACCGCGCCCGCGGCCGGATGGTCAAGGTCAACGTCATCCAGGGCGAAAACGTCACCGGCCGCATCCACGCCGTGGACGGCGGGGGAGTGACGGTTATCCCCGAGGTGCCCGTCAAGAAGGGCATGAAGCCCCGGCAGGGTGACCCGGTAAAACTTCCTTTCGACAGGATCCGCAACGGAAAAGTCGAGATCGAATTCAGCCACCTCCCGGAGGACGGTCTGGAACCTGAACACAATGGACCTTCCGAGGAGGCCTGATGGATATTGACATGAGCGCACTGAGACTTTTGGAGCGTGAGCGTGAAATCCCGCTGGACCTCCTGATCCCCACCATCGAGCAGGCGCTCCTGGTGGCCTACCACAAGTCACCCGGCGCCTTCGAAAAAGCCCGCGCCGAACTGGACCGCAAGAGCGGCCACGTCACCATCTGGGCTGTCGAGATTGACGACGACGGCGCGCCCATCGGCGAATTCGAGCACACCCCGGAGGGGTTCGGCCGCATCGCTGCCAGCACCGCACGGCAGATCATCCTGCAGCGGCTCCGCGACGTTGAGGACGACAACGTCCTGGGCGAATTCAAGGGCCGCGAAGGCGAACTGGTGTCCGGCACCATCCAGCAGGGCAACAACCCGCACATGATCCAGGTCAACCTGGGGTCAATCGAGGCTCTCCTGCCGCCGCCCGAGCAGGTTCCCGGTGAAAAGTACATCCACGGCAACCGGCTGCGCGCCCTGGTCATCGATGTGCACCGCGGCACCAAGGGCCCGTCCGTCACGCTGTCCCGGTCACACCCGGGCCTGGTCCGGAAGCTCTTCGAACTCGAAGTGCCGGAGATCGCCGACCACTCCGTGGAAATCGTGGCGCTGGCCCGCGAAGCCGGGCACCGCACCAAGATCGCCGTCAAGGCGAACACCCCGGGAATCAACGCCAAGGGTGCCTGCATCGGTGAAATGGGCTCCCGCGTCCGCGCCGTCATGACCGAGCTGAACGACGAAAAGATCGACATCGTCGATTTCAGCGAGAACCCGGCCACGTTCATTGCCAGTGCCCTGTCGCCGTCGCGCGTGAATTCGGTCACCATCACGGACGAGGCAACGCGCTCCGCCCGGGTGGTGGTCCCGGACTACCAGCTGTCCCTGGCCATCGGCAAGGAAGGCCAGAACGCCCGCCTGGCGGCCAAGCTGACCGGGTGGCGCATCGACATCGTCTCCGACGCCGCGGGCAACCGCGATAAGTGAGGTCCGGGCAGGGTGGCTGCTGCGCCGCAACAGCCACCCGGTTTCGGGCAGAACGGCCCGGAGGGGCTAGAATAGATAAGACCGCGCCTAACGGCCGGTAGCCGTGTGCCTTGGGCGTGCTCGTTTCCGTGACTACGGAAACGGTAAAACCTGCGGCCAGCAGAAAGAACGTCAGGACGATGACCGTGGCAGAAATGCTTTCCGCCGGGAATCAGCCCCAACGTACCTGCATCGGATGCCGGAAGAAGGGTCCGCGGTCGCAGTTGCTCCGGCTCGTCGCCGAAGGCAGCGGGTCAACCGCTGTCCTGGTGGATGAACGACGCCGGATGGCTGGCCGGGGTGCATGGCTGCACCCCAGCGCATCGTGCCTGGCTCTGGCGATCAAGCGGCGAGCATTCGGGCGTGCCCTTCAGGGCGCAACCGGGACCGCCGCCGTCGAACACCGGATCACGTCAGGCCCGAACGTTGACGCCGCCCCGGTGGCTGCAACACCAACCGTCCAACCTGAAAGCGGGTCAGAAATCTGATGGAAACCCGATGAGTTCCCAGCGATGAGTGCGTAACGATGACAACTTTGTTGCGCTCTGCAATGGGCCCCTTCGCATCAACAGCGGCTGGGGTCCGCAGTAAGAAGTAGACGGTTCGTGCCTGGCTCGGTGCGGACCGAGACAGGAGAAATGTGGCCAAGGTCCGCGTACATGAGCTCGCCAAAGAGCTCGGTATAACTTCCAAAGATGCAGTGACAAAACTGCAGGAACTGGGCGAATTCGTTCGCTCCGCCTCGTCAACTATCGAGGCCCCCGTTGTGCGTAAACTGCGCAACGCCTTCCCCGACGCTGCCGCAAAGTCGGCGGCTCCGGCCGCAGCGCCCGCCGCTGCCCCCAAGGCGCCCGCTCCCGCAGCAGGCAACCGTCCTTCAGCCCCGGCTCCCGGCCCGGCTGCGCCCAAGGCTCCGGCCCCCAAGGCTGAGGCCCCGGCTCCGGCCGCCCCCGCCGAGCCCGCTGCCAAGGAAGCTGCACCGGCAGCGCCGGCTCCCGCCGCGCCTGCCGCCCCCGCAGCACCGTCTGCGGGTGCTCCTTCCACGGGTGCCAAGCCCGGTGCACGCCCGGCCCCCAAGGCCGAGACCCCGGCTCCTTCCGCCCGTCCGGGTGGATCCACACCGGGTGCCTCCGGCCCCCGTCCCGGCGGACCCCGTCCGGGCAACAACCCCTTCGCCACTTCCCAGGGCATGCCCCGGGGCCGCGGCGGAGACGGTGAGCGCGCCCCGCGCCCCGGCAACAACCCGTTTGCCACCTCGCAGGGCATGCCCCGTCCCGGCGGCAGCCGCACCGACGGCGACCGTCCCGGTGGCCCGCGCCCCGCAGCAGGTGCAGGCGGACCGCGTCCCGGTGGGCCGCGTCCCGCAGCCGGTGCCGGTGGGCCCCGCCCCGCCGCAGGTGCAGGCGGACCCCGTCCGGGTGCACCGCGTCCCGGTGGTCCCCGTCCCACGCCCGGCATGATGCCCAACCGCACTGAGCGTCCCGCACCCGCAGGTGCAGGCCGTCCCGGTGGCGGCCGCGGTCCCGGACGCCCCGGTGGCGCTCCCGGCACCGGTGGTCCCGGTGGCGGCGGCGGTGCTCCCGCCGGCGGCGGTTTCGGCAAGGGCGGCCGCGGCCGCGGCGGTACCCAGGGTGCCTTCGGCAAGGGCGGCGCAGGCCGTGGCAAGCAGCGCAAGTCCAAGCGCGCCAAGCGCCAGGAACTTGAGCAGATGAGTGCCCCGTCGCTGGGTGGCGTGAGCGTACCCCGCGGCGACGGCAACACCGTCATCCGGCTTCGCCGTGGCTCGTCCATCACGGACTTCGCCGACAAGATCGAGGCAAACCCCGCCGCACTGGTCACCGTGCTGTTCCACCTCGGTGAAATGGCCACGGCCACCCAGTCGCTGGACGAAGAGACCTTCGCCCTGCTTGGCGAGGAACTGGGCTACAAGCTCCAGGTTGTCTCGCCGGAGGACGAGGAGCGCGAGCTGCTCTCCGGCTTCGACATCGACTTCGACGCTGAGCTCGAAGCCGAAGGCGACGAAGACCTTGAGGCACGTCCTCCAGTAGTCACCGTCATGGGCCACGTCGACCACGGTAAGACCCGACTGCTCGATGCCATCCGCAAGTCCGACGTCATGGCCGGCGAACACGGCGGCATCACCCAGCACATCGGTGCCTACCAGGTCACACACAACCATGAAGGCACCGACCGCAAGATCACCTTCATCGATACCCCGGGCCACGAGGCGTTCACCGCCATGCGTGCCCGTGGTGCCAAGGTCACCGACATCGCCATCCTGGTGGTCGCAGCCGATGACGGCGTCATGCCGCAGACCGTTGAGGCCCTCAACCACGCCCAGGCGGCCAATGTGCCGATCGTCGTGGCCGTGAACAAGATCGACAAGGAAGGCGCCAACCCGGACAAGGTCCGCGGCCAGCTGACCGAGTACGGCCTGGTTCCCGAGGAATACGGTGGCGACACCATGTTCGTCGAGGTCTCTGCCCGCCAGAACCTCAACATCGACGAGCTGCTCGAGGCCGTCCTGCTCACCGCGGATGCTGCCCTGGACATGCGCGCCAACCCGAACAAGGACGCCCGCGGCATCGCGATCGAAGCCAACCTGGACAAGGGCCGCGGTGCTGTTGCCACCGTCCTGGTCCAGTCCGGTACCCTGCGCGTCGGCGACACCATCGTGGCAGGCACGGCCCACGGCCGCGTCCGTGCGATGTTCGACGACGACGGCAGCGCCCTGACCGAGGCCGGCCCGTCCCGCCCCGTCCAGGTGCTGGGTCTGTCCAACGTGCCGCGCGCCGGCGACACCTTCTTCGTGACCGCTGACGAGCGCACCGCCCGCCAGATCGCCGAGAAGCGTGAAGCAGCCGACCGCAACGCCGCCCTGGCCAAGCGCCGCAAGCGCATCAGCCTGGAAGACTTCGACCAGGCCGTCGCCGAAGGCAAGATCGACACCCTCAACCTCATCCTCAAGGGTGACGTGTCCGGTGCCGTGGAAGCCCTCGAAGACGCGCTGCTCAAGATCGACGTCGGCGAAGGCGTGCAGCTGCGCGTCATCCACCGCGGTGTGGGTGCCATCACGCAGAACGACGTCAACCTGGCAACGGTCGACTCCGCCGTCATCATCGGCTTCAACGTCAAGCCCGCCGAGCGGGTTGCCGAACTGGCAGACCGCGAAGGCGTCGACATGCGCTTCTACTCCGTCATCTACGCAGCAATCGATGACATCGAAGCAGCGCTCAAGGGCATGCTCAAGCCGGAATACGAAGAATTCCAGCTCGGCACCGCCGAGGTCCGCGAAGTCTTCCGCTCCTCCAAGTTCGGAAACATCGCCGGCTCGATCGTCCGCTCGGGCATCATCCGCCGCAACACCAAGGCACGCGTCAGCCGCGACGGCAAGATCATCGGCGACAACCTCACCATCGAGACGCTCAAGCGCTTCAAGGACGACGCCACCGAGGTCCGCACGGACTTCGAGTGTGGTATCGGTCTTGGGTCGTACAACGACATCACCGAAGGCGACATCATCGAGACCTTCGAGATGCGCGAGAAGCCGCGCGTCTAAGCTGGTCCGCCTTCGGGCAGTCAGCAGTGCCAGGTGCGGGGCCGTTGGATTTTTCCGGCGGCCCCGCCCCTTCGCTGGGTGGCCTACGTCTTACGACGTCGGCCACCCAGCTCCGGCAGGCCCGATGCCACTCCCTGGCCGCCGGAAAAATCCAACGCAGGTCCGTCGTGCACTCGCCACAGCGCGGGGCAGCCGGCCCCAGGTGCGTGGCAGATAACTGAAACGTCCGATCGCGGCCCCCGTGCCGCCGTCGTGCGTCCCTAATTTTTTCTTCTTATAGGAGTTGTTCATGGCTGATCCGGCACGTGCTGCCAAGTTGGCGCAGCGGATTAAGGTTGTTGTTGCTGAGGCTCTGGGCCGGAAGGTCAAGGATCCCCGGCTGGAGGGCATTACTGTTACTGATGCCCGCGTGACCAATGATCTGCAGCATGCCACTGTTTATTACACCGTCTTTGGCGACCAGGCTGTCCAGGCCGACGCTGCCAAGGGGCTTGAGAAGGCCAAGGGCGTGCTCCGGCAGGAGGTGGGCCGGAACATCACCGTACGCCTGACCCCCACCCTTGAGTTTGTGGCTGACCAGATTCCGGTGGTCGCGTCCAACCTCGAAGAACTGCTCCGCGAGGCCAAGAGGCGCGACGCCGAGGTGGCCGCCCTTGCCGCCAATGCGCGGCACGCAGGCGACGCCGACCCGTACAAGTCGGCCGCGTCCGCCGACGTGGACATCGACGAGGACGACTTCGACGAAGAGGACCTGGACCTCACCGACGATGAGGACCTCGACGAGGACGGCCACAAGTAAAGACGCACACCAGGGCCCGGGAACGTATCCCGGGCCCTGATGCATTTAATCCCCCCGCGGCCTGCCGGCGGGGCAGGCTGCCGCTAGCGGAGGTCGGCCTTGATGACCTTGCCCGCGGGCGGCTGCGACGGGTCACCCAGGGCGTCGATGGTGGCGTAGAGCGTATGGCCGCTGATGTCGACATCTGCCGGCATGTTCACCGCCAGGAACTGGGAGCGGTCCCCGTCACAGGTGAACTTCAGGATCTCGCCGCCGAACAGGGATGCAACATAGACATCACCGTTGCCTGCTACCGCCAGGCCCGTGGGGCTAAGGATGTCCTCTGCCCAGAGGTCGGTGTCGCCGTTCCACGGATTGATCCTGAAAATGGCACCGCGGGCCCCGAGTTCAGGTCCTTCCGGGCCGCCCGGCAGGGACGTCACATACAGCATCCCGTCAGGTCCGATCCCCACATCCGTGGGTACCGGTTCAAAGGCATACTCATGGCCCACCACGCACGCGGGCACCTCCACCGTGTTTCCCATCATGTCCGTGGGAATCCGCAGGCCCGCCGGAACCACGGCAGGCCGCGGCGGCAGCACGGCGACAGTGTCGATGTCACCGTTCTTCAGGTTCACCTTGAGCACGGCGTTCATGCCTGCATCCGCAACATAGGCAGTGTTGTCGCGCACCGCCAGCGCATATGGATGGGAATCCACGATGCCCTTGTAGCTGGGGGGCGGGAACTGCGGCCACGCGGCGAGGCACTGGGCGCTGACGTCGTCGCCGAATCCGTAGTGCTGGTCACCGTCGGGGTTGTGGCTCCGCTCGTAATCGGCAAAGTCGGCGATGGTCTCAACATCGCCCCGGGCGTCAATGGACTTCAGGTACCCGTGCAGCCCTGCGGGGTCGCCCTGGCCGGCGCCCACGCTTTCAAGGAAGTACGTCGTGCTGCCGCGGGTGTCGGCCCCGGCCACCTCCCAGCCCTGGGGAGTGTCCGTGGAAAGGTCCTCCGTGGACCCGTCCCGGTCAATCCGGGTGAGCTTTCCGGCAAAATCCTGGGACACCAGGACGGATTTTCCGGGTCCGGCAGTGACATGCAGCGGCGAGACGAAGCCTCCTGCAACCACATCGTAATCCGGTGTCCTGGCGGAAGCGGCGGCAGGGCCTGCGGACGCGATGGCAGCGGCCGAGGCCGCCGTACAGGCTAAGAGTGCGAGTCTTTTGTTCATTGGGTACTCCGGGGTGCGGGCCCTTGCGGGCTGGATGTGGAGCCTCCGCGGAGGCAAAATGGATCCCCCGGGCGCAAGCGTAGGCCCGTACCGGCTGGTAGTGGTTGGGGGCATCTCCCCTTTTTGGCCCCCTTTCCATCCCCCTCCGGGGCGCCCGTGGCTAGGATCGTGCTATGAACTCCGCGGACCAAGGCAACAGCCCTTCCATCGACCCTGAGTTGAGCCAATACCTTGGGCAGGCCGTGGACCTGGCCACGCGGAACGTCGGCGAGGGCGGCGGCCCCTTCGGAGCGGTGGTGGTGACCCCCGACGGGCGCGTCCACGCCGGGGTCAACCGGGTGACCCGGGACAACGATCCCACCGCCCACGCCGAGGTGGTGGCCATCCGGGCCGCGGCGGCAGCGACGGTGAATTTCGACCTCACCGGCTCAGTCCTCTACGCAAGCTGTGAGCCGTGCCCCATGTGCCTGGCATCGGCCCTGTGGGCCAGGATCGGCCACGTCTACTTCGCCGCCGACCGGCACGGGGCAGCGGCTGCAGGCTTTGATGACGCGCTCTTCTACGACTACTTCAACGGCGCCGCGCCGGAGCTGATGCCGGTGACCAGGGGTGACATCCCGACGTCGGACCTCCCCTTCCAGACGTGGCGCGCCTTTGACAGCAGGAAGGAATACTAGCCATGGAACCCACACTCGTCAGCTGCCCCAGCTGCGGGAAGACCAACCGCGTGCCCGCGCAGGCTGCCGGCCACCCCCGCTGCGGCAACTGCAAGGCAGACCTGCCGTGGATCGTGTCCGCGGGCGATGGTGACTTCGCTGCCGTGGCGGAGCAGTCCCCAGTTCCGGTGCTGGTGGATTTTTGGGCGGCCTGGTGCGGACCCTGCCGCATGGTCAGCCCCGTCCTGGACAAGCTGGCCCGTGAACGGCCGGGGAAGATCAAGCTGGTGAAGGTGGATGTGGACAAGTCGCCCGGCCTGTCGCGGCGGTTCGACGTGCAGGCCATCCCCACGCTGATGGTGCTCGTGGACGGCAAGGTCGCGGCACGCCAGGCAGGCGCCGCGCCGGCAGAGGCGCTGCGGTCCTGGCTGGACAAAGCGTTGGCCGGCGCCCGCAGCTGATACTGCCTGGCCCGGGTTTTACCGGCCGGCGGCAGGAAGCCGGGACAGTCCTTCCAACAGATCCTGCTTCCGGCCGCACAGCGCGATCCGGACCCACCCCTCGCCGATGGATCCAAACGCAGTTCCGGGAGCCAGCGCCACCCCGGAGTCGGCCAGGAACCGCCGGACCCAGCTCCGCACATCGCCGCCGGTTACATGGGACATGTCCGCCCACAGATAGAACGCGCCCTGCGCCGGCAGGTAGCGGATGCCCTTCGCCGCCAGGACCGCGGACGCCGCATCCCGGTTGTCCCGGTAGTGCTGGTGCGCGTGCCGCACGTAGTCTCGCGGCCCGGTGAGGGCTGCGAGCGCGGCGTACTGCGGGGCGGACGCCACGCAGGAGACGATCGATTCCATGACGTTGTCCATCTTCTGTTCAAGCCCCGGTGGGCAAATCAGCGCGCCGATCCGCAGGCCCGTCAGGCCGTAGGTCTTGGACAGCGTCAACGAGGTGAACACCCGCGCATCCTCCGCCGTACCGCCGTCGAACCTTGCCGGGCTGACATGCGGGACATCGTAGGTGAACGCCTCGTAGCACTCGTCCGAGATGACCCAGATGTCATGCCTGCGGGCCAGCTCCACCAGCTCACGGACCAGGTCTTCACTGAGCACGGCGCCCAGCGGGTTGGACGGGGAGTTGAGTACCAGGACCCGGGTGCGGCTGGTGATGAGGGCTTCCACGTCCGCGACCCGGGGCTGGAAGCCGTGGTCCGGGTGCAGGGGATAGCCGACGGGAACGGCGTTCAGCAGCCGGCTGGTCATGGCGAAGGTGGGGTAGCCCGGGTTCGGGATCAGGATCTCGTCGCCGGGGGAGAGCAGCAGGCTCATGGCGAAGTGCAGGCCCTGCTGGGCGCCGGACACCACGTATACCCGCTCCGCGCCGACGTCCACGCCCTGTTCCTCCCGGAACCTGGCGGCGAACGCTTCCCGGAGGGCCGGGATCCCGGCGTTGGGCGTGTAGTTGGTTTCATCGCGGTCCAGGCAGGCGATGCCGGCGTCCAGGACGTGGCGGGGGAGGGGGAAGCCCGGCTCCCCGATGCTGAGCACCACGGCGCCGGGAGTGCGCCAGGCGGCCTCGGTAATTTCGCGGATCTGGTTGACGGGCACGTCGCGGACATGGGCGGCAAGCTCAGGCATGCCAGCCATCCTAGCCGTCCCCTGCCCCGCCTCCGCCCGCCCCGGTGACGTGGCCGTCGTGGTGGGCTGCCGCCGTCGTCCGCTCCCGGCCGGTACCCTGCACATGCGCCCCAATCTGCGCCCATATACTGGGAGGCGTGCTTTCTGGACTGGTGATAGTGGACAAGCCGCAGGGATGGACCAGCCATGATGTGGTTGGCCGGATGCGGCGCCTCGCAGGGACCCGGAAAGTGGGGCATGCAGGAACCCTCGATCCCATGGCCACCGGTGTCCTGGTGCTGGGCATCAACAAAGCCACCCGGCTGCTGACCTACATCGTGGGCACTTCGAAGACCTACACCGCCACCATCCGCCTGGGCCAGTCCACGGTGACCGACGACGCGGAGGGCGACGTCACGGCCACCACGAGCGCGGCCGGCATCACCGACCAGCAGATTCACGACGGCGTCGCGGAGCTGACGGGCGACATCCAGCAGGTGCCCAGCAGCGTCAGCGCGATCAAGGTCAACGGCGAACGCGCCTACGCCCGCGTGCGGTCCGGCGAGGAAGTCAAGCTCGCCGCGCGCCCCGTGACCATCCACCGGTTCGACGTGCATGGCATCCGCAGGGACGCGGCAGCGGACGTGGTGGACCTGGACGTGACGGTGGAATGCTCCTCCGGCACGTACATCCGCGCCCTCGCCCGGGACCTGGGCAACGCCCTCGGCGTCGGCGGCCACCTCACCTCGCTCCGCCGGACCCAGGTGGGGCCCTACTCGCTGGACCAGGCGCGGACCCTCGAACAGCTCGCCGATGAGCTCAATGTCCTGGACATGTCCCTCGCCGCCAGGGCGCTGATGCCCAACCGAGAACTCACCGCCGAAGAAACCGCCGAGATCTCCTTCGGCCGGCGGATCGCGGCCGGTGCTGCAGCCGGGACGCCCGGCGCCGCCACGGTGGAGCACCCTGCCGCGGCCTTCGCTCCCGACGGCACCCTGGTGGCCCTTCTCGCCGACGCGGGAAGCTACGCCAAACCGGTCCTGGTCTTCGCCCCCGGCACCGGGCCTGGCGCCGGGGCCGGACCTGGCGACGGTGCGGCAACAACCTCCGCAGCGGAGGCATAGGCGTGGACGCGTACTTTTGGATCATCCTGGTGGTCGGCCTGGTGTCCACCCTGCTGTGCCTGGGCGCCGGGATCCTGAAGAAGGCACCCAACGACGTCACCATCCTGTCCGTCGTGGCCGTCGAAGTGGCCCTGGTGGTCTACCTGGTGGGGTCGATCGTCCGCGTGATCGCCGGCGAACCGATCGCAGGGGAAGCCTGGGAGTTCTGGGGCTACATGGCCACCGCGATGCTCCTGCCACCCGCCGCCATCTACTGGTCCATCCTGGAGCGCACGCGGTGGAGCAACTTTGTCCTGGCCGCCGTCGGCGTCACGGCGCTGGTGATGGCAGCCCGAATGAACCAGATCTGGTACTGAAGTGGAAGAAGCAGCAGAAATGAAAGACCAGCAGGCCCAGCCCGCCACCGGAGAAACCGTCCGCAACACCCGCAATACCGGGCCCGGGCGCCTCCTGATCGCGGTGTACGGGGTGTTCGCCATCTCGGCCACCGCCCGCGCCGGCTACCAGATCCTCACCAAGTTCTCCGAGGCACCCCTGGCCTACCTGCTCTCCGCCTTTGCCGCCCTGGTCTACATCCTGGCCACCGTGTCACTGGCCAAGGCCGGAACCACATGGTTCAAGGTTTCGGTTGCGGCGGTGCTGGTGGAACTTGCCGGCGTCCTGGTGGTGGGGACCCTGAGCATCCTGGACTCCGTGCAGTTCCCGCATGAGACCGTCTGGTCGCTGTTTGGCCGCGGCTACGGTTTCATCCCGCTGCTGCTGCCCATCCTGGGGCTGGTGTGGCTTTACCGGCGCCGGCCCTCACAGGCGAAGACTGCGCAGTGACGGGCAAAGCTGCACAGTGAATCCGGGTAATCTTGAAGAGTTCCGCGGCCGGAAGGGTCCCGGAACGTTGATGCTTTCAGGCAGCTTAAGGCGAGGGTGATGGTTTACATCTGGAACGATCCGTCCGATGTCCCGGCGGACTTCGGCCCATCTGTTGTCACTTTCGGCAACTTCGACGGCGTTCACCGAGGCCACCAGCAGGTGTTGTCCCAGCTGATCCGGTCGGCCCGCCTCTCCCATGCCAAGGCAGTGGCCGTCACGTTCGACCCCCACCCCGCGGTGATCCACCGGCCGGAGGCTGCACCGGAGCTCATCATGGGCCTGGATGACAAGCTGGAGGCGCTGGGCGAGCTGGGCCTGGACGCGATCCTGGTGGTCAAGTACTCCCTGGACCTCGCCAGCCTCACGGCCGAAGAGTTCGTGGAGCAGTACCTGGTGGACTGCCTGCACGCCAGCCACGTGGTCATCGGCCATGATGCCCGGTTCGGCCGCGGCAACTCCGGCGACCTGGACACCATGAAGGCGCTCGGCGAAAAATTCGGCTTCGAAGTTCAGGTGATCAGCGAATTCGGGGCCGAAGGCTACCCGCTGCATGACGACGACGGCACGGACCGCCGCTGTTCCTCCACCTGGGTGCGCGAAGCGCTGCAGGCCGGAGATGTCACCACCGCTGCATCGGTCCTGGGGCGGCCGCACCGGATGCGCGGCGAGGTGGTCCACGGCGCCGCCCGCGGCAGGGCACTGGGGTTCCCCACGGCGAACCTTGCTTCCAACGCCACAGGGCTGATTCCCGCCGACGGCATTTACGCCGGGTGGCTGGTGGACCAGGCAGGCAAGCGCTGGCCCGCGGCCATCTCCGTGGGGTCCAACCCCACGTTCGACGGCGTCAGCCGCCAGGTCGAGGCGCACGTCATCGACAGGCCCAAGGAAGCCGTAGAGGACTTCGATCTGTACGGCCAGACAGTGATCGTTGAATTCGTGGAGCGGCTTCGTGGCATGGTGGCCTACCGTGGCCCTGAGGCACTGGTGGAACAAATGCGGCTGGACGTGGCCCAGGCCCACCAGCTCCTGGGCGGCCGCTGACAGTACGGCCCGGGTGACAACAACGAAAGGCAGGACGTGTCCGTCGAGAAGAACACCCGCAAGCTGGATAAGGGGATTGTCCGCGACTTCAGCTCACGGATGAGCTACGCCTCCTACCTGCAGCTCCCCACCCTGCTCAGTGCCCAGCAGCCGGTCAGCCAGCCCGAACACCACGACGAATTGCTGTTCATCATCCAGCACCAGACCACGGAGCTGTGGCTGAAACTGGTCCTGCATGAACTGCGCAGCGCCGCCGCCTGGCTCCGCGAAGACGACCTCGGTTCGGCGCTCAAGGGCATCGCCCGGGTCAAGCACATCCAGAAGACCCTCACCGAACAGTGGTCCGTGCTGGCCACCCTGACACCCACCGAGTATTCGCAGTTCCGGGGCTTCCTGGGCAACTCGTCAGGGTTCCAGTCCGCACAATACCGGGCCGTCGAATTCGTACTGGGAAACAAGAACCGCAAGATGCTGCCGGTCTTCGAATCCGATTCTGAGGCCCACGCAATGCTCGAGGAACTTCTTGCTGCTCCCAGCATCTACGACGAGTTCCTGGCCTACCTCTCCCGGCAGGGCTTCGACGTCCCGCCCGCAGTCCTGGACCGGGACGTGACCCGCGCCCACGAGTTCACCCCGGAGCTGGTACCGCTCTTCAAGCACATCTACGAGAATGCCGCGGACAACTGGGCGGCCTACGAGGCCTGCGAGGAACTGGTGGACCTGGAGGATAATTTCCAGCTCTGGCGGTTCCGGCACCTGCGCACCGTCCAGCGGACCATCGGCATGAAGACCGGCACCGGCGGATCCAGCGGTGTGACCTTCCTGCAGAAGGCCCTGGAACTGACTTTCTTCCCGGAACTATTCGCGGTCAGGACGGAGATCGGACAATGAGCATCCACCAGGAAAACATCGCCGGCGTGACAGCGGAAACGCTCCGGCAGCGCGCCGGGGAGCTGGACCGGAAAGACGCCCTGGCGCACTACCGCGACCACTTCATCGGCACGGACACGCCCCTGTCCTACCTGGACGGTAACTCGCTGGGCCGGCCCCTGAAGCGGACGGCGGACGACGTCGCTGCCTTCATCCGCGACGAGTGGGGCGGCCGGCTGATCCGCGGCTGGGACGAACAGTGGCTCGCCATGCCGCAGGCCATTGGCGACCAGCTGGGCCGTGCCGTCCTGGGTGCGGCGCCGGGGCAGACCATCATCGCCGACTCCACCACCGTGGTGCTGTACAAGCTGATCCGGGCAGCCCTCGCCGCCGCGGCGGACCCGGACCGGAACGAGTTGGTGCTCGACACCGAAAACTTCCCCACCGACCGCTACCTGGTGGAGGGCATCGCCCTCGAGGAAGGCCTGACACTCCGCTGGATCGAACCGGATCCCGCCGCAGGGGTGACCCTCGAGCAGGTGCGCCAGGCCACCGGGCCGCGCACCGCCGTCGTCCTCCTCAGCCAGATCGCCTACCGTTCAGGCCACCTCGCTGACCTGCCCGGCATCACCAAAGCAGTACACGACGCCGGCGCCCTGGTGGTGTGGGACCTGTGCCATTCGGCGGGGTCGGTGCAGATCGACCTGGACGGCGCGGACGTGGACTTCGCCGCGGGCTGCACCTACAAATACCTCAACGGCGGCCCCGGCTCCCCGGCGTTCGCCTACGTCAACGCCCGTCACCTGCCCTCGCTGACCCAGCCGATCTGGGGCTGGATGGGCCGCAAAGACGCTTTCGAAATGGCGGCCGGCTACCAGCCGGCATCCGGCATCCGCGGGTTCCTCAGCGGGACCCCCGCGATCTTCGGCATGATCGCCATGCAGGGGACCCTGGACCTCATCGAAGAGGCCGGCATGGCCGCCATCCGGTCGAAGTCCGAAGACCTTACCGCCTTCGCCGTTGAGGTCTTCGACGCGTGGCTGGCACCCCTGGGAGCCGAACTGGCCACGCCACGGAATCCGGGGGAGCGGGGCGGGCACATCACGGTGGACCACGCTGGGTTCACCAAGGCCACCGTCGAGGCCCTGTGGGACGGCGACGTCATCCCCGACTTCCGTTCGCCGCACGGCATCCGGGTGGGCCTGTCACCCCTGAGCACCAGCTTTGCCGAAGTGCTTCACGGCATGGCCGCCATCCGGGACAGGCTGCTGGGCTGACCACAGCGGTGATCCCGCCGCACGTGTTTCGACAAGGTTAGGCCCGGGCCGGTAAACTGGACGTTGGATCCGGCTGCAGTCCGTGGCGGCTGGTTCCTGTTGGTGGCGGCCCCTTCCGGATTACCGGGGCGGACGAACACGGCAGACCCGGCAGTGAGTTACTGACCTGGGCCCTCACGGCACATTCCCAAGGAGTTATTGTGGCACTTGACGCCGCTGTAAAGCAGTCCATCATCAAGGAATACGCAACCGCCGAAGGCGACACCGGTTCACCGGAGGTCCAGGTTGCCGTCCTGACCCAGCGGATCAAGGATCTGACTGAGCACATGAAGGAGCACAAGCACGACTACCACACCCAGCGCGGTCTGCTGGCCATGGTTGGTCGCCGCAAGCGCATGCTGAGCTACCTCAAGAAGACTGACATCGCCCGCTACCGTTCGCTCATCGAGCGCCTCGGCCTGCGCCGCTAGTCTGGCTTTGGGGCGGCCCTTTCCATCCGGAACGGGCCGCCTTCTTCAAATGAAAAACTAAACAGGAGGATCAACCGCATCACGCATTCGCGGTCCTCGGTAGTGATCCCCGGGAACGGCTTCGTTGACTGAAGCCGGCGGCCCGTGGGTCTCGATCGATGACCGGGTGCAGGGCCAGTAGACAGATGCTGGCCAGGTTGATGCGGCTGGACTTCCGTAAAAAAGAAACGGAGGTGACTCTCTTGGAGGGTCCCGAAATCCAGTTCTCGGAAGCAGTCATTGACAATGGCCGTTTCGGCAAGCGCGTAATCCGCTTCGAAACCGGCCGGCTTGCCAAGCAGGCAGCCGGCGCGGCCATGGTGTACATCGACGATGACACCGCGCTGCTGTCCGCAACCACCGCCGGCAAGCACCCGCGTGAAGGCTTCGACTTCTTCCCGCTGACCGTCGACGTCGAAGAGCGCATGTACGCTGCCGGCCGTATCCCGGGCTCATTCTTCCGCCGCGAAGGCCGCCCGTCCACCGAAGCCATCCTGGCCTGCCGCCTGATGGACCGCCCGCTGCGCCCCGCCTTCATCAAGGGCCTGCGCAACGAGGTCCAGATCGTGGTCACCGTCCTGGCCATCAACCCGGACGAGCTCTACGACGTGGTGGCCATCAACGCCTCCTCCATGTCCACGCAGCTGTCCGGCCTGCCGTTCTCCGGCCCCATCGGCGGCGTCCGCGTTGCCCTGGTGAACGACGAAAACGGCTCCCAGTGGGTTGCTTTCCCCAAGCACTCCCAGCTCGAGAACTCCGTGTTCAACATGGTGGTTGCCGGCCGCGTTGCCGGTGACGACGTTGCCATCATGATGGTCGAGGCCGAAGCCACGGACAACTCCTGGAACCTCATCAAGGAACAGGGCGCCACCGCCCCCACCGAAGAGGTTGTGGCCGAGGGCCTGGAGGCTGCCAAGCCGTTCATCAAGGCCCTGTGCGACGCCCAGGCTGACCTGGCCGCCCGCGCTGCCAAGCCCACGGTCGAGTTCCCGGTCTTCCTGGACTACGAGGACGACGCTTACGCCGCCGTCGAGTCCGCTGCCGCCGACAAGCTCGCCGCCGTCTTCCAGATCGCCGACAAGCAGGAACGCGACAACGCTTCCGACGCACTCAAGGACGAGGTCCTCGCCGGCCTCGCCGGCCAGTTCGAAGGCCGCGAGAAGGAACTGTCCGCAGCGTTCCGCTCGGTCACCAAGCACGTTGTGCGCCAGCGCATCCTCAAGGACCAGGTCCGCATCGACGGCCGTGGCCTGACGGACATCCGCCAGCTCACCGCCGAGGTCGAGGTCCTGCCCCGTGTCCACGGCTCCGCCATCTTCGAACGCGGCGAGACCCAGATCATGGGTGTCACCACGCTGAACATGCTCAAGATGGAACAGCAGATCGACTCGCTGTCGCCGGTCACGCGCAAGCGCTACATGCACAACTACAACTTCCCGCCGTACTCCACCGGTGAAACCGGCCGCGTGGGCTCGCCCAAGCGCCGCGAAATCGGCCACGGCGCCCTGGCCGAACGTGCACTCGTGCCCGTCCTGCCGTCCCGCGAGGAATTCCCCTACGCCATCCGCCAGGTGTCCGAAGCCCTCGGCTCCAACGGTTCGACGTCGATGGGTTCCGTCTGCGCCTCCACCCTGTCCCTGCTGAACGCCGGTGTGCCCCTTAAGGCCGCCGTCGCCGGCATCGCCATGGGCCTGGTCTCCGACCAGGTGGACGGCCAGACCCGCTACGCAGCCCTGACCGACATCCTCGGCGCCGAAGACGCCTTCGGTGACATGGACTTCAAGGTTGCCGGTACCTCCGAGTTCGTCACGGCCATCCAGCTGGACACCAAGCTCGACGGCATCCCGGCCTCGGTCCTGGCCGCAGCCCTGAAGCAGGCCCGCGAAGCCCGCCTGCACATCCTCGAGGTCATCAACTCGGCCATCGACACCCCGGACGAGCTCTCCGAGTTCGCACCGCGCGTCATCGCCGTGAAGATCCCCGTGGACAAGATCGGCGAGGTCATCGGCCCCAAGGGCAAGATGATCAACCAGATCCAGGAAGACACCGGCGCCGACATCTCCATCGAGGACGACGGCACCGTCTACATTGGCGCCACCAACGGTCCGTCTGCCGACGCAGCACGTTCCGCCATCAACGCCATCGCGAACCCGCAGGTCCCGGAAATCGGCGAGCGCTACCTGGGTACGGTCGTCAAGACCACCACCTTCGGTGCCTTCGTATCGCTGACCCCGGGCAAGGACGGCCTCCTGCACATCTCCGAGCTCCGCAAGCTGGCCAACGGCAAGCGCGTGGACAACGTGGAAGACGTGGTCTCCGTCGGTCAGAAGATCCAGGTGGAAATCACTAAGATTGACGACCGCGGAAAGCTCTCGCTCGCCCCGGTGGTCGCTGAGGAAGAGGCTCCGGCCGACTCCGAGCGCGCCCACGCCACGGAGCCTGCCGAAGGCGCTGACGTCTAACAGCCCGGGCTTCCCGGCACAAGCATGAAGCGGCGGGACCGGTGGATGATCCACCGGTCCCGCCGCTGTTACGATGGCAGCCAGATCCGGCTGCCCGTCCTGAAAGGCATCAATGACTGTTGTACCCCTGCCGCTTGAGCAGAACCACGCCGGCGACACCCTGGTCCACGGCTCCGACGGCGGGTCCGAGGTCCGGCGTTCAGTGCTGCCGGGGGGAGTGCGGGTACTGACGGAAGCGATGCCGGGCCAACGGTCAGCCACCATCGGGTTCTGGGTGGGCGTAGGCTCCCGCGACGAAGCTCCCGGCCAGCACGGATCCACCCACTTCCTTGAACACCTGCTGTTCAAGGGCACCAGGCGCCGCACGGCCCTGGAGATCGCCTCCGCCTTTGATGAGGTGGGCGGCGAATCGAACGCGGCCACCGCCAAGGAAAGCACCTGCTACTTTGCCCGGGTCCTGGACTCGGACCTGCCTATGGCCATCGACGTCATAGCGGACATGATCACCGGCGCCGTGCTGGACCCTGACGAGATGGAGCAGGAACGGGACGTCATCCTCGAGGAAATCGCCATGGACAGCGATGACCCCACCGATGTTGCCCACGAGCACTTCGTGGCCAAGGTCCTGGGCAGCCACCCGCTTGGCCGTCCCATCGGCGGCACCCCCGCGGCCATCAAGGCCGTTGCCAGGGACTCGGTGTGGGAGCACTACCGCAGGTACTACAAACCGGAGGAGCTGGTCATCACCGCCGCGGGCGGCCTGGACCACGACGTCGTCTGCGGCCTTGTGGTGGACGCCCTCCAGGCCGCGGGCTGGTCACTGGAACCGGACGCGGCACCGGTGCAGCGCCGGTCCACCGAACGTGCCCTGATCACCGGAACCGCCGGCCTGCACGTGGTCAAGCGCGCGGTGGAGCAGGCGAACATCATCATGGGATGCCCCACCATCGTTGCCACCGACGAGCGCCGCTACGTCATGAGCGTCCTGAATGCGGTGCTGGGCGGCGGCATGTCCTCCAGGCTGTTCCAGGAAGTCCGCGAGAAGCGCGGCCTGGTGTACTCCACCTACTCCTTTGCCTCGTCCTACGCCGACGCCGGCTATTTCGGCATGTACGCGGGCTGCACACCATCCAAGGTCCGGCAGGTGCTGGACCTGCTGGCGATCGAGCTGGACAAGCTCGCCGAACACGGAATCTCCGAGGACGAGCTCCGCAAGGCCGTGGGACAGCTTGGCGGCGGAATCGTCCTGGCCCTGGAGGACACGGGCTCGCGGATGTCCCGGCTGGGCAGGGCCGAACTGGTGTCCGGTGAATACCAGGACATTGATGAGACGCTGCGCCTTATCAAGGCCGTCACCGTTGAACAGGTCCAGGAACTGGCTGCCGAACTCGCCGCGGCGCCGCGGACCGTCACAGTGGTTGGCCCGTTCGAGGAGAACGAGACCTTCGGGCTGTAGCCAACCGGCTGCATACGGCACAGAGGCTGGCGGCGCCACGCAGAAGAGTCCATCCTGAGGTGCAGGGGGTTCATGTCTGCAGGCGGGGCGATGGGCGGTGCACGAAATGGAGCAAGGGCATCCTGCCCTGTCCGGCCTTCTGGGCCACTGGCGGGGCCAAACCCACGTCGCTGCAGGCCCATGGGGGCCCGAACGCAGTGTCGACGCCGAGGTGACCTACAGCCGGGTGGCCGCGGGACTGGGCGTCGTGCAGAGCTACCGCCACGTCGAACCGGACGGCAGCCATTTTGAAGGCCACGGCATCTTCACTGTCGATCCGGTCCACAACGACGTGCTCTGGTATTACGTGGACAGTACTGGCGTGCCGCCCGGTACTGCCGCGCGCTGTACCTGGCGCCACGGCGTCCTCCGCGTTGATCGTCCCAGCGACGCCGGATGGACCCGCCACTCCCTCCTGCTCCGTGACGGTGTCCTGACCCACGTCACCGAGTTGCGCTCAGTTGCCAGGGACGACGACGGCGGCACAGCAGGTGGGGAAGCCGCTGCGGATGGACGAAGCCCGGCCTACAGGCCGTTTATGCGCTCGGTCTTCCGCCGGGACTGAGGTGCTTCGACTGGCTTGAACTGCTCGCCGGGGTGTCGAGGGCCCACAGTGTGAAGGGGGAGCGCTTGAGGTCCACTATGGCCAGGACTGCATCTTGTTCCAACAGTCCTTCAATGGGTCTGGCGGCAGCATGAAAGGGCGCGAGTAGAACTCATCCCACAGGGGGTCGTCGAGGGGGATCGCTTCTGGCGTAAGAAACTTTTCCTGCGGGTCTGTGCCCAGCAATGCACTTTCCTCATAGGGAAACGCATTTAAGAGTCCCACTCCTGGCGGCCAGTGGGTTGGTTCTGCATCCTGATGCTCTGGGTTGTAATGGCGTCCGGTGGGTGAAGTCCAGCCGGGCGGTTCGTGATTGTTGGCCGGCCCGGGTGTCCACCTGCTGTTGTGTTTGAGCCGGTGGTGCCTTGGGCACAGCTGAGCCAAATTACTTGCTCCGGTAACGCCGCCGTGTTGCCACGCTTGTAGGTGGTCGGTTTCGTTGTCGGGGGTGCGGTTGGTGCAGCCGGGGAACGTGCACTTGGCGTCGCGCATCCTGATCCAGCGTTTGATGGTTTCGGTGAGCCGGTAGTTTTTGCGGCCTATCTCCAGGGGTGCCCCGTCCCTGGGGTCGACGAGGACCCGGTAGAACGAGTCAGCCCCGTCGGCGACAAGTTTGCGGGCCATGGAGACCGGGATCGGCCCGAAACCATCGAGCATTGCGGGTTCATCGGTCTGACCGAGCAGGGAGAATACGGGCACCATCACCAGGACGTCTGCCCGCGGGGCGGGGACCTTCCCGACCTCCGTGGATTTCCCGGTCTGTGTGGTGTTCCCAGTGCCGAGAAGCAGTGATGCGGCGATGTCGGGGCGGAGCTGGGTGAGGGTGCGGGGTTCGTCGGGGCCTTGGAGTCCGCGGGCGGTGGCGGTGGTCCGGTTCCAGACGGCGCAGGCGGTGTCGCCGGGGAGGTAGAGCGAGACCCAGGCCATGCCATCGCGGTCGGGAGTGAATTCCATCCGCCGGTCAGCCACTCCCTTTGCGTGGCGTTTCTCGATCGACTCGGGGTGGTGGCGTTCCCGCCAACCACGGACCTTCGCCCGGAACCGGGACGGAACGAGGTCGCCGGGGGCCGCGCCGCGGGCGGGCTGGGGTGCGTCGGGGTCGAAGAAATGCGCAACCAACGCAACAGCACCAGCCCCATCGAGGCCTTCGGTTTCGTCCGCGACAATCCGGGCGTGCTGCCACGACATGTCCCCGGCGGACAGTGCATCGAACACCAGCGGCAGGGAACAAATCCGCCGCGACTGCTCCACGAACACCCCAGCTGCGGCAGAGCTGAGGGTCAGGACCCCGGCGATCTCCTCCACCGCCGACATCTGCGCGTAGGTGCGGTCCTGGACCGAAGCATCCGGCGGCGTCATCGCCTCCTGCAGTTCAACGGCCCGCGCAGCCTGCCGGGACTTTACCGCCCCGAGCTGCGCTTCCAGCCGGGCCATCAGCTCCAAGCCTTCCAGGCACAGCTTGTACCGGTGCTGCAGCATGTCAATATCCCCAGCCGCAGCTTTCAGCGCTGAATGTTCGAGGTTCCGGTCTTCAAGAGCGAGAGCATCAAGGGCAGCAACAGAGGTATGAACACCCTCCAACACCGCCCCAAGACCACCGCTGATTCCCATACCCACATCATCCAGCGTGGGTCTGACAATCAAGCCCCTACCGCGAAGCCCCGACAGCCAGAACCGTCATGGCTCCAGCAGCCCTAGCGCCTAGCCCCCTGCGAAGGGCGGCAGCACGTCCACGACGTCGCCGGGGCCAAGGACGGTTGCCTGGTCCCGCACGGCCACCTCATTGAGCAGGAAGCTGCTCCGCGAAAGAAGCCGGGGAAGCGGCGGAGTGCCCGCCGGAGGCTCCGCGCGCTCCACGGCGGCGATGGCTGCCAGCAGGTCCGCTACCGTGGCGCCCTCGGGCAGCTGGAACTTTTCTTCCTCGAAGCCGGCTGCAGCGCGCGCGGCAGCAAAATAGCGTACAAGCATCTGTGTCAGCCCCCGATGGCGCTCATGCTGCGGTCCGGCTGGACGAAGTCCGGAGCGTCAAGTCCCACGTGGTCCATGCCGTGGGCCTTTGGTTTGATCCACATGGCGTCCTGCCACCGCTGCGCCAGTTCCGCATCGGAGGCGCCCGCGCGCAGCAGGCCCAGCAGGTCGAACTCCTCGCGTGAGAACAGGCAGCTCATGATCTTGCCCTCGGCAGTAATCCTGGTGCGGCGGCAGTCGGCGCAGAACGGTTCGGTGACGGAGGCAATGATGCCCACTGTTCCCAAAACCGGGCTGTCGGTATCAGCGGAACCCGCCACCCGCCGTCGTACTTCAAACCGCTCCGCGGGAGCGCCGTCACGCGCCCGGGGATCCGGGGTGAGGACGTAGTCCCGGGACAGCAGTCCGCGGATTTCGGCGGCGGTGATCATGTTGCGCCGCGTCCAGCCATGGTCGGCATCGAGCGGCATCTGCTCAATGAACCGCAGTTCGTACCCGCGTTCCAGCGCCCACGCCAGCAGCTGTGGCGACTCGGCGTCGTTGATGCCCCGCATCAGGACCGCGTTCAGTTTGACCGGGCCCAGCCCGGCAGCCCAGGCAGCGTCCACGCCGGCCAGGACCTGGTTGAGGAAAGGGCGCCGGGTCAGCTTGGTGAACGTCTCTTCATGCAGCGAGTCCAACGACACGTTGATGCGGGTCAGCCCGGCGTCCTTGAGCGCCGCCGCCTTCTTTGCCAGGCCGACGCCGTTGGTGGTCATGGAGATCGGCAGGTCCGGGTGGTTGGCCCGCAGGGCCGCGATGATGTCCACCAGGTCATGCCGGACCAGTGGCTCACCGCCGGTCAGCCGCAGTTCCCGGACGCCCAGCTGCTCCACGCCGACCTTGACGATCCGCACGATTTCCCCGGCCGACATCACTGCCTGCTTGGCGAGCCATTCCAGGCCTTCCGCAGGCATGCAGTAGGTGCAGCGGAGGTTGCACTTGTCCGTCAGAGACAGCCTCATGTCCGTGGCGCGGCGGCCATACCGGTCCGCCAGTCCCGCCGGCGCATCCGCGGGCCGTCGTGCGGGGACGCCGGGCAGCGCCGATGCTGCTTCCTCCCGCGGCTGCGGCATGCCTAGCTGGACACTCATGAATTCAGGCTACGCCACGTTGCGCCGCGCATCACACCTGTGACCGGGAAGCGGAAGCACCTGGCGCATCCGGGGACATCATCCACGCGCGGAGCGCCGGCGAACCTATGCTGGAAGTTGTGAGGAGTTCCCGGCAAAAGCACGGAGCGGACGACGACGGCGCCGGCCTTGGGGAGCGTGCGGAAAGTCCCGTCCGGCACCGGGCAGTCCTGCGCACCGGGGCCCGCTGGGCCGCGGCTGCCGGAATAGGTGCAGCCGCCGGCGGCGTCGCCGTGGGGGAGCTGGCGGCAGGTCTTGCCAGCCCCTCCCTTTCACCGCTGACCGCTGTGGGCGGGGCTGTCATCGATGCCGTCCCGCCCGGTGTCAAGGACTGGGCCATCGCCCTCTTCGGCACGGCGGACAAGGCTGCGCTCCTGGCGGCCATGGCGCTGGCCATTGCCGTGCTGGCCGCAGTTGCCGGCGTCCTCGAGCGCCGACGGCGGTTCGCCGGTGCCGCCGTGATGGGCATCTTCGGGCTGGCCGGCGTGGCAGCGGTCCTGACACGGTCCCAGGTGACCCCTGCAGCCCTCGTGCTTCCGCTCCTGGCCGCGGCAGTCGCCGTCGTGCTGTTGCGTTTCCTGGCCCGGCGGCTGCAGGCGTGGGAGGACCTGGAACCTGGAGACGCAGGCCCGGAAGGCGAAGGCCCCGGCGACACAGGGCCTGCCGGAACCGGCACCGCCGCTTCCCGACGCAGTTTCCTCCAGGCCCTTGCCACCACTGCCGCGGCCACTGCTTTGGGCGGAGTGCTGGCGGGAATCTGGCGCGGCGCCGCAGCAGCGGTCAGTGAAGCCAGGGCACGCATTTCCCTTCCCCTGCCGGCGTCGGCCGCGCCGCCCATTCCCGCCGCCGCAGAGCCGGGCGTCGCCGGCATGCCGCCGCTGGTCACCCCGAACCCGGACTTCTACCGAATCGACACAGCGCTGGCTGTCCCCGCGGTCAGCCCGGAGACGTGGGTCCTCAAAGTCACCGGACGGGTGGCCCGCGAAGTCCAGCTTTCCTTCGCCGACCTCCTTGCCAAGCCCTTGGTTGAACGCCACGTCACCATTGCCTGCGTGTCCAATGAGGTGGGCGGGGACCTGATTGGCAACGCCCGCTGGCTCGGCTGGCCGGTGCGTGAACTGCTGGCCCTGGCCGGTCCCCAGCCGGGCGCGGATATGGTCCTCTCCCGAAGCGCCGATGGCTGGACCGCCGGAACGCCGCTGGATGCCCTGACCGACGGCAGGGACGCGCTGCTTGCCGTGGGCATGAACGGTGAGCCCCTGCCGCTGGAGCACGGCTTTCCGGTCCGCCTGGTGGTCCCCGGCCTTTACGGCTATGTGTCAGCCACCAAATGGGTCACAGAACTCAAGGTCACCAGGTTCGCCGACGACGCCGGGTACTGGACGCCGCGGGGCTGGTCCGCGCGCGGGCCCATCAAGACGTCGTCGCGCATCGACGTGCCCCGCAGTGGGCGCCCGGTCAGCGCAGGAACCGTGGTTTTCGGCGGAGTTGCCTGGGCCCAGCACACCGGCATTGGGAAAGTGGAGCTGCGGGTCAACCGGGGACCGTGGCAGGAAGCCGAGCTGGCCCCGGGCATCTCGGTGGACACGTGGTACCAGTGGAAGCTGGCCGTCGATCTCACCTCTGGGCAGTACGAGGTCCAGGTCCGCGCCACGAACCTGTTGGGTGAACCCCAGGACGAAACGGCGCGGCCGCCGGCGCCGGACGGAGCTACGGGATTCCACACGGTTAGAGTGGACGTGAAATCCTGACGGCCGCGACCAAAGGCGTACCCATGACCAGCCACCCCCACGGCAAGGCCAAGCATGCGCGGAGCGTCGCTGCGCATGCGGCCGCCGTTGCGGAACTCCTCCAGCCGCTCCGCTCGCCGGAGCGCACGGAAACCCTGCCGCTCATCCAGGCGCTGGGCCGCGGCCTGGTGGACCATGTCGCCGCTCCCATCAGCCTTCCCCCGTTCGCCAACTCGCAGATGGACGGGTACGCCGTCCGCGCCGGCGACCTGTCGGGCGCCGGCGCGGACCTGCGCATCGTGCCCCCGGTCCCAGCCGGGTCCAGCCCGCAGCCGCTGGCGCCCGGAACGGCCGCCCCCATCATGACCGGTGCCATGATCCCGGAGGGGGCTGACGCCGTCGTACCCATTGAAAAAGCGGTGCCGGACCGCTTCCCGGAGCCCGGCCCGGACGGCGCAGTGAACTGGAACGGCACAGTGAAACTGAACGGCACAGCGAACTGGAACGGCACAGTGAAACTGCCTGCCACCGCCCCGGGAACGTATGTCCGCGCCGCCGGCAGCGACATTGCTGCGGGGGAGCGGGCACTGGCTGCCGGTACCTGCCTGGGGCCGGCGCAGTTGGGGCTGCTCGCCGCGCTGGGCATCCCGGAAGTGACGGTTTCTAAGGCCGCCACCGTCCTGCTTGTCACCACCGGGGACGAGGTGGTGGATCCCGGCCAGGACCTTGCGCCGGGCAAGATCTACGACTCCAACGGAACCCTCCTGGAAGCCGCCATGCAGCAGGCCGGGCTGACTGTCCGGCGCACCGCCATTTCCACCGACAACCCCGCGGAGCTGCTCGCGCTGCTGCGCGCCGGGAGCCCGCGCGCGGACCTGATCGTGACCACGGGCGGGGTCAGCAAGGGCGCTTACGAGGTGGTGCGCCAGGCGATGGCAGGCCAGCCTGTCGAGTTCCTGCACGTGGCCATGCAGCCCGGTGGTCCCCAGGGAATCGGAACATTCGACGGCGTTCCCTTCCTTGGGTTCCCGGGCAATCCGGTCAGCTGCCTGGTGTCCTTTGAAATGTTCCTCCGTCCCGCCCTGTCAGCATGCCTCGGGGCGCCGGCACCGAGGCTGCCCCTGCGTGCCCGCCTGGACCAGCCCCTGGCGTCCCCCGCGCACAAGCACCAGGTCCGGCGTGGAAGCCTGCAGCCGGACGGGTCCGTGAAGCTGGAGGGCGGCGAGGGCTCGCACCTGATGCACGCGCTCGCCGGTTCCAACGTCCTGGTCCACGTTCCCGCTGGCGTAACGGAGCTCGCCGCCGGCGACGAGGTGGAAGTATGGATGTTGTGAACGCAGAACAAACCCCCGCACTGACGCACCTGCGCCAGGACGGCAGCGCCCAGATGGTGGATGTTTCCGCCAAGGCAGAAACAACCCGCGAGGCCACGGCCACCGCCACGGTCCGGACCACCCCGGAGGTGATGCGGCTCCTGGGCACCGGGGGGCTTCCCAAGGGGGACGCGCTGGCCGTCGCCCGCGTCGCCGGCATCATGGCGGCCAAGAAGACCCCGGACCTGATTCCGCTGTGCCATCCGCTGCCCCTCGCCAAAGTCACGGTCGATTTCGACCTCGGCGAAGATGCCGTCTCCATCAGCTCCACTGTCAAGACACGGGGCGTCACGGGAGTGGAAATGGAGGCCCTGACCGCCGCGTCGGTGGCGGCCCTCAGCGTCTACGACATGATCAAGGCCGTGGACAAACATGCCGTCCTGACAGACATCAAGGTGCTGGCCAAGAGTGGCGGCAAGAGCGGAGACTGGGCCCTGTGACCACCCCCCACATCCTGCATCTCCCCGAACCGCACCGGCACGGCGACGTGCAGGGGCGGAAGGCCGGCGTCGTCATCGCCTCCACCCGGGCCGCCGCCGGCATCTACGACGACGAGACCGGACCGGTCATCACCGACTGGCTCACTGAACATGGCTTCGACGTCTTCCCGGCCATGGTGGTCCCCGACGGCGATCCCGTGGGCGCCGCCATCCGGGCGCTCCTCACCCAGCACCCCGCCGTCGTCATCACCAGCGGCGGCACCGGCCTCAGCCCGGACGACCGGACACCGGACGTCACCCTGCCGCTGCTGGACCGGGAAATCCCCGGCATCATGGAGGCGATTCGCCGCGCCGGCGCTGCCAAGACCCCGCTGGCTGCCCTCAGCCGGGGATATGCCGGTGCCGCCGGGCGTACCTTCATCGTGAACCTGCCCGGATCGCCCAAAGGCGTCATGGACGGGCTGACCGTCCTGGACCCGGTGATCGGACATCTTTGTGACCAGCTGGAAGGCGGACATGGGCACTGAAGCATTCGAAGTAGTGAGCGCGGTCCTGAGCGCGGAGCCCATCTCCGTGGACCAGGCAATCGCCGCAGTGGAAAGCGACACGGCCGGCGCCGTGGTCAGCTTCAGCGGCGTGGTGCGCAACCACGACGGCGGCAAGGCCGTTGAGCGCCTCAGCTACAGTGCGCACCCCACGGCGCACCAGGTGATGGCCGACGTCGTCGCGCGCCTCGTTGCCGAACAGAACGCCGAAGCAGGTGCCGGCACCGGACAGCCCGTCCGGATCTGGGCGGCGCACCGGATCGGGATGCTGGAGATCGGGGACCCCGCCCTGGTGTGCGCGGTGTCCGCCGCGCACCGCGGGCAGGCGTTCGCCGTCTGCTCCGATCTGGTGGACCGCATTAAGGAACAGGTGCCCATCTGGAAGGAACAGTTCTTCTCGGACGGCACCGTCGAATGGGTCGGCGCAGGCAGCTGACGCTGCTGCCCGGACGGCCCCCGGGTGCGAGGTAACGCACGCCATCCGGTTCCTGCCCGCACCCGTCCCGCCGGTAGGGTTAATGCCATGACCGAACAACACTCCGTTCCCAAGCTGGTGGCCGTCCTTGGTGCCAATGGACGCATGGGCGCCGAGGCCGTCAAGGCCATCGACGCCGCGCCCGACATGAAGCTCGTTGCAGCCCTGGGACGGGGTGACTCGCTGGAGCAGCTGGCAGCCTCAGGTGCCCGGTACGTGGTGGACCTGACGGTTCCCGAAAGCACCGAAGCGAACGTCCGCTTCGCCGTCGAGCACGGCATCCACGCCGTGGTGGGAACCACCGGCTGGGACACGGGGCGGCTGTCCGCCCTGGAATCCCTGCTGGCAGCGCACCCGGAGACCGGCGTTCTCATCGCCCCCAACTTCGCCCTGGGCTCGGTGCTGGCCTCTGCCTTCGCCGCGAAGGCGTCCAAATACTTCGAATCGGTGGAGATCATCGAGCTGCACCATCCGGACAAGGTGGACGCCCCTTCCGGCACCGCAGTCCGCACCGCTGAGCTGATCGCCGCCGAACGCCGGGCAGCGCAGGTGCCGCCCAGCCCGGATGCCACCACCAGTGAACGTGCCGGCGCCCGCGGCTGTGAGGTGGACGGCGTCCGGGTCCACAGTGTCCGGCTTCGCGGCCTCGTGGCACACCAGGAAGTCCTCCTGGGTGGCCCGGGCGAACAACTGACCCTCCGCCACGATTCCTTCGACCGCGCCTCGTTCATGCCCGGCGTGCTCCTGGGCCTGCGCAACGTTGCCGCACACCCGGGGCTGACCTTCGGCCTGGACGGCTACCTGGACCTGGGGCTCTAAGCCGTGAACGGGCTCCTTGCCGGCTTCCGGAAGAACCGCACCAAGATCTGGGTGGGCGCTGTGACGCTGCTGCTGGTCTTCTACCTGGTGGTGTCGTTCCAACGCTCACTCCTGCTCCTGACGGACAGCAACCTCACGGCCAAGGCCATCGGCGCCGCCTACCTGGTGCTGCCTGTGGTGGGTGCCTGGGCCCTGATCCGCGAGCTGATGTTCGGTGCCCGCACCGAGCAGATGGCCAAGGTCCTGGAAGCCGAAGGCGGGCTGCCCGTCGATGAGCTTCCGCGCACGCCGGGCGGCCGGATCGTCCGGGCCGCGGCGGACGCTGAATTCGAAAAGTACCGGGCCGAAGCCGAGGCCGCTCCCGATGACTGGCGTTCCTGGTTCCGCCTCAGCTGTGCCTACGACGCGGCCGGCGACCGCAAACGTGCGCGGGCGTCCATGCGTGACGCCGTGAAGCTCTTCACCGCCGCCTCCTGATACCGGCCTGCGCCAGCCCTGCTCCCGCAGCCCCCGCGCTCCGCGGCCTCCTGCGCCGTTTAGTGCGATGGGCATTTCTGCCCATCGCAGTCCGTTGCCGTCCGCGGTAGGTTTTATTTAGTAAAGACTCTTTAGCTTTGGGGGAAAGCATGAGGTTGGCCATGTCCATGCCGCGGGCGTGGGCCAGCTGTACCCCAGGCCCTCTCCCCGGGCAGCCGCACCCATCCCTGCCACGCACCAGCGCTCCCTTGCCGCGTGCCGGGAAGCCGGAGGCTGCCTGATGCTGCACGCACCCCACCCTTGAACCGCCCGCACACCTGCACCCGTGCACCCAAGAACCCGCACCTTTGGACAGAAGGACCATCCATGAGCCACCCGAATTTCCCCAACCCATCGCAGAGCGGGCCGTCCGCTCCGCCCATTCCGCCGGCCCCGTCCACCTTCGGCGGACAATCCACGTTTGAGGGGCACTACCCCGGAGCTCCGCAGGGGGATTACCAGCCGGGGCCCCACGGCAGCGGCCCCTACCCGGACGGTCCCCGGAAGTCGTTCATGACAACCTGGATCCTTTCGCTGCTGCTGGGTACCTTCGGCGCGGACCGCTTCTACCTTGGCAAGATCGGCTCGGGCATCGCCAAGCTCCTGACGGCCGGCGGCCTCGGCATCTGGGCCATCGTGGACCTGATCATCACCTTGACCGGAAACACCAGGGACAAGGATGGCCGCCCGCTTGAGGGCTACCCGGAGAACAAGAAGAAGGCCTGGATCATCACCGGCGTCGTCTGGCTCATCAGCATCATCACCGGAATCCTGCTGACCATCATGTCCGTCGCCATGATCGGAGCTGCCCTCGACAACCGGAAGCTCCCCGTATCTCCCGAGCTTCCGTCGGCCTCGCAGGCAGCGCCCAACCCGTCACGTGGAACAACCCCGTCGAACGGAGCCGCTCCGTCCAGTGGCGCCGACGCCGGTGCAAACTCCTTCGTTGCCACCGTGTCCGAAGGCAACACTGTCAAGATCAGCGTCCTCGATTCCATCTACACGGCCGAAATCCCGGGCATGACCTACATGCAGCCGAAGAACGGCGGTTTCCTCGCGGTCAAGGTGTCCTGGGAGACGCTGACCGGAAGCAGCTTCTCCAGCCCCTCGAATTTCAAGGTCTACGACGCCGAGGGCAAAGAGGGCGAACTGGTCTATCTTGACGATGGCATGGGCGCCCTGCCCACCGACGAGGTCGGTGCCGGCGATGTCCGCCAGGGCGTCATTGCGTTTGATGTGAAGAAGGGCCCCACCCAGGTTGTTGTCAACGATGACTTCGGCGACAAGACGGCCACCTTCACCCTGACCCCGCAGTAGCAGCCGGCGCACTGCAGCCGGTTTCAGAACGAAACCCGCGGCCCCACTTTCCGGTGGGGGCGCGGGTTCTTTTTCATTCCAGAGCGGGGGCGAAGCCGGGCCAGGCGAGGTGGATTGCCTTGGTTCAGGAGAGGGCCTTGAAGCCGCCCCGGCCCACCACGGCCGCCGCATGGCCCGCCCATTCCAGCGGGCCGCGCCAGGACAGCCGCGCAAAGACAATGCCAACAGTGATGGCAGTGGCCGCCTGGGCAAAGTACATCCCGTCCTCCGTCCAGCCGGCGGGCAGGGGTTTCAGATAGAAGCTGGACACCACCCAGACGTGCACTGTGTACAGGGTCAGCGTCATGGCGCCGGCCCCGCGCAGCGGAAGCAGCAGGTCCAGGTCCACCCACTCCGCGAGGCGCCCCAGCAGCAGGCAGGCGCCAATGACCGCCGCCGCCACTGCCGAGGTGTGCAGCAGGTCAAGCGGAGTTCCCGAGTGCGGTGCGGCCGATGCCAGCCACCACCAGGAGCCCTCCTGGGGGATACCTGTCAGGTTGACCTGCAGCACGCTGCCCAGCGGATACCCCGGGGAATTGAGGACCTTTTCCAGCGCTGCCACGCCGCCCCAGTCCTCCATGGCCGCTGCCCCCAGGGCCTTGGCCGCCACGGCCACCACCGTTCCGGCCGACAGCAGCAGTATGGGAACCAGTGCCTTGGTGAGGACCAGGCGCCCGATCACCAGCCCCACCAGCAGGTAGGACAGCCACTGGAACACAGGGTAGTAGCCGGTAAAGAACACATCCGCGAGCAGCCGGGAAGGTGTTCCGAGGTCTTCCCAGCCAGGGTTGTGGCCCAGCTTCAGGGGAGGCTCAGGGGCAAGGAGCCAGGGCCGCATGAGGTATGCCAGCACTGGCGAGGCAAGGATCCAGCCACCGGCCCAGGCGCACAGCGGCTTCACGCCAAGCCCCAGGAAGGGGAGGATGCACAGGAACAGCACGGCGTAGTGGACCAGGATAATGGCCACGTTCACCTCCAGGCCGCCCAGGGTAAGTCCGACGGCGGCAATCACCAGGGCGCGCAGCGCCACACCGCGCCGGGCGGCGGAGAGCCCGGGGCCTGCCAGCGGCTTGTCCTTCCCGGTGGACAGGGCAAGTCCCACGCCGGCCAGCACGGCGAAGAGGGCGGCGGCGCGTCCCGAGAAGGTGAGGCCAATCCAGGTTGGCGTGAGGTTTGCATTCGATTCGAACGTCGGCAGCAGGTGGGTGGCCATCATGCCCAGCAACGCCACGCCGCGGGCGGCATCGATGCCCCGGAGGCGCCCCGGCTGTTGCCTGCCTGGGGCCTTGCGGGACCGGGTGGCCGGGCTACGGGACGTCATGACCAGATCGTCTCACATGCTGCTCCTGAGTCGCTTGTGACAGCGGGCGCCAGCGGTGCCCGGAGCGCCAGCATCCCTTGTATTCGAATATATGTTCGAATAGCATGTCGGGTATGGAAATGACGTCGTCCGGAGCATCCGGATCCAGGGGAGGAGCGGCCGGGGGAGCCGCCCATGAAACCAGCGGGCAAGGGCGCCGGCAGCCGGAAGCCCCGCCGGGCAGTCTGCAGGCGGCCCCGGTGCGGGAGGGCAATGTGCAGGCGGGTCCTGCATGGGAGGGCCGTGCGCCGGCAGGCACCGCCCAGGCGGATCACGTGCAGTCCGGGAGCCTGCCGCGCCGTTACGCCCCGGACGACCTTCCGCCCGGGGATCCTGGCGCCGCGGACGGGCCACTGAAGGCGATGAGTCCCGGAGTGGTGGACTACTTGTTCCGCCAGCTTGTTTCCGGGCGGCCCGCGGAGGACGTCGCGTGGGAACGGGAAGGCGTCAGCCTTGCGGCCCAGCCGGCGGGGGCAGAGCTGGCCCGCAGGCTTGCTGAAACGGATCTTGATGCCCTGACGCCCACGGAGTTGTTCCATTACGTGCGGGCGGCGCAGCGGCTCGCATCATGGGCAGAGGGCCTTCGGCAGTCGGCGGTCGGCCGCTATTGCCATGCGGGGGCGGACGCTCCACGGCCAGGGCGTCGTCGTATTTGACGTTCGTCACGCCCGTGGCATTGTCCTAACCAGCCGGGGACAGGGTAACGTTTTTTCCATGGCTGACTCTTCCGCGCACATCCCTGCCCTCGGTACCCTCCTGACCGCCATGGTCACGCCGTTCACCAAGGACGGCGCAGTGGATTACGACCAGGCGGCAGCGCTGGCCAGCAAGCTGGTCGACGACGGCTGTGACGGCCTGGTGGTCACCGGCACCACCGGCGAGACCTCCACGCTGACGGACGAAGAGAACCTCGGCATGTTCCGCGCCGTGAAGGATGCCGTGGGCGGCCGGGCGGCCATCATTGCCGGGACCGGCACCAATGACACCGCGCACTCGGTCCACCTCTCCCAGCAGGCTGCTGCCCTCGGCGTCGACGGCCTCCTCCTGGTGACCCCTTACTACAACAAGCCCAGCCAGGCCGGTGTCCGCGCCCACTTCGAGACCATCGCCTCCGCCGTGGACGTACCCGTCATGCTGTACGACATCCCCGGCCGGTCCTCGATTCCGATCGAACCCGACACCATGATCCGGTTGGCGCAGCACCCCAACATCGTCGCCGTCAAGGACGCCAAGGCAGACCTCACCGCAGCCACCCGCGTCATGGCAGAAACCGACCTCCTGTTCTACTCGGGCGACGACGGGCTGACCCTTCCCTGGATGGCGCTGGGCGCCGTCGGCCTGGTGGGTGTCACCACCCACGTCGCCACCCGCCGCTTCCGCGAGCTCATCGACGCCGTCAACGCCAATGACCTTGGGACTGCCCGCAAGATCAACTTCGAGCTGCAGCCCGTGGTCCGCGCAACCATGACCCGTGTCCAGGGGGCCGTGGCGGCCAAACAGATTCTTAAATGGCAGGGAGTCCTGCCCAACTCGATTGTCCGTTTGCCCCTCGTGGAGCCGGACGAAACCGAGATCGAAACCATCCGCGGGGATTTGGCGGAAGCGGGGCTGGTCTTCTCCTGAGGCTAAGACCGGCACCCTTCCGCCTGGAAAGAAGTGCACTATGACCCAAACTGCCCTTACCGGCCTTGTCACCCCTCCGCGCCTGCCCCAGGGCACCCTGCGGATCGTCCCGCTTGGCGGGCTGGGGGAGATCGGCCGGAACATGGCCGTGTTCGAAATCGACGGCAAACTGCTGATCGTGGACTGCGGCGTCCTCTTTCCCGAGGAAACCCAGCCCGGCGTTGACCTGATCCTGCCGGACTTCTCGTACATTGAGGACCGGCTGGACGACGTCGTGGCCGTGATCCTCACGCATGGTCACGAGGACCACATCGGCGCCGTGCCGTACCTGCTGCGCCTGCGCAACGACATCCCCCTGGTGGGCTCCCAGCTGACGCTGGCCCTGATCGAGGCGAAGCTGCAGGAGCACCGCATCCGGCCCTACACGCTGACCGTTGAAGAAGGCCAGGTGGAGAAATTCGGGCCGTTCGAATGCGAGTTCGTCGCCGTCAACCACTCCATCCCGGATGCCCTTGCCGTGTTCATCCGCACGGCCGGCGGCACGGTCCTGCACACCGGTGACTTCAAGATGGACCAGCTGCCGCTGGACGGACGCATCACCGACCTGCGCCACTTCGCCAAGTTGGGCGAGGAGGGCGTTGACCTCTTCATGTCCGACTCCACCAACGCCGACGTGCCCGGATTCACCACGGCCGAGAAGGAAATCGGCCCCACCCTGGAGCGGCTTTTCGGCCAGGCCACCAAGCGCATCATCGTGGCGTCTTTCTCCTCCCACGTCCACCGCGTGCAGCAGGTCCTTGACGCCGCTGCCAAGCACAACCGCAAGGTGGCCTTTGTGGGCCGCTCCATGGTCCGCAACATGGCCATCGCGGAGAAGCTGGGCTACCTGGACGTCCCTTCCGGGCTGATCGTCGACATCAAGAACATCGACAACCTGCCGGACAACCGCGTGGTCCTCATGTCCACCGGCTCCCAGGGCGAGCCCATGGCGGCCCTGTCCCGGATGGCAAACGGCGACCACCGCGTGGTGGTGGGCGACGGCGATACCGTCATCCTGGCCTCCAGCCTCATCCCGGGCAACGAGAATGCGGTGTTCCGGATCATCAACGGTCTCCTCAAGCTCGGCGCCGACGTGATCCACAAGGGCAACGCCAAGGTCCACGTGTCCGGCCACGCAGCAGCCGGGGAACTGCTCTACTGCTACAACATCCTCGAGCCGCTCAACGCCATGCCCGTGCACGGCGAGACCCGCCACCTGATCGCCAACGGCAAGATCGCCATTGAGTCGGGAGTCCCGGAAGCCAGCGTCATCCTTGCCGACAACGGCACGGTCATCGACCTCCGCGACCACCAGGCGGACATCGTGGGCCAGGTGGAGGTTGGATTCGTCTACGTTGACGGCTCCAGCGTGGGCGAAATCACCGACGCGGACCTCAAGGACCGCCGCATTCTGGGCGATGAAGGCTTCATCTCGATCATCACGGTTATCCACCGGGCCACCGGCAAGGTGGTGTCCGGGCCCGAGATCCACGCCCGCGGTGTTGCCGAGGACGATTCAGTCTTCGACGACATCATCCCCAAGATCAACGCGGCACTGGAAGAAGCAGTCCAGAACCACGCCGACCACACCAGCCACCAGCTCCAGCAGGTGGTGCGCCGCGTCGTGGGCACGTGGGTCAACCGCAAGCTGCGCCGCAAGCCCATGATCATCCCGGTGGTGCTCGAGGCCTGAGATTAGCTCCGCTGCCGCAGGGCAGGTTCGGAAGGCCCCGGTTCACCGCGAACCGGGGCCTTCTGCGTGTCCGGGCGGTGCGGCCGGTGCCCCCAACCGATGCGCTCCCCGGGCCCCGATATCCCCGGAATCACAGCATGCTTCCGGTACCGTGGCTACTATGGCCACACGTACTACTTCCGCGCCCAAAGGTACCGGCAGGGGCAGCTCCGGCAGCAAATCCGGGAGCTCCACAGCCCGCGGAACCGGCTCCACTGCCAGCAAGGCAGGGCGCGGCGGCTCATCCAGCACTGCGCGCACCCGCCAGCTTCCCGCCGTCGAACACCACCAGCCGTGGCTGCTGCGCGTTGTCGGCGGAGCATGGCTGGGCATGGGCCATCTGGTGGGCGGGGGAGTGCGCCGCATCGGCCACGACGTCAGTGACCTTCCTGCCGAGGACCGCCGCGACGGCGCCGCGCTGTTCAACCTGGCGCTGGGGGTTTTCATCGCCACGTTCGCCTGGTGGGGCCTGACGGGCTGGTTCCCGGACGCCGTCTACGCCGTGGTGAACGGCACCTTCGGCTGGATCTCCCTGCTGCTTCCGCTCATGCTGTTCGTCTGCGCCTTCCGGTTGTTCCGGCAGCCCTCCGACGGCCGGGGCAACAACAGGGTGGGCATCGGCTTCCTGATTATGACGTTCGCCGGCTGCGGCCTGGCGCACATCCTGGGCGGCCAGCCCACCGTCGCCGACGGCTTCGACGGCCTCCGCAAAGCCGGCGGCATGCTTGGCTTCCTGGCCGCCACGCCGCTGGCCGCCATCCATCCCGCCGTTCCTGTGGCCCTCTACGGCCTGCTCGCCTTCGTGTCCCTGCTGATTATCACGGCCACCCCGTTCACGGCCATCCCGCGCCGCATCCGCGGAGCCTACGAGCACCTTATGGGCATCGACCTGATGGACCAGGAACGCCCCGACGTCCACGACCGCAGCTACCTGGAACGGACGGCCCCCGCCGCACCCCGCAAGAAGAAGCGCAAGCTCTTTGGCAAGGACCAGGAGTCCGAGCCGGGCCTTGAGGGCTACGTAGGCGACGAAGCGTTTGAGCACGCCGTCATTGACGACGACGAGCAGGAACCTGCCCGGCCCGCGCCGGGCGTGCGTCGGCCCACCCAGGCGGAGATCGCCGTCGAGAAGATCAAGGCCGCCCAGGGCCTGGGCGCCGGTTCGCAGGCGGCCCCGCCGGAAAACGCCACCGAAGCCATCCCCCTGGTCATCCCGGGTGCCGCGGCTCCGGGCAAGCCTGCCGCCGCGCCCACCGTGCCCTCGAACCCGGTGGCGCCCGCGCCGCCGCCCGTTCCCATCCCGCAGCGGACCGAGCAGCTCTCGCTCGCCGGCGATGTCACGTACACCCTCCCGGCCTCGGACTTCCTGACCCCCGGATCCATCCCCAAGGAGCGCACGGAAGCGAACGACGCCGTCGTCGCCGCCCTGACCGATACCCTGCAGCAGTTCAACGTTGACGCCACCGTCACCGGCTTCAGCCGCGGCCCCACCGTCACCCGGTACGAGATCGAACTTTCGCCGGGCACCAAGGTGGAGCGTGTCACCGCCCTGTCCAAGAACATCTCCTACGCCGTCGCCTCCAGCGATGTCCGCATCCTCAGCCCCATCCCGGGCAAGTCGGCCATCGGCATCGAGATCCCCAACACGGACCGCGAAACCGTCTCCCTGGGCGATGTCCTCCGCAGCCAGAACGCCCGCCGCACGGACCACCCGATGGTCATGGGCGTGGGCAAGGACGTGGAGGGTGGCTACGTGGTGGCCAACCTGGCCAAGATGCCGCACCTCCTGGTGGCTGGTGCCACCGGTGCCGGTAAGTCGTCCTTCGTGAACTCAATGATCACGTCCATCCTGATGCGTGCCACCCCGGACGAGGTCCGCATGGTCATGGTGGACCCCAAGCGTGTGGAACTGACCGCCTACGAGGGCGTTCCACACCTGATCACTCCCATCATCACCAACCCCAAGAAGGCGGCCGAAGCGCTGCAGTGGGTGGTACGGGAAATGGACGCCCGCTACGACGACCTCGCCAACTACGGCTTCAAGCACATCGACGACTTCAACAAGGCCGTGCGCGCCGGCAAGGTCCAGCCGCCGGTCGACTCCAAACGCGTCATCCGGCCCTACCCGTACCTGCTGGTGATCGTGGACGAACTCGCCGACCTCATGATGGTGGCCCCCCGCGACGTCGAAGACTCCATCGTCCGCATCACCCAGCTGGCCCGTGCCGCCGGCATCCACCTGGTCCTGGCCACCCAGCGGCCCTCCGTCGACGTGGTCACGGGCCTCATCAAAGCCAACGTGCCCTCGCGCATGGCCTTCGCCACGTCCTCCGTCACGGACTCCCGGGTGGTCCTGGACCAGCCGGGCGCCGAGAAGCTCATCGGCCAGGGTGACGCGCTCTTCCTGCCCATGGGCGCCTCCAAGGCGATGCGTGTCCAGGGCGCCTGGGTCACGGAGTCGGAGATCCACAAAGTGGTGGAGCACGTCAAGGGACAGCTGCAGGCTGTCTACCGTGACGACGTCGCCCCTGAAGCGGAAAAGAAGCAGATCGACGACGACATCGGGGACGACCTCGAGGTGCTGCTGCAGGCCACTGAACTGGTGGTCACCACCCAATTCGGCTCCACCTCCATGCTGCAGCGCAAGCTCCGGGTCGGGTTCGCCAAGGCCGGCCGGCTCATGGACCTCCTCGAATCCAGGGGAGTGGTGGGCCCCTCGGAGGGTTCCAAGGCGCGTGACGTCCTGGTGAAGCCGGACGACCTCGCCGCCGTCCTCGCCGCGATGAAGGGCCAGGAAGCCCCTGCGGCGCCTGACTCGCAGACCGCCGCACTCAGTGACAATGCCAACGCCAACATCGCCCAGGGCGGCTACGCCGAAGACCTGGTGGCTGCGGACCTGGACCAGAGGAAGCAGAACGTCGAATACTACGACGGCTCGGATTCGGCCCCGGGCGGCTACGGCGATGACGACGACGGCTCCGAAGACGCGTGGTCCCTCACGGGACGCTAGGCCGGTAGCCTAGGAACGTGACTAGCACCGATGCCACCGCCGCCGGCCAAGGCCGAGCCGGGGTCTGGAACCTTCCCAATGTCCTGACCATGATCCGCATTGTGCTGGTCCCGTTCTTCGTGTGGTTCCTCGTCGCGGATGCGCCGGGGCTGCACAGTACCTCCGGACCGTGGCGCTGGGCGGCGGTGGCGGCGTTCGCCGTCGCCATCTACACCGACAAGCTCGACGGCGATATCGCCAGGAGCCGGAACCTCGTTACGGACTTCGGCAAGATCGCCGATCCCATCGCCGACAAGCTCCTCATCGGCTCCGCCCTGGTGATGCTGTCCCTGCTGGGCGAACTGCCCTGGTGGGCAACCCTGGTGATCCTGGTCCGGGAATGGGGCATCACTGCGCTGCGTTTCTTCGTGATCCGCTACGGCGTCATCCCCGCTTCCCGCGGCGGCAAGCTCAAGACCGTCGTGCAGACCGCAGCGATCTTCCTGTACCTGCTGCCGTTCGGGGCGTTCGCGCCGTGGATGTCATGGGTAGCGTTTGCCGTCATGATGGCCGCCGTGGCAATCACGCTGTGGACCGGCATTGAATACGTGATTGAAGCCATGCGCCTCCGTGCGAAGGGCAAGCGCCAGGCAGGGGCCGCGGAAGGGCAGGAACAGGCATGAGCAACCTCCACCAGCTGGCCGCCCAGGCCGTCAGGCAGGCGCTCGAGTCAGGACGGACCGTTGCCACCGCGGAATCTTTGACGGCCGGAATGGTGTCCGCGGTCCTCGCCGACACGCCCGGAGCCTCCGGCATGCTCCAGGGCGGCGTCGTGGCCTACCAGAACTCCGTGAAGGACGCGGTGCTGCACGTCCCTTCCGACCTGCTGGCCCGTGCCGGCTCCGTCGACCCCGACGTCGCCCGTGCCATGGCGGCCGGGGCGCGCACTGTCCTGGGTGCCGACGTCGGGCTTTCCACCACCGGCGTCGCCGGTCCCGAGGCCCATGACGGTAAGCCCGTAGGCCGGGTTTACATTGGAATTGCCACGGCTGCCGGCACCGCCGGTTTCGAATACACCTTTACCGGCAGCAGGCCGGACATCCGGGCCGCTGCGTGCGGCGCCGCGCTGGAAAGACTGCTTGAGGCCCTGTCCGGCTGACCTTCGCAGCCTGCGAAGTTACCGGGCGTAAAGTTGCCGGGAACAAAAGCCGGTACCGATTAGTTATTACATTGTGTCGCTTCCGGAGAGCGGAGGCGCCTAGGATGAAATGACCAAGACGGGTTCGCCGGCGGCGGACCTGACCAATGAGGGAGCAAGGCGATACAGATGGTAAAGCAGCCCGTATCCGTAAACGGCGTTGTCCGCTGGAAGGATGTGGGCCTCGCCGAACAGGCTAAGAGCGAACAGAAGGAGCGCAAGATGGTAGTACTTCGTCACGAAATCGGTGATGTCCTGCGCGATGTCCGCCAGCGTCAGGGGCGCACGCTCCGTGAAGTTTCGCACAGCGCCCGTGTCTCCCTGGGATACCTCAGCGAAGTGGAGCGCGGCCAGAAGGAAGCATCATCAGAGCTTCTGTCCTCGATCTGCTCGGCACTGGATGTTCCGTTGTCAAGCATGCTCCGTGAGGTCAGCGACCGCGTGGCAGTAGCCGAAGGCGTCGCAGTTCCGGACACCGTTCCGCAGGAATTCTCCCAGCGTTACGGCCGTGACCTGGAACGCGACCTCAACACTGAACTGAACGACGAACTCTCCACGGGCCTCCTCTCCGGCGCCCGGTAAAAGCAGCCCCACCCCAGAGTGGGACGAGGAAACAGCAGGAAGCCCCCGGCCGTGCCGGGGGCTTCCTGCTGTCGCCTAGTTGTCGGATGCGTCTTCCTGCGCGGTGGACGGGTCCGCCGCTTCCCTGGCGAACCCGTCACGCTCATAGGTGGAGTTCAGCTTGGCCATGCAGCGGGCCAGCTCCTGCAGGTCCTCCACCGGCCACTCGCGCAGCCGCTCCTGGAAGACCTGGCGCCGGGCGTCCTGGACCTGGTGCATCTTCTCTTCGCCCTTCGGCGTCAGCCGGATGGACTGCGCCCGGCGGTCCAGGGGGTCCGCCTCCTTGGACACCAGGCCCAGGCTTTCCAGGAAGGCGATCTGCCGGCTGACCGACGGCTTGCCCACGCCGATGTTCATGGCAAGGTCGGTGAGCCGGATGGGTCCTTCCCGGCGGATGACCGTCAGGAGCCCATACGCGGCAGGCTCCATGTCCGGGTGAACCTCGCGCGAGAGCTGGTTGGAGATGGCCCGGGCCCGCCGCCAAAAGAGGCTGATTTGGTGTTCGACATTCTGAAGCGCGGCGTCGGCGGCATCGTTGCCTGTGTCCTGCCGCGGCGGGAGATCCGGGGAGTTGCTCATGGCAACAATTCTAGGGTCCGCAATCATGAGAGGATTTACCGATGCGAATCAGCGAGTACTGGCGTCTCATGGATGACGAGTTCGGTGCGGGGTACTCCCGCGTGCTGAGCAGTACCCTGGTCCTTGCCGGCGTAGGCGGACGCACCGCTGACCAGGCCCTGGCCGCGGGCGTTGAGCCGCGGAGGGTATGGCTTGCTGTCTGCGACGTCCAGGACGTCCCGGCGGAACGGCGGCTCGGGCGAGACATCGCCCCGCGCCGCGATTGACGGCGGCGCCCGCCTCGATGCGGGCGCCAAGGATCCTGCCGCCTGACACGCCGCAGGAACTCCACTCTTCGAATACCTGTTCGGATAACGCTATGCTTTTTCCATCGGGTTTATCCACATAGCCGTTGTCCTCCGGCCGGAATGTCAGTGGGTCCCCTTAGCGTCAGAGATGACCAATACAACGGCCGCGAAGGCCACCATCGAGAAAGCATTAGAGGTGTCAACCATGGCGGCAGCCCCGGATCGTGCAAAAGCGCTGGAAGCAGCGCTTGCCCAGATTGACAAGCAGTTCGGCAAGGGCTCGGTCATGCGCCTGGGCGACGAAGTCCGCGCTCCGATCGAAGTCATCCCCACCGGCTCCATCGCCCTGGACGTCGCCCTTGGCATTGGCGGGCTCCCGCGCGGCCGCGTCATTGAAATCTACGGTCCTGAATCGTCGGGTAAAACCACCGTGGCCCTGCACGCCGTGGCGAACGCACAGCGCGCGGGCGGGATCGCAGCGTTCATCGACGCCGAGCACGCCCTGGACCCTGACTACGCCGCCAAGCTCGGCGTGGACACGGATGCCCTCCTGGTCTCGCAGCCGGATACCGGCGAGCAGGCCCTGGAGATCATGGACATGCTGGTCGGCTCCGGCTCCCTGGACGTCATCGTCATCGACTCCGTGGCCGCCCTGGTGCCGCGCGCTGAAATCGAAGGCGACATGGGTGACAGCCACGTCGGCCTCCAGGCCCGGCTCATGAGCCAGGCACTGCGTAAGATCACCGGCCGCCTGAGCCAGACCAAGACCACCGCCATCTTCATCAACCAGCTCCGTGAAAAGATCGGCGTGTTCTTCGGTTCCCCGGAAACCACCACCGGTGGTAAGGCGCTGAAGTTCTACGCGTCGGTCCGCATCGACGTCCGCCGGATCCAGACCCTCAAGGAGGGTGCCGATTCCGTCGGCAACCGGACCAAGGCCAAGATCGTCAAGAACAAGATGGCTCCGCCTTTCAAGGTCGCCGAGTTCGACATCATCTACGGCCAGGGCATCTCCCGTGAGGGCGGCATCATCGACATGGGCGTTGAGCACGGCATCATCAAGAAGTCCGGCTCCTGGTTCACCTACGACGGTGACCAGCTGGGCCAGGGCATGGAGAACTCGCGCCGGTTCCTCCGCGACAACCCCGAGCTGGCCGCCGAGCTGGAGCGCCTCATCAAGGAGAAGCTCGGTGTCGGGGTCAAGCCTGCGGAGGATGAGTCCAAGGACTCGCCAAAGCTGAAAGCTGTCGACGGGTTCTAGCCCTTGACCGGACCACGAACACGGCGGTCCCGTGCCGGCACCCCCTCAACAGGGGTGCCGGACGGGTATGCAGTCCCTGACGACCCGCAGGCCGCGGACGCCGAACCGGACCCGTTTACGGTGGCGCAGGCAATCGTGTACCGGCAGCTGACGGCGGCGCCTAAGAGCAGGCTGCAGCTTGCCCGGAAACTGGCCGAACGGAACATCCCGGAGCACGTCGCCGAGGCCGTACTGGACAAGTTCCAGGAAGTCCGGCTGATTAACGATGCAGAATTCGCTGACATGTGGGTCAGGAGCCGCGCCCAGTCCCGCAAGCTTGCCAAGGGCGCGCTGAGGCGTGAGCTCGCTGAGAAAGGCATCGACCAGGAGACAGCGGCTTCAGCGCTGGAACAACTGACTGACGCCGACGAGGAGGCCGCTGCGCGCGCCCTGGTTGAGCGCAAGCTCCGGCCCGGGACGGACCTGTCCGGTCCCGGGGAACGGGACAAAGCAGTGCGGCGCCTGGCGTCCATGCTGGCAAGAAAGGGTTACCAGCCCTCGCAGGCGTTCCGGATCGTCAACGATGTCCTCGATTCCCAGCAGGACCCCGACAGCGGGATCCTCCAAAGCCGGTACCCTTAACGGGTGAGTTTGACCATTCCTTCCCCCCAATCCGGCGCCACCCCTTCCGTCGACGCAGGGACGGTCCCGCAAACCGGAGCCCTGCCCCGCACCTACCAGGTGCGAACCTTCGGCTGCCAGATGAACGTCCACGACTCGGAACGGATGTCCGGCCTGCTCGAGGCCGCGGGCTACGTCCCGGCGGAGGGCGAGCATGCCGACGTGGTGGTGTTCAACACCTGTGCGGTCCGGGAAAACGCGGACAATAAGCTCTACGGCAACCTGGGCATCCTGGCCCCCGTGAAGGCGGCCAACCCCGGCATGCAGATCGCCGTGGGCGGTTGCCTGGCACAAAAGGACCGCGAGACGATCCTCAAGAAGGCGCCGTGGGTGGACGCAGTCTTCGGTACCCACAACGTCGGTGCCCTTCCCGCCCTCCTGGACCGGGCGCGGCACAACAACGAAGCGCAGCTGGAGATCCTGGAATCCCTGGACGTCTTCCCGTCAACGTTGCCCACCAAACGTGACTCTGTCTACTCGGGCTGGGTGTCCATCTCCGTGGGCTGCAATAACACCTGCACCTTCTGCATCGTGCCCGCCCTCCGCGGCAAGGAAAAGGACCGCCGGCCCGGAGAGATCCTCGCCGAGATCCAGGCACTCGTGGACGATGGCGCCATTGAAGTCACCCTGCTCGGCCAGAACGTCAACTCCTACGGGGTGGAATTCGGGGACCGGCAGGCATTCTCCAAGCTCCTGCGTGCCTGCGGAGAGATCGAGGGGCTCGAACGCGTCCGGTTCACCAGCCCGCACCCCGCCGCCTTCACGGATGACGTCATTGACGCCATGGCAGAGACGCCGAACGTGATGCCGCAGCTGCACATGCCGCTCCAGTCCGGGTCGGACAGCATCCTCCGGGCCATGAAGCGTTCCTACCGGTCCACCAAGTTCCTGGGCATCCTGGACAAGGTCCGCGAAAGGATCCCGCACGCCGCCATTTCCACCGACATCATCGTGGGCTTCCCGGGTGAAACGGAGGAGGACTTCCAGGCCACCCTGGACGTGGTGGAAAAGTCCCGCTTCGCCACCGCCTTCACGTTCCAGTATTCAAAGCGTCCCGGCACGCCCGCGGCCGACCTGCCCGACCAGCTCCCCAAGGCCGTGGTCCAGGAACGGTTCGAACGCCTCACCGCGCTGCAGGACCGCATCGCCGCGGAGGAAAACCGGAAGCAGCTTGGCCGCCGGCTCGAAGTCATGGTGACCGCACAGTCCGGGCGGAAGTCTGGGGAAACCCACCGGCTGTCCGGCCGGTCGCAGGACCAGCGCCTGGTCCATTTCTCGGTCCCGGAGGCTGCACCTGCCCCGAGGCCGGGGGACCTCGTCACCGTCACCATTACCGAGGCCGCGGCTTTCCACCTGGTCGCCGACCCCACGCCTGAGGAATACACCCTTCGCCGTTCACGGGCAGGGGACGCGTGGGACAGGTCCCAGGCCGACTCCTGCGGCGCGCCGGTCCCCGGTTCCGGAGAGGCACGTAAGGGCGTCTCCCTCGGCATGCCCTCACTGCCGCTGCGCACCCGCTGACAGGTGGCTGCCCCGCCCGTCATCGCCGTCGTCGGTCCCACCGGCTCCGGAAAGTCCGACCTTGCCGTCAACCTTGCCCTCGAACTGGACGGCGAGGTCATTAACGCCGATGCCATGCAGTTCTACCGCGGCATGGACATCGGCACCGCCAAAATCACGGTGGCCGAGCGCAGGGGAGTGCCGCACCACCTCCTCGACATCCTTGACGTGACCCAGGAAGCCAGTGTTTCCGACTTCCAGGCCCAGGCGCGCGAAACCATCGACGACATCCATGGGCGCGGCAAGCGCGCCATCCTGGCAGGCGGCTCCGGGCTGTACGTCCGGGCCGCCCTGGACGTCCTGGAATTCCCGGGGACCGACCCTGCGCTACGTGCCCGGCTTGAAGCGGAGCACGCGGAAGCCGGCACAGGTGAACTCCTGGCCAGGCTCCGCAGGGTGGATCCCACCTCCGCTGCCCGGGTCTCCGATGCACGGCGCATCATCCGCGCGCTGGAGGTCCACGAACTCACCGGGCGCCCGTTCAGCTCCTACATGCCGCGGAGGGAGTACCACCAGCCCGCCGTCCAGGTGGGCCTCGGCGTGGACCGCGAGGTTTTGCGGGACCGGCTGGCAGCCCGCGTGCACCGGATGGTGGACTCCGGCCTGCTGGAGGAGGTCCGGATGCTCGATGCTAAAGGCCTGCGCCGCGGCAAGACCGCGTCCCGTGCCCTGGGCTATGCACAGTTCCTGCGGGTCCTCGATGGCGCCTCCACCGTCGAGGCTGCCGCGGAGGAAACCATCGTGGCCACCCGCCAGTTTGCCCGGCGCCAGTTGACCTGGTTCCGCGCCGATCCCCGCATCACGTGGCTGGACTGGCAGGATCCGGAGCTCATTGGCAAGGCAGCGGAGTCGTGCCGGTAGCTGCGGTTTCAGGACCGGCAGCATCCGCCGCTACGCTTGGGATCATGAATGCTACCCCCGCAGAAACCACCGGGCCCGCCCTGCGCACACTGAGCGGGCTCCGCTTTTCCAAGGGGCACGGCACCGGCAACGACTTCGTCCTGGTGGCGGACCCCGAGGGGACACACGTGATCGGTGCCGACCAGGCCGCCGCCCTGTGCGACCGGCACCGTGGCATCGGGGCCGACGGCCTGATCAGGGCCGTCCCGTCCCGCTTCCTGCCGGAGGGCCGCGAACTGCTCGCCGGCACCCCGGACGCGGAGTGGTTCATGGATTACCGCAACGCCGACGGCTCCCTGTCCGAGATGTGCGGCAACGGGGTCAGGGTCTTCGTCCACTTCCTGCGGACCGAGGGCCTGATCGACCTGCCCGACGGCGGATCGCTCACCATCGGCACGCGGGGCGGTGTGAAGACCGTGGTCCGGACCGGAGACGGCTACGCGGTGGACATGGGACCCTGGGAGTTCATTTTCCCCGGGGAAGCCAGCGCCAAGGCCATGGATTCCCTTGTCACCGCCGACGGGCTGGAGGTTCCCCGGCCGGCACTCTCCGTGAGCATGGGCAACCCGCATACGGTGGTGGCCCTCGCTGAACTTGCGGAGCTCGCGGGCACCCGGCTGTTCACCGCTCCGAAGGTCGACCCGGTACCCGCGAACGGGACCAACGTGGAATTCGTGGTGCCGGCAGAACCGCTGGTCCATGACGGCGTCGGCTCCGTAACCATGCGGGTGCACGAGCGCGGCGTGGGGGAGACCCAGTCCTGCGGGACGGGCGCCTGTGCTGCCGCCGTCGCCACCAGGCACTGGGCGGGGGCGGAAGCCCCCGACGCCTGGCAGGTCCACGTTCCGGGAGGAGTGGTGGGCGTGAAGTTCTTCGCCGGCCCCGGTGGCCACGAGCATGTGGAGCTCAGTGGTCCCGCCGTCATTGTGGCGAGTGGGACGCTTTCCTGACCTTCAGGATCCGGAAGGACTTGGACGTCGATTCGCGGGTCACGGTGAAGGAACTGTCCAGTTCGGCGGCCAGCCAGCGCTGAAGGGAATCAGAGCCAAGGTTCTTCTGCACCACCAGCCACGCGGTGCCGCCGTCCGCCAGGCGCGGCAGCCACAGCTTGAGCAGGGCATGCAGTTCGTCCTTGCCGATCCTGATGGGAGGGTTGGACCAGATCGTGTTGAAGCGGATGGCGGGATCCACGGCCTGGGGCGTGCTGGCGACGACGTTGGACAGTCCCAGCGCGGCGGCGTTCTCGTTGGTCAGGGTGATGCAGCGTTCGTTGACGTCCACGGCGTAGACCTTTGATTCGGGGGCCAGCAGCGCCATAGTGAGCGCCACCGGACCCCAGCCGCACCCGATATCCAGGAGATTGCCCTCGGGATTCGGGGCCGGAACTTCGGCGAGGAGCACCGCGGTGCCCTTGTCGATTCCGTCGGGGCTGAAGATGCCCGTAGAGGTCTGGAGCCGTCGCGTCTCACCGGCCAATTCCACCGTCAAAGGCTTCCGGGTAAAGGGGCCGGCAGGGGACGTGCTGAAATAGTGTGCGGACTCCATAACTGGCCAGAGTAGTTCCCCCTGCAGCGTAATGGGAAACCGGCGTGAAGGCCTTCTGGTACGCTGTAAGGCATGTTCCTGATCTTCGAGTAGCCGGTACGGGCCATGCCCGTCCGCAGCCTGTCCTCCAGCGACAGTCCGTCCCGCAGCGACGCAGGTTTCCATGCCTTCCGCTTTGTGCACCGGCCAGACCGTTCCGTCTGAGCCGGACGCCGGACAACACTCGAAAGTCAGCCCGTTGCTGCACTTCCTGCCATTCTCCGGCCTCTTCCAGCCCTGCCGCCGTCGTGAGGCGGCATTCGAGCCCCGGCATTGCAGCCGGCGGCGAAACAACCAGGAGAACTGCATGACCGCAGGCCGTCAGCCCAGCGCGAATACTTTCCAACTTCCACCCAATCAGCACTATTCTGGAACTGCCGAATCTTCAAAGGAGACCATGACCAGCCAGCCCAATACCGGTTCCGATCCAGCCGCCCAGGACATGAGTCCGCAGGAGATCCAGGCTGTCATCGACCGGATCCTCGCCAAGGACGTACCGGCCAGAAACGTCAGCACGCCCGGTGGTGAAGGCGGCAGTGGAAAAGCGGTGCTTGGCAAGGCGCAGGCCATTTCCCGCCTTGACGAAGAACACTCAACGTACGACGGCGACCAGCAGGACCTCGAGGAACGGCGCGCCCTGCGCCGGCGGGCAGGCCTGTCCACCGAACTCGAAGACGTCACCGAGGTCGAATACCGGCAGCTGCGCCTGGAACGCGTCGTCCTCGCCGGGCTCTGGTCCGAAGGAACGCTTGCCGACGCCGAAAACTCGTTGCGTGAGCTCGCTGCCCTCGCCGAGACCGCCGGTTCGGAGGTCCTCGACGGGTTGGTGCAGCGCCGCGACAAACCAGACCCCGGGACGTTCCTGGGGTCCGGCAAGGCCCAGGAGCTGAAGGACATCGTCATGGCCACCGGCGCGGACACCGTGGTGGTGGACGCCGAACTGGCACCTTCCCAGCGCCGCGGCCTTGAGGACATCGTCAAGGTCAAGGTCATCGACCGCACGGCCCTGATCCTGGACATCTTCGCGCAGCATGCCAAGAGCCGCGAAGGCAAGGCCCAGGTGGAACTGGCACAGCTGGAATACCTCCTTCCCCGCCTGCGCGGCTGGGGCGAGTCGATGTCCCGCCAGGCCGGTGGCCAGGTGGGCGGCGCTGCTGCCGGCATGGGCTCGCGTGGTCCCGGTGAGACCAAGATCGAACTGGACCGGCGCCGGATCCGTACCCGCATGGCAAAGCTGCGGCGCGAAATTGCCGCCATGAAGCCGGCCCGCGAGACCAAACGGGCCAACCGCCGTCGTAACGAAGTGCCCTCCGTGGCAATCGCCGGGTACACCAACGCCGGCAAGTCCTCGCTGCTGAACAGGCTCACGGACGCAGGTGTCCTCGTGGAGAACGCGCTGTTCGCCACGCTGGATCCCACCGTCCGCAAGGCCGAAACCGCTGACGGCCTGGGGTACACCCTGGCCGATACCGTCGGATTCGTCCGTTCGCTGCCCACCCAGTTGGTGGAAGCCTTCCGTTCCACCCTGGAGGAGGTCGCCGACTCGGACCTGATCCTGCACGTGGTGGACGTTTCGCACCCTGACCCCGAAGGGCAGATCGCAGCGGTCCGGAAGGTCTTCAGCGAAGTCGATGCCCGTAAGGTGCCGGAAATCATCGTCCTGAACAAGGCCGATGCAGCCGACCCCTTCGTGGTGGAGCGGCTGAAGCAGCGCGAGCCGCGGCACGTGGTGGTCTCCGCCCGGACGGGGGAGGGCATTCCGGAACTCCTGAAGGCCATCAGTGAGTCCATTCCCCGGCCATCGGTCAAGATGGAGTTGCTCATTCCGTACGACCGCGGGGACCTGCTCAGCAAGCTCCACGAGTCCGACGCCGAAATCCTCAGCCTGGACCACGTTGAGGCAGGCACCAGGGCTGCCGTGATGGTCCGGGAGGGCCTCGCGTCTGAACTGGAACCATTCGTCGTCAATGACTGACCCCGCGGCCGGCGAAGCTGCGCAGACGGCGGGCGAGCAGTTCGTTCTTGAACTGCTCGACCGCGCCGTCGCCGGCATGGGCGGACAAAGCCGCACCGGACAACACGAAATGGCCCGCCAGGTGGCCCGGGCCATCGAAACGGGCAACCACCTGTTGGTCCAGGCAGGCACCGGCACCGGCAAATCGCTCGCCTACCTGGTGCCGCTTATCGCCCATGCCCTGGAAAGCAACAAGCCGGCCCTGGTGTCCACGGCCACGCTGGCATTGCAGACCCAGATTGTGGGCAGGGATCTGCCCCGGCTCCTGAAGAACATCACGCCGGCACTGGACCGGCCGGTCAAGGTTGCCCTGGTCAAGGGGCGGTCCAACTACGTTTGCCGCCACAAGCTTGAAGGCGGGTTCCCTTCAGAGGAACCCTCGGAAGGTCAGCTCTTCTCCCTGGGAGAGGACACCAGCGTTCCACATTTCGCTGCTTCCGTGGGCGGACCATCGTCGCAGCTTGGCAAGGAAGTGGTGCGGCTCCGCGAATGGGCTGAAAAGACAGCCACCGGCGACAGGGACGAGCTCCTGCCGGGTGTGACCGACCGTGCCTGGCGCCAGGTTTCCGTGACGTCGATGGAATGCCTGGGGGCACAGAAATGCCCAATGGCCGCCGAATGCTTCAGCGAACTCGCCCGCCAGGACGCAGCCGACGCCGATGTGGTGGTGACCAACCACGCCATGCTGGCTGTCAGCGCGTTCGAGGGACTTGCAGTCCTGCCCGAATACGACGTCGTGGTGGTGGACGAAGCGCACGAACTGCAGGACCGGGTTACTGGCGCCGTGTCCGGACAGTTGTCCGTGGCCATGGTCCACGCTGCCGCTTCGGGTGCCCGGAAACATACCGCCATCACCGTTGATGCCCTGACCGCCGCAGCTGCCAACCTGGAGCTGGCTCTTGCCGGCGCGCCGAACGGTCTGCTTCCCAACGGGCTGAACGATGAACAGCTCGACTGCGTGGACCAATTGCGTGAAGCGTGCCGGGCCGCGTTGTCCGATTCCAAAGGGGACAGCAACACCACAGCCGACGGCGGGCGGCAGCTGGCGCGTTCCCGGCTGATGCTCATCCTGGAACTCTGCGAAAGGCTCATTGCTGCACGCGAGAACCGCGAAGTGGTGTGGTTTTCCCGCGCCAGCACCTTCGACCCCGGCCAGGGATACTCACCGCCCGATGACAGTGCACCGGTGCTGATCAACATAGCCCCACTATCCGTCGCCGGGAGGCTGCGGGAGGGGCTTTTTGCGGACCATACCGTCGTGCTGACCTCTGCCACCCTGGCCATTGGCTCCGCCTTTGAACCGGCGGCCGGGGGACTGGGCCTGGTAGGCGACGGAGCCCCCAGCTGGACGGGCGTGGATGTTGGCTCGCCCTTCGACTATCCCAAGCAGGGCATCCTCTACGTCGCCGGCCACCTGCCCAAGCCCGGCCGCGGCGTGTCACCGGAAGCGCTGTCAGAACTCGAAGCACTCATCAAGGCATCCGGTGGGGGCGCCCTGTGCCTGTTCTCCTCGCGTCGGGCCGCCGAAGAGGCCGCCGATGCCCTCCGGCCCAAGCTCAATATGACTGTTCTCTGCCAGGGCGAGTCGACCATGACCGCCCTGGTGAAGCAATTCGCCGACGAACCGGACACCTGCCTCTTCGGAACCATGTCCCTGTGGCAGGGCGTCGACGTTCCCGGAGGATCCTGCCGGCTGGTGGTGATAGACCGCATCCCCTTCCCGCGGCCGGACGATCCCCTCATGACGGCGCGTTCGCGTGCCGTGGCGCAGGCAGGGGGAAACGGCTTCATGTCCGTTTCCGCCACCCACGCGGCCATCCGGCTTGCGCAGGGGGCCGGCCGCCTGATCAGGTCTACCGGGGACAAAGGGGTGGTGGCCGTCCTGGACTCACGGCTGGCCACCGAACGCTATGCGGGATTCCTGCGCGGTGCGCTGCCCCCGTTCTGGGCCACCACCGATCGCGCCAAGGCGCTGGCTGCGCTCACCCGGCTTGGTGCCGACGCTTCCTGAGACACCGCCGGACAACGCCTGCGCGGATGCCGCGCAGGCGTGCGCAGGCTAGAGCGAACGCAGGACTGAGACGACCTTGCCCATGATGGTGGCGTGGTCGCCCAGGATTGGTTCGTACTGCGTGTTCTGGGGGAGCAGCCAGGTGTGTCCGTCGCGCTGGCGGAACGTCTTCACGGTCGCCTCGTCGTCCAGCAGGGCAGCAACAATGTCGCCGTTGGCAGCGTCAGCCTGCCGCCGCACCACCACCCAGTCGCCGTCGCAAATGGCGGCGTCCACCATGGAGTCACCGGCCACCCTCAGCATGAAAAGTTCGCCCTGGCCCACCAGCTGGCGGGGCAGCGGCATGACGTCTTCCACGAGCTGTTCGGCGAGGATGGGGCCGCCGGCGGCAATCCGGCCCACCAGCGGAACCATGGCCGTATCCAGCGCGGTGGGCAGTTCGGTGACCGTGGCGCCGCCGCCCGCAGCCTGCGGCGCAGGAGACGCGCCGGCGCCTTTGCCCCCGCCGTCGAGCGTGAGCGGCATCAGCACTTCCATGGCGCGCGGCCGCTTGGGGTCGCGGCGCAGGTAACCCAGCTTCTCCAACTGTGAGAGCTGGTGGGTCACGCTGGACAGGCTCGCAAGGCCGACGGTGTCGCCGATCTCGCGCATGGAGGGCGGATAACCGTTCTCGTTGACCGAGCGCTGGATGGTTTCGAGGATCTTTTTCTGCCGTGGGGTCAGGCCCTTGGCTGTCCTCTTGGATTGCGGGGCGGTCCTGCCCCCGGCGGCTGCTGCTGCCATATTCGCCAATGCCTTTCGCTTGCCGCCGGATCTTCCGTGTGCCGCTGTTCCACAGTGCCGCCGGAAGGACTCCCACTGTCATTGTCAGACCCTGCTGTTCAACTTCAGTGGTGGATGTTCTGTGGTTTCAAAACTAGGCCAGCCACATTGCTTTTTCAAACATTTGTTCTAGCGAGTCTCGACATTGTTCGTTGATAGGTGCTAAAACTTAACAAGCAAAGTTCGAACATGTGTTCTAACCAGCAGGTGCCCCATTCGAATACGCGGCCGGGAGAAGTCCCGGCGCGATATGAACGGCAAGGCAGCAGCGGGCGGACACCCGGGCAGCACGGCAAGTCCAGGAGGGCTTAGTTCATGTCAGCTTTATCTCTTCACCAGGTTTCACCTTCGTCCGCACCCCTGCGGCTGACCCGCCGGGGGAGGATCGTCCTGATCGGAGTTCCGCTCGTGCTCCTGGCCGTACTCCTGCTGTCGCTTTCGGGCCTCTTCCACTCCCCGGCCAAGGCCTCGGACTCGGCCGCCGACCTTGCCGTGACGCCCACCGTCACGGTGACCGTGCAGTCCGGCCAGTCGCTGTGGGCCATTGCGGGCGCCGTCGCTCCGGACCGGGACGCCCGGGACGTCGTGGCGGACATCGTCCAGCTCAACAACCTTGCCGCGGGCACCGTTCTTCCGGGCCAGCAGCTCTTCGTCCCCACTCACTGACCGTCCCCACTCACTGACCGTCCCCGCCCACTGACCGGCCGTCTACTGACCGGCGCCACCCCTGAGTTCGTGGCCTCTGCGAGAGTGGCCTGCCTGGCTGGCTGGCAAGCCCTGGAGCGGGCCGCCGCGGGACATGCCGAGGGCGAACAGGAACCGTCACATTTTCCGGTCGTTGCCGCGGCAACTAAACTGTTCAGGTGAACGACCAGCTAGAACGTCTGAACCGGCTTCCCCTCCGCAGCAACCTCCGCGGCCTGACCCCTTACGGGGCGCCCCAACTGGACGTCCCCATTCTGCTGAACGTCAATGAAAACACCCATGGTGTCCCCGCCGACGTGCGCGCAGCCATCAGTGCCGCCGTGACGGAGGCCGCTGCGGGTCTAAACCGTTACCCGGACCGTGAGTTCACCGCGCTCCGGAAGGCCCTGGCCGAATACCTCGGGCATGGGCTCGATGAAACCAACCTGTGGGCCGCCAACGGTTCCAACGAGGTCCTCCAGCAGATCCTCCAGGCCTTTGGCGGTCCGGGCCGCACCGCATTGGGTTTCCCGCCCACGTACTCCATGTACCCGCTGCTGGCCAGCGGAACAGACACGCAGTACATCACCGGGGAGCGCGCGGAGGGCTATGACCTCAGCGCGGAGTCGGCCGCGCGCCAGGTCAAGGAACTGCAGCCGAACATCGTGTTCCTCTGCTCGCCCAACAACCCCACCGGGACCGGACTTGGGCTGGACGTCGTGGAGTCCGTCTACGAGGCCGGTTCGGACAGCCAGGCCATCGTCATAGTCGATGAGGCGTACCACGAGTTCGCGCACGACGGAACGCCCAGCGCGCTGACGCTCCTGCCCGGCCGTGAGCGGCTGATCGTGTCCCGCACCATGAGCAAAGCGTTCGCCCTGGCGGGGGCCCGGCTCGGCTACATGGCCGCTGCACCCGAGGTCACCGACGCCCTGCGCCTGGTCCGCCTGCCGTACCACCTGTCCGCCATCACCCAGGCCACCGCCCTGGCCGCACTCGAACACCGCGAAGCGCTCATGGCCGACGTCGAGGACATTAAGAAGCAGCGGGACCGCATCGTGGCCGAACTGACCAGGATGGGCCTCAAGCCCGCCGCGTCGGACTCCAACTACGTGTTCTTTGGCGGCCTGGAAAATCCGCACCAGGTCTGGCAGGAACTGCTGGACGCGGGCGTGCTCATCCGGGACGTGGGCATCCCCGGCCACCTCCGGGTCACCGCAGGCACTGAGGCGGAAACCACAGCCTTCCTCACGTCCCTGGAACGCATCCTTGCCGGCCACGCCGCGCTTCGCGCCTAGACTTGATACTGCGGCGCTGGTCGCCTTGAACCACTCCTTCTCCCACTAAGGATCCTTCACCATGAGTCCAACCGGATCGAATACGGCTGCTGCCCGGACCGCCCGCATGGAGCGTGCCACCAGCGAGTCCTCCGTACTCGTGGAGATCAACCTCGACGGAACCGGCGTATCGGACATCGATACCTCGGTGCCGTTCTACGACCACATGCTGACCGCCCTGTGCAAGCACTCACTGATCGACATGACGGTCAAGGCCACCGGCGACACCCACATTGACGTCCACCACACCGTGGAGGACGTCGCCATCACTTTCGGCGAGGTCCTCCGGACCGCCCTGGGCAACAAAGCAGGGATCCGCCGGTTCGGCGAGGCCACCGTGCCGCTGGATGAGGCCCTTGCCAATGCGGTGGTGGACGTGTCCGGCCGCCCGTATCTGGTGCACGGGGGTGAGCCGGCGGGCCAGGAATACCACCTGATCGGCGGCCACTTCACAGGGTCCCTGACCCGCCACGTGTTCGAGGCCATCACCCTGCACGCCGGCATCTGCCTGCACATGAACGTGATTGCCGGCCGGGACCCGCACCACATCGTCGAGGCACAGTTCAAGGCCTTTGCCCGCGCCCTCCGCGCCGCCGTCGAACCGGATCCCCGGGTTGAGGGCATCCCGTCCACCAAGGGTGCGCTGTGAGCGGGCAGGTCCTGAAGGACGGGGCAATCATCGACCCGTCGGCGTCGCGCAGGCTGCCGTCGCCGGAGGGCAAGCCCACGGTCACGGTGCTGGACTACGGGTCCGGGAACGTCCGCTCGGCCGTGCGCGCGCTGGAACGTGCCGGCGCGGAAGTGGTCCTGAGCGCCAAGCCGGAAGACGTGCTGAACGCGGACGGCTTGGTGGTGCCGGGCGTCGGCGCGTTCGAGACCGTGATGCGCGAGCTCAAGGCCGTGGACGGCATCCGGCTCATCGGCCGGCGCGTGGCAGGCGGCCGCCCGGTCCTTGGGATCTGCGTGGGCCTGCAGGTCCTGTTTGAAGCCGGCGTCGAACACGGCACCGAAGCGCAGGGCATCGGCGAATGGCCCGGCAAGGTGGAGGCACTCCCCGCCGAAGTTGTTCCGCACATGGGCTGGAACACCGTCAAGGTCCCCGAAGGCTCGAAACTCTTTGCCGGCGTCGAAAACGAGCGGTTCTACTTCGTGCACTCCTACGGCGTGCAGGAATGGAACTTCGACGTCATCCAGCCCCGGATGGCGCCGCCCCTGGTTACCTGGTCCGAGCATGGCGGACCGTTCATCGCCGCCGTAGAAAACGGCCCGCTCTGCGCCACCCAGTTCCACCCCGAAAAGTCCGGCGATGCCGGTGCGCGGCTCCTGCGCAACTGGGTGGAAGGCCTGCGCAAGCCGGCCGCCGCTGACTCCGGCGCCCCGGCCGCCGACGCCGGCAGTGACGCCTAGATGTGGCCCGTACTCCTGACGGGCCTCGCCGGCCTGCTGATTGGCGGCGGCATCTCGTTCCGGCAGCAGCGCAAGCCCATCTGGACCCAGGTGGCCTTTTATATCCTGGCCGCCATGTCGCTGGTCGCCGCCTACCTGCTCACGCTGCCGGCCGGCTGATCCAGGGGCTCCGCGGCACTGCCTGAGCGCGCCGACTTCCACCCGCCTTTGCCCGAAACCGAAGAACCAACACCGAGGATGAGTATGACCACCGCACATGACCTGCCGGTACTTGAACTGCTGCCTGCCGTCGACGTCGTCAACGGCCAGGCCGTCCGGCTGGTCCAGGGCGAGGCAGGAAGCGAAACCAGCTACGGAACGCCCCTCGAAGCGGCGCTGAACTGGCAGCAGCAGGGCGCCGAATGGGTTCACCTGGTGGACCTTGACGCAGCGTTTGGGCGTGGCTCCAACGCCGACCTGCTCCGCGAGGTGGTGGGCAGGCTGGACATCAAGGTGGAGCTCTCGGGCGGCCTCCGCGATGACGAGACCCTGGAAGCAGCCCTCGATTTGGGTGTGGCACGCGTCAACCTCGGGACCGCGGCACTGGAAAACCCGGAGTGGACTGCCCGGGCCATCGAGCGCTTCGGCGACAAGATCGCCGTCGGCCTTGACGTCCGGGGGACCACCCTGGCCGGCCGTGGCTGGACGAAGGAAGGCGGGGACCTGTGGGACGTGCTGGGCCGCCTCGAAGAGGCCGGCTGCGCCCGCTATGTGGTGACCGATGTGACTAAGGACGGCACCCTGCAGGGCCCGAACGTTGAACTCCTGCGCCAGATGGTGGAGAAGACCGGCAAGCCCGTGGTGGCCTCCGGCGGCATCTCCAGCCTGGACGACCTCAAGGTCCTCCGCTCGCTGGTTCCCCTGGGCGTCGAAGGCGCCATTGTGGGCAAGGCCCTCTACGCCGGAGCCTTCACGCTGCCCGAAGCCCTCGACGTCGCCGGCCGCCGCTAGGCGCGGGGAAGCAGCCCGGCCATGCCCAGCTCCGAAGAACCGGTAAACCCTCCCGCCCGCCACCTGCCCGGACATATCGCGGCGGCGCTGGCCGGCGCCGGTGGTGCCACGGACTCCGCGGGACAGCCATGGGCCGGCCGCAGCCTCGCCGGTGAAGACGCAAAGATCCACAACTTCGAGGACGACGACGGAACGGCCGACGCCGGCTACCTCGCCGCAATTGCCGCGCTCCGCCAGGGGCGGGGCGACGAGGCTGACGTCGTTGCGTCGCTGGCCACGGCCCGGGTCTTCATTCCCATCGTGGCGCAGCTGGCTGAAGAGGCAGAAACAGAGCACGGGCTGCACGCCGACAAACAGGCGGATATGGCGCTGGTGACGCTGAAGGCTGCGGACGGACGGACTGCGCTGCCGGCCTTCACGTCGGCAGACGCATTGTCCGCATGGCATCCCGAAGCCCGTCCGGTGGCCGTCTATGCCGCCCGCGCGGCGCTCTCGGCCGTCGCCGAAGGTGCAGAACTCCTGGTCCTGGATCCGGGCGCCGACGTGACGTTCGTGGTGCGCAGGCCCGGTGTCTGGGCCCTCGCCCAGCAGCATGGCTGGACCCCTTCCTACAGTGACCCGGAGCTTGCCGCCGAAATGGGCACCGCTGCCGCCGGCTTCGCGGCTGTCCGCGGCATCGAGCTGCTGCCCGGCAGGGGAGTGGCCGCCATGGCCGCCGACGGCTCTGTTGTTCCAGGCGGTGGTGCCGGGCCGGAGCTGCAAGTGGTGCTTTACCTTGAAGACGGCCTCGACGCTGCCGGTGTGCAGGAGCTGGTGGCCGGCCTGCAGTCAAAGTGGTCACAGAATGTATTGTTTGGGGAGCGCGTCGACTCCCTTGAAATCAAACTGAGGCGCGCTCCCGATTAACCGCTGCAGGGTGGGTGATCCCCGCCGGTACAGCGGAATACCCTGAAGGACCGCTTCGTGAATTTCGCTCTCTACCGGGAGTTGCTCGCCATCCGGCCGATCCGGCGGCTGCTGCTGGTGGGCATGGTTGCCCGCATCCCCCATTCAGCCGCGGGGGTCCTGCTGACCCTGCATATCGTCCTCACCCTGGGCCAGGGCTACGCCGCAGCCGGCGCTGCAGCGGCGGTCATGACCATCGGCATTGCCCTCGGGGCGCCGTGGCGGGGGAGGCGCGTGGACACCGTGGGGTTGCGGACCGCCCTCATCCCGTCGGTCATCTCGGAGACCGTGATCTGGTCCATCGTGCCCCATGTGTCGTACCAGTGGCTCCTGCCGCTGGTCTTCGTGGGCGGCCTGCTCACATTGCCCATTTTCAGCGTGGTGCGGCAATCCTTGGGTGTCCTGGCCGAGGGTGACCAGCGGCGCACCGCGTTCGCCCTGGACGCCATCACCACGGAATTCGTATTCATGATCGGGCCGGCCGCCGGCGCCGTCGTAGCTACCAGCGGCCACACTACTGCGGGACTGACGGTGGTGGGCATGGCTACGTCCCTCGCCGGGCTGTTCCTCATGTGGTTCAACCCGCCCACCCGCAGCCGGGACCAAACGGTCGAATGCGTCGAGGATGAACAGCACGCTGCGGAAGTCGCCGTCGTCTCCACGGCACCGGCGCATGTCCAGGAAGCGGCCGCGGAGCTGGCCCCTGCGGGCGCGGCCACCAGCGCGGCGCAGAGCGGCCTGCGGGGAAGGCTGGCCGGCGGCTTCGCCTGGTTCACGGCCACGGTCGCGGCACTCTTCGCCGTTGCCGCCGGCGCGGGCATGGTCCTCAGCGGCACCGACGTCGGCATTGTCGCGGCCCTGGAAACCGGCGGCCACCAGAGCGAAATCGGGATCGTCTTTGTCTTCTGGTGCGCTGCCTCCGTGCTGGGCGGCCTGATTTACGGCGCCATGCACCGGCCCATTCCACCTGTCATCCTGCTGCTGGGCATGGCCGCGCTGACGCTGCCCATGGCCTTCGCCCACGACACGTGGACGCTTGCCTTCGTCTCCGTCCTCCCCGGCCTGCTCTGCGCCCCCGTGCTGTCCGCGGCCTCCGAGAAGGTCGCGGACCTGGTATTGGAGGAACGGCGCGGGGAGGCCATGGGCTGGTACGGTTCCGCGCTGACCGCCGGCGTTGCGCTCGGTTCGCCCCTCGCCGGGGTCTTCATCGACATCATGGGCCCCTCCGGCGGCTTCGTGTCCGTCGGCGCCGTCGGCGTGCTGCTCTGCCTGGTGGGCCTAGCGCTCCAGCAGCGCCGCCGCCGCGCCGCCGCCTGAGCGGCCCCGTAGCGGGGAGTTAAAGCGCGACGGCGGGACAGCCTGCAAAGGCCGTCCCGCCGTCGGACGCTGCTTGGGGGAGTCGCTGCCTAGTTCACGGCCCCGGTGTACTTTTCACCCGGGCCCTTGCCCGGTGCATCCGGAATCAGCGACTCTTCACGGAAAGCCAGCTGCAGGGACCGCAGTCCGTCGCGCAAGGGCCCTGCGTGCTGGGAGCCGATCTCGGGGGCGGCTGCGGTCACCAGGCCGGCCAGCGCGGTGATCAGCTTCCGGGCCTCGTCGAGGTCCTTGAGTTCGGCTGCGTTGTCCTCTGCGGCCAGGCCAAGCTTTACCGCGGCCGCGCTCATCAGGTGCACGGCGGCCGTGGTGATGACCTCGATGGCGGGAACTTCGGAGATGTCGCGGATCTGTTGTGAAACGTCTGCGCCTGCTTCGCCGGGCTCGAAGACGTACGAATTACTGTCTGAGGTGCTCATACTGGTAAGCTTGACACAGACCGACTGGATGTCGTTATTTCAGAGATTGTCCCAAACGATCAGGTTCCCAACAGCGCTTCGCGGCGTTGACGGGAATTTTTTCTGTAGAATGGCTTCCAGTTTGCAAGCGGAGTTCTCTCCCACCCGCGTCAGCCGCTGTCCCACCCGTTCCTTTGGAACCTGCAGGGACGCAAGGTTGCCGGGTACCTGGTTGGGCATGGGCCGGCATTTGCCGGGACCGTGCGCGTGCAGCCCTTTGCGGGGTTGCCGGTCCAACCTCTTTGAGGCCTTCGATTGCTCCGGCAATTGGGGGCCTTCTTCATTTGCCGGACTCAACAACAAACACAGGAGCTTTAACATTAGCGAGCCAAGAATCAATGAGCGTATCCGCGTCCCCGAGGTGCGGCTGGTCGGCCCTGCAGGTGAACAGGTAGGAATCGTCCGTATTGAGGATGCCCTGCGCCTGGCTGCCGAGTCCGACCTTGATCTCGTTGAAGTTGCACCTCAGGCGAAGCCTCCGGTGTGCAAGCTGATGGACTTCGGCAAGTACAAGTACGAGGCCGCAGTCAAGGCACGTGAGGCCCGGAAGAACCAGACGAACACGGTTCTGAAGGAAATCCGCTTCCGCCTGAAGATCGACACCCACGACTACGAGACCAAGCGCGGCCACGCCCTGCGCTTCCTCGGCGCCGGGGACAAGGTCAAGGCCATGATCCAGTTCCGTGGCCGTGAGCAGCAGCGTCCGGAGATGGGCATCCGCCTGCTCCAGCGCTTCGCGGACGACGTCGCCGAAGTCGGCGTGGTGGAGTCCAGCCCCCGTATCGACGGCCGCAACATGGTCATGGTGGTTGGTCCGCTGAAGAACAAGGCTGAGGCCAAGGCGGAAGCACGCCGGGCAACCCAGCGCGCCGAGGCCAAGGCCCAGAACGAAGCCAAGGCTGCGGGACGGGTTGACACCTCCGGCGAGGACCAGGCCCCCATGACCCAGTCACTGGCGGACCTCCTGCCGGAAGGCTTCACCGTCTCCACTGAACCGGAGGCACCGGCCGCGGACAGCGCCCCGGCTGAAGCCCCTGCTGCCGCTCCTGAGCAGGAAGCCCCCAAGGCCCCCGCTCCGAAGCAGGAAGCTCCAAAGCAGGAAGCCCCGAAGGCCGAAGCCCCCAAGGCTCCCGCTCCGAAGCAGGAAGCTCCGAAGCAGGAAGCCCCGAAGGCCGCCGCTCCCAAGGCTGCTGCACCGAAGGCCGCCGCTCCGGCGCCCCAGCCTGCAGTTGCCGCCAAGCCGGAAGCGGCCGCACCGTCGGCGCCGAAGCCGGCTGGTGTGCCTGCGCCGCCGAAGCCGGTGGCCAGGCCTGCTGCACCGAAGCCTGCTGCCCGCCCTGCCCCCAAGGCAGTGCCGAAGCCGGCCGGTAAGAAGACCAACTAGTTCACAGCTGTCGGGGCGTGTCCCCGGCAGTCAGCAACCAGCATGCTGCCCGCAGGGGTGGCTGCGCGATAGAACTGCCGGCCCCCGGGTCCGCAGAAACGTTAGGAGATCGGTTCCCATGCCGAAGATGAAGACCCACAGTGGTGCTAAGAAGCGGTTCAAGCTGACCGGCAGCGGCAAGCTGCGCCGCCAGCAGGCCAACCGCCGCCACTACCTGGAGCACAAGTCCAGCCGCCTGACCCGCCGCCTTGCCGGCGACAAGATCGTCTTCAAGGGCGACGCCAAGGTCATCCGGAAGATGCTCGGCATCTAGTTTCCAAGTTTATTGATGGACCGCCCACCGGTGGTCCGTCACCTGCCAAACAGCCTTCTCAGGCCGCCGGAACACCGGCAACAGATGCTTGGGATCAGATTTTCGAAGGAGTACGCACGTGGCACGTGTGAAGAGGGCGGTCAACGCCCACAAGAAGCGCCGGGTTGTTCTTGAACGGGCGAAGGGTTACCGCGGACAGCGTTCGCGCCTGTACCGCAAGGCCAAGGAACAGCTGCTGCACTCGTTTGTGTACAGCTACGGTGACCGCAAGAAGAAGAAGGGCGACTTCCGCCGCCTGTGGATCCAGCGCATCAACGCTGCGTCCCGCGCCAACGGCCTCACCTACAACCGCCTCATCCAGGGCCTGAAGGCCGCTGAGGTCGAGGTTGACCGCCGCATGCTGGCCGAGCTTGCCGTTTCTGACGCCAACGCCTTCGCTGCACTGGTCCAGGTGGCCAAGGACTCCCTGCCGGCAGACACCTCCGCCAAGAAGGTTGCCGCAGCCTAGCAGCCGCTGCCGCCCCTCGGCTGAGGGGCCAGTTCAGGAACTGGAAGCGTCAGCTACTACAGTTCTTGTATGAACGAAACCGGGCGCCCGCAAGATCTTCCACTGTCCAACCCCCGAGCCGATCGGGTCAGGGACGTGGCAAAGCTTGCAGGGCGCCCGGCCCGTTTAAAGCGTGGCCAGTTCCTTGCCGAGGGGCCGCAGGCGGTCCGGGAAGCCCTCAAGCTCCACCAGCAGCGCCTCGCGGCGGGAGCGCCCGGAGTGGTTACCGAGGTATTCGCCAGCGAAAGCTGCCTGGACCGCTTCCCCGAATTCGAAGAGCTCGCCGAAGGCACCAACGCCCGGCTGGCCACCGATGAGGTCCTGGCGGCCATGGCGGACACCGTCAACCCGCAGGGAATCGTGGCCGTCTGCAGGTTCGTGGACGTTGAGCTGGCGGACGTGCTCGACGCCGGCCCGCGCCTGATTGCCGTGCTGTGCCAGGTCCGGGACCCGGGAAATGCAGGAACCGTGCTGCGTGCGGCCGATTCGGCCGGTGCCGACGCCGTCATTTTCACAGCGTCCAGCGTGGATATCTACAATCCCAAGGCGGTCCGCTCCACCGCAGGGTCGCTGTTCCATCTTCCGGTCGTCCTGGCCGCAGATCCCGCGGAACTGGCTGCCGCTTGCAAGGCCCGGGGCATCGGCGTCCTCGCTGCCGACGGTTACGGGCAGCTGGACCTGGATGTCCTGCAGGACGAGAACGCGCGGCGCAGGCTCACCGGGGACGGCCCTGAATCCGCCTTTGACCTCGCTGCGCCGACCGCCTGGTTCTTTGGGAATGAGGCCCAGGGACTCTCGGATGAGGAGCTTGAACTGGCCGACCACCGGGTGGCGGTCCCGGTGTACGGCGCGGCCGAAAGCCTCAACCTTGGAACCGCAGCTACCGTGTGCCTCTACGCCAGCGCCCGATCCCAGCGCCGCCCCGATACTGCCGCCGGGCAGGTCAGCGCCGGGTAAGGGGAGCACGACGGCGGCCGGCGGCCCGCGCCCGGCCGCACTCCCGGTGCCCGCATGCACATCCGCGGAGCAGCATTGTTGCCGGGCACAAAGAAAGGCCCCGGAAATCCGGGGCCCGATGGTTGTTGCTGGACAGAGTTATCAGGGAGCGCGGCTGGCTTTTCCGCGTCCGGTGACGGCTCCGTAGATGCCGGCGACAACCAGGCCGCCGACGATAGCGAGAATCCAGGTGCCGAGGTCGAAGAAGGCAAGATCGCCCTTGTTGAACAGGAGGCTGCCAATCCAGCCGCCAACGATGGCTCCAACGACACCCAGGATGAGGCTGGTAACCCAGCCGCCGCCGACCCGTCCGGGCATAACGGCTTTAACGATGGCCCCGACAATCAGGCCCAGAATAATCCAAGCAAGAAAACCCATGTCTCCTCCTCATTGTGACCGGGATTAATAGTCCCGATGAGCCTCAAGCTAACATAAGCACCCCGCAAAGTCAGTAGCCCCAAAAAGGGCGTTGCCGCATCGTTAGGAGCGTGTATCGGCGGGAAGTTTCAGGGGCCGTGGCCGCGGGGCGCGCAGTGGGCCACGGCTTAGCCCGCCAGCGGCCTCTTCCGTTCCAGCAGGCCGCTGAGGAGGGCGACGCCGAAACCGAGGACGGCCAGGACGGCGCCGACGAGTGCCGGGGCAACGAAGCCCCACCCGAGGGCGATGACCACTCCACCAAGGAACGCGCCGAGTGCGTTGGCGACGTTGAGGGCGGCATGGTTGAGGGAAGATGCCAGCGACGGTGCATCCGGGGAGGCGTCGAGGAGCCGGGTCTGCAGGGCGGGGATCAGCATGGAACCGGAAGCTCCCACCACGAACACCATCACCATGGCGCTCCACTGCCAGTGGGCTGCCACCGCGTAAACCACCAGGGCCACGGCAATGGCCGGGAGGACCCGGTAGAGGGTGCCCATTACCGATTTGTCGGCCAACCTGCCACCCACGATGTTGCCGGCCACCATCCCCAGTCCGTACAGGGCCACCACCAGGGGGAGCAGCCCCGACGGGATGCCGGCCACGGCCGTCATGGTGTGCGCGATATAGGTGTAGGTGGCGAAGAAGCCGCCGAAGCCCACGATGCCCACCAGGAGGGCCAACCAGACCTGTAGCCGCTTGAGGGCGCCAAGTTCGCGACGGATGCTGGCATCGGGGTGGGCCTGCTGGAACGGGACGAACTTCCACACCATGGCCAGGGCCACCAGGCCGATGGCGCCCACCAGGACAAACAGCAGGCGCCACCCGAAGGTTTGGCCCAGCCAGGTGGCGAACGGGACGCCCACCACGTTGGAGACACTGAGCCCGGCCATGACCATGGAGATGGCCCAGCCCCGCCGGGTGGGGGGAACCAGGGATGCAGCGATGACGGCAGCAACTCCGAAGAACGCCCCGTGGGGCAGCCCGGCGGCAAAGCGGGACACGAGCATCGTCCCGTAGTCAGGGGCTATGAACGAGGTCAGGTTGGCCACGGTGAAGAACAGCAGGAGGCCCAGTGCCAGTTTCTTGCGGGGCAGCCTGGCGCCGACGGCGGCAAGGAGCGGAGCGCCTACCACGACTCCCAGTGCGTAGGCGGAGATCAGGTGCCCGGCCTCTGGAGTACTGATCCCCAGGCCCTGTTCCACTTCCTTCAGCAGGCCCATCATGGTGAACTCGGTGACGCCGATGCCCACCCCGCCCATGGCCAGGGCAAAGATGGCCATGCCGACGTTGGGGGTCTTGGTGCGGGCTGCCGTGGACGGGGAAAGGACGCTGCTCATATGCCTGCTTTTCAAAAAGTGGAACTGGAACTGGAACTGGGACGGGACGCCACGGCAATGGGGCAGGAATCCGGACAGTGAGGCCAACCCCGGGCGGGCAGGCCCTATTCCCTGGGACGGGAAATGCTGATCCGGGCTGTTCCCATTGTGGCCCATAGAATGGGCCGGTGACTGGACTGATTCAGGTAGTGGGCGGAGCCGTGGTGGACAGCCTTGCCAATCCAACGGCACTGCTGGTGGCGAGGCGGAGCGCTCCGGAGCACCTCGCCGGGCTGTGGGAGTTCCCCGGAGGCAAGGTGGAACACGGCGAGGCGCCCGAAGCGGCACTGGTACGGGAACTGGCCGAGGAGCTGGGAATCGGGGTGCGGCTGGGGGCAGAGCTGCCGGCGGAAACACCGGCCGGATGGCCCCTGAACGACCGGGCCAGCATGAGGGTCTGGTTCGCCGAGGTGACCCGTGGCGATCCCGCACCTTTGGAAGACCATGACGAACTGCGCTGGATCCGGCTGCAGGACAGCGAAGCAGTCCTGGGGCTGCCGTGGATTCCGGCCGATTACCCGATTGTGCGTGCCCTCCTGGAGTCAGTGGACGCACTGGTGCCGGGGAAGGGCCGGGCCCACGCCTGATAATCCAGGCTGCTCAGAACAAGGAATCCTGCACCGCGGACGGCGACGCTGAAGCAGCCGTGGGACCTCCGGGCGCTGCAGCCGGAATGCTCCCCGCCGGATACTCCGCTTCCTCGGCGCGTGGATCATCCACGTCCCGGTTGTCGAGGTCCCTGTTGTTGAGGTCCCGGTGGCTGAAGCCGGAGGAATGCGAAAAGCCGTGGCGTGCCTTGAAATAGCGGACCTTGCCGGCAAGCCACGTCCGGTATTCCTTGGACGCGTAGGAGCCGGTCCCGTAGAGCCGCCGGTAGCGGCCGGCCAGTTCGGGATGGTTGGCGGCGATCCACTTCATGAACCATTCCCTGGTGCCCGGCTTCAGGTACAGCGCGCCCGCGCTGACTCCGGTTGCGCCGGCGGCCGCCAGGGAACCGAACAGCGCATCCAGGGCTTCATCGCTGTCCGAGAGCCACGGCAGGATGGGCATCGCCATGACGCCGCAGGGCAGCCCGGCTTCGCGCAGCCGGGACACCAGTTTGAGCCGGGCCCTGGGCCCCGGGGTGCCGGGCTCGATCGCCTCGGAGAGGGCTTCGTCGGTCATGGCCAGGGAGATGCCAAGCCCTACCGGCACCTGCGCGGCAGCACTCTTGAGCAGCGGGATGTCCCGTGCCAGCAGCGTCCCTTTGGTGAGGATGGACAGGGGAGTGCCGGACTCCGCCAGGGCATTGATGATGCCAGGCATGAGCCGGTACCTGCCCTCGGCCCGCTGGTAGGGGTCGGTGTTGGTGCCCAGCGCCACCTGCTGGCGCGTCCATGAGGCCTTGTTCAGTTCCTTCCGGAGGACTTCCGCGGCGTTGACCTTCACCACCACCTGGCTGTCGAAATCCATGCCGGCGTCGAAGTCAAGGTAGGTGTGGCTCTTGCGGGCAAAGCAGTAAACGCAGGCGTGGCTGCAGCCGCGGTAGGGATTCACTGTCCACTCGAAAGGCATCTTCGATCCCGCCGGGACCCTGTTGAGCACCGATTTTGCGGTGACCTCGTGGAACGTGATCCCGGCGAACTCGGGGGTGGTGACCGAGCGGACCAGCCCGGCCAGCGGAAGCAGCGCGGGACCGGGTCCTCCTGCGGTTTCCGGCGTGGGCACCAGTGCTTGCGCTTCCCATCTCATGGGACCCATTCGAAAACATGTTCGAATTTAAGTCAAGGCGCCACGCAGTCGAAGCCACTGGAAACTATGCCTCGACGCGGCCCATACGGCTCCAGGCGCCATCGGGGCTAGGGCCGCAGTTCCCATGTGACGGTGACGGCTGCCTCCACCCGGTTCAGGCCCGGCTCAACCTGTGGACCTTCCGTGGCGGATGCCCGCTGCAGCCCGGCAAACGGTACCGGTCCCGGCGCCGGGCGCTGGTCGGTGACGGACAGGACCCGGCCCAGGCCGGCCGAGGCCAGTGCGGCATACTGCGCAGCGGAACCCAGCGCGTCCTGCCAGGCCGCGTCACGCGCCTGCGCCCGGACCACTGAGTCGTCCGAAAGGACCAGCTGCAGGCTGTTCAGGCGGACATTGTCCCCGGCGGTGTGGACGGCTGCTGAAACTGTGGCCGCCGCGCTGCCGAGGTCCCGCAGCCTGACCGCGAGGCTGCTGGAGGCAATGTAGCCCACAAGCCGCTGGCCCTCACCGTCCCGCCAGGCGAGGTCCGCTCGGACGGCCAGGCCGGCCGAGCGGATATCGTCCGGGGAAACGCCCCGGCTGCGGAGGGCCGCTCCAACTGCCGCCAGGTCCCTGCCTGCTGCCGCGTAGGCTTCCGCCACCGATTCGGCGCGGCACTCCATGCCTATGGAAACAAGCATCAGGTCCGGTGCGGCCTCCGCCCATCCAGTCCCCGTGACGGTGATGGCCCCAGGATCCCGGCGGTCCTGCGGGTCCTGGCCCGTCACGGCTGCCTCGCCGCCCGGAGTGGGTAACCGCCGGCGGCAAGGCCTGCCCGCCGCTCGAAGATGTTCGCCGTCCCCGGATTGCCGGTGCGCAGCACGGACCAGCCGGCGGCTGCCAGGTACAAGGGGATGAAGGGCAGCCCCAGGCACCACGCGTACTGGCTGCAATGCCGTTCCTCGTGTCCCAGGAGCGCAGGCCGGGACAGCAGGTCCGCAGCCGTGCTGCGGCACAGCACCACGTTGCCCAGGGTGAAGGCGCCGGCGAAAGGCAGCCGCCAGCGGTAGCCGGCCGCAATGATCAGGCCGCGCGGCCCCCGGCTGATCCGGGTCCGGGCGGCCAGGGCGACGGCGAGCCCGGCCAGGGTGCTCCCGTTGAGGAGGTTTGCTGCCCGCCTGAGCCGCTGGGCCGTCGTCGGGCCATTCACCGAACCTGCGTGCTGCCGCAACGTCATGAGGCCATGGTAACCGGAGGGTTCTACTAGACTGGAGGGCAGTGGCCGCCGGTCCTGCCGGCGAGCCCTGACCTGGTCATTGAATGACACTGACGTTCAGCGCATTCATCCATGACCTGCCAGCGACGGAGGCACCGGGCGGGAAACCGCGCAGGGCTGCCCCGGCCGCAGGCAGCCACGACTCGTAGCTAAGAACAGTAGATGACTGAAACTTTGCCGGGCGCCGCCATCCCGAACCCCACGGATGAGGCCGCCATCAACGCCGCTGTAGACCAGGCCATCACCGCCATCGCCGGTGCGGCCACCCTTGACGAGCTGAAGGCGGTGCGCCTCGCCCACAGCGGCGAAAAATCGCCGCTTAGCCTGGCCAACCGGGAAATCGGCCGCCTCCCCAAGGACCAGAAGGCGCTCGCCGGAAAGCTGATGGGTGCTTCCCGCGGCCGGGTCAACAAGGCGCTCGCCGACCGGACCGAGGTACTCGAAGCCGAGAATGATGCCCGGATCCTGGTTGAGGAGACCGTGGACGTCACCGCTGCCCCCCGCCGCCGCCGCGCCGGTGCGCGCCACCCGCTGTCCACCCTGCAGGACCGCGTGGCGGACATCTTCGTGGGAATGGGCTGGGAGATCGCCGAAGGCCCCGAGGTGGAATCCGAGTGGTTCAACTTCGACGCCCTGAACTTCAAGCCGGACCACCCGGCCCGCGAAATGCAGGACACCTTCTTCGTGGAGCCGCCCGAAGCCCACCTGCTGATGCGCACCCACACCTCCCCGGTGCAGGTCCGCTCCATGCTCGAGCGTGAGGTGCCCATCTACGTGCTGTGCCCGGGCAAGGTGTTCCGCACCGATGAGCTGGACGCCACCCACACCCCGGTGTTCCACCAGTTTGAGGGCCTTGCCATCGACAAGGGCCTGTCCATGGCGGACCTGCTGGGCACCCTGGAGCACTTCACCCGGCAAATGTTCGGCGAGGAGGCGAAGGTCCGCCTGCGCCCCAACTACTTCCCGTTCACCGAGCCCTCCGCCGAGCTGGACATCTTCCACCCCGGCGCCAAGGGCGGCCCGCGCTGGATCGAGTGGGGCGGCTGCGGCATGGTCAACCCCAACGTCCTGCGCGCTGCGGGCATCGACCCGGACGTCTATTCAGGTTTTGCCTTCGGCATGGGCATCGAGCGTGCCCTCATGTTCCGCAACGAGGTTGCCGACATGCACGACATGATCGAAGGCGATGTACGGTTCAGCGAGCACTTCGGGATGGAGATCTAACAGTGCGTATCCCACTTTCCTGGCTGCGGGAATTCGCAGCAGTACCGGCCGGAGCAACGGCCGAAGACGTCATGGAAGAACTGGTCAAGGTCGGCTTTGAAGAAGAAGCCGTCCACCGTCCCACGGACACCCTCCAGGGCCCCGTGGTGGTGGGCCAGGTCCTGAGCCTGGTCAAGGAACCGCAGACCAACGGCAAGACCATCAACTGGTGCCAGGTCCGCGTAGTCCCCGAAGGCAAGGAACAGACCCTCACCGGGGACGGCATCGACCCGTCCGGCGTCCAGGGCATCATCTGCGGCGCGCACAACTTCGTTGAGGGCGACAAAGTGGTGGTCACGCTTCCGGGCGCCGTGCTGCCCGGCGACTTCCGCATCTCCGCCCGCAAGACGTACGGCCACCTTTCCGCCGGCATGATCGCCTCGGTCCGCGAACTGGGCATCGGCGAGGACCATGACGGCATCCTGGTGCTGTCCCGCATCGGGCTGGACCCTGAGGTGGGTACCGACGCCATGGAGCTCCTGGGCCTGTACGACCAGGCAGCCGAAATCAACGTCACCCCGGACCGCGGCTACGCCTTCTCCATCCGCGGCGTGGCCCGCGAATACGCGCACGCCACCGGCACCGCCTTCACGGATCCCGCCTCCAGGGTCCAGGCGCCGGCCGAACTTTCCGGCGGTTACGGCGTCAAGCTCAACGACGACGCCCCGATCTACGGCAAGGCCGGCTGCGACCGGTTCGTGGCCCGCACCGTCAGGGGCGTGGACGCCACCCGTCCCACCCCGCCATGGATGGTCTCCCGGCTCCGGCTCGCCGGCATCCGCTCCATCTCGCTGCCGGTGGACATCTCCAACTACGTCATGCTCGAACTGGGCCAGCCCACGCACTGCTATGACCTGGACAAGCTCTCCGGCGACATCGTGGTGCGCCGCGCCGCCGCAGGGGAGAAGATCACCACCCTGGACGGCAAGGAACGCACCCTTGACGCCGAGGACCTGCTCATCACCGACGACTCCGGCGCCATCGGCATCGCAGGCGTCATGGGCGGTGCGGCCACCGAGGTGAGCGATTCGACGTCGAACATCCTGGTTGAGGCGGCGCACTTTGACGACGTGTCCATCGGCAGGTCCCGGCGCAGGCACAAGCTGCCGTCCGAGGCGTCCAAGCGCTTCGAACGCGGCGTGGACTGGCAGGTGGCGGGCATCGCCGGCCAGCGCGTGGTGGACCTCCTGGTGGAACTGGCCGGCGGCACTGCCGACGAAGCCGGCACCGACGTCGGGACCGCCCCGGAAACCATCACCATCGATTTGCCCGCAGGCTTCGCTGCCGCACGTATTGGCATCGACTTCACCGAAGACCAGATCGTCACCTCGCTTGAGGACCTGGGCGCCGTGGTTGCAAAGCACGACGCCGGGTGGACGGTGACGCCGCCGAGCTGGCGGAGCGATCTGGAGACCAAGGAAGACCTGACCGAGGAAATCGCCCGGCTGGTGGGCTACGACAAGATCCCCGCCACGCTGCCGGTCGCCCCTCCGGGCCGCGGCCTCACCCGTGTCCAGCAGCAGCGCCGCCGCCTCATCCAGGCACTGGCCGACGCCGGACTCACCGAGGTCCTGTCCTACCCGTTCGTCTCCAAGGCGGCCAACGACACCTTCGGCGTGGCTGACGAAGGAGGGGCGCGGACCGCCCTCAAGCTGGCCAACCCGATCAGCGAGGAGCACGGCTACCTGCGCACGTCCATCCTGCCCGGACTGATCGAGGTGGCCAAGCGCAACCACTCCCGTGGCTTCCGGGACCTGGCCCTGTTCGAATCCGGCCTGGTGTTCCTGCCCGAGGGGACGGTGGGCACAGCCTCCATCCCGCCGCTGGGTGCCAAGCCTGCCGATGAGGTTCTTGACGCTTTGTACGACGGCGTCCCGAACCAGCCGTTCCACATCGCGGCAGTCCTCACCGGCCACGATTCCCCGGCCGCCGCGTCCCACACGCCCCGGGTGTGGGACTGGGCCGACGCCCTGGACGTGGCCCGGCTTGCCGGCGACGTGCTGGGCGTGGACCTGGTGGTCAGCCAGGGCAGCCACCAGGCGTTCCACCCCGGCCGCACCGCCCGGCTGGCGCTGCGCACGGGGGAGACCGTTGGCTACGCCGGCGAACTGCACCCCAAGCTGCTGGCCGCCTCGGACATGCCCGCCCGTTCGGTGGCACTGGAACTTGATGCCGATGCCCTGTTCGAGGCCGCGCCGGACGTGATTGTGGCCCGCCACATTTCCACGTTCCCGGTGGCCACCCAGGACGTGGCGCTCGTGGTCCCGGCCGACGTGCCGGCAGACGACGTCCTTGCCGCCCTGCGCGAAGGCGCCGGAGAGCTGCTGGAAGACGTGGCGCTGTTCGACGTTTACGCAGGCAAGGGCATCGAGGACGGCAAGAAGTCGCTGGCCTTCGGGCTCCGCTTCCGGGCCGCCGACCGCACCCTGACCGCTGACGAGGCCTCGGCGGCGCGTGAAGGCGCAGTGGCGCTGGCTGCCGAACGCTTCGGAGCTGTCCAGCGGTAGGTTTCCTCCAGGCATTTCGGGAAGGGCGGGTCATGGCGCAATGCGAAGTGCGCGCCATCCCGCCCTTCCTGCTGTCCGGGAAAGACAGCGGGATGCAGGAGGAGGCCGAAGGCCTCCTGGACAGCGTCGAGCTGGCGCGGGCCAAGGCTTTGCCGCCAGCCGCCGGCATTGCTTTTCTGGCCGGCCGGCTGGCGCAGCGGAGGCTCGCCCCGGAGCTGCTCTCACTTCCCGCCGCAGACCTCACCGTGGCCTACAGCTGCCCACAGTGCGGGACCGGCCCCGGGGTGGGCCACGGCCGGCCGGGATACAGCTATCGGGGTGCCCCTGTGCCGCTGGCACTGAGCTTGTCCCGGGCAGCGGGCTGGACATTGTTGGTGGCTGTGGTGGACGCCTCGCCGGGAACGCGGCTGGGCGCCGACATCGAGGATCCGTCCCGTACCGGCTTTGACGGGTTCGACAGGCTTGCCCTGACGCCTGCGGAGCGCCGGAACCTCCGGAACGTCAGGGTGGAGCTGCTGCCGGCGGCGAGGGCCAGGCTCTGGGCACGCAAGGAAGCCTGGCTGAAAATGACCGGTGACGGACTCCGGACTGCGCCGTCCACCGTGGACGTCAGCGGGCGTCCCGGCCTGCGGGACCTGGGCCCTGCTGAAACCGGGCTGCCCGCACACCTGGCCGCCGCCGTCGCACTTTCCGGACCCGTTCAGGCCAGCGGAAGCGGCGGCAGCGGCTCCTCGTAAAGCCAGGGGTGCAGCAGCGGCTCCGCATCGACAGCTGTGGCGCTGCTGACCGCCACGATGAAGTCCTGCGTCGTGACCGAGCCGTGCCTGTGACCGGCTGTCCAGTCCTGCAGGACGGCGAAAAAGGCGAGGTCGCCCACGGCCATCCGGACGGCGTGCAGGGCCAGGGCGCCCCGCTTGTACACGCGGTCATCGAACATCCGCTCGGGACCGGGATCACCCACCAGGATGTCCTGGTCCTCCGCCTGCAACCGGTGCCAGGCCGCCGCGGCCCGCTCCGCCACGGGCATGACACCGGCTTCCTCGGACCAGATCCACTCGGCATAGCAGGCGAAGCCCTCGTGCAGCCAGATGTCCTGCCACCCCGCAGCGGTCAGGGAATTGCCAAACCACTGATGCGACAGCTCATGGGCGATCAGGCGCTGGGACTCCCAGTCCAGGCCCAGGTGGTTGGGACCCAGGATTGCCATCGACTGCGCCTCAAGCGGGATTTCCAGTTCGTCCTCGGTCACCACCACCGTGTACGCGGGAAACGGATAAGGGCCAAAGCAGTTGCTGAAGGTGCGCATCATTGCCGGTTGCCGGGCCAGTCCTGTCCTGGCACGGTCCGCCAAGGCGTGGGAGACCGCCACGGACTGCGGAACCGGGGCCCCGTGCCGTCCGGCGTCCAGATCCAACGGCACGTACCTGCCAATCTGGACGGTCGCAAGATAGGCGGCCATCGGCTCCGCCTGTTCGTAGACCCAGGTTTCCCGGCTGGCGCGGGCCGTATGCGATTGCAGTACGCCGTTGCACACCACCCGGTAGTTCGCTTCAGTGGTGACCGTGAACCGGTAGCTGGCCTTGTCCCCGGAGTGGTCGTTGCAGGGGAACCAGGAGGGGGCACCGTTGGGTTGCCCGGCCACCAGGACACCGTCCGTCAGTTCCTCCCAGCCCACCTCGCCCCAGGGGCCGCGCCGCGGCCGCGGGTTGCCCTCATAGCGCACCTCCAGGGTGAAGGGCTGTTCCGGTTCGAAGGGGGCTTGCGAGGTGACGACCAGCTGCCCGGCCCGCTGGCTGAACCGGAGCGGTTTGCGGCCGTCGAGCAGGACCTTGGTGGCGCGCAGGCCAACGAGGTCCAGGACAATGGCCGACGTCGGAGCGCAGGTGACGCCGTGCAGCACCGCTTTGCCGCTGAGCCGGTTGCTGGCCACCCGGTAGTCCAGGTCCAGTTCGTACCTCTCGACGCGGAAGGCGTTTGTCCCGGCACCGGGCAGGTACGGGTCCGGGGAGGTTCCGGTGGCTGCGGGAATGCTGCCCCGGGCGGCTGATGCTGAAGAACTCATGGGACCTTCGGTTAGGTGGCAGACGGCGATCCGGGCCCGCTCCATGGGCTGACCGGGTTACCCATCCAGTACGTCGCGGCGGGCACTGCCTCGCCGCGCATCACCAAGGATGCCGGCCCCACCGTTCCGCCGGCGCCGATGCTGGCCTGGGGAAGGATGACCCCGTGCGGGCCCATGGTGGCCCCGTCCTCGAGCGTAACAGCGTCAATGCTCATCACACGGTCGTGGAACAGGTGCGTCTGCACCACGCAGCCCCGGTTGACCGTGGAATTCCTGCCAAGGGCCACCAGGTCGGCTTCAGGCAGCCAGTAGCTCTCGCACCACGTGCCGCTGCCAATTTTCGCCCCGAGCGCCCGCAGCCACCAGACCAGCGCGGGGGTGCCCGATGCTGCCCGGGCGAACCACGGCGCCGTGACCAGTTCGATGAAGCTGTCCACCACTTCGTTCCGCCAGATAAAGGAGCTCCACAGTGGATGTTCGCCGGGCCGGATCCGCCCCACCAGCACCCATTTCGCGGCGACGGACGCCCCTGCCGCCACGAGGCCCGCCAGCAGCATCACGACGCCGGTGAGCAGGGCGGCGGCGGCGTAGCCCCAGGTTGCTGCGATCCAGTCGAAGGCCAGCATGGTGCCGGCCGCGATGGCGACCGTGAGCATGACCGGCAGAAAGCGGCCCAGTTCCCACAGGGTGCGGGCGACTTTCAGCCGCGCCGGGGGCTGGAAAGTGCGCGAATCGTCGGAGGCGATCGCGGTCCGCCGCAACCGGACGGGCGGGCTTCCCAGCCAGGAGGTGCCGGATTTTGCCTTCGCCGGTGTGGCGGACAGGACGGCCACGAGTGAGTTCTTGGGAACGCTGCGTCCCGCGGCGGTCATGCCCGAATTGCCCAGGAAGGACCTTTTGCCGATCTTCGCCGGTGCCACCCGCAGCCAGCCGCCGTCGAGCTCGTAGGAGGCCACCATGGTGTCATCGGCGAGGAAGGCGCCCTCGCCCACGGTGGTCATCTTCGGTATCAGCAGCACGGTGGAGGCCTCGACGTTCTTACCGACCTTCGCGCCCAGCAGGCGCAGCCACACCGGCGTGAACAGGCTCGCGTAGATGGGGAAAAGCAGGTCCCTGGCCAGGTCCAGCACCCGCTCGGTGGCCCAGATCTGCCACCCCACCCGGCTGCGGATCCGGTAGTAGCCCTCCGTGATCCCGATGGAGAGGAGCCGCGTGGCAACCAGCACCAGGACGGCGTTCGTGGCGAACCACACCAGCGATGCCGGAGCAAGGGCCGCCAGCAGCCGGGGGAGGGCCCCGGTCAGGGACGTACTGCCCTGGACGAAGGTGAACGCGACCCACAGCGCGGCGGCAGCAGACAGGTACGGAATGAAGGACAGGCACGCAGACGCCAGGGAAAATCCGGCAAACCACGCACGTGTGGCAAACCTGCCCTGGGGCGGGGCATGTGGCACGCTGTGTTTGGCCTTGCCCTGCCGGCGGGCCGGTGAACCTGCGGCCAATTGGCCTGCCTTCACCTTCCCCAGAACCGCGGAACCGGCTTCCACCTGCGCCCCGGCCCCAATCGAGGCGCCGGGCATCAGCGTGCTGCGTGCACCCACGCTGGCACCGCGGCCAATGCGGATGGCCCCAATGTGAACGTCGTCGCCGTCGATCCACCAGCCTGACAGGTCCACCTCCGGTTCCACGTTGGCTCCGCTGCCGAGCGTCAGCAGCCCCGTGACAGGCGGCAGCGAATGAAGCTGGACGTCCCTGCCGATCTTCGCCCCCAGCGCCCGGGCGTAGTACGGCACCCAGGGCGCACTGGCGAGGCTGATGGCCCCTGCCAGGTCCTGGATCTGTTCCGCCAGCCACAACCGCAGGTGGACCCGCCCGGACCGGGGATAGATGCCTGGCCTGACGCCGCGGAGGAGGACCCTCGCGGCTGCGATGGACAGCAGCATGCGCCCGGCCGGGCTGACGAACACCAGCCAGGACGCTGCCACCCACCACCACGAAATGGTCGGTGCAGCAGTAAATCCGGCGAGTCCGGCCAACAGGTTGTTGATTGCCATGAGGTAGGTCAGCCACCGCATGCCCACCAGGATGTGCAGCGGCACACCCATCAGTGTCTGGAAGACCTGCGACTTCCTGGCAGTAGGCCGGACCGTCCGCTCCCGCGCAGGAACGGAGTCCCCGGATTGGTTGACCTGCCGCGCCAGCTCCACCAGTGCCCCCACCCTCGGCGTCGCGTAAACATCGGCCACCGTGATGGTGGGGTAGCGGACCCTCAGCGCGGAGACCAGCTGGGCGGCGGACAGCGAACCGCCGCCGTAGGCGAAGAAGTCGGCGTCCAGCGATGTGACGGGGCTGCCCAGCACGCTGCTCCACTGTTCCACCACCCACGCGGCATCATCCGGAAGGTTCAGCGGAGCGGCATCCGCCTCTGCGGCGCCTGCACCCGCCAGGGGCCACCGCAGGGCGTGCCGGTCCACTTTTCCGCTGGTCTTGGTGGGCAGCGAGTCAACTGTCGTCAACAATGGCACCAGCGCCGCCGGAAGGCTTGCCGCCAGCTGTTCCCGTGCGGCACCCAGGTCCATGTCGTGGCCCGGTGCGGGGGCAAGGTAGCCCACCAGGATGTGGTTGCCTGCGGCGGTGGTCTGCACGGCGGCTGCCGCGCCGGCCACCCCGGGGAGGGCCTGCATGGCTGCGTCGATCTCACCGAGTTCGATCCGGCGGCCGCCCAGCTTGACCTGGTCGTCCGCGCGGCCCTGGAAGATCAGGCCCGCCTGTTCGAACCGCACGAGGTCCCCCGAGCGGTAAGCCCGCTCCCACCCCAGGCTGGGCATGGGCGCGTACTTTTCCGCGTCCTTGGTCGGATCCAGGTACCGTGCCAGCCCCACCCCGCCGATAATCAGTTCACCCGTTCCGCCCTCGGGCACCGGGACACCCGCGGCATCGACAACGGCAAGGTCCCAACCGTCCAGGGGCAGTCCGATCCGTATTGGTCCAGGGCCGCCCAGCGGCGCCGCGCACGCCACCACCGTTGCTTCCGTGGGGCCGTACGTGTTCCAGACCTCCCGGCCCTCCACGGCCAGGCGGTCGGCGAGTTCCGGCGGGCAGGCCTCGCCGCCGAAGATCAGGAGCCGGACGTTTTCGAGGGATTCGGCGGGCCACAGGGCTGCGAGCGTGGGCACCGTGGAAACGGCGGTGATTGCGTGGTTGATCAGCCAGGGGCCGAGGTCCATGCCGGTGCGGACCAAGGCGCGCGGTGCGGGTACCAGGCAGGCGCCGTGGCGCCAGGCGAGCCACATTTCCTCGCAGGAGGCGTCGAAGGCAACCGAAAGGCCGGCCAGGACGCGGTCCTGCGGGCCGAGCGGATCATCCTGGAGGAAAAGCCGGGCCTCCGCATCGACGAAGGCTGCGGCCGAGCGGTGCTGGACGGCCACCCCCTTGGGTGTTCCGGTGGACCCCGACGTGAAGATGATCCAGGCGTCGTCCCCGGGTCCGGGCAGGCGCGCGCCCTTGAATGGACCGCTGCGTGCCGCACCTGCCGGCCCCGGCCCGACGGAGCCCCCGGCCCCCAGGACGGCTGCCACCCGGGCTTCGCCAAACACGAGCCGGGCCCGTTCTGCGGGATCGTCCGCATCCACGGGAACGTAGGCTGCGCCCACCAGGAGGATGGCAAGGATGGAGACATACAGTTCGTTGGTCCCGGAGGGGATCCGCACGCCAATCCTGTCGCCGGCGCCCAGGCCGGCGAGGTGGAGCCGGCGTCCCGTGGCACGGACCTCGTCCAGCAATTGGGCGTAACCGAGCGACGTGCGGCCGTCATCCAGTGCCGAGGCGTCAGGAAACCGGGCGGCCGTGTCCTGCAGCACATCAATGAGGGTCCGGGCCGGCGGCGCCGCGGGAGCCCCGGCCAGCTGAGGCAAGAAAACGGCAACGCTGTGGCCGGCGTCCCCGGACTCCTGGTCCCGGCCGCCGGCTCCTGCACCGTCCCGGATGATGCTGGCTGGCTCCACGCCGGAACCGGAATCCCCAAAGGGGACCTGCTGCTGAGTCACTTGCGCATTGTGCCGGGACAAGATGAACGGAAGGTGTCGTGCGCGCCCGGACGGGCCGTTTCAGGCCGTTCGGGCGTTTGCCCGTTGTTCACGTCGCCCGTGCCTAGGGAACCAGCAGGACTTTCCCGGTGGTCTTGCGGCCTTCGAGGTCGCGGTGCGCCTGCCCGGCCTGGCTGAGCGGGTAGCGTGCACCGATCCGGACCTTCAGGCTGCCGTCGGCCGCGGCGGCGAACACCTCGTCCGAACGCCAGCGCCGCTCCGCCGCGTCCCGCAGGTAGTGGCCCATCGTGGGGCGGGTCAGGAACAGCGAGCCGGCGGCATTGAGCCGTTGCGGATCGAACGGCGGCACCGGACCCGAAGCCGCGCCGAACAGGACCAGCATGCCGCGCACCCGCAGCGCGGCCAGCGAGCCGTCGAACGTATCCTTGCCCACGCCGTCGTACACCACATCAACGCCGGTCCCGCCGGTAAGTTCGCGCACGTGGTGCGGGAAGCCCTCGTAGCGCAGCACGTGGTCCGCCCCGGCCTCCAGGGCAAGGGCTTTCTTTTCATCGTTGGACACGGTGGTGATGACCCGGGCGCCCTTGGCCTTGAGCAGCTGGATCAGGAGGAGCCCAACACCGCCTGCCCCGGCATGCAGCAGCACGGTGTGCCCCGGTTCCACCTTGAACGTGGAGTTGATCAGATAATGGGCGGTGGCACCCTGCAGGGGGAGTGCCGCGGCGGTGAAGACGTCCAGGCCCTTGGGTACGGGCAGTGCCGCATCCTCGTCCACCAGCGCGTAGTCGGCGTAGCAGTTGATGCCCTCGGCCGTGGCAACGCGGTCACCCACGGCGAAGCCGGTCACACCGTCACCCACGGCCTCCACCGTGCCTGCCGCCTCCGTGCCGGGGATGAAGGGGTAGGGCACCTTGTAGATGCCGCTGCGTTTGTAGGTGTCAATGAAGTTGACGCCGGCCGCCCCCACCTTGAACAGCAGCTGGCCCGGCCCGGGAACCGGGGTTTCAACTTCGGCGTAGTCAAGGACTTCCGGTCCGCCTGCCTGCCGTGCGACGATTGCGTGCGTCATTGCTCTCCTTTCGCGGGACCCGGAATCTCCGGCCCCGGCTGCCGGAACCATCGTAGGGACACCGGCACTCCTTGCGCCAAGAACAACATCCCGCCCTCAATGCATAAATATCGGTAGGTATGCATAACTATTGCTGTATAGTCGGAGCATGACTATTTCTGTTGCGGTCTCGGGAGCCAGTGGCTACGCCGGGGGAGAAGTCCTCCGCCTCCTTGCCGGGCACCCCGGGGTGACCATCGGCGCCATTACCGCCCACAGCAATGCAGGATCCCGGCTCGGTGAACTCCAGCCGCACCTCCACGGACTTGCCAGCCGCATCCTGGAGGACACCACGGTGGAGAATCTCTCAGGCCATGATGTCGTGTTCCTCGCCCTGCCGCACGGAGCCTCCGGGGAAATTGCCGCCCAGCTGCCTGAGGGAACCCTGGTCATCGACGCCGGCGCCGACCACCGCCTGGAGGATCCGGCCGCCTGGGAGAAGTTCTACGGCTCCGCCCACGCCGGCACCTGGCCCTACGGGCTGCCGGAACTGCCCGGCCAGCGGGAGGCCCTCAAAGGTGCCAGGCGCATCGCCGTGCCCGGCTGCTACCCCACGTCTTCCCTCCTGGCCCTGGCGCCAGGGTTCGCCGCCCGCCTCCTGGAGCCGGACGACGTCGTCATCGTTTCCGCGTCCGGCACCTCGGGCGCCGGCAAGGCGGCCAAGGTCAACCTCATCGGCTCCGAAGTGATGGGCTCCATGAGCCCCTACGGTGTGGGCGGCGGACACCGGCACACCCCGGAAATCGAGCAGGGGCTCAGTAACGCCGCCGGCGAAAAGGTCTCCGTCTCCTTCACGCCCACACTGGCGCCGATGAGCCGCGGCATCCTGACCACGGCCACCGCGAAGGTCAAGGCCGGCACCACGGCGGCCCAGCTGCGGCAGGCCTGGACGGAAGCGTACGACGACGAGCCCTTCGTCCATGTGCTGCCGGAAGGCCAGTGGCCCGCCACCAAGTCCGTCCAGGGATCCAACCATGCGGCCATGCAGCTGGTGTTCGACCCGCACGCGGGGCGCGTCATCGTCACCTGCGTGATCGACAACCTCACCAAGGGCACCGCCGGCGGCGCCGTACAGTCCATGAACATCGCACTCGGCCTGCCGGAAACCGCCGGCCTCAACCTGCAGGGAGTAGCCCCGTGACCATCACCGCCCCCATGGGATTCCGGGCAGCCGGCGTCACCGCCGGCCTTAAGGCCTCCGGCAACCCGGACCTGGCCCTGGTCGTCAATGACGGACCGTCCAAGGCCGCCGCCGCCGTCTTCACGAGCAACAGGGTGGCAGCCGCTCCCGTCCACTGGTCCCGCCAGGTGGTCTCCGACGGCCGCGTGGACGCCGTCATCCTCAACTCCGGCGGAGCCAACGCCTGCACCGGGCCCACCGGTTTCCAGAACACCCACAGCACCGCGGAGAAAGTGGCCGAGGTGCTGGGGATCTCCGCCACCGACGTCCTGGTCTGCTCCACCGGCCTGATCGGCGAGCAGCTGCCCATGGACAAGATCCTGCCCGGCGTCGAGGCTGCTGCCGCGGCGCTCAGCACTGATGGCGGCCCTGCCGCCGGCACGGCAATCATGACCACCGACAGCGTCCCGAAGTCGGCCCTCTTCATCGGCAGCGACGCCGACGGCCAGGAATTCAGCATCGGCGGCATCGCCAAGGGTGCCGGCATGCTGGCCCCGGGGCTGGCCACCATGCTGGTGGTCCTCACCACCGATGCCATGGTGGAGCCGGAAATGCTCGACGTCGTCCTGCGTGACGCCACGCGCGTCACCTTCGACCGTGCCGATTCGGACGGCTGCATGTCCACCAATGACACCGTGGTCCTGCTTGCCTCCGGGGCGTCAGGGGCGGTGCCCTCGGCCGAAGCCTTTGGCGCCGGCCTCACCCAGGTCTGTGCCGAGCTGGCGCGGAAACTGATCGCGGACGCCGAAGGTGCCAGCCATGAGATCGCCATCCGCACGTCCAATGCCGCCAGCGAAGCCGACGCCGAAACCGTCAGCCGCTCCGTGGCCCGCTCCAACCTGTTCAAGGCCGCCATCTTCGGCAAGGACCCCAACTGGGGCCGCGTCCTGTCAGCCGTGGGCACCACGGATGCAGCCTTCGAGCCCGACAAGCTCAACGTGGCCATGAACGGCGTCCAGATCTGCCGCAACGGCAGCATCGGCGACGACCGGGGCCTGGTGGACCTGGAGCCCCGCGAAGTGCTGGTGGAGATCGACCTGCAGGCAGGCGATGCGGAAGCCACCATCTGGACCAACGACCTCACCCACGACTACGTCCACGAAAACAGCGCCTACTCCAGCTAGGAGCCCCGCGCCCAGGCACAGCCCGCTGTGGAAAGTGACCCCATGAACACCCAGACACGCGAAAACACCAGCATGTCCGCCGCGCAGGACAAGGCCGCCACCCTGATCGAGGCGCTGCCCTGGATCCAGCGGTTTGCGGGCACCACCATGGTGATCAAGTACGGCGGCAACGCCATGGTCAACGACGAGCTGCGGCGTGCCTTCGCCGAGGACATCGTCTTCCTCCACCACGTGGGCATCCATCCCGTGGTGGTCCACGGCGGCGGTCCCCAGATCAACTCCATGCTGGGCCGGCTGGGCATCGAATCCGAGTTCAAGGGCGGCCTGCGCGTCACCACCCCCGAGGCCATGGAGGTGGTCCGCATGGTCCTCACCGGCCAGGTGGGACGCGAACTGGTGGGCCTCATCAACTCGCACGGCCCCTACGCGGTGGGCATGTCCGGCGAGGACGGCGGCCTCCTGCGCGCCGTCCGCACCGGGACCGTGGTGGACGGCGAGGAAGTGGACCTCGGGCTCGCGGGCGAGGTGGTCGGCGTCGACCCCGCAGGCATCGTGGACATCCTCGACGCCGGGCGCATCCCCGTGATCTCCACCGTGGCCCCGGAAATTGTCGACGGCGGCGACGGCGTGGCCGGGACCGCCCGGTTCCAGCCCACCGGGCAGGTCCTGAACGTCAACGCGGACACCGCCGCGGCAGCCGTCGCGTCCGCTCTCGGCGCCTCCAAACTGGTCATCCTGACCGACGTCGAAGGCCTCTATGCCAACTGGCCCGACAAGTCATCCCTGATTTCCTCCCTCACGGCATCGGAGCTGCGGGAGATGCTGCCCAGGCTCGAATCCGGGATGATCCCCAAGATGGCAGCCTGCCTCAAGGCCATCGACGAGGGCGTGGAACGTGCGCATATCGTGGACGGGCGCCTGGCCCACTCCATGCTTTTGGAAACATTTACGACGGCGGGCATCGGCACCCAGGTAGTCCCGGACGAGGAGATCAGCTCATGAATACCGTGGAAAAGTCATCAGTGAATGAGTTGGTGGAGACCACCGGCCACGCCGGATCCGAGTGGCTCGCCCGCTACTCCAGCTCGCTCATGAACGTGTTCGGGGCGCCGCAGCGGGTACTGGTCCGCGGTGCCGGCTGCCTGGTGTGGGACGCCGACGGCAAGGAGTACCTCGACCTGCTGGGCGGCATCGCCGTCAACGCCCTGGGCCACGCCCACCCCTTCGTGACGTCTGTGATCGCAAGCCAGCTGGCCACCCTGGGCCATGTGTCCAACTTCTTCACCAGCCCCACCCAGGTGGCGCTGGCCGAGAAGCTCCTTTCGCTGGCCAACGCCCCGGCCGGGTCCAAGGTGTTCTTCAGCAACTCCGGCACCGAAGCGAATGAGGCCGCCTTCAAGCTTGCCCGCGTAAACACCGGCGGGGGCGGCACGAAGCGGACCAAAATCATTGCCCTCGAGGGCGCCTTCCACGGCCGGACCATGGGCGCCCTGGCGCTCACGGCCAAGGAGGCCTACCGGGCACCGTTCGAGCCGCTCCCCGGCGGCGTGGAGCACATCCCGTTCGGGGACATTGAGGCGCTCAAGGCCGCGGTGGATGAGACCGTGGCGGCGGTTTTCCTCGAGCCAATCCAGGGTGAAGCGGGTGTACGGCCGCTTTCGGCGGAGTACCTCCGGGCAGCCCGGGAGCTGACTGCCAGGACCGGCGCCCTGCTCATCCTGGACGAGGTCCAGACCGGCATTGGCCGGACCGGCAAGTGGCTGGCCAGCGAAGATGCCGGGATCGTCCCCGACGCCGTCACGCTCGCCAAGGGGCTGGGCGGCGGGTTCCCCATTGGTGCCCTGATCACCTTTGGCACGCAGGTGTCGTCGCTGCTGTCCCCAGGCCAGCACGGCACCACCTTCGGCGGCAACCCGGTGGCGACCGCCGCGGCCCTGGCAACCCTGCATGCGTTGGAGAGCCAGAACGTGCTCGCGAACGTGGTGGCGGTGGGGGAGCACCTGCGCTCCGGGCTGGCCGCCATCCCTGGCGTCACCGAGGTCAGGGGCGAAGGACTCCTGGTCGGCTTCGATCTGGACGCCGACGTCGCCCCCGCCGCGGTGCAGGCCGCCCTGGACGCGGGCTTCATCATCAACAGTCCCGGCCCGCGCACCATCCGCCTGGCACCGCCGCTGATCCTCACCATGGCCCAGGCCGATACCTTCCTCGCCGCTTTCCCGGCAATCCTCCAGACCGCTAAGGACGCCCAGTGACTACCGCAACCCGGCACTTCCTCAAGGACACCGACCTCAGCCCCGCCGAACAGGCGGAAGTCCTGGAACTCGCAACCCGCATGAAGGCTGCCCCCTACAGCGTCCAGCCGTTCGCGGCGGAGGGCAACGGCCGCAAGACCGTGGCCGTGATCTTCGACAAGACGTCAACCCGGACCCGTGTCTCTTTTGCCACCGGGATCGCGGACATGGGCGGCAATGCGCTGGTCATCAACCCGGGTGAGGCGCAGATCGGCCACAAGGAATCCGTGGAAGACACCGCGAAGGTCCTGGAACGGATGGTCTCCACGATCGTGTGGCGCACCGGCGCGCACGCAGGCCTGGTGGCCATGGCGGCCAACTCAAAGGTGCCGGTCATCAACGCCCTGTGCGACGACTACCACCCGTGCCAGCTCCTGGCGGACCTGCTGACCGTCAAGGAGCACAAGGGCGCACTCAAGGGGCTCACCATGAGCTACCTCGGCGACGCCGCCAACAACATGGCCAACTCGTACCTGCTGGCCGGCGTCACCGCCGGCATGCACGTCCGGATCGCCGGCCCTGAAGGCTACCTCCCCTCGGCGGAGATCGTTGCGGCGGCGAAGGAGCGTGCTGCCGAAACCGGCGGCTCCGTACTCATCACCTCCGACGCCAAGGAAGCCCTGCAGGGGGCCGACGTCGTGGCCACCGATACCTGGGTGTCCATGGGGCAGGAAGCCGAGAAGGAAGCCCGGATGCAGCTTTTCCGGGAGTACTCCGTGGACTCCGGTGCCATGGCACTCGCTGCGGATGACGCCGTCGTACTCCACTGCCTGCCCGCCTACCGGGGCTACGAAATCTCAGCCGAGGTGATTGACGGCCCGCAGTCCATCGTCTGGGACGAGGCGGAAAACCGCCTGCACGCCCAGAAGGCGCTGATGGCCTGGCTGATGCACCGGTCCGGCCTTGCGTTCGTCGAAGGCCTGTCGCCGGTGGAAGGCACCGGAGAGAGCACCTTCTAGTGTCCGCCCAGCCTTCCTCACCGGGCACCAGCCCGGCCACCAAGACCGCCCGGCAGGCCCGCATCACCGCGATCCTCACCGGGCAGTCCGTGCGTTCCCAGGCTGAACTGGCGGCGCTGCTTGCGGACGACGGCGTACAGGTCACCCAGGCCACGCTGTCCCGCGACCTGGTGGAACTGGGCGCCGTCCGCGTCCGCGGCAAGGAAGGCGTCCTGGTCTATGCGGTACCCGGTGAGGGCGGCGAACGGGCTGCCAAAAGCGGCGTCACCCAGGAAATCCTCGACGCCCGGCTGGCCCGGCTCTGCAGCGAACTGCTGGTCACAGCCGAAGCCTCGGCCAACATCGCGGTCCTGAGGACACCACCCGGCGCGGCGAATTTCCTGGCCCTGGCCATCGACCATTCCGTCATGCCGTCCATCCTGGGCACTATCGCCGGTGACGACACCGTCCTGCTGGTGTCACGCGATCCGCTCGGCGGCCCGGACCTCGCTGCCCGCTTCCTGCAAATGGCCGAGGAAGCCGGGCAATAAGCTTGAAGACAACAAATCAACCAACCCCAACAAGGAGCATCTAAAGTGACTGAACGCATTGTGCTGGCCTACTCCGGCGGCCTGGACACCTCCGTCGCCATCGGCTGGATCGGTGAAGCCACCGGTGCCGAGGTCATCGCCGTGGCGGTCGACGTCGGACAGGGCGGCGAATCGCTGGAAACCATCCGCCAGCGCGCCCTCGGCTGCGGCGCCGTGGAAGCCTACGTCGCCGACGCCTCGGACGAGTTCGCCAACGAGTACTGCGTCCCCACCCTGAAGGCCAACGCCCTCTACCAGGGCCACTACCCGCTGGTCTCCGCCATCTCCCGCCCGGTCATCGTCAAGCACCTGGTGAAGGCTGCCCGCGAATTCGGCGCCACGACCGTGGCCCACGGTTGCACGGGCAAGGGCAACGACCAGGTCCGCTTCGAAGTGGGCATCCAGACCCTGGGCCCGGACCTGAAGTGCATCGCACCGGTCCGTGACCTCGCCCTGACCCGCGACAAGGCCATCGCCTTCGCCGAGGAAAAGGGACTGCCCATCGAGACCACCAAGAAGAACCCGTACTCGATCGACCAGAACGTCTGGGGCCGCGCCGTCGAAACCGGCTACCTCGAGGACATCTGGAACGCCCCCACCAAGGACATCTACGACTACACCGCCACGCCGGAATTCCCGCCGGCACCGGATGAGGTCATCATCTCCTTCGAAGCCGGCGTTCCGGTAGCGATCGACGGCGTCAAGGTCACCCCGCTGCAGGCCATCAAGGAACTCAACCGCCGCGCGGGCGCGCAGGGCGTGGGCCGCATCGACGTTGTCGAGGACCGCCTGGTGGGCATCAAGTCCCGTGAGATCTATGAAGCACCCGGCGCCATGGCGCTGATCACGGCCCACAAGCACCTCGAGGACATCACCATCGAGCGCGAGCAGGCCCGCTTCAAGGCCACCGTTGGCCAGCGCTGGGCCGAACTGGTTTACGACGGCCAGTGGTTCTCCCCGCTGAAGCGCTCCCTGGACGCCTTCATCGAGGACACGCAGAAGTACGTCTCCGGCGACATCCGCATGACCCTGCACGGCGGCCAGGCCATCGTCAACGGCCGCCGCTCCGAGACCTCGCTGTACGACTTCTCGCTGGCCACCTACGACACCGGTGACACCTTTGACCAGTCCATGGCCAAGGGCTTCATCGAGCTGTGGGGCATGTCCGCCAAGGTTGCCTCCGGCCGCGACATCCGGGTCGCAGGGAAGTAGCCCCTGTGGCTGAGCAAAAGACCGAAGCCACGAATGCGGGAGCGTTGTGGGGCGGCCGGTTCGCCGGCGGCCCCGCCGACGCCCTGGCGGCACTGAGCAAGTCCACGCACTTCGACTGGCGGCTGGCGCGCTACGACATCGCCGGTTCCAAGGCGCATGCCCGCGTGCTGCACAAGGCCGGGCTGCTGGACGACGCCGAACTGGAAGGCATGCTCGCGGCCCTGACGCAGCTGGACGAGGACGTGGCATCCGGCGCCTACCTGCCGGCGGCGTCCGATGAGGACGTGCACGGTTCGCTGGAGCGTGGCCTGATCGAGCGTGCCGGCGCCCAGCTGGGCGGCAAGCTCCGGGCCGGCCGGTCCCGCAATGACCAGGTGGCAACCCTGGGCCGTATGTTCCTGCGTGACCACGCCCGGATCATCGCCCGCGGTGTCCTGGCCACCGTGGACGCGCTCGTGGAGCAGGCCAAGGCCCACCATGGCGTGGCCATGCCGGGACGGACGCACCTGCAGCACGCGCAGCCGGTCCTGCTCAGCCACCACCTGCTGGCCCATGCCTGGGCCCTGCTGCGCGACGTGCAGCGGCTCCAGGACTGGGACAAGCGGGCGGGTGTTTCGCCCTACGGTTCGGGCGCCCTGGCCGGCTCCTCGCTGGGGCTGGACCCGGAAGCGGTGGCGGCCGACCTTGGGTTCTTCTCCGCCGTGCACAACTCGATCGACGGCACCGCCTCCCGCGACGTCTTCGCCGAGTTCGCGTGGGTCTGCTCGATGATCGGCGTGGATCTGTCCCGGATCTCCGAGGAAGTCATCTTCTGGGCCACCAAGGAGTTCTCCTTCGTCACGCTGGATGATTCGTACTCCACGGGGTCCTCCATCATGCCGCAGAAGAAGAACCCGGATGTGGCCGAGCTGGCCCGCGGCAAGGCAGGGCGTTTGATCGGCAACCTGACCGGGCTGCTGGCCACGCTCAAGGGCCTGCCGCTGGCGTACAACCGCGACCTGCAGGAGGACAAGGAGCCGGTGTTCGACGCCGCCGACACGCTGGAGCTGCTGCTCCCGGCCGTGTCCGGCATGATCGCCACCCTGACCTTCAACACGGAGCGGATGGAATCGCTGGCTCCGCAGGGCTTCGCGCTGGCCACGGACATCGCCGAATGGCTGGTCCGCCAGGGCGTGCCGTTCCGCGAGGCCCACGAGCTGTCCGGTGCCGCCGTGAAGCAGGCGGAGTCCCGCGGCGTTGAGCTGTGGGACCTGACGGACGAAGAGTACGCCGCGATCTCGGAGCACCTGACCCCGGAGGTCCGGACCGTGCTGTCCACGGAGGGTTCGCTTAACAGCCGGAACTCCCAGGGCGGAACGGCGCCGGCCGCCGTCGAACGCCAGCTGGCTGCGCTGGAAGGCGAGCTTGCCGGCGTGCGGGAGTACGCCGGGTAGGAAACATTGTTGCCAAGGGCCCCGGGGCATGTTCCCCGGGGCCCTTGGCGTCTGTGGCTAGGCTGGGGCCATGAGCGAAACCTTCCGCAAGTTCCTTCGCACCCTGCCCGACTTCCCGTCCGACCTGCCCGGCTTCGACCCCGCCAACGCACCGCAGGACCCGGCCTTGCTCTTCAAGCAGTGGCTGGACGAGGCACTGGATGCGGGGGAGCAGCAGCCGCACGCGTTCAGCCTCGCCACGGTGGGGGAAAGCACCGACGGCGCCCCGCAGCCGTCCTCGCGGATGCTCATCCTGAAGAACATTGACGACGACGGCTGGCACTTCGCCACGTCCCGCACCTCCCGCAAGGGCCGCGAGCTGTCGGGGTCACCGCGCGCGGCGATGAACTTCTACTGGCCGGCCCTGGGCCGCCAGGTGCGGGTGGCGGGCACTGTGGTTGAGCTTTCCGCCGAAGCCTCCGCCGTCGACTGGCACGAGCGGCCCCGGGCCGACGGCAGCGACAACCCGGACTGGCAGCTCTACGCCCTCCAGCCGGCCGAAATCGAGTTCTGGCAGGCCAGCAACGATCGCCGGCACGTCCGCCACCGTGTCGGGCCGGACGGAAGCCCGCTGGACTGACTGCTCGGCTAGGCTGGCCGCATGACCTCACCTTCCCCTGCCGCCCTCCTCGCTGAACTGCACAAAGCCGCGGACGCACTGACCGCTGCGGTGGACCGGATTCCGGCCGGCGGCGAAAGGGCCCCGTCCACCCTTCCCAGCTGGAGCCGCGGCCACCTCCTGGCCCACATCGCCGGAATCTGCAGCGCGCTGGCCCGCCAGGTGGAATACGGGCGGTCCGGCAGGACGGTAGAGCTCTACGACGGCGGCGTGGACGGCCGCAACCGGGCCATCGAGCTTGCCGCCGGCCACAGCCTGGAGGAGCACCGGAAGGACGTTGCGGCCGCGGTGCAGCGGGCACTGGCGGCCTTCGATGCGCTGGGGGAGGACGAATGGCAAACGCGCATCGCCTTCCGCGACGGCGTGATTTTCGACGCCGGTTTGGCGCTCTGGCGCGAGCTGGTCATCCACACCGCGGACCTGGACACCGGCGCGGGACCCGAGACCTGGAACAGGGCATTCTGCTCCCACCTCTTCGACTTCCTCGCCGCCCGCGTGCCGGCGGAAACCCGGCTGGTCCTGCAGCCCGTGGCACTCCCGCCGCTGGCCCTCGGAACCGGCGGCAGCACCGTCGTCGTCAGCGGCATGGTGACGGACATCGCCGCGTGGCTCGCAGGCCGGCAGCCGTCGCTGGACAGCCTGCGGGCCACGGCCGCCGGGGACGGCACCGATCTTCCCGGCCTGTTGGCCTGGCCGTCGGCGATGCCGGGACCCAAGTAGCCATTCGCGGGGAGTGAGTGGTCAGGCGGCCTCGCGGGCCAGCAGGCTCTCTTTGATGCGCAGGCCCCAGCGGAAGCCGCCCAGCGAGCCGTCGGTCCGGATGACGCGGTGGCACGGCACGAACAGGGCAGCCGCGTTGAACGCGCAGGCACTGGCGGCGGCCCGCACGGCGCGCGGGTTGCCGGCCAGGGCGGCGTACTCCGAGTAGGTGACGGGTGAGCCCGGCTTGACCTGCCGCAGCACGTCCCAGGCGTGGGCACGGAACGGTCCGGACTGCTGGCGGACCGGCACCGCCATGGCCGGGGCGGGGTCACCGGCATAGAAGGCCTCCACGGCGGATGAGATCCCGCCAAGGTCCGTTACCTCTTCCACGGCGTCGGGCCGCAGCATTGGATGGACCTGGCCGGTCAGGTCCGCCAGGCCGGCCGTCCAGCCGGACGCAAGGACCACGCCATCCTGGGCGAGGACCGTAAACGGACCGTCCGGCGTGGACAGCTGCAGCAGTTGGGCTTTCATGGCGTCCCTTTCGCGGGAATGGTGGGTCTTGCGGCGGGCCGGGCGGCAGCGCGCCAGAGGTGCATGGTGGCGTAGGAGCGCCACGGGCTGGTCTCCCGGAAGTCCGGGCTCAGGGCGCTGGTCCCATTATCGAGGGCGCGGATCCCGTTCCGCACGGCGGCGTCGTTGGCAAGGAAAATATCCGGGGCACCCAGGACCCGCATGGCGACGTACCCCACCGTCCAGGGCCCGACGCCGGGGAGCGGCAAAAGTGCCGCGGTGAGGCTTGGGAGGTCGTCGCCATAGCCGAAGTCCAGGCGGCCGCGGGCCATGGCCTCCGCAGCATGCAGCAGCGACTCGGTCCGGCGCCGGGGGCCGCGAAGCAGATGTCCTGCAGCTGCGATTTCCGCCGGAATGGGAAACAGGCGGTCCAGGCCGTCGCCGGGGGCACTGGCGGGACTGCCCGCCGCGGACAACTGGGTCAAGGCTGTCCTGGCGGCCGCCACCGTGATCTGCTGGCCCACCATGGCCCGGATCAACAGTTCCGGCGGATCCACCGCGCCCGGCAGGCGCATCCCCGGTGCGGAGGCAACGGAGCCGGCAAGCCTGGGATCGGCGGCGAGCGTGCCGTCGATCGCCTCCGGGTCCGCGTCGAGGTCGAACAGCCGGCGGACGCGGCTGAGCAGCGCCGGAAGGTCGCGAAGGTCCACCGCGCCGATGGTGAGGGTCAACGGCCGTTCCCGGGCCCCGTCGTCGTACTCCACCCTGAAGCGCGCGTCGCCGTGGGGGAGCCGCAGCGTCCGGGCATAGGAAGTGGGCGTGCCGTCCTCGACCCCGGGGATGGCGCGGACCGCCAGGAAGGAGAAGATGCCCGGATCGAAAGGCGGACGGTAGGGCAGGCCCAGGGTCAGGGCTGTGGCGCCGCCGCCGTCTACCGGATGGCGGACGGTCCTCCTGAGCGCCGTGGGCGTCATATCGAACACCTCAGCGATGGTCTCGTTGAACTGCCTGACGCTGCTGAAGCCTGCCGCAAAGGCGACGTCGGCGAGTTTCATCGATGTTGAAACCAGCAGGGTGCGGGCCGTCTGGGCCCGTGCGGCGCGGGCCAATGACAGGGGGCCGGCGCCAAGTTCCTGGCCGAGGATCCGGTTCAACTGGCGCGGCGAATACCCCAGCCGTGCGGCCAGGCCCGCCACGCCGTCGCGGTTGATCACGCCGTCGTTGATCAGGCGCATCGCCCGCCCCGCGATGTCCTGCCGCACGTTCCAGGCCGGGGTTCCGGGCACCGCCTCCGGCAGGCAGCGCTTGCAGGCGCGGTAGCCTGCCTCGTGTGCGGCGGCGGACGTCTCGTAGAACGTGACGTTGGAGGCCTTGGGGGTCCTGGCAGGGCACGACGGCCGGCAGTAGATCCCCGTGGTGCGGACGGCCGTAAAGAACTGGCCGTCGAACCGGGTATCGCGGGCATCGATTGCCCGGTAGCGCTGCCAGAAGTCCATTCCTCCATCCTGCCAGCCGCCGGCCACGGCTTCTAGCGGAAATCGGACATGGCCGTGGGCGTGCAGATCCACCCCGGACCCCTTTCCGGTGGCGGATGAAACCTGCGGGATCTGGGTAAGGTCAACTAATGAACCATAGCGCTGGGGCAATGGCACTCCTGCGGGAATTCCTGTCCGCGGACGCCCGGGAACTCGCACCAAAGCTGCTCGGTGCCGTGCTCACCCATGAGTCCCGCGACGGTGCCGTGTCCGTCCGGCTCACCGAAGTGGAGGCCTATATGGGCCCCGAGGACTCCCTGCACCCGGACCCCGGCTCCCACACCTACCGGGGCCCCACGCCCCGCAACGCCCCCATGTTCGGCCCCGCCGGCCACCTCTACGTCTACTTCACCTATGGAATGCACCACTGCACCAACATCGTGTGCGGTCCGGCCGGCGTCGCGTCCGCCCTGCTGCTCCGGGCAGGGGAAGTGGTGGACGGGCTGGAGCTGGCCCGGCTGCGCCGTCCGACGTCCAAAACTCCTGCGGACCTTGCCAGCGGGCCGGCCCGCCTTGCCAAAGCGCTGGGATTGACGACGGCGGACAGCGGCCGCGACGCGCTGGCTCCGCCGTTCCGGCTGGAACTTCCGTCCGTTCCCGCCGGCGCGGTCAGTTCCGGTCCCCGGGTGGGGGTGGCCGGCGCCGGAGGCACGGACGAATACGCCTGGCGGTACTGGCTGACCGGCGACCCTACCGTGTCCAGATACAAGGCAGCGAAGCCGCGGACCCGGAAGCAGGCAGCGGAACCCCGGTCGGATGCAACGTTTCACCGGCGTTAACGGAAATGGTTGTAGAATGGACGGTCTGTCTTTTGCGATAGGGGAACGTTAATGCTTGACGCCGAATTGGCCCACGAACGGGAGTATGTAGCCGGCCTGTATGCCCGGCTGGAGGAACTCCGGGAGGAGAAGCGCCGCCAGTTGGCGCAGGTCCGTCGTGCCGGAGCCGTGGGCACCATGCAGAACGTTTCGGAGCGGGACGCGTTCGCAGCACTGTATGAGGACCGCCTGGCGCAGCTGGACGCCGTGGATGACCGGCTGGTTTTTGGCCGCCTGGACCTGGACTCCGGCGAAGCACAGTACATCGGCCGCATTGGCCTCACCACCGAGGACCTGCAGCGTCTCATGGTGGACTGGCGTGCCCCCGAGGCCGGGCACTTCTACCAGGCCACGGCCTTTGACCGGCAGGGCGTCCGCCGCCGCCGGCACCTGATCCTGCAGGGACGCGAGGTCAAGGCCATCGAGGACGATGTCCTGGACGCCGGGATGCTCACGGACGACGAATCGCTCCAGGGCGAAGGTGCCCTGCTGGCTGCCCTGAACTCCAAGCGGACCGGCCGCATGTCGGACATCGTCAGCACCATCCAGTCGGAGCAGGACCGGATCATCCGCTCCTCCATCTCCGGCGCCGTCGTGGTCCAGGGCGGCCCCGGCACGGGCAAGACCGCTGTGGCCCTGCACCGCGCCGCCTACCTGCTCTATACCCACCGTGACCGGCTCAAGAGTGCCGGCGTGCTGCTGGTGGGGCCGTCGTCGTCGTTCATGAAGTACATCGAACGGGTGCTGCCCTCCCTGGGTGAGACCGGCGTGGTCATGGCCAGCCTTGGCCGCCTGATGCCCGGCATCCACGCCGTTCCGGAAACAGACGCCGACGTCGCCGCCATTAAGGGGCGGCTGGACATGGCCGCCATCGTGGCCAACGCCGTCTCCAACCGCATGCGCGTCCCCGCCCAGAACCGGATCCTCGAAGTGGACGGCCGCAAGCTGACCCTTACGCCCCGGCAGGTGCGCCGCGCGCGGGAACGTGCCCGCGCCACCGGCAAGCCGTACAACGAGGCCCGGGTGACGTTCGTGAAGATCCTGCTGCGCGAACTGACCGAGCAGATGACCGAGCTCGTCGAGGCCGGAAACATCGGCAACAACGCGGACCGCTCCTATCTGGCCGAGGACGTCCGGACCGCCCGGGACGTGCGGATCGCCCTGAACCTGTGCTGGATGCCCATGACGCCGGAGAAGCTCATCTCCGACCTCTTCAGCAAGCCGGAGGTGCTGGAGTTCTGCACTCCGCACCTGACCCCTGCCGAGCGGGCGCTGCTGCAGCGTCCGGCCGATGCGCCGTGGACCGAGTCCGACGTCCCGCTGCTGGATGAGGCCGCCGAGCTGCTTGGGGAGCTGGACCCGGCCGCAGGCCGCGGGCTGGCCCAGCAGGAGCACGACCGTGCCCGGGACCTCGCCAACGCAAAGCAGACCCTGGTCAACATGGAGGCCGCCGGCGTCGATCCGTTGATGTCCGCAGAGGAGCTCGCGGAGCAGAACCGGGAGCAGGAAGCCCGGCAGACGGCAGCCGAACGCGCAACGAGCGACCGCACGTGGGCGTTCGGGCACATCGTCGTGGATGAGGCCCAGGAGCTTTCGCCCATGCAATGGCGTCTGCTGGTGCGCCGCTGCCCGTTGAAGTCCTTCACTATCGTGGGCGACATTGCCCAGACCAGCTCCGTTGCCGGGGCCAATTCCTGGCAGGGGGCGCTGGCCCCGATGTTCGGCGACCGCTGGCAGCTGGAGGAGCTGACCGTCAACTACCGCACCCCGTCCCAGATCGCCGAGGCCGCCGTTAGGATGGCCAACGCCGCGGGCCTGGTGGTCTCCGCACCCAAGGCCGTCCGCGAGGGCCGCTGGGCCCCCATCATCGACGAGGTGCCCGCCGGCGGCATCGTGGACCGGCTGGTGGAGGTCCTTCCGGAGGAGCTTGCGGCGCTCGACGGCGGCCTGCTCGCCGTGATTGCCGACGGTGACCTCCTGCCCCAGGCAACGGCGGCCCTCCGTGCCGTATACGGCCGCAGGATCGGCACCGGGGCCGGCAGCTACGAGCAGGACATCGTGGTCATCAGCCCGCGTGAGGCAAAGGGCCTGGAGTTCGACGGCGTGGTGGTCCTGGAACCCTCCGTGATGCTCAACCACGAACACGGCAAAGTGGGGGACCTGTACGTCGCCATGACCCGCGCCACGCAGAGGCTGCGGCTGATCGCGGCGCAACCGGTCCCCGCCGGTATTGCCGGCTGACGGGGCAACCGGCGTTACTGCTAACTTAGGAAGCGTGCCAGAACTGAACATCCTTGAACCGCAGCGCAACGACCCCACTTTCGCCAATATTTGGCAGGAACTGAAGTGGCGTGGGCTGGTCCATGTTTCCACCGATGAAGCGGAGCTCGAAAAGCTGCTCGCCAACGGGCCGGTCACGTACTATTGCGGCTTCGACCCCACCGCGCCGAGCCTGCACCTGGGCAACCTGGTCCAGCTCCTGGTTATGCGGCGGCTTCAGCTGGCAGGGCACAAGCCTCTCGGCCTGGTGGGCGGGTCCACCGGCATGATCGGGGACCCGCGTCCGACGGCGGAACGCACCTTGAACACCAAGGACACGGTGGCGGAGTGGGTTGGCTACCTCCAGGCCCAGGTGCAGCGCTTCCTCAGCTTCGAGGGGGACAACGCTGCCAGGATGGTGAACAACCTGGACTGGACGGCGCCGCTGAGCGCCATCGACTTCCTGCGTGAAGTGGGCAAGCACTTCCGCGTGGGCACCATGCTGCGCAAGGACGCCGTGGCATCCCGGCTGAACTCGGATGAAGGCATCAGCTACACCGAGTTCAGCTACCAGATCCTGCAGGGCATGGACTACCTGCAGCTTTACCGCGACTACGGCTGCGTCCTGCAGACCGGCGGCTCGGACCAGTGGGGCAACCTCACCAGCGGTACGGAATTGATCCGGAAGGTGGAGGGCAAGAGCGTCCACGCCCTGGGGACCCCGCTCATCACCAACTCTGACGGAACCAAGTTCGGCAAGAGCGAGGGCAACGCCATCTGGCTCGATGCCGGCATGTGCAGCCCGTATGCGTTCTACCAGTTCTGGCTCAACACTGCGGACGCGGACGTGGTGGACCGGCTCAAGGTGTTCACCTTCCTGACCCGCGCGGAGATTGAAGAGATTGCCGTTTCGGTGGCGGAGCGTCCGTTTGCCCGTGAGGGCCAGCGGAAGCTTGCCTTCGAAGTGACCTCGTTGGTGCACGGCGTTGACGCCACCGAAAAGGTCATCGCAGCTTCGGCGGCGCTCTTCGGCAACGGCGATTTGGCCGCATTGGACAAGGCAACCCTGCAGGCTGCAACGTCCGAACTTCCTTCCACCACAGTGCAGGTGGATGAGATGGGGATTGTGGACCTGCTGGTGGCGTCCGGTCTTTCCGAAAGCAAGTCCGCCGCACGCCGGACCGTGGGTGAAGGCGGAGCCTACGTGAACAACGAGAAAGTTTCGGATCCTGAAGCTGTGATCTCCGAGTCGGAGCTCCTGCATGGCCAGTACCTGCTCCTGCGCCGGGGCAAGAAGAACCTGGCGACAGTGGAAGTACTGGTCCCGTAATCGCGGGAGCGCAACCTACCACCTGCACGCCCCTCGGCGGCCGATTTGCGCGGCCGCGGAGGGGCGTGTATTGTTTTCTGAGTCGCCGCCGCTGAGTGGTGACAAACCCCCAACTGATATTGAGAAGCAATTCTCGGCCATGCGGTGCATGGAACGAAGAATGCTTCCCATTTTGCTGGGCGGATTCATTCCGCAGAGTGAATTCCGGGAAAACAACCGGATTTGCAAAAGCGAATATGAATGAAATAAGATAAAAACATCGCAGCGAAGAACTACGGAAAAGAAATTCTCTTTTGAATTGTTCCGGACATATTCGAATGTGTCTGTTGTTTGAGAACTCAATAGTGTGCCAAGTTTGTTGATACTGATTATGTATGTAATTGGTTGAATTTGCCGAATCGTGCCGCCCCTGTGGTGTGGTTTGGTGTTTTTAGCTGGTTTCAAATTTTGTGCAGCCATTATGACCGTTATTTCCGGTGGTTTTGGTTGTGTC